>CANQDK010000016.1 GCA_947591785.1 uncultured Clostridia bacterium | reverse complement strand
TTATTTCTTTCTTTGACTTAATGCAGAACCTGCTACGCTTTTTGATTTGCTGCTAGTTCTTCCATCTCGCAAAACGCTTGACGCTTTGGTTGCGACACTTTTAGAAGTGTGTCGGCAACCTGATTTAGAACATGCCATAACATTTCCCTCCTTTTGTAAAATTAAATAAAAAAAGTTCAAGTGCACAAAATACTTGACAACAAACACAAAAAGAGCTATACTTAATATTGTCAATATAAACACTCTATCTGTTTCTATTGCCTTTGATTTCTTGCGCCAACAAGAAATCTTTTTTTATTCAGACAAAATTATAAATAAAAGATTTAAAAAAGTCAAGCGATTTTAACTATATATTGTGTATATTTTTGCTTTTGGCTTCTATATATAGTGTATTTTATTGTCCTATACCCAAAAATCGTTCAAAGAATTCCAGCAGTCTTTTTATTATCCCAGACTTCTTTTTCTCTCTGCCGCCGCCAAATCTTGACATAGGCGGCATAAGTTTGTCTATATCTGTTCCAGTCGTTTTCATAACACCATCACGGAAAGAATATTCAACAAACTTCCTTGTTTCTTTTGGCTTAAGATTTTCTTGTTCAATGATTTGTGCAAGTTCTTTTTCTCTTTCTTTAGCAACAAATTCTCGCCATTCAATCATGACGTCATCAGCATCATTTATGCCGGCAATAAAAGTTTCAATCAAAGCTTTTTTGCTCCTAAGTTCCAAACTGGAATCGATTGCTCTGTTGATTGAAATTAAAATTTCCTTATCTTCACAATGGCTATCATGATATTTCTTAACCAAGAGCAAAATGTAATCAATATTGATTTCAACTTGCTTAATTAACTCAACTTCAAAAACAATGTCGTCTGTTATATCTTCTTTATTGTGTTCTTCGCGACGTTTTTTCCACTCTAAGTAAAGATCGTTATACCTGCTCAAATAGTCTTGCATTTGTCCTTCACTTAAAATTTCGTTGCCGGCAAATTCGTCAAACGACGACAACAAGTTTCTCATGCGCAAGATAGATCCGAACAGCCCTATAAAATCTTTTTGTGCTTTTTCGCCAACAATGCGTGGTTCGCTTAGTGGATATTTGTTTTGAAGATCTGCAATCAGGTCAACATAGCCAACTTTGTAAATTCCTTTTTCGTCTTTATAGCCGTTGTAATAGTCTTTATAGCCCTTCAGCAAACAAATTCCGCCCGCTTCTTTATCTCCAAATAAAGCAATAGCGTCATCGGCACGTTTTTGAAGGTTTCTAAAACAAACAATATTTCCAAAAGTTTTAATGGAGTTCAAAATTCTGTTAGTTCTTGAAAACGCTTGCAAAAGCCCGTGTTGTTTAAGGTTTTTGTCCACCCATAATGTGTTCAATGTGGTCGCATCAAAGCCAGTAAGGAACATATTGACAACAATTAAAAGGTCAATTTCTTTATTCTTCATACGAAGCGAAATATCTTTGTAATAATTTTGGAATTTTTCACTTGATGTATCATAAGTTGTTCCAAAGGTTTTGTTATAGTCTTTAATTGCACCTTCTAAGAAATCTCGGGATGATTTGTCAAGATTTGAAGTGTCCTCACTGTTTTCTTCATCAAGCAAACTGTCATCCAATTCTTCGTTGGCGGCATAACTATAAATTGTGGCAATTTTAATCTTTTTTGCTGGGTTTTCCGCCATTTGCTTTTTGAATTCATTATAATAAAGTTTTGCAGCCTTCACAGAAGAAACACACAAAATAGAATTAAAGCCGCTCAGCCTTAATTTTTGTTTTACTTCTTCCACCATGTTTTTATCTTTAGCTGTGGCAACTTCAGAAATGTTGATTAAACTGTTATATGCATAGCTCTTTTCATTTCTATAAGTCTTTTGGTTGAAGTGTGTCAAGATGTAATCTGTAACCAAACTTATTCTTTTTGGGGCTAAAAATGCATTTTCTCTATCAATGTCGGCAACTTGTTTGTCATCAATGTCAGGCTCGGCTTCCATGGTCTTTATATAATCAACACGGAATGGCAAAACATTTCGGTCATTTATGGCATCAACAATGGTGTATGTATGAAGTTTATCACCAAAGGCTTGTTCCGTTGTCTGCAAATTATAATTTTTCCCATTTCCGGCGTTGACAGCAAAAATTGGGGTCCCTGTAAAGCCAAATAAGTGATATTTTTTAAACGATTTGGTTATTGCAACATGCATATCGCCAAACTGTGATCTGTGGCATTCATCAAAAACAATAACAACTCGTGCTTTATAAATTGGATGGTCTTTGTATTTTTTAATAAAAGTATCAAGTTTTTGTATTGTTGTGATGATAATTCTTGCATTTGGATCTTCAAGCTGTCTTTTCAAAACTGCGGTTGAAGTGTTGCTGTTTGCCGCGCCCTTTTGAAAGCGGTCATATTCCTTCATTGTTTGATAGTCCAAATCTTTTCTGTCAACAACAAATAAAACCTTGTCAATGTATGGAAGTTTTGTTGCAAGTTGTGCAGTTTTAAAAGATGTCAGCGTCTTTCCGCTTCCTGTTGTATGCCAAATATAGCCACCAGCCTTTATTGTTCCATAGGTTTTATAGTTGTTACTTATTTCAATGCGATTGAGAATTCTCTCGGTTGCAACAATTTGATAAGGCCTCATAACAAGCAGCATTTTTTCGGAAGTGAAAACGCAATATTTTGTCAAAATATTCAAAAGTGTATGCTTACTGAAAAATGTTTTTGTAAAATCAACAAGGTCAGGAATTATCTTGTTATTCCCGTCTGCCCAAAATGATGTAAATTCAAAACTGTTGCTGGTTTTTTCTTTCTGTGTTTTGTTCGAGTTTGCGTCTTTAATATGATTAAATCTCGTGCTGTTGGAATAATATTTTGTGTTTGTTCCATTTGAAATAACAAAAATTTGCACATATTCATAAAGTCCAGATTGCGCCCAAAAACTTTCTCTTTGATATCTGTCAATTTGATTAAACGCTTCTCTTATAGGCACGCCACGACGTTTAAGTTCGATATGAACCATAGGAAATCCATTTACCAGAATTGTCACATCATATCTATTATCATGCAGCCCGTCATTGTTTACATATTGATTTATCACTTGGAGTTTGTTTTCATGAATATTGTTTTTATCAATAAGAGTTATGTTTTTTGTGAGCCCATTGTCAAGTTTGAAATTCAAACGGCTTTCTTCTTGAATTTTTCTTGTTTTTTCAACAATGCCTTCATTTTGATTGGCAAGTTGTTCGGTGAAAAACCTTGTCCACTCAGCGTCAGTGAATTTCATTTTGTTTAACTCTTCGAGTTTTGCACGCAAATTGTTCACAAGGTCGCTTTCGCTGCGAATTGTCAAATATTCATAGCCTTGTTCGGTCAGCAATTTGATAAATTCTTTTTCAAGCTCCGCTTCGGTTTGATAGGCATCAGACCTTTTTGTCACAGGTTTATATTCCGTGACAACTGTGCTTTCTCCTGACTCTGAAACAATATTATAAAAACTCAT
>CANQDK010000015.1 GCA_947591785.1 uncultured Clostridia bacterium | reverse complement strand
GGAGAAATCCAATGATGTCCACTCAAAATAAAGGGGTCAATGGACCCCAATGACGAGATGGCTTACAAGAGCTTGTCAACACTATTTATTGTGAATAAAAGAAGCAGAGATTTTAATATCCCTGCTTTTTTTATTGCTAGCTTTGATTTAGTGAATTTCTTTCTCATTTTATTCTTATTACTCTCTTTTTACTCCTGCTTTTATTATAAATTATTTTTTTTCTTTGGAGAGTGTTGATGAGTATGAAGTGTGTTGTTTTCCAAAATAAAAAAACACCATGTAAAATCATGGCGTTTTTAATTTAATTAATTTAATTACATATTTCTGCCAGTATCTGTCTTCTGTGGAGCTTGTTTAGGTTGTTTTTCTTCATCTTTGACAACTTTGATTTCTGCATGTGGCAGTCTTGATTGTAATTCTGCGTCATTTTTTATTCTTTCTGCAAGAACTGGAGAGATTCTTATCTCTTCAATACCAGTACATTTCCAAAAAGCAAAAGATTTAATTTTTTTCAAACTATCAGGAAAAGTTATTGATTTCATAGAACCCTCGAAAGCTCCTTCAGCAAATTTCCATACTCCTTCGGGAACGATAACAGAACCATCTTTTGCAATGTCCTTTTGTTCCACTTCAATCAAAATTCCATTTTCAATTTTCATATTTTCCCTCCTTTGTAACACTTATGTATTACAATTTGAGTATAACATTGGGGAGAAATTTTGTCAATATGTTTTTTTATTTTTTTGATTTAAATGCAAAAAAGTGTTTCATCTTGTGATTTTTCCATTTGATGTCGCAAGGAGTTATATTTATCTAAGGTGGAAAGAAGATAGCGTTCGCGTTCGGAGTCGTTCATCTTTGCAAAAATTTTTTCGTCAATGAGATAATGGACAGGATTTGTAACCAAAGTTTCTTGCGAGAGCAAAAATTCCACTTTGTTTTTAAATTCTTCATCTTCATTTGAAATAATTTTTATTTTTGCTAATGTCGGTTGTTCTCTGCCAGCAAGACGATGCTTTGCCTTTTGAGCAATTATTTTTAATACATCACTTTTGTTTGTCATATCAGTTTTCTCCTTTTACAGAATGTATTTTACAATAAGAGAGAAAGTGAAGCAAAAAATAATTTTTCCTATTTTGTCGAATAAATGCGAAAGATAGACATTTGATAAAAACATTTTCTTTTATATATTCATAAAAGAGAATATGAGTAAAGAAATTGAAAACAAAGTTCATCTTGGAAAAAATGTGGAAATTGAAGATAATGTTAAAATTTTAGGTGAAAGTTTTATTGGTGACAAGTGTATTCTTCGTGCAGGAACAGTTTTGATTGATGCCATTATTGGTGAAGGTTGCATAGTGGAAAATTCACGTGTCGAGAAAAGTGAGTTTGGACAGAACTGTAAAATTGGGCCCTATGCAAATGTGCGTGCTGGATGCATGGTAAAGAATAATGTGAAAGTGGGTGCTTTTGTTGAACTAAAAAATTCTTCCATTGGAGACGCAACAAAAATTGCTCACCTTTCTTATATTGGTGATGCTGACATTGGAGATAATGTCAATGTTGGTTGCGGGGTGGTTTTCGCAAATTATGACGGAAAAAACAAACATCGCTCAAAAATTGGAAATAATGTCTTTATTGGATGTAATGTTAATATTGTTGCACCAGTTAGTGTTGCAGATGAAACATATATATGTGCTGGCACAACAGTGACAAAAGATACTGAAATTGGCGATTTTGTGATTGGAAGAGTCAGGCAAGAAAATAAAAAACGAAAAAATCCAAAAAAAGATTAAAAATCTTATAAGAAATGTAGAATTTTGTCGAAATTGTTTGACAAAATTTTTTTATTGTTCTAAAATTTTCGCATAAAGGAGAAAAGTTATGAATTGGGAACAAATTTGGAACGATATTGTAAATTTCTTTAAAACTAATGCATGGAATATCGTTTGGTTTTTTGCGATTCTTATCATTGGCATTATCGTCATAAAGGTGTTAATGCTGACTGTTCGTAAGATTTTAAGCAAAACAAGAATGGAAAAAATTGCACAACAATTTATTTGCACAATATTAAAGTTTGTGTTGTGGTTGGTTCTTGTGCTTATGTTATTGGCACAAATCGGTGTTGAAATTTCAGGACTTTTGACTGCTTGCAGTGCTGTTATATTGGCTATTGGTATGGCTTTGCAAAATTGCATTGCAAACATTGCAAATGGAATTATCATTATTTCAAGCCACATGTTCAAAAAGGGCGATTACATCATTGCTAATGGGGTTGAAGGATGTATTGATAACATCAATTTCTTGTTTACAACTCTCATCACTGTTGACAACAGAAAAGTTACAATGCCAAACTCAGCTATTTTGAATGGCAATGTAACAAATTTGGGTGCATATCCAAGAAGAAGAGTGGATTTCACTTTCTCTGTTGCGTATGAAAGTGACACAGAACTTGTTAAGAAGGTTGTCACAGATGTAATGAAGAGTGATGGACGCATTTATCTTGATCCAGCACCATTCTGCAGATTAAAAACATTAGGTGCAAGCAGTATTGACTTCTTTGCAAATTGCTGGTGTGATGGCTCTGATTATTGGGATGTTTATTACTACATTATGGAAAATGTTTATAATGAATTTAAAAGAAACAACATCTCTGTTCCATATAATCAACTTGAGGTGCGTGAACGTAAAGATAAGGTTAATATGCCAGTTGTTGGAAAGAAACTTCCAGCTCGTGTAGAAAAGGTTAGAGAACAAGAAAAAGAAAATGCTTTTGAGAAAATTTTCTTGCATGAAAAAAAGAATAAAAACGAAAAAAAAACTTTAAAAGAACAAGAAAAGAAAGAAAAAAATAAGGAAAAAGAAGAAAAAATTAAAGAGAAAGCTGAAAAAAAGGCTGAAAAGAAAGCCGAAAAAAATGCTGAGAAAAAAACTAATACAAAATCAGAAGAAAAAGCGGATAAGAAAGGAAAGAAAGCATAAAATTTCTTAAATTAAGAATCCAATCACATAAGATTGGATTTTTTATTTTAAATTTGAAATATAATTTACAAATTGTCAAGATTTTAATTATTTTTGTTGTTTTATCTTAAAAATAGTGCTAAAAACAATTATTTATTAATATCTTAAATAAAAATCTAATTTTGTTTGACAAACTTTTAAAAGATAGGATATAATATCTTAAAACTGTAAATTTTTTTACAGAAAGGAGTAATGATGTTAAAAGTTTTTGTTGATTCGGGTTGCAGTATAAAGCAAGACGAGGCTGAGAAGTATGATATCACTTTGATACCACTAAATGTTATTCTTGGCGATAAGGAATATAAAGACGGCGTTGATTTGTCTATGGATGAATTTTATGATTTCTTGATTAAACAAAAGAAATTTCCTAAAACTTCATTGCCAGACTTACCACAACTTGAATCTGAAGTTACAAAATTGACTGAACAGGGTGATTCTGTAATAATATTGACAATATCATCAAAGATTTCAAGCACTCACGACACAATAAAAAAGATGTTTGAAACAAATAAAAATGTCAAAGTTCTTGACAGTCAAATGGCTGTTGGCGGGATGAGACTGATTGTTGACGAGATAAATCGTTGTCGAAATCTTTCTCTTGACGAAATTGAGAAACGTGTCAACGAACTTATACCAAGAATCAGAATAATGGCTATCCCAGAAACTTTGGAATATCTTTTCCGTGGTGGGCGACTTGCAAGAATTGAATGGCTTATTGGAAACTTTTTAAAGATTAAACCTATTATTGGGTTTAAAGAAGGAAAGGTGACTGTTCACGCAAAGAAAGTTGGATTAAAAAATAGTATGAACTATATTGCTAAAGCTCTTGACACTTTAGAATGCGATCCAAATTACGAAATTATTGCTTCTTACACTTATAATAAGAAAAATCTAGAAGACTTAATTGCAATGGTTGATAAAAAATACTTGCCACAAATTAAAGTGTATGACAATTTGGATCCTGCCATTGCTTGCCATTGGGGACCAAACGCTTTCGGTTTAATCTTTGTAAGCAAAAAATAAGAATAAAAGCAACAATCTGATTTGTTGCTTTTTATTTATAAATTAGGGCAGGGGTAAAAGGAAAATAAAAAACTTAATTTTTTTGAAAAATTTGTTTTGAAATGCTTGACAACAAAAAGAAATATAATGTATAATAAAACCGCATTCTGCAAATAGGCGAATCCCCAGCCTATTGCGAGAATGTTGTAAAAAGTGAATTTTTAACCGAAAAACGACAGGTGTCAAAGTCGTAAAAACATATTACAATATGACCTCGCTAAAATCAAATCTTTGCAAGCAAGTTTGATTTTGAACTTGTCATGACAATTTAATACGATGGCTTGTAGCTCAGTCGGTTAGAGCACCACCCTGATAAGGAAAATTTAGCCGATTTTGGACAGGTGTAAAGTCCATAAAAAACACGCAAAATTTAATAATGGCTTGTAGCTCAGTCGGTTAGAGCACCACCCTGATAAGGTGGGGGTCGGTG
>CANQDK010000014.1 GCA_947591785.1 uncultured Clostridia bacterium | reverse complement strand
GTTGACAAAGCAAACTTTGCCGCAGCAAAGGCTGAAAGCAGAGCAAACTTTGAAGAAAATCGTGGCAAAAACACTTTGAAGCGAGCAAAAGAAAATTCTAAAAAGAGTTGGGACGACGCCCATATGAGTCCTGCTGAAAGAACAGCAAAAGTTCGTGAAGAACAAGCAAAACAAATTGAACAGGCAAACGAAAGAAAAGCGGCTGCGGAAGAAAGAATTGCAAAAGCAAAGGCTGAAAGAAAATAAAATCACTATTTAAGAGAGCCAATATTGACTCTCTTTTTTTATTCACCAATTTTCACCATTTGTATTAGTAATTAGTCAGTTTTAGTTAGTAAGATTATAGAAAATTGGCAAAAATCCAAAAAATTTTTGATATAAGAAAAATCGCTACACGCCTTTATTTTAGGGCAATATAGCGATTTTAATCTGGTTGAAAATTTTGGGAATTGTCCGAACTTACAATTAAAGCACTTTTGCTTTCTTTTTCGATTGCTTTTGTGCTTTCTGGAGTTATTTTGTCATATTCTATCGGATTTGTAAAGCGATATGTGATGATTATTTTGTCTGAATATAAAATAATTTCTTTGATAAAAGTGTTTACAATTAACTTGCGAATTGATATGTCGTCGGTGTTGCTGAAAACTTTTGATTTCAAAAATTCTTTAATAACTTCTTTCGTCAAAAACTGATATATTTTTTGTTTTTCTTTGTCAATGTCAAACTCAATCTGATAGATTTCATTTTCAAATTCTGTCAGCCAAGATTTTGCCAACAAGTCTCTGCGGAGTCATTCGTGTTTGTGCTTTTCGTCAAACAAAGTTAGCAAATTTTTCTCGTCTATCGACTTGAGATCTTTTGTAACTATTTGGGCGTTTTGATTTGCGAAAACTTCCATAAACTTATGCTGGTCATCTTCCGGTTTAAGTCCGTTGTGAATCCTGTATAATTGTGGCTTATCTCCGTTTGAAAATGAATATTCATGAAGTGGCACATCAAAATAATTTTTTCCATTGTTGTCAATTTTTGCTTTTGCTGGGTCACAAACATACAGCTGCCCATTCTTTTCATAAAGAAAAGCACAATGAACCCCACCATTGTCATTGCAAGTCAAAAGATAACCTTCATATTTAAAAAGCAAATACATTGAAAAATTTAAACAGCAGCCCGTTTGATTACCTTCATGAAATTTGTTGTGTTGAACTTGACAAAATTCTTTTATTGAACAGGTTTTCAAATTTTGATTGTTTTCACTTTGGACTGCTTCGCCGGCATCATAATGTGCAACTTTTAAAAAGTTCTCGTATTTTTCTTTAGTTAATTGAGATCTCATTTTTTGCTCCTTTGTTAGATTATAAGATAAAAATTTTTGAAAGTCAAGAGCTTTTTTGTTTTATTTTTATCTTTTTTCATGAAAAGTGCAGGCAATCACTTCCGATATAGTTGTCAAGGAAATTGCATAGTGAACACATTATCAAAAATCACTACACCCTTTTATGCCGAAGTTTATGCCAAAAACACCAATTATACACTAAAGTTTTCAATGTTTTACAATATTTTAAAATATATTACATAATAATAAAATCGCCACATGCCCATGTTTTAGAGCAATATGACAATTCTAAAATGGTTGGACTGAGTGGACTCGAACCACCGACCCCTACCTTATCAGGGTGGAGATCTAAAACGCAAGAATTTTTACCCACTCTCACAAATCGCCGTAAACATAAGGACTTTAGGCACATCAAAAACCGAATTGCTGTCAAACCAAAACAAAAAGTTGACATCAATTGACATCAATTAGGCAAATTTAGCCAATTTGAACGCTCAAATTCTGCCTAAAACTGCCCAAAACGCACAAAGGCTGATGTGGAGAAATGTAGTTTACAAAGATTCGTTGAATATAGCAACTGCCAAACATTTTTACTGATTTATATCAGTTGGTTACAACACATAAACCGAGTTTGCTATAATGAAGAGACTACAATTTGTAGTCATTTCGTCGTTATGTGCCAAAAAGTGTAATTTTTGCCAAAGGTATGTGCCAAAAAGTGTAAAAAACGATATCAAATTTACATTTTTTGGCAGATAAGCAAAATTGGTAAAAAAACAATAAATTAACCACTTTTTTAGACTTATCTCCAAAAAAGTGGCAAAAACATACAATCTTATCTCCAAAAAAATGGCATTTTTGCTAAACGTATGTCCAAAAAAGTGGCAATTTTGCCAAAAGAAGTGCAAGCATGTTTTAGATCAAATTAAAATTTTTGCCGTTATCGGCAATTTTTTATTAAAATCGCTTGCTTATTTTGCCGTTATTGGCTATAATTTATACGGGAAGGTAAATATGTATTATTCGAATAATAACTATAATAACGAAAAAGTATTAAAAGTTGTAGAAAAGACTTTAGAAATGATAAAGTATTTAAATACTTATAAATTTAGAACAACTTCGATAAATAAAGCAATGTCCGGCAAAGATCGTCAAGAAATGATACGGGTAATCAATATAAAATGGGTGCAATATATGGATTTTGCAAATAGTCTTTCCTGTTTTACAAATTATTATGTGAGATCAGTAGATAAAAATTTTTATGATGATAAACCGATTGATTACTTAATAAATCAATTAAAAGATATAAAAATTTTTGTTGCATTGAAAATTCTTGAGAAACATGTTGAAAGAGAGTTAATTAAAAAAGTTTTAAAAGAATTTGGAATTGCAACTGATGAACAACTTAAAAACATTTAGGAGTAAATTTAATGGGATTTCTATCAGTCAGTGAAGTTGCAAAGAAATGGAATATCAGCGAAAGGTCGGTGAGAAATTATTGTGCCACCGGCCGAATTAAAGGCGCGCAGCTTATGGGTAAGACTTGGATTATTCCAGCAGACGCCTTAAAGCCAGACAGAGCGAAAAGGAAAGAGTTTAGCGACAATCCGCTTCTTAATGTTTTGAAAGAACAAAAAGACATGAAGTTGAAAGGCGGAATTTATCACAAAACGCAAATTGAATTGACCTACAACTCCAATCACATAGAAGGCAGTAAGCTTACAGAAGATCAAACGAGGTTTATTTTTGAGACTAACACGATCGGCGTGACAAATGAAACGATAAACATTGACGATGTAATTGAAACGAGTAACCACTTCAAATGTATTGATTATATTATTGACAATGCAAAAAAGCCTTTAACAGAAGCGCTGATAAAGGAACTTCACTTCATTTTGAAAACAGGAACTTCTGATAGTCGAAAAGATTGGTTTAATGTTGGTGCGTATAAAAAACTGCCAAACGAAGTTGGTGGACAAGAGACTTGCAAACCTGAAAATGTTGCAAGCGAGATGAAAGCCTTGCTTGAAAAATATAACAACAAAGAAAACATATCGCTTGAAGATATTGTGGAATTTCACCAAAAGTTTGAAAAAATCCATCCATTTCAAGATGGTAACGGCAGAGTTGGCCGTCTAATTATGTTTAAAGAATGCCTTGCGAACAACATTGTGCCATTCATCATTGATGAAAACTTGAAATTCTACTATTATCGCGGCCTAAGAGAATGGAACAACGAACACGGATTTTTGATAGATACCTGCTTGTCCGCACAAGACAAATATAAGCAGTGGCTGGAATATTTTGGAATTTAAAGGAGTTAATATGGCAAACATAAAGAAAGAACAAGAAAGAGAAGAATTACACAAAGCGATTTGGAATATTGCAAATAATTTGCGTGGCAGCGTTGACGGTTGGGATTTCAAACAATATGTTTTGGGTTTTATGTTCTATCGTTATATTTCGGAAAATATAACAAACTACATAAATGCTGGCGAGCACGAAGCTGGAAATGCAGATTTTGACTATTCAAAATTAAGTGATAAAGAGGCTGAAGAAGCCCGAAATGACATGGTCAACTCGAAAGGTTTTTTCATTTTACCAAGTCAATTGTTTTGCAATGTGCGAAAGCATGCGCACAACAATCCTGACCTTAATGAAACATTGGAAAAAGTTTTTCGCGCCATTGAAAATTCTGCACAGGGAAGTGAAAGCGAAGAAGATTTCAAAGGGCTTTTTGATGACATTGATGTAAACAGCAATAAACTAGGCTCCACTGTTGCCAAAAGAAATGAAAAACTCGAAAAACTTTTGAATGATATTGGTGACATGAAATTAGGCAACTATCAAGACAATACGATCGATGCCTTTGGTGACGCCTATGAATATTTGATGGGCATGTATGCTTCAAATGCTGGCAAATCGGGCGGAGAATATTACACTCCACAAGAAGTTTCTGAACTTCTTGCAAAAATTACAGTTGTTGGCAAAACGGAAGTCAACAAAGTTTATGACCCTGCTTGTGGCTCGGGCTCACTTTTGTTGAAATTTGCAAAAGTGCTTGGAAAAGACAAGGTTCGCCAAGGATTTTTTGGTCAAGAAATAAACCTGACAACTTACAACCTTTGCCGAATAAACATGTTCTTGCATGACATTGATTTTGACAAATTTGATATTGCCTGTGAAGACACACTCATTTCTCCGCAGCATTGGGATGACGAGCCGTTTGAAGCCATCGTTTCAAATCCGCCATATTCAATAAAATGGGTTGGCGATGACAATCCGCTTCTTATTAACGACACAAGATTTTCACCTGCTGGCGTCCTTGCACCTAAGTCAAAAGCGGACATGGCGTTCATCATGCATTCGCTTTCTTGGCTTGCAACAAATGGAACAGCGGCGATTGTATGCTTTCCGGGGATTTTCTATCGTGGCGGTGCGGAACAAAAAATAAGAAAATATTTGATTGATAACAACTTTATTGATTGCATAATTCAACTGCCAGACAACTTGTTTTTTGGAACAAGCATCGCAACCTGCATTATGGTGCTGAAAAAATCAAAAACCGACAACGATGTTTTGTTTATTGACGCTTCAAAAGAGTTTGTTAAAGTCACAAACAACAACAAATTGTCGGACGAAAATGTTGATAACATTTTGAAATTGTTTACCGAAAGAAAATCTGTGGAACACGTCGCGAATTTAGTGCAAAACACAAAAATTGGTGAAAACGATTATAACCTGTCCGTTTCAACCTATGTTGAGAAAGAAGACACAAAAGAAAAAATTGATATAAAGGCATTAAACGCAAAAATCAAAGAAATTGTCGCACATGAACAAGTTTTGAGAGACGAAATAGACAAAATTATTGCCGACATTGAAGGAGGCGATAATGAATAAAATCGAAGAACTTATTGAAAAGTATTGTTCTGACGGTGTGGAGTATAAACCATTATTTCAATGTTGCAAAATTTTAGACAACAAGAGAAAGCCGGTAACAAAATCTGCACGAGAAACTGGAGTTTATCCGTATTATGGTGCAAATGGTATTCAGGACTATGTGTCAGATTTTATTTTTGACGGAACTTTCGTCTTGGTAGGCGAAGACGGAAGCGTAATTAATCAAACAGGTAATCCTATTGTAACATGGGCAGAAGGTAAAATTTGGGTAAACAATCACGCGCATGTTATTGAGGCTGGAAACGGCATTTTGTTGAGATTTATTTTTCATTATTTACAAACGATAAATATTCGACATCTAATTCATGGAAATATACCAAAGTTAACAGGCAATGATTTTAAAAACTTGAAAATACCTGTGCCACCAATGGAAGTGCAATGTGAAATTGTCAAGATACTTGACAATTTCACAGAGCTAACATCAGAGCTAACATCAGAGCTAACATCAAGAAAACAGCAATATGAGTTTTATAGAGATAAATTATTGACTTTTGATTTGAACATTGAATATAAAAAACTGGCAGATTTTGCAACAATTATTCGAGGAGGAAATTTTCAAAAAAAGGATTTCGTTGATGTTGGAAAACCAGCCATTCATTATGGTAAAATTTACACTAATTACGGAATATATACAAACTCAACATTAAATTTTGTAAGTGAGGAAACTTTTGAAAAATCTAAAAAGGCGCAACAAAATGATATTATAATGGCTATTACAAGTGAGAATGTCGAAGATGTTTGCAAGTGTGTTGCATGGCTTGGCAACGAAGATGTTGCAGTTAGCGGGCATACTGCGATAATTAAGCATAATCAGAACGCCAAATTTTTAGCTTATTATTTTCATACGGAAATGTTTGCCAAACAAAAAGCCAAGTTAGCACACGGGACTAAAGTTATAGAAGTAACTCCAGAAACTTTAAATAATATCATTATTCCAATTCCACCATTAGAAATTCAAGAAAGAATTGTGAATGTTTTGGATAATTTCGATAAAATTTGTTCGGATTTGAACATAGGGTTGCCCGCAGAAATTGAAGAAAGACAAAAACAATATGAATATTATCGTGAAAAATTGTTGACATTTGATCCAAGATCGGCGACAATCTTTACAGACAGACAGACAGACAGACAGACAGACAGACAGACAGACAGGGCTGATTAGGCTTTTGCAATATGTGTATGGATATGTAACACTTGAATTGAAGGATGTCTGCCAAATGCAGGTGGGCGGGGATTTACCGAAAGAAAATTACGAAACAAAACAAACCGAAAAGTGTCAAATCCCAATTTACAGTAATGGTATCGGTGCAAATGCTTTGTATGGTTATACCAATATTGCAAAAATAAACAAACCGTGTGTGACAATTTCTGCAAGAGGCACAATAGGCTGGTGTGAATATAGAGATAAACCTTTTTATCCAATAATCAGATTGATATGTGCGTTGCCTAATGAAGAATTACTGAACGCTAAATATTTAAAATATTTGATACAAAAAACTAAATTTGATGTTCCTACAACCGGCATCCCGCAATTAACAACCCCAATGGTGTCTAAATATACAATATCTTTACCGCCACTTGAAAAACAAAAAGAAATTGTTGAAATTTTGGACAAGTTTGATATGCTTGTGAATGATTTGTCAAAAGGATTGCCAGCAGAGAATGAAGCGGTGCAAAAACAATATGAATATTATCGAAATAAACTTTTAAATTTTAAAGTAAAGGAGATTTGATGAAATATCCAAAAGAAATAAGAGATTTTCTTTATCAAGTATTTGAAATATATGATATCAGAGGATACGTTGGAAATTGCGATGGTATAAAGTTTGAAATAAGGACAAAAGAAACTAACCATGCTCTACCCCATGTGCATGCCGAATATGCGGAATTTAATATTTCTATTGAGATAGCAACAGGTAAAATATTGGCCGGAAATTTGCCAAGAAAAAATGAAAAGATGGCTGTTGACTGGGTTTTGGCCAACAAAGAGAAGCTTTTAAATGAATGGTCAAATATTGCAATTTCTGCAACATCAAATCTAACAAAAACAAGATTAAATAGGAGATTTATATGAGTTTTTATAATATTGTTTCAGAGTCAGGAGAAAGCACAGTTGTCACGGAATATAAACCTGTGACAAAAAGGTC
>CANQDK010000013.1 GCA_947591785.1 uncultured Clostridia bacterium | reverse complement strand
GGAGAAATCCAATGATGTCCACTCAAAATAAAGGGGTCAATGGACCCCAATGACGAGATGGCTTACAAGAGCTTGTCGAAACACTATTTATTGTGAATAAAAGAAGCAGAGATTTTAATCTCTGCTTTTTTTATTGCAAGCTTTGATTTAGTGAATCTCTTTCTCATTTTATTTATGTCAAAATCCTTGACAAATCTTAAAAAAATTACAATAATTTTAAGAGGTAGGTTTATGGCAATGTTAACTCCGTATCAAATTGTTATAAAAAGTGCTCTTAAGAATTGGAATGGGCTTTCTGAAGAAGAAGCAGAACTCTCTGTTAAGGGGTCAATGCTTTATGCTATTAATTCAATAACAAATATTTTGCAACATAAAACACTTAAGCCAAAACTTGAGAATATAATTTTTTATGGTGGCGGAAAAAAGCCGAAAAAAACTCTTTCTAAAGAAGGACAACAAAAATTGTTGGAGATAGGAAAACTTTTAAAGGATAATCCAAATTTTTCTGTTTTGGATATTTTGAGCCATGTTCATGATGGCTGGGTAAAAGATAATGTGAAGAAACTTAACAAGGTTGGAAGAGAAAAGAAAAAATATCAGCGTCTTCCAATTGAATTGATTGGTTTCAAAGAAGTTTTACTTGATTTGTTATTTGTTGAACCAATCCTAAATTCAATGGGAATTTTCGTGAATAAAAAACAACTTGAAAAGGATTATAATAAACGCGTTGAAGATTACTTAAACAGAGATGAAATTGCAACTCTAAATTTAAGGTTTAGAAAATAAAAGCCATCGAATTTGATGTTTTTTTTAATTTATGGTTTTTATTAATTTATGGCTTTTAATAATTTATAGATTATATATACCACTCCTTTTGTGGTGGTTGTTGTGAATTTGATGTCTTTTGCAGTGAAAATTCTTTTGTTTTTGTGAATATTCTTGTGTCGAACAATCCTTGTTTTGTGCAATTTTGCCCATATGATGCCACAATTTTTAATTTACATTCATTTTCTGGAAAGGAAAGGCGAATGGTTACATTACCACTTTTGTTTGATATTGTTTGTGTTAATATGTTGTCTTTATATATTTCATATATGAGATGTCTTTTTGCGTCTAATGTAATTACAATTTGATTATTTTCAATTTTGCTTTGTGCATTTATCTCTGGAATTTCTGCAAAATTTTTAGATACCTCTTTTGGCATATTAAAACGAGAAAATAGTGCGGTTTTTGTGAAGCGTTCTGGGGAGTAAGGGCTTGCAAGAACTATGCGGTGATTCTCTTCAAGTTCTAAGGTGTCGATTTTTGCCTCCGCAACAGAAGATGGAATATCAAAAGTTGTTTTTGTATAGTTTTGATTTTTTATATATGTCTTAACAACTTCGGTTGGCTGATTTCCGCCTGCAATTTTTTGCGGTGTGTTGCTAAGGTTTCCAAACCATACACCGACAACTTCTTCTGGGGTGAAAGAAATATTGTAGGCATCAGTGTTTCCGCTGGCATTTTTCTTTCCAACAGTTCCTGTTTTTGAAGCGATTTCAGTGTTTTTTATATCCACAAGTTTTCGAGAAGTTCCTGTTTTTGCGGTTTCTTGAAGGATTGATGTCATAAGGTAGGCACTGTCTTCTCTAAACACCATTTGCGGATTTGGGTGATGCACATAGACAAGTTTGTTGTTCTTATCTGTGATAAATTGCACAAATTTTGGTTCTGCATATTCTCCCTTGTTTGGAAAGACTGTGTATGCAGATGCAAGTTGTTTCAAGTTTATGCCATAAGTCATTCCGCCAAGTGCGAGGGCATAACTATCATCTTGTGAGTCAAAATCAATTCCAAGTTTTTCGGCATATTGTTTCCCTGTGTCTATGCCAATATATGAAAGCACTTTTATGGCAGGAATGTTGACAGAATTTTTAACCGCATCAGTGACAGACATATAGCCATCATATTTCTTTGTTACATTTGTTGGAGAATAGTCGCCAATTGTGATTTTTTCATCTAAGATTTGTGTGTCTGGACTGATAACACCTTCATTAAGTGCTGGGGCATAAACGAAAAGCGGTTTTAGGCATGAAGCAGGTTGACGACGACAATCCATAAGCTTGAAATTGCTATTTCCAATATATGCCGTGACGGCATAATTCTTACTGTCGATGACAATGCCTGATGTGTCAACATTATCGACAACTTGAGTGTTTAAAAACGCGTCACTCAATGCAGATTGCTTATTGAAGTTTTGATAGGTGTGAATGTTAAAACCGCCTATTGCAATTTGTTTTGGCGAAAGTTTTAGAATTTTTGATGCTTCATCTATGGCACATTGGGAGTAGGTGTTCAATTTGTTGCCAACACATTTGTCTTGTATATCAAGGGTTAGTGGCTCGTTTTGTGCATAAATCTTTTGTTCTGGAGAAATAAAACCATCTTTTTCCATCTCGCTTAAAACCAAATTTCTTCTTTCAATCGAATTCTCAGGATTATGAATGGGAGAATATTTGCTTGGCGACTTGATAAGCCCTGCAAGAGTGCAACTCTCTGCCAAAGATAAGTCTTTTGCATTTTTGTTGAAATAATATTCACTTGCACTTTCAAGGCCATAGCAGTTGTTTCCAAAAAAGATTATGTTTAAATAACTTTCAAGTATATCTTCCTTACTGAATGACTTCTCCAATTTTTTTGTTAAAGCCATTTCTTTTAACTTTCGTTCAAATGTTTTCTCACCAGAAAGATGAGTATTTTTGATTAATTGTTGACTTATTGTTGATGCACCTTCTTTTAAACTGCGAGATTTTATGTTGTTTATCATTGCACCTATCATACGTTTATAATTTAAACCATTGTGTTTATAAAAATCTTTGTCTTCAATTGAAATAAATGCTTGAGAAGTGTAGGAATGTAGGCTTTCAAGTGAACAAAAATCTCCATTAAATTCATTTTCCTCTTTTATTGGTTTGTTTTCACTGTCATAAATGGCAATAGAGAGTGCGGGAGTGCTTAAAGCTTCGGCATTTAGTGGCAATGATTGAAATTTGATGTAGTTAATTCCAAGATATGTTGCACAAAACACCACTGCAAACAAACACACAAGAAGAAATGAAATTAGACAATTTTTGACAATTTTCTTCATTTTTTTATTATGTGCGACAAATTGTTAAAAATTCACACATAAACTTGCTTTTAACAGAGATTTTTGATATAATCTAAATTATGAAATATTATATTGTAACTTATGGTTGTCAGATGAATGTGCATGAAAGTGAAAAACTTTCTGCTATTTGTGAAAAGATGGGCTATTGCTTGGCTGATAAGCGTGAAGATGCCGATCTTATTGTTTTTAATACATGTGCTATTAGGGAAGGGGCGGAAGATCGCGTGCTTGGAAATATTGGTGCTTTAAAGAAGCTGAAAAAGAAAAATCCTTCGCTTATTATTGCGGTTTGTGGCTGTGCAACTCAAAAAGAAAGCACTGCAAATTTTATTATGAAAACATTTCCGTTTGTTGATATTGTGATTGGAACTTTTAATTTACCAAACTTTGAAGCGTATGTCAATGCTGTTAAGATGGGCAGACAAATGGAACTTTTAAAAGAAGGCGAAATTGACGAAGAACATTCATATAAACGCACAAGCGGTGAAAACGCTTGGGTTAATATTATGCAAGGGTGCAACAATTTTTGCACGTATTGCATTGTTCCTTATGTTAGAGGAAGAGAAAAAAGCAGGCAAGAAGAAAATATTTTGCGTGAAATAAAAGAGATTGTTTCAGAGAAAAAATACAAAAAAATCACTCTTCTTGGACAAAATGTCAACAGCTATGGCAAAGATCTTTCAACTCCTATTTCATTTGCAAAACTTCTTTCTGACATTTGTCAAATTGATGGTGATTTCAAGTTGACATTTATGACTTCTCACCCAAAAGATTTAACTGACGATGTTATTGATGTAATGGCAAAAGAAGATAAAATTTTGAAAGAAATTCACCTTCCTGCTCAAAGTGGAAACAATCGAATTTTGAATCTGATGAACAGAAAATACACACGTGAAAAATATCTTTCTATCATCAAAAAAATCCGTGAAAGGATGCCAGATGCAAGAATAACAAGTGACTTTATTGTTGGATTTCCAACAGAAACAGATGAAGAGTTTTTAGACACTTGTTCGCTTGTTGAAGAAGTGAAATTTGATGGAATTTTTGCTTTTATATATTCTCCACGAGAAGGAACAGTTGCAAGCAAAATGGAAGGACAAATTCCAGAGGAAATCAAAAGAAAACGCGTTAATATTCTTCTTGCACTTGAAAAGAAAATTCAACTAGAAAAACAAAAAAATAGTAAAAATTAATAAAAAAATGTAAAAAAATCATAAAATTTTATATTTTTAAGTATTTTTTTCAATTTTTTTAATTTAATTTTTCGAATTAAAAAAATAAAAATTATAAATCTTGAAATTTAAAATATTTTGATTAATTCGCAAACAAAAGAGGTGAAAAAATGGGTGATAAAGTTGCAAAAATTGAAGAAGTGTCACCAATGATGAAGCAATATTTGCAAATCAAAGAACAGTATAAAGACTGTGTGCTTTTTTATCGTCTTGGTGATTTTTATGAACTTTTTTATGAAGATGCGATTGAAATTTCAAAGGTGCTTGATTTAACTTTGACAGGCAAAAATTGTGGACAAGAAGAACGTGCTCCAATGTGTGGAGTTCCATTTCATGCGGCTGATGGTTATATTGCAAAACTTGTTGCAAAAGGATATAAAGTTGCAATTTGTGAGCAGTTGGAAGAACCAACCAAAGGAAAAACTGTTGCACGTGATGTTGTCAGAGTTGTGACTGCAGGAACAGTGACAGAAGACAGTATGCTTCAAGAAAACAAAAACAATTATATTATGAGTGTTTTTGTTGATGGCGAAAAAATGTCTGTTGCTTATTGTGATATTACAACTGGAGAACTAAATTTGTGTCATTTTGATGGTGCAATTGAAACAAATTTTTCAAATCTTTTAAATCGCGTTTCTCCGGCACAAGTGATTGGTAATGCTAAATCAAAAGTGTTTTATAATGGCCTTCCAATTATGAATTTGGGAATATATCCAAAATTTGAGGAATATTTGGAATTTGCATTCTCATTTGATAAAGCAAAAGATATTGTTGAAAAGCAATTTGGAGAAAATGCAATTAAGGTTTTTGAATTGTCATCAAATAAGCAAGATGTTCCAGCTGTGGGTGGACTTTTGCAATATCTTCTTGACACACAAAAAAGGGCACTTCAAAATATCTTAAAAATTAATAAAATTCAAAATAAAGAATTTATGGTTATTGACAGTTCAACTCGCAGGAACCTTGAACTCGTTGAAAATATTCGTGAACGCAAACGTTATGGTTCACTGTTGTGGCTGATGGATAAAACCAGAACAAGCATGGGAGCAAGGCGTTTTCGTGTTATGTTTGAACAACCACTTCAAAATCTGACTGAAATAAATAATCGTTTAGACGCTGTTGAGGAATTAAGCAAAAATCTTATTTTGCGAGATAAACTGGGAGAGGTTCTTTCTAACATATTTGATATTGAAAGAATTTGTGGAAAAATTGCTTATGCAAGTGCAACACCTGGCGACCTTGTTAATCTTAAAAATTCGCTTGCGGAAATTCCAAATCTTATCAAAACTCTCGAAAATGTTAAATCAAAGAAACTTTTATATGTTAAAGAAAATTTGACACCATTTGATGAAATAGTTGAACTTCTTGAAAAGGCTGTTGTGACAACAAGCCCTGAAGTTCAGTCAAAAGAAGGAAAATTTTTGAAAAATGGCTTCAACGAAGAGCTTGACCAACTTCGAAATGCAAAAGAGATTGCTGTTGCACAATATCGAAAACTTGAAGAAATTGAACGTGAAAAAACTGGAATTAAGAATCTAAAAATTAAGGATAACAGCGTTTTCGGGCTTTTTATTGAAGTCCCAAATGGACAAAAAAATCTTGTGCCAATTACTTATATAAGAAGACAAACCATTGCAAATGCTGAACGTTACACAACTCCAGAACTTAAAGCAATTGAAGACAAATTGTTTGGTTCTGATGAAGAAGCGGTTCGTTTGGAAGAGAAACTTTGGAAAATGCTTCTTGACTTTTTGTGTAATCATATTTCAAAATTCTCTGATAACGCAAAACTCATTGCAGAAATTGATGCTCTTCTTTCGCTTGCAGTTGTTGCTGTTAAGCAGAATTTCTGTAAGCCTGTGATTAATAAGAATGTGAAAGTTATTGACATCAAAGAGGGCAGACATCCAATTGTTGAGAAGTTTGCAAAAGAAGGAAATTTTATCTCAAATGACACCTATCTTGACACTCAAGACAATCAAATGATGATAATAACAGGCCCAAATATGGCGGGCAAAAGCACATATATGCGTCAAGTTGCAATAATAACATTTTTGGCACATATTGGAAGTTTTGTTCCAGCAAAAAGTGCGACAATAAGCCTTACAGACAGAATATTTACGCGTGTTGGAGCAAGTGATGACCTTGCTTTTGGACAAAGCACATTTATGGTTGAAATGAGTGAGGTTGCAAACATACTTCAAAATGCTACAGAAAGAAGCCTTGTTGTTCTTGATGAAATCGGGCGTGGAACATCAACTTTTGATGGTTTATCAATTGCTTGGGCTGTTGTGGAATATATCGTAAAGAAACTTTCTTGTAAAACTCTTTTTGCAACACACTATCACGAATTAAGCGAACTTGAAGGTGTGACTTATGGTGTGAAAAACTATAAAATCACCGTAAAAGAAGTGGCAGACAGTGTTGTCTTTTTGCGTAAAATTGTTCGTGGTGCAGCAAACAAAAGTTTTGGTATTGAAGTTGCATCATTGGCAGGAGTCCCACAGGAAGTTATTGAACGTGCAAAAGAAATTTCTTTGAATCTGGAAAGAGTAAATCAAAAACTTGATATGAATCTTTTTGGAGAAGACGAAGAAAGACGCAAGGTTGAGAGAAACAATAAAAAAGGGCAACAAATTTTGTCTATTCTTAGAGATTTGGATTTGAACAGAATGACTCCAATGGAAACATTTGAAGTCTTAAATGACCTTGTTGAAAAAGCAAATAAAGATTAAAACCTTAATCTTTTGGTGCTTTGATGCTTGAACTTCTTTAACTTAAAATAAATTAAAAGGAGATTTAAAGATTTATGGCTATTAATGTTCTGTCACCAAGAATTTATAATCGTATTGCTGCGGGCGAAGTTGTTGAAAAACCTGCATCTGTTGTCAAGGAGCTTGTTGAAAACAGTCTTGATGCTGGAGCAACTAAAATCCGTATTGAAATTGAGGGTGGTGGAATTGAAAAAATTTCAATTATGGATAATGGATGCGGAATTGCAAAAGAGGATTTACCTCTTGCTTTTTTGCCACATGCAACAAGCAAAATTTCCAGTCTTGATGACTTGAATGGAATTGAAACCTTAGGTTTTCGCGGTGAAGCACTTGCAAGTATTGCATCAGTTGCAAGAGTTGAATTGACAACAAAGCAAAAAGGACAGGACACTGGTTTTAAGATTGAGGCAAATGGTGGAGAAATTTCAAAAGTCAGTGAAGTTGCCCGTCTTGATGGAACAACTTTAACTGTTAGGAATTTGTTTTATAACACGCCAGTTAGAGCAAAATTTCTTAGAAAACCAAAAATTGAGGAGAGTGAAATAACTCATCTTGTCGAGAAATTTATGCTTGCAAGACCAGAAATTGATTTTGTTTATGTTGTTGATGGCAAAGAAATTTATAATCACTATTCAGGCACTTTGGAAGAGGTGATATATCTTCTTTATGGCAGAGAAATTCATTCAGGACTTCTTCCATTAAATCTTGAAGAAAAAGGGATCTCTGTGACAGGCTTTATTGTTTCTCCAAAATATTCAAAGCCAAACAGAACATATCAATCGCTCTTCGTAAACAATAGATTTGTTGAAAATTATATGGTGTCTGCTTGTGTTCAAGGGGCATTTGAAGGCGTTTTAATGAAGGGAAGATATCCAATTTATGTTATAAAACTTCAAGTTCCTTTTGACCGTGTTGATGTTAATGTTCATCCAAACAAAAGAGAAGTTAAATTTGATGATAATTCCCAAATTTTTGGTATTATTAGGCGGGCTGTTGAGAGAGCATTATTAGGTGCAAATCTTATTGCAGAGTTTGAAGTTAAGGAAAAAGAAGAGTGGAGTAAATTTTCTATACATAATGAAAAAGAGCCTGCACGAACAGGTTTTGATTCTTATCAAAAAAGCACAATTGACAAGATTAGTGCTGATGAAGGGGCAAGCTATCAAATTAAAGTTGACCATGACGAAAGGAAATTTATCACACCACAAGATTTGAAAAAAAATGGAATTGAAGTGATTAATATTCCTGACTTTTCGAGTGTTAAAAGTGATGAAAATCATAAAAACAAACCAAACGGAAGATTGTTTTTTAATCAATTTGGTGATGGAATTTTAAATGAAGTTGAAATTTCTGTTGAAAAAAACGCTAACGATAACAAAGTTGAAATTTCTGTTGAAAAAAACGCTAACGATAACAAAGTTGAAAATTCAAGCAAAAATGTTGAAGAAAGTTCTGCAGAGAAACGCTTTGTTGAAGAAAAATTTTTAAAAACTGATGCAGAAACAATTAAAATTATTGGTGTTGTTTTTAAAACTTACATAATCACTGAATTTGATGACAGTGTCTATATTATTGACCAACATGCAATGCATGAAAGACAAAATTATGACAGGCTTAAAGCGGAAATTGAGAAGAAAAATATTGCAAAACAGGGGCTACTTGTTCCATTTGAAGTCAACCTACTTGCAAAGGATAGAGAAATTTTTGCTGAAAAATTGGAAAATCTTAAAGAAATCGGCTTTGATATTGAACAAGATGGGCAAAAATTTATTATTAAAAGTGTTCCGTTTGTTCTTTCATCAATTAATTTTAACAATTTTGTTGAAGAAATTTTGCAAGATGAAAGCATAAGAAAAGAAACTGCAAGTGGACTTATCAATGAAAAACTTTGTCAAACTGCCTGCAAACATTCTATTCGTGCAGGGGACAGTGTGAGCAAAGAAGAAATTTTCTATTTGATAAACAAAATAAAAGATGGTGTGCCACTTTGTCCACACGGCAGACCAATAATCGTTAAAATAACGCGAAAAGAACTTGAAAAAATGTTTAAAAGAACTCTTTGATTTATAGGAGAATTATTTTGCAAAAAAAAGTTGAAATTAAGAAAAATTCCAAAGCAAATAAAAGTGACAATTTAAAAAATCTCAAGGTTGAAAAACCTGAATCCTTAAGATGCTTTTTTGATAAAAACGGAAGGAAAAAAGTTCTTTTTATTCTTGGCCCAACTGCTGTTGGAAAAAGTGATGTGGCAGTTAAACTTGCAAAAGAATTTGATGGTGAAATAATATCCGCTGACAGTGTGCAGATTTTTAAGGGGCTTGACATTGGTTCTGCAAAAATAACAAAAGCAGAAATGCAAGGAATAAAACATTATGGAATTGACATTTGTGAACCTGAAGATAGTTTTTCTGCTTTTGAATTTGCTGAATTTACAAGAAAAAAAATTGATGAAATTGTTTTAAAAGGTAAATTTCCTATCATTGTTGGTGGAACAGGTTTATACATTCGTGCTATTGTGGAAGGGTTTAATTTTGGAGAAACGAATCGTGACGATAAACTTCGTAAAGAACTTGAAAATATACTTCAAAAAGATGGGGTTGAGGCACTTTTTGAAATCTTAAAAAAAGAAACCCCTGAGATTGCTGAAAAAATTGATAAATCAAATCCTGTGAGAATTATTCGCTCAATTGAGATAGCTCGTTCAAAAGGGAAAAAGGATAAGGCTGAAACACAAATCTGTCCGCTGGTTTTAGCTCTTGTTCGTCCGCGTGAACAACTTTATGCTGATATAAATTTACGAGTTGAACAAATGTTGAAAAATGGGCTTATTGAAGAAGTTGCGAAATTAAAAGAAAGGGGATTGTCAGCAAAAAATCAGTGTATGCATGCGATTGGTTATAAAGAAGTTTTGGCTTATCTTGATGGCGAGATTGACAAAACACGAATGATTGAACTTGTCAAACAACACAGTCGTAATTATGCAAAAAGACAGTTGACATTTTTGCGAGGAATGAACTGTGAGATTGTGGATATGACTGAAAAAGAAGAAGGTTTTAATCAAATTAGAAACAGGGTTAAGGAGTTTGTTCAAAACTAACCAATCATAAATTTAATAAAATTAAAATAAAAAAATCGAATTCTTAAATTCGATTTTTTGTTTAATCTGGTGCGGATGAGAGGGGTCGAACCTCCACGGTTTCCCACTTGCCCCTTAAACAAGCGCGTCTGCCATTCCGCCACATCCGCTTAAATGAAAAGCATACTTATTTTACAACATATAATTTTTATTGTCAACTGTTTTATGAAAATATTTTTAACTTTTCAAAATTTTATGCCCTTATATCTATTTTCGTATTTTTTTATATTATATATCACTTCATTTTCTTTGATTTATTCTCAAAAATATTGATTTTTATTGTAGTTCGTGTTATAATAATAACATGAATGGCTTAAGAAGAAATTGGATTATAATTGGGGTTGCACTTTTGTTTATTATGGCAACATTAACAACAATCTTTGCAATGCCAATTATTTCATTTGCTGATTCGCAATTTAACAATAGTCAGGTTGATTGTGACTATAATAAATTTTATGCCGATTTCTTACATATAATGAGAGATTATCCTCAAACTGAAGAACAATCAATTCCAACTGGGATTGTTGACGAAAATGATGAAAGTTTTATTGAAACAAATCGAAATGAAGAGCAAACTGATGTTGATTCAAGTTTAACTGAAACAAATTGTGCAAAAAGATTAAATCGACTTATTGTTCATACGAAAGAAAATATTGATAGTTTTGGTGCAGTTGCTAAAGCCGAATATAATGGTTGGCATTTTTTCCAATACTCTTCAAAAAGCGATACTGATAATGCTTTTACAAATTTAAAAAATCTTGATTATGATGTTTCTTACGATGAAGTTGTGAGAATAAATGAGAATGAAAATACAACTGACAATATGTCGATTCTTGATGATGAAGTTTTTGGACAAGCAGTTAAATCCTATTATTCCTGGGGTGCTCAGTATATTGGGTGGAGTGAATTTACAACCAATATGCTTAAAACAAATGATGAAGAAAACTTGAATAAGATTGTTATTGCTGTTTTGGATAGCGGAATCAACACAAAGCATGATATGTTTAAGGGGCGATTGGCAACCGATTCTAATGGAAATTATTTGGGGAAAGATTTTACTGGTGAAATTACGAATTATGATGTTTCAAGTGGAAGCTATAACACCACATTTGAGGACTTAAATGGACACGGAAGCCATGTCAGTGGCACAATTGCAGAAGCAACACTTTCAAATGTTAAAATTCTTCCTCTTAAGGTTTTAAAAGGTGACGGAACAGGTTCTGTTTCGATGATTGTTAGTGCAATAAATTATCTTATTGATGTTAAAAATGGGAACAAAGCAAGTGGAATTTCAAAATCTCCAAATGAAATTGTTGCTTTTAATATGAGTATAGGTTTAGAAGCAACAAAAGCATCTGATGGTTCTTATTATGTTGTCAATAAAAGTCTTGAAAATAAAATTATTTCTGCTTATAACAACAATATAATGCCAATTATTTCGGCAGGAAATGATGCGATTGATATCAAAAATATCACTCCTGCAAACATACCTCAGGCACTTGTTGTTTCAGCTCTTAAACTTGTAAGTTCAGGAAACAAAAAAGATGTAACTTTTGATTCAAGTTATAGCAATTTTGGAGAAAACATATCTTTCTCTGCACCAGGTTCACAAATTCTCAGTGCGTATGGTGGAAAGAGTGCTTATGATGATTTAGACACTAATCCTGACAATGATTATTATCAATACAAATCTGGAACTTCAATGGCGGCTCCTCATGTTACGGCTTGTTTCGCCCTTGTTTGCTCAAATCCTCTTGTCTTAAATCTTGGAACTGATGGCTATACAAAAGAAAAAATGACATCAATTGTTGAACTCCTTAAAGATAATGCTGTTGACTACGGTGTGCAGGGGTGGGATAAACAATATGGTTATGGTTGCATTAATATCTCTGAAATTGGAATGGATTACTCGGAAGAAATCGTTAAATTTGTTCAAGATAAGAAATTTAGCGATGAAAAATTTCCAACTTCATCATTCAATTTGACTTTTTCATACTCTGTTCCAAGCGGATATTCGTCAGAAATTTACTACACCTTGGAGGATAACGATATTTCCAGTTTAAGAGATGGAAAAACAGAATATTTATATAATAATAAGCCTATTTCAATTTCTCAAACAACAAAAGTGACAGCCTATGCTTACATGAAAGACGGCTCTGGCAAAACTGTTCAAAAATCCACAGTTTCTGAAATCATTTATTATTTTAATAATTTGGATATTGATAGCAATTTTGAGTTGAACAGTAGCAAAAAAATAATCTCTCTATATAAAGGTGATTTAACAGATTTAACCCTTCCAGAAAGAATCTTTGGTTCAAGAATTGTTGCGATTGGGGGAAATGCCTTCTCAAATTCCAATGTGAAAGTTTTGAGACTCTCAACTTCAATAGAAGCAATTGGAGAATATGCTTTCAGCGATTGTCCAATAGAAGAAATTTATGCAGGCGGAATTCAATTCTCTCTTGGAAATTATGCTTTTCAAAATTGCACAAGTTTAAGGAATGTTACAATTGAAAATTTAAATATTATAGGTGATGGAACTTTCCAAAATTGCACTTCTTTAAAAACATTACAACTTATGAAAGCTTTACGCATCGGGAAACAAGCATTTTCAGGCTCGGGAATTAAGGACATTTATATTGGAAAAAATGTTTATGCAATTGGTGAACAAAAGAATTTTAATGTTCAGAATGTTTATGGCTTTGCAAATCATGATGAAACAGTGTCTGTTTCTCAGCAAATGGCTTATAATCTCAATGCACAATTTATTGATTTGTCTGCAAGAATAATCAAAGATATTAATAAACAAATGGTTATCAATTCTTCAAGTGCAGTGATAAACTTTTCATATTCTGGTTATAATGCAAAAGCAGTCCTTTATATGAAAAAGTCTTCTGGCACTTGGCAGAGAATTGACACTTCAAGAGCAACAACAAGCAGTATCAGTGGAGAACCTTATGGAGTGAATATAACTTTCACTCTTACAGGAATCGATTCAGGCACTCAAATTCGTTTTGATATTTATGATTATTATGGTGAAGCAGAGTCAAATCGTATTCAAAGTCAAACTATGGAATTTGATGTTGTTTCTGCATCTGAAAACCAAACTTTCACAATATCTTTCTCTGGTGCTCATGTCAACGCTTATATAAACGAAATGAGTTTGGGTTCTCAAGCTGTTTTATATAAAAATTCTTCTTATACTTTGAAAATTGTTCCTGAAAACGGATATATGCTTTCAAAAGTTGTAATCAACAGCACGAATATGAGTGGTGTTGGTGAAAATGAATATCAACACAAGATTGACAATGTCAACCAAACAATTTCTGTAACAACAACATTAAAACCAAAACTTACATTAACATTTTCAACGGTTAATGGAAATGCAGAATTTTATAGACTTAAAAATGGCTCAAATGTTAGGATTAACGGTGCTGATTCAGTGACAAGTGGAGAAGATTATACCTTTAAAGTTTCTTCTAACAATGAATACGAAATCTCTCATGTGACGGCTAATGGAAAAATTTTGACAAATAATAATGGATATTACACATTGTCAAACATCACTCTTGACTATCAAATCGTTGTAACTTTCAATGATAAACAATTCAAAATTAATGTGACAATTGGAAATGGTGGAAATCTGACTGTTGGGGGAAGCCTTGAATATGCCAAGTTTGGCTCAACAAAAACCTATCATATTTCAGTAAGTGAAGGATATATGTTGGATTATGTGATGATAAATGGAGATGTTGTTAATGTAAAAGGTGGACAGTCTTTTGATATTCCAATTGAAAACATTTCGCAGAATTATGATATTGTTGTTTCCTTCAAAAAACTTACAAGAAATACGGTTTTCAATAGAGAATTTGTAACATATTTCTTCATATTCCTATTTATTGTGATTGTTTTTGTGATTGCAAAGATTATCTTGACAATTGTCAGGAAAAAAGAGAAGGAAAAGAAAAAACAAGCCAAAAATAACTCGTTTTAATTTTGTATTAATTTAATAATTTTGTTAAATAAAAACCTGCTCTAACAGGTTTTTTATTTTCAATTTGCTTTTGTCTGTTGATTTAAGTCATCGTCAGGTAAGTTCTTAGAAACAGTTTTAATTTTGAATTTGTTTTCATGATTTTGGTTTTCCAAATTCGACTGAATTGTTTCCTTTTCTTCTTCTGAGTCATCTTCTAAGTCTTCTATTTTTTCAATTGTGTTGTCGTCTGTTATTTTTTCAAAATTTTCTAATCGTTCATCTGGAAGATTTGAAACGGTTGTTGCACGGTTTAAAGGGTTGATTCTGTATGTGTCAATGTTTCTTACAATCGGTGCATATGTGTCAGTGTTTTGAATGTATCGATTTCCAAAATTCATATTGCCTGTGTTGTATTCAGCAATCGAGTTTGGAAAGGCATTACCATAAAAGTTATAAGGCATTGCTCCGTAGTTTCCATACATACCAAAACCATTCATTCCGTATAGTCCATTGGGTGTATAAATGCCATTCATGCCATACATACCATTCATGCCAAAATTGCTGTTTCTGTAAGGAGCATACATGGGATTTGCAACATTTCCATAGTAATAGTTTCCATAGGCATAGGGTGCATAAGCAAGCCTGTTTATATTATTAGAATTAAAGGTGTTGTAAGGCGTCTGTTTCACTTCCACATTGTTTTGTTGGCATTGCTCATCATTTTGACAATTTTCCAATTTATTATCACAACAATTTTCTTTGTTTGAATCTGTTTCTAAGGTTTTATCTGTTTGAGATTCTGCTTTTTGATTTATTTGATTTTGTTGACTGATTGAGTTAGAGTTTTGATATTCATTATTTTTTCTGTTATCTAAATTAAGGTTATCTTCAATTTCTTTTAAAGTTGATATGATGTTTTGATAATAACTTAGACGCGAATTTGAATTACAATTTATTCTGTTCATTTTCGCATTTATGGTTTCGCAATTGTTTTCAAAATTTTTTTTCAATGAAGATATGTTTTTAATCGCTGTGGACATATCATTTTTTGTGTTTGTGATTGAATTTGTATATTTTTTAAGGTTGCTAGTCAATTCCCGAATGGCATTGTTTTGTGATTTTGCAAGTTTTATATCACTTGATATGTTGTTTTTTATCTTTGCTGTATGTCCAAGTATTGCTGTTTTAAAATACTCTTCATTTAAAAGTGTTTGTTGGGTTTGAAGCATGTTTCTGTAAAAATTATCACTACTCTTTTCTGGTATTGTTTCCAGCATTTCTTTTGAAAAGTTAATGTTGTTTGGATTTACCGTTTCCAATGTTGAAATGGTGTTTGATGTTGAATCAAGTTGATTGCATAAATCTGTCATTGTCGAATTTGTGTTTTGATTTCCACATCCCATAAGTGTAACACAAAGTAATAAAGCTGTTATTGTTACTATAATTTTTTTCATATAGAAACCTCCAATTTTAGTTTGCGGAACAAGAATTATTTTATGCACCTTAAAAGTTATGATTTTTTTTAGGGTGGGGAGAGGAAAAATAAAGCAAATAAAATACTTTTAAAAGATTATTTTAAAAAAAATATTTTTAAAAGATTTATCTTAAAAATTAAAAATACTGACAAATATATGTGGATTTGTTTATTTTTATTGTTTTTGGGCAAAATCAAAATGGTAGTTCCTAACTATATTTCAAAAAAAGAAGGTGCTTTTCGTGGAAGATAAAAAGAGAAATGAGGCGTATAACAAATATGTCTCTGCAAAAATTCCAAAAACTAAACCGTGGCCATCACTCTTTAACTCGTTTTGGGTTGGGGGAGTTATTTGTCTTATTGGACAGGGGATTAATGACATTTATCTCCTCATTTTTCCAAATATTTCACAACAAACAGGTTGGGCATTGACTTTGATTACTCTAATTTTTATTGCTGCGTTTCTTACTGGCATTGGTGTTTATGATCAAATTGGAAAATTTGCAGGCGGTGGCTCAATTGTGCCGATAACAGGATTTTCAAATTCAATAACCAGTCCATCGATTGAGTTTAAAAGCGAAGGAATCATTTATGGAATATGTGTCAAAATGTTCACAATAGCAGGCCCTGTGATTGTTTTTGGTGTGGCGTCAAGTATGGTTGTAGGGCTTATTTATTGGATTATTTCCTTATTTTAAAATGCTTTAAAATATGTTGAGCTTTGGAGGAGTTTTATGCAAGATATTGATAAAAAAACTAAAATACAGAAAAAGGCTGGCATTAACCAAACAATATTTCTTAAAAATCAACCAAAAATTATTGGGAGTTATGCTATTGTTGGGCCAAAAGAAGGAAAGGGGAATTTTGCACCATATTTTGACTATATTATGAAAAACGACTTTTTTGGTGAAAAGACTTTTGAAAAAGCGGAAAGAAAAATGCTTGAAACCGCCATAACAGGTGTTATTCAAAATGCAAAATTACAACCAAAAGATATTGATTTGATGATTGCTGGAGATTTGTTGAATCAAATTATAAGTTCTTCGTATGCAGCAAGAGCATTTCAATTTCCATTTCTTGGGCTGTATGGTGCGTGTTCAACAATGGCAGAAAGTCTTGCTGTTGGTTCTGTGTTGATTGATGGGGGCTTCTTTCAAAATATTGTCTGTTGCACAGGTTCTCATTTTTCGACAGCGGAAAGACAATATCGTTTTCCTCTCGAACTTGGAAATCAAAGGCCTCCAACTTCTCAGTGGACGGTGACTGGAGCAGGAGCATCGGTTGTTTCTTTACAAGGTGATGGGCCAAGAATTACAGCTGTAACATTTGGCAAAGTTGTTGACTGGGGAATTAATGATGTTAATAATATGGGTGGTGCAATGGCACCTGCAGCACGCGATACTTTGCTTGCTCATTTGAAAAATACAAAAACAAAACCTGATGACTATGATTTGATTGTGACAGGTGACCTTGGGAAACTTGGAAGTGAAATATTGATAGATTTAATGGAAGATGAAGGCGTGACGTTGGGATTAAACTATGGTGATTGTGGACAAATGTATTATCGCCGCGAACAAAAAACTCTATGTGGAGCATCTGGAGCTGGGTGCTGTGCAACTGTTTTTAATTCCTATATTATGAAAAAGTTGAAAGAAGGAGAATATAAAAAAATACTATTTCTTCCAACGGGAGCTTTGCTTTCAACAACTTCAAGTCAACAGGGCGACACTATTCCATGTGTTTGTCATGGTATTCAAATTGAAAGATAGTTTGGTT
>CANQDK010000012.1 GCA_947591785.1 uncultured Clostridia bacterium | reverse complement strand
TGGCTTCACCCCTGAAGAGAAAGGAACATTTTACATCGTAATTCAGCCAGAAAACAACATGGGCGAAGTTGGCGAAGTGCTTAGCTTAAAAATTTCATTGAAATAATTGGAGTTGCAAACGACGAAAAAGAGGACAATAAAGATTTTAGCAATTGTGATAGCTGTTGTTTTGATTGTGGGGGCATTGTCTTCACTTATACCTTTTTTGATACCAGAGAAAACCGGCTTTGAATTTTATGTAAGTGGGCTAAGTGATAAAAAGCCGCTCTACCCCGAATCTCACGGCGGAAGAACATTTTATGTGGCTGCCGATGGTGGCGATTGGCACAATGACGGATCAGTAGAAAAACCATACAGCCTTGACTATATAAGGTGGTTTACTCGCACTAGTTTTGATGAATTTAATAATCCTATTTCTAAAAGAGAGATTGACGAGCCATTTTTTCAGCCTGGCGATCAAATTTTGTTAAAACGTGGCGATGTTTTTAAAACAAATTTGGAGATAAACTATTGCCACGGAGATGAGGATAATCCTATCACTATTGCTTCTTATGGCGACTCGGACAAAAGGCCGATTATTGAAATTGCCGACCGAAATTTTGGTGGAGAATATCAAGAAACATTAAACACTGGAAGTATTGCTGGCGTCATCTTGCACAAGTGTTCAAATATTGTTGTGCGGGATTTGGAAATTCACATGAAGTGGAAATCAAGGCTTACAACAGAAAAGGGCTGCACGGGAATATATGTCGGATATGACCAATATGGTGCAAGAGATGAAGAACTTGGCTATGATTCTGATAGAAAATATGAAAACATATATGTTGTAAACAATGTCATTCATTCTGAATGTGTCAATGTTGTCGGGGAGTTTGACTATGACAAACTTGGCAACAAAATTCAGTTGAATCCGCAATGTGAAGCCAACACACAAGGCATAAGTTTAAGCAGTTATCATTTGACCTATGAAGATTCTCCTGATGATTTTATATTCTCTGGTTTTTATTGCACAAACAACCTTATATATAATGTTGGCAGGTCTGGAATTTCTGCACATGGCTGGATTCAAGATGGTGGCTTTGAAGGGATTGGAATCAATCAAATGAAGTTTACAATCTTTACAGATGTGCACCTTGACAATAATGTTGTGCACGATGTTGGCACAATTGGAATTTTTGCTGGTGCATCAACAGGTTGCACAATGAATCGCAATCTTGTTTACAACACTGGAATGTATAAATGCCGCGACTATGACAACAATGACGCCGAAAATCACAACTGCGACTCCAAAGGGGAAGGCAATGGTGGAATCATGTCCATGTGTCTTAGAGATGGCGAGATAAAATACAATGTCACATTCAATAATTTCAGACAAAACTCAATTTATGACGGAATTGGAATCGACATTGACTGGAACAGCCTAAATATTGTTGTGCAGTATAACCATGTGTTTAATTGCGAAGGGCCTGGCATAGGCACAATGGGCAATGCCAACTCAAAAATAATAAACAATCGTGTTGAAGATAATCCCGCATGGACGGATGGGTCTTATGGTCAAATTTTGGTGAGTGATTATCTGCCAGCAAATCCATTTTTGCCGCAAGGGGCATCTGAACACACACACCAACTTATTGGAAACAATTCTGAAGATTTGCTGTCACTTAGAAATCTTGAAATCGCCGACAATTTCATAAAAACATCAAATGAAAATGGAAAAGATGTCATTGGACAGGAAATGCTGCAAAGTTTGTTTGTGATTAAAAAAAGCAATGGAGAAAGGTCTTGGCTTGGCAACAGTTTTCACAACAATCATGTTGTGCACAGCGGCGAAGGAAGCGACTTTTCTTTCATAAGAGGATTGGACAATGACGACCCAGACGATTTTGCACCAAACTGGTATAGTTTTTCAAACAACAAATATTATGCCTATGATTTGACATCGTTTATCTGTGAAGATGCCACCGATTCCCCTGATGCAATTGACACAAATAATGGCACAACGCTTGTGCCTTCTTGTACAGATTTTGAAAGTTGGCTTAAACGCGATTTGGGATCAACTTTTGAAAAATACACTCCTAATGTTAAGCCAGGAAAACCATCTAATGCGAAAGTTGAGTTTAGAAATGGCATACTAAGTTTTTCTTGGAATAAATCCAGCGGAGACATTTGGCATTACAACATTTACAAGGTCAATGAAAATGAAGAGATAAGTTATCGCAATTTACTTGAACAAACAAAAACAACATCTTTTGACTTCAATGCCGAAGAAAAAGGAACATTTTACATTGTTATACAGCCAGAAAACAATATGGGCGTTGTTGGTGAAGCACTAAAATTAAAAATTTCACTACATTAATGACTTTAAGATTTATTTTTTTAATAAATTTGATTAAAAATTAAAAAAGGTTTGAGATATATAATATCAAGCCTTTTTTCTTTGTTTAGTATTAAAATGGAGGTAATTTTGATGGAATATAAAGAATTAAACGAGTGGCTTGAAATATATGTCAAACCAATAAATAAAATTTAAACCTACAACAAATACAGAGGCGTTGTAAAAAATTATATTTAAGAAAAACTTGGAGAAAAAGATATTAAACAACTAAAAAATTTATAAAAAATTAAATATACAACACAGAAGTTTTCACTCACTGCGTCTCACTTTGCAACAAAATCTCTTGAAGTTGGAATGGATACTAAAACCTTATCTGAAATTTTGGGAATTCAATTTAGGTTTTGATTGGCGGAGCGACCGCTATCCAATCCTAACTCAAAAGTTTTTGTAGGGCTAAGTTTTATAAAAGTGATTTTCTTTATTTTTAGACAGTTATAACTCGTCCACCTTCACGCCCAAATTGTCTTCCAACCACTTTGCAACCATTCTGCGATGACAAAAAGTTGTGCCATTTTCAATGTCGGCATATTTTTCATAACAAAGTAAAACTGCGTTATCGCCAAGTTCGTCAAAAACTTGCTGCGGATTTAACTTTGACAGCACCTTTTCAAAATAAATTTTTTCATACAATTTTTCGTCTTTAATTTTAATTATCTCTGCCGGCGGTGCTAGTTTAGAATATGTATCTCCATCCCAAAACTTTGCAAATCGCGCAATGGAGACAAAGCGATATTCTTTGTCTTTCGGATAACTTCTCACTTTCCCAAAATATCCTGTTTTCATTTCAAATCTCCATCAAATCTTATTCATACTCAAATTCAAGTTCGGTTTTGCGGTCATAGATTTCGCCGGAGAGCTTGTCAAGCATGCTTTTTGGCTGACCTTTGCGTGCATAACAATAATTGCAACCATGTCGGCAGGTGTCGTAGCGGCCGATATCCACAGATGGCATACAGCCACAAAATTTTCGCTGTCCGTCAAGTTTGTTATTTTTGCGTTTCACGGTCAAATTTTGTGCAGAAAATTTTTCGGTGAGAAGTTTCTCAAAAATCTCGCCATCAATACACTTGCTTGGCACAATGTCATAGGCGCTCCGATCGCCACTTTCGGCACACGCCTCAATTTGAATGCCGTTTTGCTTTGCAATTTTTGAAAACTCGGACAAAATTTGGTGCTTTTGCATGAGATTTGGCGCCCAAACGCTTTTGGAACAGCCTGAATAACTCTCAATCACAAAACTGATTTTGCAGTGCTTTGTGTAGCTTTTTAAACTCTCGCACAACTTGGCGAAATACTCAATATGCCAGTCAACATCAATCCCGTCCGCCAGCAAAATCGGGTCATAGCGCCAAATCACAGGGCAAAATTTCGAAAGTTCCTTAAAACTCTCAATATGCTCTTCCAAACTTGGCAAATTGGCTTCAATCTTCGCCGGATAAGGATTGAGAGTGTAAAGAAAATAATATTTAATATCCCCAAGTTCTCCAAGTCGGCTCATCATCGGTCGCGGATTTTTGGTCCAGAAAACAATCCCCTCCAAATTTCCGCTCATCTTAACTTTTTTGTTGCCAAGCATATCTTCTTCAATGCTTTCGATTTTGATTGGCTTCAATTCAACTCGCGCAATTTTTTGCTGATTGATAGGGTTTGGCACAAGCACAAACCCCTCCCTCAACCTGTCAAAGAACCAATCGCCATAAAACGCCGGCACATCCGTCCGCCTCGAAACGCTTAAAATCATAACTCACCGCCATCAAATAAACTTGTTTGGACTTGCTCATCAGTAACTCTCACTATGTATTCATCTGGATTTTTCTCTTCCGGCAAAAGTTCAACATTTGGCGCAAGTTTTCGCAGGCAAAACTTATAATACACTTGTTTTCCGGTCGGGCGCAGCAAATCAACACAATCTTGCAGATATTTTGCCCAATCCTGCCACTTGTCCTCACTTTTGTAGTTGTTGATTTTCCCAATTTTGTAGTGGTCCACGCAATCGAGTTCCAAAGTTTTTCGAATAAGTGCCAAGCTTTCCTCAGGCTCGATGGTCGGCTCAAAACTTGCAAAAGTTTTAATGCCGTTGTCGTGCAAAATTTTCAATGTTTCAAGTCTTTCGCGTGGAAGCGCGGCGAATGGCTCCCAATATTTGCTTTTTTCTTCGTCCAAAAATGTCAGGGTTGTTCCGACAGTTATGCGATCGCCAAAAGTTTTGAAAATGTCCAAATCTCGAAGCATTTTCTTTCCGCCTTTAGACAGCACTGCCACCGGCACATGATAAGCGCTCAGCATCTTCAACACTTCGCGCGTTGTGGCGCTGTCGTCCGCGTTGTCACAATAAACATCCCCAACAAAAGACAAAAGCACCTGCTCTTTGTAAACATTTTTTTGCAGGTCTTTTTCTAAATACTTCAAAATATCTTTTCGTGGTTCTGGCTTGCCAAAATATGTCGCGCTTGACTTTTGCAAGGTGTGAGGCGCATAACAATATCTACATCTATGGCTGCACCCGATATAGATATTCAGCGCAAATGGGCTATACTCCCTCGCCATGCCACAAGGCTTATAAATCACGCTCATGCAAAAATTATAGCATAAATGCAAAAAATGTGAAATTATTTGACAATAAAATATCCATAATGTTTATCAAAATGGTCACGAATAGCATAATAAAACACTTCATCAATCCCATTTAGCGCCAAAAATTCATAGAAGAACTCAATAGCTCTTGCATTGAAAAGAGATGGAGCTTTTTCATAAAAATGTCTAAAATTAAACTCTTTTTTAGCAACGTTTTGAATTTTTGTAAATTCATTAGTAATTGCTGTATAAAGAATAATTGTGCCTTTTTTCAAATCTTTTCGCGTTAAAAGTTTTTTATATAAATCAAAAGCTATTCCATAACTGTCGCAATCAATCACGTTAAATGCCGACAAATCTAATGTATCAAAAACTTCTCTTGTGTCCGCATTTAAATTTTGGCCTTTATGTTCCTCAATATCTATCCCAAAATATTTGTCAGTGTGAATGTTGCTCCAAAGAACATTTCTTCCAGCAAACAAATCTAACACTTTCACTTCTTTCAAATCTTTAATTGCCTCTTTGCGAATAAAAATTTTGTTTGCAATAGATTTGTTATCTGTTTTAGTTGATTGTCGACTCAATTTCCACCCCTTCTATCCTTTGCATTCTGGCAATTAAATTTGCTATTTCATCATTTTTGTTTATGTCAAGACTAATCAAATAATGAACTTTTTTATTTGGCTTCAAAATTCGCTTTTGAACGCGAATGCAAGTTTTTAAATATTTATCAACATCAATTCCAAAATCTGTAAAATCAAAATCTTGCAATTTTTTTAATTCTTGGAATAAAATTCCATCATCGAAAGAAGTTTCAAGATTAAGCGAGTTGTGTGCGATTACATAAGCCTGTTGTTCTTCCTTTGTCATGTGATCAAGGCGCACACAAGGAAGTTTGGTCAATCCAACAAGTTTTGCAGCCTCCACGCGTCCATTCCCTTCAAGCACAACATTCTCTTTGCCAGCAATTCCAAGAGGATCATTAAAGCCAAATTCTCGAATTGAGTTTGCGATATGCTCTATCTGCTGCTTTGTATGAATTTTCGAGTTGTTTTCATAGTGTGTTAATTTGTTTATATCAATATATTCAATTTTCAAATCTTCCATTATTTCTTTCTCCTTGCTTCTGGTGTTAAACGCAAATCCTTTAAAATTTTTTCAAGTTGTTTATTGCAATCAATGAGCGTCTTGTAGTGTTCATTTTCTTTCACCATAACCTTTGGAGTTTTGCCATCACTACAAATCCCTGTCACAATGCGAATATATCGGTCCGGATTTTTATTATATTCTCGCCATGCTCTGTCTCTCATAACCTTGATTTGGCAGTATTGCCAAATAAGTTCTGTGTCGGTCGCTGAAAGCCTGTAAGTTATGCTTTCTTTCAATGTTTGAACAATTTCCGCATAAGCAATTTTTTCATCCTCAGCAAGATTTTCTGGAATAGTTAAAATTCTGCTATTTATCTCTTGCGTTTCCAATTGCCTTTTCTTCGCATCTTCCTGCATTCGCTTAATAACTTCATCACTTTCTAACATCTTAAACTCCTATTATTTTTTACAAATTTATCATAGGATTTTAATGATTGCAAGATTAAGTGACAGATTTTTGAAATAAACGAAAAAACAGATTTCTTTCGAGATCTGTCAAATTTGACGGAGCGACCGCTATCCAATCTTAATACCATAACCGTTGGTGTTGGTTGGATAAAATTATCCACATTGCTTAAAAATTGATTTGTACTTGCTATAAAATTCATTAAAACTTTTATTTCTTAAAACTGCATTTTCAATTGAGAACCTCTCTAGTATTTCCTGATAAAAACTAATTAGTTTATTTGTTTTAAAATCATTCATCATGTGCTCTTTGTCATAATTATTCGTATCATTAAACGGCTTAATTTTATATTTCTTTAAAATATCGTCACAGCAACCTGCCATAAACCAACTTTCAATTTCTAGTACAACGGCAAAACATTTTTCTTTTTGCAATTGATTATATTGTTTTAACTTCTGTTTTAATTTTGTATCTTTATCCTTTCTATCAGTGTCAAAAAGAAAAACATAATCCACCCCTTGTTTTTTCAAACTGCGGATATAATTGTTCAACTTCTTATTCTTCATTGAACTATATTCAACTATTTGACAATCACAATTGATTAATTTCGAAATAAAGATTTTATCAAATGTACCTTCTACGAAAAAATATATCATCAGTATTTCTCCAACTATAATATACCATCAAGAAATAAATCATCTAAACCTAAATCGTTTTTTAAAAAGGATAGTATCATGGGTTTATCTTGAGGCCTATAAATTTGAGATTCTCCGTTATTATTTCTTCTCATACAAATCAATTCATCTAAGCTCGAATTTTTTATTATTTCTGAGTTGTGAGTTGTTATTATGATTTGTTTGTCTCTTGACACCTCATTAATCATTTCGACTAATTTTCTGATTACTTGAGGATGAAGATTTCTTTCTGGCTCCTCCAATATTATAATATTTTCATCCTCATTAAAATATAGCGCTATTACCAAGGCAAGCATGGAAACAGTTCCATCAGATAAAAATTGAGAGTAAAGTGGTTTATTGGAAAATTTTTCTATCATTTGATATGCGACAGACTTATCAATATTCTTTTTTATTTCAATTCGATTGATGTTTGGTAAGCTCGTAGTTAGCAGGTTGAGCAAAGTTTTTTTATTAGTTTTATCTCTCAGTAATCTTTCAAGAACAACACCTATATTTGCCCCATCTTCTTCCAAATTATGTTTAGAGGTAATTTGACTTGGTGTTTTAAGTAGCTTAGGATCGAAATCGTAAATTTTAAACAATTCATTATTATTAATATATATAGGAGGCAAGAAGTATCTAATGCTATTTAAAATGAGTTCTTTTTTATCTTCTTTGATAATTATTTTGTAGAAATTAATTGATCTTTCATTTTCTATCTCCCTGTCTGTTAGAGGTGTATTATTTTCAATAATATCAGACTTTACAGTTCTTCCATTTTTAGCAAACTTAATAGTAAAGGCTCCAAGCTGAGTATCATTATCTTTTAAAAACTTTTTCTTATTTTTGCTTTCACCGAGGGCGAAAGTTATAATCATTTCATCTGAAATAACCTTAAACTGGTTATTTCCTTTTCTCCCTAAGCTCAAGTTATATCCTAATTTTGATGGCCTTATTATATAGGATTTATTAAAACTTCTATACCAATTATCATTTTCTAATAAAAAAGAAAAGTTTATATCAATAGTTTCATTCTTTAAAGAATTTAAGTTTATTAAATTATCAAATCCTCCCAGTAGGGACACTGCATCGTCTATTCCATACAAAAGAATATAGTTTATAAATTTTAAAGCGGAGATAAGATTTGATTTGCCTGATGCATTTGCTCCAATAATTATTGATTTGTTAGTTAAACTGATCTCTGCATTTTTTATTGATTTGAAGTTTTTTAGTGTTAGTTTTTCTAGTTTCATTTTAATATTCCTCACTACGTCCTCCATTATAACATAAATAATTTTATTTTAAAAGCAAATATATTATTTACTAGAAATTTTCTAAAATCAAGTTCTGGTGACACATATTTGCGATTTGTCAAAAAAAGAAGAAGTTTTTGCAACTTCTTCCTTTTTCAGTTTTGTTGAGTGGATTGCAAATGGGTGTAAACTGCATTTGCGGATAGAGTTGAAAGATTGCCACCGGACTCGGCAAAATTTTTGAGATCGGTTGCTATGATTAGGCCAATCCTGTTTATTTGCTCTTTGGGTAAATTTGCTTTGCCTTGCTTTAATACTTTAGTATTAAAGTCAAAAGTTGCGTGTTCTCAGCTATATCTTCACAATCAACAAAACTTGTGATTTCGACAAGTTTGTTCATTTCTCATTTTTTAGATATGAGAAGTCAACAGCTTATCGATTTCAATCCTGTCAATTCTATGGCCAGAAATTGACATTTTTATTATAACATACAATGTGAATTTTTGCTACATTTTTGCATGGGGTTCCCCGAAAATGCTTGTCATTTTTGGGGCAAAGGAAAAGCCAACCATAAAGGCGAAACAAATTTTGCGAGCAAAATTTTGAGCACAAAGGTTGTGCTTTGACGAGAAGTGGGTATCCCACTTGGTCAGCATTTGGGGAGTGCATCAAAATTGAATCATAGCCTTTGGGCCTGAGTCGGCTACAGACCTTTATTTTAGGTCTGTCTGCGAAATTTTGAGGCTACTCCTTATCCTGCTTACTATTTTTAATTTCAAATTCTATTGCTCAATGGCTTTCAAAACTGCTTTTAACTTGTCTAGCCAGTAAGCAAGGACTTCTTCATCGCACCATTCAGTCCAATTCTTAAAATCTTTTTCTATATCTTCAACAAGTTCTTGTGCGAGGGCAAGCGGCTCGACATCAAAAGTCCTAACAGCAAAATCGCTTTCTGTTGGCGCTGAATAAATCATAAAAACATGAGCTTTGTCATCGTCCCAATTTGAAAAGACAAAACTCAGGGCGTTGCCCTCCAAATCCACATACACGCTTGAAGAAAATCGTTTTTCTTTTACATCTTCTTCATTTAAATAATCATAGAGCGCTTTTAAAAAATCCAATGGAACTTGCGTCACATCGCTTGCCTTACAAATCACTTTATTTCCAATTTTTATTTCCGCCCAACCTTGGCCAACTATTTTTAACATTTTTAAATCCCCAATCTCGATAAGATTTGTTTTACTGCATCCTTGCCTTGTGTAATTGAATAAGCACGAGATCTTCCATCTGTGGTCTCAATTTTTAATTTTGCAGTCAAAAGACCTGAGATTTTTGCACTTTTAATTTTGCTTTTGTCAATCATGATACCTTCGCTATATTTGATTTCTTTGTTAGAAAAAGGAATGATGACAATTTTGTCGCCTTTGCAAGAAATTGTGTGCATTCCAGCAAGTCCCGCACCAACAGCACCAAAGAGCGCTCCGCCTGAGTTTTGTCCCCAAGCCACAAGCCCATCATCCGCAAGCCCTTTTACTTTCAATTCTTCTGTCAAATTTTTAAGATTGTATCCCATTTTCTCTCTCCTTTTTAATTTCTTTCTTGCCATTTTTCGTAATCAGTTTTCCATAAAGTATATTCGTCTTTCAAATCTTCGCTGAATATTGGCCAAATGTAATCAAATATATTTTTATCTAAATCTCTACAAATAGTAAAAAAATCATTGGCAAACATACTCCACAAGGATTGAGAATATCTTTCATCATATTCTCCATATTTAGTTTTAAAATTTTCAATCACTTTAAAGATTTCTGCTAATCTTTTTGTGTTTTTCGTTTTAAAAATATTTTTAAAAACAGGTTCAAGTCCGTTATAAGCAATTCCTTCTAACAACAAATACATTTCAACAAAATCGGCATCTTGCCCAAGTCCACCTTCTGAGTAATCAAAATCTTCATATTCATCGACAGGTTCGCCAATTTGTTTTTCAAGTTCGGGAATATTAGTTTTGAAATAATTGTATATTTCATTTTCTAAAACTTTTTGTGCTATTTTTTCCATTTTCTCTCCTTTTAAATTCCCAAAATATAAAAGCCATGACCTGTTTTGATAACATCATCTAACCATTCGAGCAAAACTTTTTTGTCAGGCAAGTTTTCGTCTTTTTGAATTTTGTTGTAAAGTTCAATCGTCTTTTCGTGGGTGTAATAGTTTGTTCCACTTTCGTCAAACCCAATTTCACCATTTGAAAGCAATGCGTTTTGCAACAAAGCAAGATATTTTTTAAAAAGTGGATTTTCAGAATAAACATACAAAGAACTTTCTTGCCAATGCTTAATACTTTTTAAATTTATTTTCCCCGAATTTTCTTTTTCACAAAATTGAAATTCCAAAAATTCGCCATGTTTTCTGTTCTTCTCAAAAACATAGTTTTGGATATTGTTTAATTGCTTGATTAAATCCCAATTTTTAGGCTTTCGTTCATCTTTTGCCCACCATTTTGCGCCATTTTTAAGCCATAACGAACGAACATAAGCATAAAATTCTTCGTTTTCTTTATAATCGAATTCATATCCAACATCAACAGGACAATTGCTTTTGTCAAAATATTCGTTGCTCCCGAACTCATAACCACAACATGGACAAATTTCATATGAGCAATCTGGCTTTTCTTCAAGCCCATCATATCCACAAATTGGGCAAATATATTTTTCCATTTTTCTCTCCTTAATCCAAAACTTCATAATAACATGGCACCATTTCTGGACCATCTGTCGAAAAACCTGTGTTTGCACTATATCCCAAAAGTTCAAAAAATGTTTTTTTCACTTCTTCTTCTAAACCGGCGCAGTTTTTGAATGTGATTTTAACTGCATCAAATTTATCATAAGGCTCATACAAAAAACACATCCAATCATTGAAGGCATCCCAATTCCAAACAACACTTGGAAAATGCAATTCTTTTGACACTCTATAAAGCAAATCGTTTTTGCCTTCAATCCCTTTAAGGTCAATTTCTATATTGTGATATTTGATTTCCTTTTTTATTTCGCCAATAATCATTTTCCTCTCCTTTTAAATTCCTAAACACATTTCAATAAAGCCCCAAACTACAAGCCCAAGAATTATTGCTTCAAGAATAAAGCGCAAATTGCTTATTTTTGTTTGGCGCTTTTCTTTTGGAATTGAAAGTTCGGCAAAGAACACAAAACAAGATGCTGCCGCGACTGCGAAAGCAAAAAGAAATTTATATTCTGTAAATGCTCCTGCTAAACTGAAAACAAGTGCAATGGCAAAACATGCAAGCGAGACAATGAAATATGTTTTGTTTTTATTTTTGTCAAGCTTCTCTTTTTGCTCAATGTCTTCTTCACTGATAAGTTCGTCAACGCTTGTGCCAAAAAGTTTTGCAAGCAACTTCAAACTTTCAATGCTTGGATAACCGTTGTCAGTTTCCCATTTTGAAATTGCTGTTCGCGTAACAAAAATTTTATCTGCAAGGTCATCTTGCGTCATATTGTTTGCTGCACGCAACTTTTTTAGTTTTTCCGAAAACTTCATTTGTGCCTCCTATTAAGCAGCATATTTGTCCAAAAGATTTAAAAACTCTTCTTTATTTTCTTTTGGAATATGTTTTAAAATTTGTTCTTTATTCTCATTAAACACTTTAAATATTTCTTTTGCAAGAGTTCTTGCATCCACTTCACTTTCTTTGACTTTATTAAATTCATTGTTATATTGTTCGTCCCAATCTCTCATATCTTCAACTGGCGACAATGGAGCTTTTTGATATGTTAGATAGAATTTGTCATTTTGAATATAGATATAGTTATCAAAAACTGCAAGTCCGGGTTCGCCTGCTATTATATATTCAAATATCTGATTCTTATCTTTGCATTCAAGATAATTTTTTAACATTTTTATAATTTCAAGTTCATCCCAATTATCCCAACGTTCTAAGTAAAAGTCTATATATGTTATGAAATTTGTGTCATTGAGCGTTTTAAAAGCAATTTTGTTGCCACACATATACTTCCCAACAATGTAGCATACATCATTTTCTACTAGTTTTGAATAAATTGAAAAATGTTCTGCCAACCTATCTAAATTGATTTTGATGTATTCAATATTGTAACTATCCGTCATTTTTTCTCCATTTATCGCAACGAAAAAATTGTAACCATCCTTTTTAATCTCAAAAACAAGGTTGCTTTCAATTTCAATTTTTTGACAAGGCTCTTTTACAAACTCTTTATTTGCTTTTGAAAACTTTTCTGCTAAAGATTTTATTTGTGTTGGATATGTCTTGCCATCCAAAATCCAAGTCGCTTTTGCAGTTTTCAAATCTTTGGTATTTTCAACTTTAACATTATAAAATTCGTCAAGTTTCATATTTTCTCCTTTCGACAATCTCATTATACAACATTTTTAGCAAAAGTCACGACACTTTTACTCACATTGGCTAAAATTTTTGAAAAGTTTTGCTGTTTTTCTCCAAACCCGCTGACTTTTGAGTTGAAATGTGCTATTATTAGGCAAAAGGCGGTGGAAAATGAAAAACGCAGTGATTTATGCAAGATATTCAAGTGACAATCAGACAGAGCAAAGTATTGAAGGGCAAGTTAGAGTTTGCAAAGAATATGCAGAGAAAAACGATTTTGCTATTGTCAACGAATATATTGATCGTGCCATGACGGGAACGAATGACAATCGACCTGCTTTTCAGCAAATGCTTTTGGGCAGCAAAAAGAAAGGTTTTGAATTTGTGCTTGTGTATAAGTTTGACAGATTTTCGCGTTCAAGACATGACAGTGCTGTCAACAAGGCAATTTTGAAAAAGAATGGCGTTAAGGTTATTTCTGCAACCGAACAAATCTCGGACACTCCCGAAGGCATAATTTTGGAAGGAATGCTTGAAAGTTTTGCGGAATATTATTCTGCCGAACTTTCGCAAAAAGTTAAGCGCGGGCTGAAAGAAAGCCGAATTAAAGGCAAATTCACGGGCGGATGGACTCCTTATGGCTACAATGTCAATGACCACAAATTGACAACAAATGAAGAACAGGCAAACATTGTCCGCCTTATGTTCAACGAATATCTTTCTGGCAAGAGAATTAAAGATGTTGTTTTGTTGTTGCAAGATAAAGGAATTAAAAACAACTATGGCAAAGATTGGACAATAAATTCCGTTTCAAGAATTTTGAGAAATGAAAATTATAAAGGTTGTGTAAATGCCGACAATACAATTTACACGAATATTTTTCCAGCAATCGTCAGCGAAGAAATTTTTAACGAAGTGAATTCAAGATTAAAAGTGGCAAAACGCACCTCTGCACATCACAAGACCGAAGTCAACTATCTTTTAAGCGGCAGGTTGTTTTGTGGCAAATGTGGTGGTTTAATGACCGGAGATAGTGGCAAAGGCAAACAAGGAACAATTTATCACTACTACAAATGTTTTACAAAGAAAAGAAATAAAGAACATTGCAACAAGAAATCCATCGCAAAAGATTATATTGAAGAATGTGTTGTCAAGGCAACGCAAGAATTTATGCAACACACAGATTTGGCTGCAATTTCAAAAGTTGTGACAGAAGTTTACAACAAAGAAATAGAAAAAGATAGCATTTTGGAAAGTTTGCAAAAACAACTCCAAGAAAACAATAAAAAACTTGAAAATTTACTAAAAGCAGTTGAAAATGGCATTTTTAACGACACAACAAATGCAAGAATGAAAGAATTGGAATTTGCAAACAAAGAATTGCAAGAAAAAATTGCCAACAGACAACTGCTGACAATCAAACCTTTAAAGGAAGAAGAAATGTTTTATCCTATCTCAAATCGTTCAAAGACCTTGATTATTCACTTGAAAATGCAAAGCAAAGGCTTATTGATTTGTTTGTGAACAGAGTTATCCTTTATGACGACCATTGCGAGATATATTTCAACATCTCAAATGACAAAGGCAAACAACTAAAACTCACAGAGCAGCCAAACACTGACAACGAGATAGAATTTGATAACAAAAAACAATCCAAACGCAAGGGTTCGGATTGTTATCACTTGGCGGAGAGTGAGAGATTCGAACTCTCGCGGCCTTTTACAACCCTACTCCCTTAGCAGGGGAGCCTCTTCGACCTCTTGAGTAACTCTCCATATTTATTTAATTGCCATATTATTTTAGCATATAAGAAAATTGTTGTCAATAAATTCTTAAATTTTTATTATTTTTTAAAATAAATTTAAATTTTTTGATAAATGATTATAAAGATTAAAAAAAAGATAAGAAAAATTATCTTATCTATTTAATTAAAAAGATTATCATCTTTATATAATTCAAGATTATAATATTCTGCAACCAATCTAATGAGTTCGCCTGCTGTTGGTCTATCATCAACCGCATAAAGCATTGTCTTAAACATTTTATTCAAAACTGCATAACTTTTACTAAGAGCCGTATTTTCCAAGGCATGTCTAATGCTTCTTTCAACGCTACTTGTTTTATTGACATTAAAATACTCTCCAACTGCAACATAAAGTCCTTTGCATAAATTATGTATTAAATTTGGATTTTTAATAACAAGTTCAACAGCATAACACAAATAATTAAAGCCAGTTAAATCACATCTAATGCCAATACGAATTAGAGTAAGTTTAATAATTTTTCTCATATGTTCTAATTCTTCTTCATCAAAGTCGTCTTTCTTATCCATTTTATTATACCATTCCTTTTAAAACATCATTTACACAATAAAACAGTCATTCAACTTTCGTCAAAGCATTAAATATTAGAATAAAAATTATATAATATTTCGAACAAAATATTTTTGTTGTATAACAATGTTAAGATTCGTTTTCTTGATTCCGGTTTCAAGAAATACAACTGAATTATATCATAAAAATCTTATATAACAAAATAAATTTTACAAATTTTTTCAAAAATATTTGTCTAAGATTGTCGATTTATAATATTAAAATAATCACAAAAACTCAATACTTTAATTATATTAAAATAACTTATAAATTACAAAAAAATTTTAAATTGCCGTAAAAAAATTCTAAGACTTTAATAAATGCGTCTTAGAATTTTTGAATTATATAAGATTAAAATTCTTCATTGTAAACTTGGAAATATGATTTTGGATGATTGCAAACAGGACACATTTCTGGAGCAACATCACCAACATATATATGTCCACAATTTCTACATATCCACATTTTCTTTTCGCTCTTCTTAAACACTTTTTGATTCTTTACAAGTTCTGCTAATTTTTTATATCTTTCTTCATGTCTTTTTTCAATTTGAGCTACTGCATCAAATTTATAAGCAATCTCAGCAAAGCCTTCGCTACGTGCTTCATCTGCCATTCTTTTATACATAGCTGTCCACTCACCATGTTCTCCAGCAGCCGCATCAAGTAAATTATTTAGTGTTGAAGGAACAGAGCCACCATTAAGATATTTAAACCACATCTTAGCATGTTCCTTTTCATTATCTGCAGTTTCAGTAAAGATTGATGAAATTTGTTCATATCCATCTTTTTTTGCTTGCGAAGCATAATAGGTATATTTGTTCCGTGCCTGACTTTCACCAGCAAAAGCTTCCATAAGATTTTTTTCTGTTTTTGTTCCTTTTAAACTTTTTCCCATAATTTTAAACCTCCACTAAGTGTATGTATTATACACTGATGCTTTTATTTTAATATTAATTAATATTCTTTGTCAAGTGAAAAAACATATTTTAATTATATAAAAATTTGGTTTTTTACTTGTATTTTTTTAATTTTTTATTAAAAATAAAATTTTAAAGAATTTTCTAAACTATTTTACCTTTACTTTAATTTAACAATTTAATTTATAAAATGTTTCACGTGAAACATTTTAAATCAATCAAAAACTAATTTACTAATTAACTCTTGGAAATAATTTTATCAAACACTTATTGTTTAAAATGATTTTTCTCCGTTAAAATAAAAAAGAATGTTTCACGTGAAACATTCTTAAACGAGGAATAATAAATTATTAATCTCTTCCCCTTCTTCTATTATAATTTTGTAAATCTTGTAATGTCATTTCCTTTTTGTGAAGCAATTCAAGAAGTTCTGCAATTCTATCCAAATCATCTCTAGTATAATAATCAATATAAATTCTTCCTTTATTATCATTACCTATAGCAGAAACCTTTGTAGCAAATGTTTTTTGCATTTGATTTATCAATTCTCTAAGTTCAAGAGATTGCTCTTCTTTTACAATAATCTTTTTGGGGCTATTTAGGTTTTTAACCGCCCTTTCCAAATCTCTTACACTTAAATTTTTTGCAACAACATTTTGAGCAAGTCTTAATTGCTCATTTGTATCCTCAATGACAACCAATGCTCTAGCGTGTCCTGCAGAAAGTTTTCCTTCTTCCACAAGTTTAAGAACATCAGGATATAATGACAAAAGCCTTAATGTATTTGCAATATTAGACCTACTTTTTCCAATTCTTTCAGAAACAACTTCTTGTGTAAGATTATATTCATCCATAAGCTGTTTAATTGCTCTGGCAGCTTCAACAGGATTCAAATCTTCTCTTTGCAAATTTTCTATAATGCTAATTTCTTTAATTTGCTTTTCTGTATAATTTTTCACTACTGCAGGAACAGTTTCAAGCCCACATAAATTGGCTGCCCTCCATCTTCTTTCACCTGCGATAATAAGATACTCTCCATTAGGTTGCTTATTCAACACAATCGGCTGAACAATACCATGAGTCTTGATTGAAGCAGCAAGTTCTTTTAACGCATCTTCATCAAAATTCTTTCTAGGTTGATTTGGATTTGGATGAATTTTTCTTATATCAATTTCCAAAACTCCGTTTTCTTCTTTTTGGTTTTTAGTTATATTAGAATAACTTTCATCTTCATTATAAACACCAAACAAAGCATTTAAACCTTTCCCCAACCCTTTATTCATTATCGTTTTCCTCCTTATTTACACCTTTAAATTTAATCTTTTTTAATTTTGAAATTTTTGTATATGTTGAATTATTACGTTTTAAAATTTCCTCAGTCAAACTCAAATATGCCTCTGCACCTCGAGAATCAGCATCATATAAAGCAACAGGCAAACCATGGCTTGGAGCTTCAGCAAGCCTAATATTTCTTGGAATGGTTGTCACATAAACTTTTTTATTAAAAAATTTGATTATTTCATTGCTTACTTGATTTGCAAGGTTATATCTTTTATCTTTCATTGTCATAACAACACCTTCAATATCCAAATTTGGATTTAGGTGATATTTTATAAGCCTAACAGTGTTCATGAGTTGTGTTAAGCCTTCCAATGCAAAAAATTCACATTGAATTGGGACAATAAGACTATCTGCGGCAGTTAAAGCATTTACTGTTATAAGTGCAAGTGATGGCGGACAATCTATTAATATAAAATCAAAATTAGGTTTTATCTCGTCCAAAATGTTTTTTATAACTTTTTCACGTTGAGGAATTTGAACCAACTCAACCTCTGCACCAGCTAAATCAACTGTTGATGGTATTATAAACAAATTATCAACAATTGTTGGTTTTATAACTTCATCATAATTGCTGTCACCACCAATAAGATCATAAATAGTCTTTAAATCTTTTGTTTTATTAATTCCTACTGCACTCGTTGCATTTCCTTGAGAATCAACATCTACAATTAAAACTTTTTTCCCCATTAATGCCATATATGTGGCAACATTAATACATGTTGTTGTTTTTCCAACTCCACCTTTTTGATTCGCAAATGCAATTATTTTTCCCATGTTCCTTGTTCCTTTTTTTCTTAAAAGAAAGATTATACCATCTAAATTATACAATATATTTATAAAAAATTAAAGGATTTTAGCGTTTGTTCATAAAAAAATTATAAAAAATGGCAATTTTATAACAAAATTGCCTTTTTTCTTTAATATATTAAATCTATTTTTAATTTTTTAATTTTTTTATTTTTAATAAAAATGATAACTTCACAAAATGTTTTATTATTATCTATTCGCAAAATCACACAATTGGCTTACTTCTTGGCAAATTTTGTGAACGTGGATATTTTGTTGGTGTCGAGGAAACTTTTTTTATATATAAAATTTTTCTCTCAATATTTTCATCACTCACAATTGTATAATTTTCTACTTTTTCAACTTTACCGCCAAGGATATTTATTGCTTTTTCAGCAATTTTTAATTCTTCATCAAGTTTTGAAGATTTATAAATTATTGCTTGTCCACCAATTTTAATTAACGGCAGCAAATATTCAACCAGGGTGTTTAGTTGTGCAACCGCACGAGCAACTGCAATGTCAAATTTTTCACGATAATTTTTTACAAAATCTTCTGCTCGGGAATGAATTGCGGCACATTTTTCAAGATTTAATTTTAAAATCATATCATTTAAAAAAGAAACTCTTTTATTTAAACTGTCTATCATAAAAACTTCAATATCTGGGCGGACAATTTTTAAAGGTATTGCAGGAAAACCTGCACCGCTTCCAACATCAATAAGTTTTGCGTTTTTAGGAATATTTATAACTGGCAAAACACTATCTAAAAAATGTTTTTCATAAACTTCCTTTTCGTCAGTTATTGCAGTTAAATTAAATTTTTTATTTGTTTCTATGAGATTTTTGAAATAAACATCGAACAAATTTTCTTGTTTTTCTGTTATTTTTATATTATATTTTTTAAATATTTCTATATTTTTGCTCATATTTTCCTTTTCTTTACTAAAATTGATAAAACCGAAATATCGGCAGGGGACACTCCAGAAATTCTTGATGCTTGTCCAAGATTTAAAGGTTTTATTTGTGATAATTTTTCGCGAGCTTCCATTCTTATACCCTTAATTGACATATAATCAAAATCTTCAGGAATAGTTATTTTTTCATTTGCAAGCATTTTGTCTATTTCTTCTTTTTGTTGCTTTATATAACCTTCATATTTTATTTTTGTATTCACATAATCTAGCAATCTTTTATCAAATTTATCACCAAATAACGAATAGGCTTTTTCTATTTTATAAATATCAATATTTGTTCGCTTTAGCAAATCGCAATATCTCATGTTCTCTTTTGGCAAATTTTCACCATTTTCTTCAAAAAGAGCAGCCATTTTTTCATCAACTTTTACTTTTTTTTGCAAAATTTGCTCTATTTCTTCAATTTTTTTACATTTTTTTTGATATTTTTCGTATCTTTCATCACTTACTAAACCAACTTTTCGCCCTATTTCTGTCAAACGCATATCTGCGTTATCTTGACGAAGCAACAGCCTATATTCTGCTCGACTTGTCATCATACGGTAAGGTTCATTTGTTCCTTTTGTGACAATATCATCAATTAAAACTCCAATATATGCATCGCTTCGTTTTAATATCAATTGAGGAAGATTCTTGTTAAACAAATTTGCATTTATTCCAGCGATAATTCCTTGTGCTCCTGCTTCTTCATATCCGCTTGTGCCATTTATTTGTCCTGCAAAAAACAAACCTGGAATTGTTTTTAATTCCAAAGTTGGTTTAAGTTGAGTCGGCTCAATACAATCGTATTCAATTGCATAGGCATCTCTCATTATTTCTGCATTTTCCAGCCCAATAACCGACTTTACCATTTCCTTTTGTAAATCCGCAGGCATTGATGTGGAAAAGCCTTGAAGATAAAGTTCCTGTGTGTCTAATGCTTCAGGTTCAAGAAAAAGTTGATGCCTTTCTCTATCCGCAAAACGAACAACTTTTGTTTCTATTGAAGGGCAATATCTTGGGCCAACTCCTTTAATTTCGCCAGAAATTGCAGGGGCTTTATCCAAATTTTGTCTTATAATTTCGTGTGTTAGGGGAGTGGTGTAAGTAAGATAACAACTTGCCTTATTTTCTATAACTCCTTCAGTCATCATGGAAAAGTTTAAGCCTTCTTCATCGCCAAGTTGTTCTTCCATTTTGGAAAAATCAGCACTTCTTGCATGAAGTCTAACAGGCGTGCCTGTTTTAAATCGCATAAGTTTTAGTCCAAGTTTCATAAAGCAATCCGATAAACTTGAAGAATTTTTAAAACCATTTGGCCCTGTGCTTTCACGAGTTTCTCCTATAATTATCTCGCTTTTTAAGTAAACTCCTGTTGCAAACACAACACTCTTTGCCAAATATTTAAGCCCTAAGTTTGTTGTCACAATTTTCTTCTCGCCATCAATTTCAACAGAAACAACTTCTCCTTGCCTTATAAATATGTTTGGCTCATTTTCAAGAACTTTTTTCATCTCGCTGTGATACGCATTTTTATCCGATTGAACACGCAAACTTTGAACCGCAGGGCCTTTTCCACGATTAAGCATTCTTATTTGTAATGCGGTTTTATCTGCAATAATACCCATTTCACCGCCCAAAGCATCAATTTCTGAAACAAGTTGTCCTTTTGCAGTGCCACCAATCGAAGGATTGCATGCTAAAAACGCTATTGCATCAAGACTTATTGTTAAAAGAAGAGTTTTGTTCCCAGTGCGTGAAAGAGCAAGAGCTGCTTCGCAACCCGCATGTCCTGCACCGATAACAACACTGTCAAATTCTTCCATTTTGTTCCTTTATAATTTATATTTTTATAATTACAATTTATCTTTTATATATAATTTGATTTTAATTTTAATATTTAAGTTTAATTATTTTCTTTTTAATTATTTATTTTTTTGATTTTCATTTATAATTAATTTAAAGAGTTTTGTATATTTTTAAATCTAAAAAGATTTATTTTCCTAGACAAAATTTACTAAAAATTAAATCAATAATATCTTCGTTCTCTGTTTTGCCAGTAATTTTTCCGAGAATTTGCCATATCGCTTTTAGTTGAATTGACAAAACATCAAGAGTCTCTGATTTTATTTCTTTTTCGATTAATTTTTTTAGTTTTTTGTCCGCTTCCTTTAAAATTTCGTATTGTCTTTCATTTGTTAAAACAAGTTTGTTAAAATCTATTTCGTTTTTGATAACGTTTTCATATATTTTCTTTTTCAATTTTTCAATATTTTCACTTTTTAAAGCAGAAATTTCAATTTCATTTTCAAAATTTACAATTTTTCTTGGCTTATCGATTTTATTTATCACTACAATGAAATTTGTTTTCTTCTCTTTAAGAAGTTTCAAAACTCGTTCATCGTCAGCAGACATATTTTCACTTCCATCAAGTATAAATAAAACTACATCTGCTGTTTCTAAACTTTTTTTACTTTTTTCAATTCCAATACTTTCAACTTTTTCGGTTGTTTCTCTTATGCCAGCGGTGTCAACAAGATTAATTTTTATACCTTCAAAAAAATAACTTCCTTGAATTTGATCTCGTGTTGTGCCTTGAATATCTGTCACAATAGCTCTTTCTTCACCAAGCAATGCGTTCATAACACTGCTTTTTCCAACATTTGTGCGTCCAATTAGTGCCACATTTATGCCGTTATGCAGATATTTTGAATTTTTTGAATTTTCTATGATTTCATCAATTTTTTTTCTTATTTCTTCAAGTCTAAAAAAAACATCTTCTTTAAGTTTTGTTTCTTCGGTTTCGTCAGGGTAGTCCATGCCAACTTCAAGTTCTGCCAAAAGTAATTTTATGTCCTCTTGTGCAGACAAAATTTTTTCAGCAAGTTTTCCGTTTGTCACCTGCAAACTGCTCAAAAGTTCTCCTTCACTTTCAGCATTAATCTCTCCAATAATTGCTTCTGCTTTATCTAAAGTTATTTTTCCGTTTATAAAAGCTCGCTTAGAAAATTCTCCAGGTTCAGCCATCTTTGCACCAGCGGAAATACATCTTTCTAAAACTTTTTGTGCAATAAGAACTCCGCCATGAATTTGAAATTCAACAACATCTTCACCTGTATAAGAAAAAGGATTCTTAAAAAACACCATAAGACACTGCTCAAAAGCATTGTTTTCAAGTTTGAAATCTCCAAAATACATTTTTCGTGGAATAATATTGTTTTTTTTCAAATTTTTAGCAAAAAAAACTTTAAGAGCAATTTCCAAACTCTCTTTTCCGCTCATTCTTATTATTGAAATTGCTCCCTTTCCAATTGGAGTTGCGATTGAAACAATAGTATCTTCTTGCATAGCGTTATTATAACACCATTTTCTTTATAAAATCAAGATTATTTATTTGTTTTATTCTTTTTTATATTTTCATAAAATAAAATCAAATTAAACAATATTGACTTTTTTATCTTTTAAAGTTATAATTTTTAGGGGACAAAAATGATAGATTATGCAGAAAAAGTTGCAGAAGAGAAAGTCAAAACTTCTAAAAAAATTCACGCATTAGTAAAAAATGGCTTTCTTCCAAATCGTGGAAAAGAACCTTATAGTGGCCCTGCGATAATGCTTGCAAATTGCTTTGAGCATGCTTGCTTCAACTTTACAAACCAACAACTTGTTGAAAATGTCAGTGATGAAGGTTCTTACCTGTTTGGCGAAATTTCTCCTTTCCCTACAAACACATTTTTTAATCAAATATCAAAAGTTATTGTTGATGTCGGTTTAACTTTTAAGCCCTGTGAAATTAATGATATTCTGGAAAGAAACGAATGGAAAGTCGCAATTTATTTCTCAAACTTTGACTTTCACTTTTTAAAACAAGAAGAAGATAAATCTTGGTCTGGAAAAAATGGCTGGGTTGGTTCGCTTGAATTATATGAAGATTTACCAAATCAAATTTTTAGATATAATGCTCCAAAAGGAGATTCTTCTTATAAACTTTTTGGACTTTATTCTTTAAAAAATCCTAATGCAAAAGAAGATAATGAAAAACAAGTTGTTACAACAGCCATAGAAAAAACATTAACAAATTAAACAATAAAAAAAAGAAGAAATTGTCTTCTTTTTTTTGTTTTTGATATTTATCTATCACTATATTCTTTTGGAAAAACTATTAGATAACGATGAGGTTCTTCTCCTTTACTTAAAGTTGTCACCCTATCATCATCTTGAAGTGCTGTGTGAATAATTTTTCTCTCGCTTGCATCCATAGGTTCAAATTTAAAATATCTGCCACTTTTTGCAACTTTGTCTGCAGTGCGTTTTGCAAGAGAAATTAAACTTTCTTCTCTTCTTGCACGATAGCCTTCAATGTCAAGAACAATCTTTTTATGATTGCTTTCACAAGTTGAATTCATTATTTGTGACAATGAAAGCATACATTCTCCGTGATGTCCTATTAAATCGTTTAAGTTTTCTCCTACAAGGTTGTAACGAACAAATCTTTCATCTTCTGTTTTTTCAATTTGCCCTTCAAGTCCAAGAGAATCTAGAACCCCTTTCAAAAATTCCTCTGCTGAAATAAGTTTTCTTTGTTCTTTTTCTGTTATTTCTTCTTGTGCTTCATCTTTTTCGTTTGAACTTATCTCTTCATCTGTCACAATTCTTACTTTTGTTTTTGTAGGCTTGTTTTCTGTGCTTTCAGTTTTTTCATTAGTGTTGTCTTGTTGTTCAATTTTTTCTTCTTTTTCTGCGGCGTTTTTTTCTTTCGAATTTGATTGCTCTGCTTTACGCTTTAAAAAGTTTTCGGCAAAATCTTCATCATTTTCTTCCTGTAAAAGAGTTTTTTTGAATTTTTCCTTTTTCTCATATTTTTCAAGTGCATCTGGGGAGATTGTAACCAAAACTCTTGCTTTTTTCAAAAAACCTCCTTCGTTCAAAATTTTGATGTCAACATCTTCTCTTGATGCTTTAAGTTCAAGCAAAGCGTTCTGCACTGCCTGCTCTATTGTTTTTCCTGTTGCCTCACATTCTTTCATTTTTTATTTTCTCCTTTTCTTTAAGTCCAAGTTGCGTGTCTGCAATTTGTCTTTCAAGTTAATTTTACCACATTTTTATTATGATTGTAAACAAAATTCTTAAAATTTGGAATTTTGCTTTAAAATTAAATGATTTTTTTGCTTTTTTATTTTGAATTATGTTATTATCTTTAATAAACATTTATAAATCATAGGAGAAAATAATGATAATCTCAATCACAGGAAAACCATGTAGTGGAAAAACAACAATTTCAGATGTTTTGAAAAAAAAATATAGTTTTGATGTCATCAAGATGGGAGACCTTTTCAAAGCCGAAGCCGCTCGACGTGGCATGAGTTCTTCTGAATTCAGCGAGTTCCGTGTGAAAGACCCAAGTTTTGATTTTTACATCGACCAACAAATTGTTCCAACTGCTGAAAAATTAAAAGACAAGAGAGTTATTTTTGACAGTCGCGTTGCCTTTCATTTTTTGCCAGAATCTTTCAAAATTTTTATCACTCTTGACGAAGATGAAATGGTAAGAAGATTGTTAAATTCAGACCGCACAGGAATGGAAAAATACTCTGACCAAAAACAAGCAAGAGCGTCTTTAAATCAGCGATGCGAAAACGATATCAAAAGATATAAAAAAATTTATAACTTCGACCTTGAAAATATGGACAACTATGACCTTGTGATTGACAGCACAAATCGAACTCCAGAAGATATTGCAGATGAAATTTATGAAAAATGCGTAAAGTTTTATAATAAAAAATCTTAAAAATTAAATTTTCATTTTTCTTTTTGTGGCAAGAGTAAACTTATAATATTTGAAAATTTTTAAAATAAAAACAACTTTTAGTTTAAAATCACTAAAAATATTTGTTTTTATAATTTTTCTTTTGAAAAGCATACTGAAAAGATTTGAAAAAATCTTTTTTTTTGTTATACTTTATTTAACATTAATTTTTTTGGAGGAATTTTATGAAAAAAAATCTTGAACCACTTTTCACCCCTTGGAAAATTGGAAATGTTGAAATCAAAAACAGAATTGTTGTTTGTCCAATGGGCGGAACTTCTCTTTTTGGTTGGATGGAGCCACATCATTTTGACAAAGATGCTGCAGAATTTTTTCTTGATATTGCAAAAAATAATGCAGGGCTTATCATTCCTGGCATTGCTCCACTAAGAAATCTTATGGGTGGGCAGTGGCTTTACAAAGCAAAAGGAGCTTTTAAAAAATTGTCTTCTTATATGGAAGAAATTCACAAAACAGGTGCAAAACTTTTTATTCAACTGACTGCTGGTTTTGGGCGTTCATTTTCTATTCCAAACAATATGGTTCCAATGCTTAAAAACAAATTTTTGGGCAGTCTTGTTAAACCTGTGTTCAATATTTCTTATCTATGTGCCTCTCCAAGCGAACTTCCTTCTCGCTGGGCTGAGGGAGTTATGTGCAGAGCAATAACAAAAAAAGAAATAAATAAAATTATTGAAGGCTTTGCTAAAACAGCAAAAATGTGCAAAGATGCAGGTGTTGATGGTGTTGAAATTCATGCTGTTCATGAAGGCTATCTTCTCGACCAATTCACAACTGAATACACCAATCACAGAACTGATGAATATGGCGGAAGTTTTGAAAACCGCTTCCGTTTTCCAACTGAAGTTGTTAAAGCAATCAAAAAAGTTTGCGGAGAAGATTTTCCAGTTTCTCTTCGCTATTCCGTTGTGAGCAAAACTAAAGGTTTCTGCGAAGGAGCACTTCCAAACGAAAAGTTTGAAGAAGTTGGAAGAAATATGGAGGAAAGCGAAAAAGCAGCAAAATATCTCCAAGATGCTGGCTATGATATGCTTGATTGTGATAACGGAACTTATGATGCTTGGTATTGGGCACACCCACCACAATATATGCCAAACAACTGCAATTTGGAAGACGTTTCTCATATACGCAAATTTGTTGATATTCCTGTTGTTTGTGCAGGGAAAATGCAACCTGAAGTTTCTGCAAAAGCAATCAAAGACAAGAAAATTGATGCTATGGGTGTTGCAAGACAATTTTTAACTGACCCACACTGGGTTACAAAACTTATTGAAGGAGATGAAGACGATATTATGCCTTGCATACGTTGTCACAATGCTTGTCTTTGCATGAGCCACTATAAAGGAATTGCAAACGGTTGTAGCATGGCAGACAGCATTCACATGAGTAGATGTGCTTTAAATCCTCAAACTATGGATGGTGGAAAACACGACTTAAAACCTGCAAAGAAGCAGAAACATATTGCTGTTATTGGTGGTGGAATTGGCGGTATGGAAGTTGCTCGAGTTGCAACTCTACGTGGGCATAAAGCCACAATTTATGAAAAAAGCGACAAACTTGGCGGCGTGTTTATTTCAGCAGCTGCACCAGATTTCAAAGATGCAGACAAACAACTTATTAATTGGTTTAAAAAACAAATTAAGGATATGAATATCGAAGTAAAATTCAATACTGAAATAACCGATTTGTCAACTATTGATGCTGACGAAATTGTCATCGCAACAGGAGCAAAACCTCGCAAACTCAATATTCCAGGCTTTGAAAAAACCGTGGAAGCGGTGGATTATCTCAATGGTGCGGAAGTTGGCAAAAATATTGTGATTATAGGTGGGGGTTCAACAGGCTGTGAAATTGCATTAGATCTTTTCAATAAGGGCAAAAATCCACAAATTGTTGAAACCATGCAAGACCTTATGGTGACGAATCATCTTAGTTTGGCAAATTCATCATATCTACGTGACTTTATGAAAACAAACAAAGTTCCTGTTTATCTCGAAAGCAAATGCACAAAGATTGATGATAAAGGGGTGACTATTGTTGACAAAAACGGAAAAGAAACAATTTTAAAAGCGGACACTGTGATTTCAGCAGTTGGATATGTTCCTTCTCCTATTGCAAAAGAAAGCAAAAATGTTCATATTGTTGGAGATGCAATGAGTGTCGGAAGTCTTAGAACTGTTATTTGGCGTGCTTGGGACGTTGCTGAGAAATTATAATCTTTTCGTAAAAATTTCTAAACTTAAGAGAAATCATTGTAAAAAATATTTCCAAAATTAATAAATTTCATTATAAAATCAAAATTAATAAAGTAAAAAAAAGAAGGTTAAGAAAAATTTTAACTTTCTTTTTTTATTTCTCATATAAACTGTTATGAAAGGAGATTTTTATGCCAAATTCAAATTATTATATTGGTGCAAATGATGAACATGGATTAAATCCGCCAACACCAGGAAAACGCACACCTATTCTGCCTGGACTAAATCGACAAATTTATGAAAACGAATTTAACAATGCTGCCAAGAAGAAATTTATAGAAGCATGTTTTCGACAAGGATTTTCAGTCTATGATGTCAAGCCCGAACAACAAGATGTTTCAATTTCTCAAAGGGTTGTGAGAATTAATCGACAAAATCTTACAGCACTTGTCACTTTTGCATATAACGCCTTTGGAGAAACCTTCAACAACACATCTGGAGTGGAAGTTTTTTATTCACCAACAAATGCTCAAGCAAATCAAAGCAGACAACTTGCACAATATGTCTATGAGAATCTTATTCAAGGAACACCTCAATCTGGGAGAGGGGTAAAAACACTTGATGTTGGAGTTTTGTCAAATGTAAATTGTCCTTCAACCTTGATTGAAGCTGGATTTATGACAAATCTTCAAGAAGCACGCAGAATGATTTCTCCAATTTTTCAAACTGAAGTGGGAGAAGAAGCCTGCAAAGGAGTTTGTGATTTCCTTGGTGTTGAATTTATTCCAAGAGATAATCTTGAAAACTATCCTTTATTGAGAAGGGGTAGTGATAATAATTTTGTTTTCTTGTTGCAATTTTTATTAAATCAGTTTTCTGGGAATCTTATTGTTGACGGAATTTTCGGCCAAAACACAGAAAATGCTGTTCGTGTTTTTCAACAAAACAATTCTCTAGCCGTTGATGGTATTGTTGGGCCAAACACTTGGCGAACACTATTAAATCTTGCACCTTATCCAACCTTGCGACAGGGTAACAGAGGGAGCTATGTAAAATTTTTACAGCAACTTCTTGAATCAAACTTGATTCCTATTGGGAAAATAGATGGGATTTTTGGTTCACAAACAGAAAATGCTGTGCGTGTATTTCAACAAAAAAATTCTCTTGCTGTTGATGGTGTTGTTGGAGCAAACACTTGGAATAGACTTTTGCTCTAAGATAAACATCCTATATTTATATATAATAATATATATTACTTTATCTTATATTTTTATATCTTATTTAAAACTTTCATTTCAAATTTAATATACTTTTTGCTTTAAGTCAAAAGTTCTTTAAAGTTTTATAGTTTTTATAATTTTAAATATTATATTCTCTAAAAAAATAAATTTTTAATAAAAAACGATAAAAATATTGAAAAATATATTTTAATCTAAAAATAAAATTAAAAAAAAAATTAGGCATTTTTTCCATAATTTTTTCCATCGTTTATTGTTTTTTCAATCCACACAACACGAGCATGTAGATATTCTTTGAAAATATCAGCTTCATTTGCTGTCAAAAGTGGAGTGTCACATGACTGAATTGTGTATGAATCAATAATCTTATCAAAAGTTTTGTTCTTTTCTGCATTTTGCAGATTAGTTAAAAATTCCTTACATTCTGCAGGAAAGTTTTGTGCAACAAATTTTATATTTTCCTCACTTGTGTCATTTGAAAATTCTTTTGCCAATATGGCTGTTGGAATGTCTTTTTCTCTATATTTTTTCTCAACCATTTTTAGTGCAAGTTCAGGTGAGTATTTTTGCAAATTTTCAAATTCGCTTTTTTCAGGAAAATAATCTATTTTTGTCCTTACAAGTTTGTTAAAACACTCTCCATAATCAAAGTTTGGAGCATATCTTATTGTCTTTAAATCCTCGTTTAAAACAAAGCCACTGTTTAGACTCGTAAAATCGCAATCACCTAAAAATTCTCTTAGCAAAAAGGATCTTACAATTCTGCTTTCAATTTTTTTTAATTGTTTTTCCAAATCATTATTTGAAAACTCTTCTGCAACAAGTTCCGCAACATGCCTTAATCCGCGAATCCAATTTTTCAACATAAAATTTGTTCCACTCAAATCTTTATTAACTCTGGCTCTGTTTATACTCTCTTCAAAAGAAATCAACTTTTCTCCAGAATGGCCAACTTGAGTTTCAATCCATTCAAAACCATTTTCTGTCTTAACTCTTTTTTCAATTGTTTTAGGAGTTGGAAGTTCCATGTCTTGAAGAAAATCAATTGAAACTATTCCATAAGGTTGAATTCTTTTTTCCAAATTTGTTTCGCGAAAGTTTTTTAAAACCTTTGAAAATTCTTCTGGATCAAACTTAACAACATAATTATACGATGTTGGCATATCAAGAGCAACAGCAATTTTCATTCCAAGATTTTCACATAAAGCACTCATTTTGTTGAACGATGGTTTAAAAGTTGCAGAAATAGTTTTTGGAAGTTCTGCTTCTGTCACTTCTCTCATTTGTCCATTTTTGTCTTTTGCATAAATAACGTTGTCATAACATGTCCAAATTGAAGAATGTCTTCCTTGTCTTATTGCAGCATTTATCTCATCAAAAGGCAGGTTTTTTGTTGGAACTTGTCCCCAAACATTATTACTTCTTCCACCTGAAACTTCCCAACCTTCAACATTAAGATTTATTTCAAGGTTTTCAATTTTACTCATTTTTCCTCCGTTTCTTTTAAGATAACATAAAACATTTGCTTTTTCAATATTTTTTAAGGATTTTTTAAATAAAAAAAGATTTATAAAAAATCTTTTTTTTTATTATTTTTAATTATCTTTTCTGCGATAATCAACAACAACTTCAGTTTTTGCTTTTTTTCTTTTTTCATCAAGTTCATTCCATTTTTTCACAATAAGTGTTGTTAATGGAGTCAAAACAAGCATCATAAGTTGTCCAACAATAAGATAAATTGCAAACAAACTTGTATACATAAATGTGAAAAGTCCAATGATAAGTGGCATGATGAAATACATTGCCTTTCCTTGCTTTTGCTGAGGTTGTCCTTTCTTTCTCATAAGAAAATTTGACAACCAAAGTGAAAGAACTGATGTTGCAATCGCAATAATTGTGAGAATGTAATAGCCATTAACACCAAGAGCTTTTGTATTTATTCCTGCAACAACGTTATCAAAAATCTTTTCTTCAAAAGCATATTTTTTCTCTGCTTCTTTTTCTTCAGCAGTATAAAAAGAATTTATATAGTTTTTTATTTCCGCTTTAGTGAACATTGGACTTGTTGGACTTTCGCTCTTATAAATATTTTTTATCCACAAAAAGCTTTCTTGCGATTCAATATAATTTTGCATAACTGCCTTTTCTGCTGCTTGTTGCAAAGCCACTGAAAAAGCATTTGGTTCATACTTGATTTCAGGCAATTCTTCTGGTAAATCTTCGGTATCGTTTGTTCCACTTTCTAAATTTTCTTCTGGGCTTTCTTCACTTTTTTCTTGCTGAACATACTTTTGAATCATTTCAAGAACAATTTGATTTTCTGTTTTACTTTCTTCTCCTTCAGGCAAAAATGATTCAACAAGTTTAACGTCATGTCCATCAAGATAAATTCTTTCTGAATCTGAATTGGCTTTTATTAAATATATTTTCAAAAATTTGTCTTTGTCAACTTTTTCAATTTCAACTTCAATTGAATCATCACTTGTGAACCCTGCTTCAGTCAATGAAGTCTTAACATCTTCATTATCATTGAGGTAAATAATGTTTGTGTAAACACTTTTCATATTTTCATATTTTTCAACGATATTAAAATTTGAAACTGCTTGAAGAGAATTCCAAAGAGTCAAAAAGACTGTGAATTGTAAAACCATAACAACAAGCATAGGAATACAACTTCCCATCATATTGAATTGATATTTTTTATAAATTTCATTTGTCTTTTGTTGCATAAGGGCAGGATCATTGCCATACTTTGCTTTGACAGCATCAAGTTCTGGTTTCATTTTGTTGTTTATTTCAGCATTTTTCATTGTGATTTTTTTGTTTATAACATCAACAATAGAAAACAAAATCCTGACAATTACCGCAATTAAAATAACAGCAGCAATATATGTTCCAAGTCCACTTTTAAATGCATTAAGAATAGATTGCCAAAAACCTGTTGGCTGTGTCAAAGTGACAAGTGATGTGCTTATAAAATCCATATATTATCTCCTTTTATATTAATTGGAATAGGATCAAACCCTCTTTTCTTTTGCCATGGAACACATCTTGAAAGTCTTTTAATTCCAATCAAGAATCCTTTAAAGATTCCAAATTCTTTAACAGCTTCAACCATATAAGTTGAACATGTTGGAACAAATATACAACAATGTGGGAGCAAAGGTGAAATACAAAATTTGAAAAAATAAACTGGAAACAAAAATATATTTCTTAAAACTTTCTTAAATTTGTTTTTGCCATTTTTTTCGCTATTTTTTGTTTTCATTTTACTTTTTCTCATAGCCGAGTTTCTTTTCACATTTTTCAAAAATTTTAGAAACTTCTGCAGACAACTGTTGAAAATCAAGTTCTATTGCTTTTTCTTTTGCCATTAGAACAAAATTACAAAATTGTGGAACAGAACATTTTTTCACAATTTCTCGAAGCCTACGCTTTAGTAAATTTCTTTTGTTTGCTTTTCCAAGTTTTTTGCTTATTGAAAATCCAATTTTATAATTTTCAAATTTACTCTTAACCACAAAAAGAGTGAAATTTTCCGTATGAACTCTTTCACCCTTCTTATAAATATAATTAAATTGACTATTTTTTTTAAGTCTGTGATCCATAGAAATCCTTAGGCAGAAATTTTCTTTCTTCCTCTGTTTCTTCTTCTTTGAAGAACATTCCTTCCGCCCTTAGTTTTCATTCTTTCACGAAAGCCATGAACTTTTTGTCTTTGACGTTTTTTTGGTTGATAAGTTCTTTTCATATTTTTCTCCTTAATTTTCTTTTGCAAATTTTCCTACTGCAAAATGGTTACTTGTTTATTATATAGGAAAAAATTTTATTTGTCAACCTTAAAACTACTGTTTTTATTGGAATTTTTTGTCAATTTTTTTTAGAAACATTGGTAATAAAATTTTTTTACATATTGACTTGTTAAAATTTTGTGATATAATAGGTTTGTCATCGCTTAAATTTAAATTTTAAGTTCTCAAATTAAAAAAGCGATAAAAAAATATTTTTACAAAAGGAGAGTTTTATGAAGGTTGTAAAATATGACGAGTATGATGAAGAAAATATTGGAATTGGACAAACCAACAACTCAACATATTCACCAAGAAAAGAGGTAAGTATTAAACTTAGAGAACACACAAAAATTTCTTTAAAAAGAGAGGCTTCTTTTATCAGAGAATCAAAACTTCTTGCAAAAGGTAAAAAGCCAAGAATCACTGAGAAAGAAAAAGACAGAAAAATCAAAAAGGAACTTAAAAGAGAAAAAAATCGTAAAGAAAAAGGTTTAAGTAATGGACTTTTGATTGACTACACTTTGCCAGAAGAACAACCAAGAAAAATTAAAGAACCAACAAAAGAAATGTTTTTAGGCGAATATAACACAAATAAAATCACACAAGAAATTGAAAAAACATTTGGAATAAAAGAAAAAACATTTTAAATTTTTGTTTTATAATAAAAATTAGAGTTAGGATTTCGTTTTCTAACTCTTTTTTATTTTTCTTTTTAATTTATTTAACTT
>CANQDK010000011.1 GCA_947591785.1 uncultured Clostridia bacterium | reverse complement strand
ATGTAGAAAATTTTATATCAATATGCTATAATAAAAAGGTCAATTCTTGGCCAGAATTGACGGGTTGAAGTCGATGAGCTGTTAGCATTCTCATATCTAAAAAATGAGAAATGAACAAACTTGTCGAAATCACAAGTTTTGTTGATTGTGAAGATATAGCTGAAAACACCGCAACTTTTGACTTTAATACTAAAGTATTAAAGCAAGGCAAAGCAAATTTGCCCAAAGAGCAAATAAACAGGATTGGTCTAATCATAGCAACCGATCTCAAAAACTTTGCCGAGTCCGGTGGCAACACTTCAACTCTATCCGCAAATGCAGTTTACACTTATCTGCAATCCACTCAACAAAACTGAAAAAGGAAGAAGTTGCAAAAACTTCTTCTTTTCTTAATAAAAATGCTAAAAACTCTATTTTTTATGTTATAATGCAAATGAGGATTTTCAAATGATAAAAAGAATAGATAAAATAAAAAATTATAGAATATTTAGAGATTTTAAATGGGATTCTAATATTCCAGAATTTGGGCAATATAATTTAATTTTTGGTTTGAATGGGAGTGGTAAAACTACTTTATGTAGTGTTTTTGACTGTCTTTATTACAAAAACTCAAATGATTGTCCCGATGGCGAATTTTTAATTACTACAGAAAATCAAACCATATCTAATTTAAATATCTCAAATTGTAATATCAATTTATATGTTTTTGATGAAAAATTCATAAATCAAAATCTAGCTGAGTTCTCTGATTTAAAAGGAATTGTTTATATATCCGATAAAAATATTGAGTTAAAAAAACAATTGGATAGTTATAAAGGTGAATTTAAAAAAATTATTAAGGAAAGAGATATATGCGAAGAGGAGTATAATAAAGCAAATAAAGAGTTAGAGACATCATTATCTCTTGCTGCTAAAAATATAAAAGAAGAATTCCATGTTATAGGAGGAATTGGTAATCGTTTATCTAATTACAATAAGACTAACATTCAGTACGATATATCCGTATTTTCGGACTATTTAAATAAAGAAATAGATTCAGTTTCCATAAAGACCACGATCTCAAGTTTGAAAGAATTGTTGAAAGATGAAATCAAACCTATTATTAACAAAATTGATATTTCAAAAGAAGATATAGCAAGTTTGATAGAAAACACTAAACAACTATTAAATAAAAATTTTAAAGAAGCTATTGCAAGTAATTTAGGAGAAAAACTTTTCAATTGGTTATATGAAGGATTTACTTTGCATGAAAATAATATCTGCAAATATTGTGGTAATTTAATTTCAGTTGAAAGGCAAAATGAGTTGAAGTCTTTGTTTAACAATGAATTACAAAACTACAAAAAAGAACTTCAAGAAACAATAACTAAATATAATAATAGTTTCATTTTTTTAAATCAAATTAACATAACTGATTTTTATAAAAACAACTTAGACAAGTTTAAGTTGCTTTATGATGATTGCCAACTCAAAATAAAGGTATTCAATGAAAGCATTACTAGCATTTTAAAAGCATTAAACAACAAACTTTTAAATCCTTACGAAATGATAAAATTTGAGCCAAATTATAATGCCATATTTGAAGATTACGAGACAATTTTTTTAACTATAGAAGAACTCAATAAGATTATTGAAGAAAATAATGTGACTACCAACAATTTTACCATGACGCAAAATAACGCATTAGAAGAATTGAGGAAACTTTTTTTATATGAAAATTATAATAAATTGCAAATAAAGAAAAAGCACAATGAGTTAAACGAGTTAGGAAAAAGAACATTAGACTTTAAAACACAATTAGATATTCTAAATGAAAATATATCTAAAATAGAAATGGATTTAGTTGATGTAATAAAAGCTGGAAACAATTTTAACATTTTATTAACACAATTCCTTGGAAGAAATGAAATTGAATTAAAATTTGACGAAAAGACTAAAGGATATAAAATTATTAGAAAAGAGAATAATATGGCAGCTACAAATCTTAGTGAAGGAGAAAAGACAGCCATCGCTTTTATCTATTTTTTGACTAAGGTTAAAGAAAATGGTAATCAAATGAATAATAGCATCATAGTATTTGATGACCCTATTACAAGTATGGATTCAAATCATATATTTAATGCCTATGCATTCATAACTTCTTATTTTGATAATGCGGAACAACTTTTTATATTAACTCACAATTTTACTTTTTTTAAATTAATGAGAAAACATTTTGGGGATGAGAAAAAAGCAGATAAAAACATGTACTTTATTAAAAATAAATTTACACAAATACAAAATAAGCAAGTAAGAACAGCAGCTATAATAAAACTTCCAAAGTCAATAAAACAAGCATCTTCTGAATATCCTTACTTGCTTAATACTATGATTGAATTCAATAAATCTTTTACAAATGGAGAACAGTTAGAATTAAACGATTATTTAAGTATTGCTAATACATGTAGAAAGGTTCTTGAAAGTTTTTGTTCTTTCAAAGTTCCTCATTTAACAAATAATTTTAGGAATGCAATCATTGAATTATATAAGTGCAATAAAACAGAGGATTATGAATTAACAGAAGATGAAATTTTGCAATGTGAGCGAATATATAAATTCGTGAATGCTTTTTCACATAACAATTCTTACTTTAATGATGAAGATAACAACTCTTTACTTGGAGAATCTACGAACATTATTTCTGAAATTCTAAATTTAATAAAATCTTGCGATGAAAATCATTACAAAGGAATTCTTAAGCAAATAGATAATTTGTAGTTCTTATATATTATTTTCATGTTAGGCTAGGATAGCGGTTGCTCCACTCAACAAAACTAAAAAAGGAAGAAGTTTTGCAACTTCTTCCTTTCAATAAATCTTTACTTTTTTTAAAAATTATGCTATAATTAAAATTAATAAAAGGAGTATGTATGTTTGGTTTTAACAAAAATAAAAGCGCTGCTGATAGATATAGAGATGCAGACAAATCAACGCAAAAATTAAGAGATAAACGATCAAAATTGGACCCTATTATCGACGAAAAGAAAATCAAAAAAATTAACAAAAAAATACATGAGAACAATGTTGAGAAAGACATTGCCACGAAAGAAATGAATCATCCAAAAACTGAAATAAAGAGAACAACAAACAACATCAGTTTTAATTATAATAAAAATGACAATGGTAAGCATGCTCATTTGCATTATCATCCCGCCAAGAAGAAATGAGGAGGTTTTATGTCTGCAAGTGATTGGGTTAATTTATCTTTGGCAATACTTTCATTTATTTTAGCTGGCATTTCCGTTGTTACAGTCATCTTGACACTAAAACAAAATAATAGGATGATTGAAAGCAATTCACGTCCTTATGTCACAATATATGGTGATATGACTAATTTCTCTGATTTACAATTTTATTTAATCATTAAAAATTTTGGTAAATCAGGTGCTGTCATTAAAAATTTATCATGTGATGTTGATTTATCCAAATATAGCTATGGCATATCAATAACGCCGTTTGAAAGCATAAAAAATACAATGTTAGCACCGGGCCAAAATATAGTATGCAGTATAGACCACAGAAAACTCAACGAAGACAACATTAATATTTTAAATTTTGTTGTTGAATACGAATTTCAAGGCAAGTGCTATAAAGAAAATTATCCCGTTAACTATGCTGCTTTTAGGAAAAACATTACAACAAAAACATCAACAAAAGATAAAGAATTAAAAACAATATCCTACACTTTACAAGAAATGGTCGAAAAAGATTTATAGTAAAAATGATATCATAACATACTTGTATCCAATAGACACTTTTGTGTTAGGATTGGATAGCGGTCTCTCCGCCAAGTGAAACTGATAAGAATTACCTTATCAGTTTTTTTGTTAGAATGTTCTTATATAGACCATTGACCTCCGCCAAGCCAAAATTCAAATTTATTAAAATGTGGAATTAGGTTTTATTTACTAACTTTTTACTTAAAATTAAAAAAGAGGCAATTAAATGCCTCTTAGTCTCGGCAGACTATCTTTGTTGCCAACATATAACATAAATATTTTCTCTCAAAAATTGTTAAAATTTATTTATTTTTGAGTTTTAGTTTTTTAATTTTGAACAAGCGAAGGACAATGCCAAAAAGATAAATTACCATTGCAGAAATTAGTAAACTTTGACGAAGGTCTTGTGTGTGAGAGATTTTGCCATTTGGCAGAAATAATTTGTCTGCGTCATAGATGAATTTACTGTATTCTTCGTCTTCACTCACATCTCGTGTTGATATTGCAAAAAGCAAATCTTTACCAGTGGTATAAGCGTCCTGCCTTCCATCATATTCGTTGGAGTATGAGAACGCTCTATGCAAAATTGTCACTTCGTGAAGAACATCTTGTGGTATATCACTCAGATTATTTACTGTGCTTTGCATAAAATCATAATCAGCACTGACTTTCATGATGTAAATAGTGTAAACTCCTCTTTCAAAATTTTCAAACACAAAGCGACTTCCATTTGCAAGCACTCCAAGATCGTATTTCTTAGTTTTTGACTGCAAAGGATACTGAACAAGTGCAACTATTTTTGTTGATGTGTCCTCTTCTTGCAATAAGCTAAATACATTCACTTGTGTATGCAAATTATTCTCAGAAAGAGAGGCTTCAAAAGTATTATTATCCAATTGTTTCACATTCATCAAAAGAGAGAAAACAATATTTGTCACTATTGTCTGTCCAGTATTTGTATTTAATAGGTCACTTGACCACTCTCCCTCCAAGTCGATAAGTAGGCTTCCAACCTTGCCTTGTCCGTATGTCCATTCTGCATAAAGAGGAGAGCCATTTGCAAGCAGCGGAACACTGATATTGCTGTCAAGTTTTGTCCTACTTGAAAAATATCCATTTAGGGTGAGTTCCTGTAGTTGTAAGCCAGTGATATTGCCCAATATATCTGACTCCACTCCTTTTCTAGGGCTGAAATCTTCATAACATATATCCTCGAGTTGATCAAGTTTAAGGTCTTGCTTGAAGTATGGTGCAACCGAGTGCAATGTTTTATCTCTTGAAGTAAGCACAAAACTACCGCCGCCATACCCAGCAAGTGTTTGCATTCTGTCGATTTTAATTTCATATCCTGGTCTATCATAGGCATGATTGAAATAATATGGCACGCCGTCAAAATAGCGACAACTAAGATAATATGTGACAATAGTAAATGATATATCTTGTGAAGCATGGGCATCTGCCACCACTTTGCCATAAGCATCAAGTGCGTCACCAGGAGAACCATCAGAAAACAAAATAACGTGTTTGCGAGCAACTCCTGATGGAACATTTGCAAGGATTTGCGTTGCGTGTTCAAGTGCTGGAGCGTATTGAGTGCAAGCATCAAAGTCATAAAAATCTTCTAGTTCAGTTATTGAGGCTTTCAATTCATCTTTTTTTGTTAATGGGCTGAGTGGTTCTGTTTGAGAATAACTTGTCTGCAATGTAACAATCCCCAAGTAATCTTTTGGCTCTAGCACGTTGTCGATGATATATCTTGCATCTTCTGTTGCAGAATGTATTCCATCACCTTCCCATTTACCTGCCATTGATGATGACACATCAAACACAAACACAACTGCAACTGCTGGTTTGTAAGCCTCCACTCTCACAGGAAGCATATCTGAAAGCACAGAACCATACAAATCTCCTTCTTTATAACTGTGCAGTGAAGGAACTTTCTCTTCCGGATTACTCTCTTTGGGAGTCATTTGAATATTCCCCTGTTCATCTTTTTCAAAACCACCTATGGTAAACAATCCGCCACCTAGCACATCGACATAAGATTCAAGTTCAACTTGAAATTCCTGTTGCATATCACAAGCAGCAAAGTTATATAATATCACTTCACTATATTTCGCAAAATCTTTGGCTTTAAAGGTTTGAACATCGGCAATCTCTTTTATATCAATTTCTATATTATTTTTTTCTGTAACATCTGCAAGCATTTTATTAAGTTCAGAAGATTCAGCCTGATATTTTTCAAGAATGAGAATTTTATTTTTCTTTGCGACATCAAAATAAGAACAAAAAACATTATTTTTTTCTTCTTTATCTTCTTTCAAAATAAGTTTGAAAGTCAATTCATGAAAATCTCCACTTTCAAAAGAATAAGGCAAAGCAATTTGGTGTGTGCCAGACTGCAAGGAGATTTCAAAACTCGTTTCTCTTGTTTTTCCCTCTTGGTCCTTATCAATCAATGTCACAACGGCCGATGTGTTATGTGCACTTTTAATCTCAACATTAAAGTCAAATTTGTCATTTGTGTAGATGTTTCGCTGAGGATAATTTACCTCTAAGATAGATGAGTCTGCAGGATAACTATCCGCATAAAACGAAGTTTCAATCTGCACTCCATTACGAACAAGAGTCTTCATTGTGCTTAAAGCATCACCATCTGTCTCAAGCCCATCACTTAAAACGACAATTTTTGCACGTGAGGGGTCAGAAATAAGATTATTGCCACTTGAGGCAGCAGCCCAAACAAATTTCAAAGCTGCACCTATATCTGTTGCCCCATCACTCGGAGTTGCTGCTAAGATGCTTAAATATTTTTGATAAGCCTGCTGAGCATCTTCATCACTCTTAAATTGCGTCATCTCTATTGCGACTTGTTGTCCTTGACCAAACAAAACAATCGCCACTTTGCACTTTCCAACACTCTGCATTAACACATCATAAACGAAATCACTCATATTCTCTCGTTGAGTTGATGCACTATAACTTGTGTCCACAAGCACAACTGCCTCTTTGGGAGAATTTTCTTCTTCATATTTTATTCCAACACCTGCGATTGCAAATATAAAGCAAAAGGCTGCTGCACATTGAAGCAAAGCGGAGAGAATAAGATTGGCAGTCACGCGTGAACTTTTCTTTTTTCTAACAAAAACTAGGGCAAAAATCAATGCCATCATTGGAATAATCAAAAATAGCAACCACGGACTTGTAGAAAAAATGATAGATGCATTATTCATTTTGCCCCTCCTTTTATAAAATATATTTAAACTGTAAATACCACTCAAGCACCATAAGAATAAGTGATAACACAGCAAACCAAATAAAGAAATCTTCTCCTTTATCCTCTTCGGAGAGTTCTTTACTGCTTAGATTTATGCGAAAATCTGATGTAGCAAACAGATTACTCTCTGATGTTGCTACATGAACGTATGCTCGTCGAACTTCATCTTTTTTGACAAGCCCAAAGGTGGTTGTGAAAGTATAAGTTCCAACATCGTCAAAAGAAAATTCTGACGGAAAATCAACAAATTTTTGTGTATTTCCATTATGTTCAATTTCAATAAGTTCGCCCTTACAGTTGAATTGTGTTTTTTCGCCAAGCTCAAAATCAAATTTATCAAGTGTTATAGGCATAAAGTAGTTGACAAGATTATACAGAAAAATTTGAAACTGTTCTCCATAAAAATCGGACATATTAATACTAAATGGCAGCACAATCATTTTAGACGAAGGTGTATCTTTCACAAACAACGCTGGGTTGCCATCAATAAAAATCACTGGCTTGAAAGAATCATCTTTCACTGTAATCTTGGAATATTGAGTTAAATGTATTTTGCTTGGCTCCATATATTGAAGAAGTTGATGATATTCGCCACTAACACAAGCAGTGGCAGGAATTTTCACCGTTTGATTGAACGAAAGCCCTATATTTGCACTGTCAAGCGTATTATCTGGGTCTGCAAGCAACACAACTCCATCAGTTGGAAGTCCCGCTTGTAACACTTCACTTGGTATGGAATGCTCAAAAATATAAAAATCAAACCCCTGATTTTCTGCCTTCATACCTTGTTCTTGATAAATCTCACGAAATAATATATCTCTCGATTTGTTCATATTGACAGCAAGGTTGTTAAAACCTAATTGCCAAAAACTGTTAGCATCATTACTCCAATACTCAACCTTAATTGTGTCGCGTATTCCCCCATAAACATAAAATTGGTCATCGTCTGGAATCGAATCATTAAGGTTTGGAATCGAAATTTTAGTTTCGTCATAAACATCAAAAAACCAGTCTGGTTGTCCACCATAATTTTCATTTGTCGCCATAACTGTCACCCGCTGAATTTGTTCGGATGATTGACTGTTTTCATTTACTGCAAAATTAACAGGGACTTCAAGGTGAAAATTCTTCTTGCCTTCTCCGTTGTCGGCACCAGTGATATCAACAGAAACATTACACCTTCGTGTTACATTTCCATAAGCACCAAGCACAATTTCAAAAGCATATTGGTTGTCGATTTTCCCTACTGTGCAACCTAAAATAGCAATGTTTTGTTCATATTCTTTGTCAGATATGTTTATTACTTCAACAGCCGTGCCAAGGTTATCAAACTGAGTATCTGTGTAAAAAAGAATTTTAGCATAAGGATTTTCTTCCAAATGTTTGCCAGCAAGCGTTATAGCATCGTCAAGATGACCTTCTTCCAAAGAACACTCTGCACTGCTAAGACGCGAATAAATTTCTTTTTCATCGTCCTTTTTTAAATTTGAAAAGAGATATGATGGATTGCTGTCAGCGATAATCACAGAAACCGCACCACTTTCGGCTTTTGAAAAAAAATCTTTAATCTTGTCTGTTGCATTTACAACTGCCCTTTCAAAGCGAGAATCACCGCTTGCAGATGATTTTGCACGCATACTTGCCGAAGCATCTAAAATCACAACATATTCGCTGTCAGGAGAAATCTGTTTTTTTGAATAGAGTCTAGGCTCAGCAAATCCGACTGCAATAATGGCCAAAACTAATGCTTGAACCAGAAAAATAAATATATTTGTAAGCATAAGACGCTGTTTTTTTGTGTGCAAAACAACGCGTTTCCAAACAACGGTAGCGGAAATGCGTTTTTCCCTATATTGAGGCCTTAACAAATAGATTACTAAAAGTATTGCTATAGCCAAAAGTCCAACAAACCCAATAGGCAAAAGCCAGCGTAATATCAAAATTGTCTCCTTCTTGTAAACTTTATTTTATGGTTTTAAAGTGCCATAGTAGTCACCCAAAATATCTTTAAGTTCATCTGGAAAATCTTTATCCACAAGTTCTTGTTCCAGTTTATCACGTTCAAAATTGTCTTTGTAGTCAACAGTCCCATCAATAACCTTATTATTTTCGCGACCCTGTCCTTCGCCGCCTCCAGGAGTTCCTTCGCCGCCTCCACCTTGGCTACCGCCAGAGTCGGGATTTTCTCCGCCGCCTCCACCAGGTTCTGGTTTTTTGTCACCTTCTCCTTCGCCGCCACCACTTTCGTTATCGTCATCATCGTCAGAGTTGTTTTTTTCTTCAAATAATGCAAAAATTGTTAAATTTTCATGCACATTAACCTCTGCTCGTGGATTGTTTTGATTGGCTAAAAAGTTTTTTTCTTCGTCAACCCAACCTGAAAACCTATAACCAGTCGCTGAAATAGCAGTTACTGAAGTTGTATAATGCCCCTTTTCAACTTTTTGGACAAGTTCTCCTTCTATCGTGCCTGTCCCCTCTTCAAAAACTTTATAAGTCACAGTGAAATATTCTTTTTTGTCCTCAGGAGGTTTGACATTACCATCACTTGATGATGAGTTTACAACGGACAGAATTGCCCCAGTCGTTGTCCCAGCCGCAAAAACAACACTAAAAGCAAGCAACATTATTACTGGAATTGCAATGGAAAACTTTAAACACTTTACTGGCACCTTTGAAAGATTGTTCTTTGCATCTTCTCTTTGCAATTTTGCCATAAAAGACATCCTATCTTGGTTCTCATACATAGTTATGTAGCGTTCTTCAAATCCAAGTGCATCAAGTTTTTTTGCAACAATCTCAGTTGTTGGTCGAAAATGTTTAAAATATATTGGAAAAATTGCAACTAAAAAGGTCAAACCTCCAAGCCCACATGCTAATGATAAGGCAATAGGAATTGATGCTTTGGCAATCCAAGTTATGCTTGAAGTTATGCCCATAATGATGAATGCAATGGCAAGTGCAAGCAAAATGGACTTTAAAATTGCAAAAACTTTCAATCGTTTGCGATATTTTTCAAACAACTTATCCACACTTCACTCCTTTTATTTTACTAGTTCAAGATTCATAAGTTCACGATAAATTATTTTATCAATTGGAATATCTGTTCCAACCGATAAAAATGCAGCATCGCGTGAAATACAAAATTTTTTGATTTCTTCTTTATATTTTTCAAGTTCTTTCTTATACGCCTCAGTCATAGCACGTGTGATTGAAAGTTGAACATTCCGCGTATCACCCTTTCCAGTCCCTTCACAGTCCACAAGGTCAAACTTTCCACTATAAGAAGGAGAAACTTCTTCTTTTCCAAGCACCTGACATACCAACACCTGTTGTTTTTTAAAAAGGAAGTAGTCAACTGCCTTCTGCCAACTGTTGTCTGTAAGAAAGTCTGAAATCAAAACTGATAGACCGTCATTAGAGCCCATATCAGAAATCTTTGATATTGCACTGAAATCAGTTTCCCCCGAAAAAGTGATATCTTTCACTTTGCCGACCGCACTGAAAAAAGAATTTTTGCCCACAATAAGCCCAAAAGGGTCACTCTGATTGCCATCTTTGAGCAAATGAAATGACACTTTGTCGTTATTTCTCACTGCCATGTATCCAAAAGCCACAGCAAGTGCTAAAGCATACTCAGCTTTGTCAGAATAAAAGCCAACAGATGCAGAACAGTCAATATAAATTCGTATATGCATTTGTCTTTCATCGGTGTAAAGTTTTAAAAAATGCTTGCCAAGTCGTGCATAAAGATTCCAATCTATTCGACGAATATCATCGCCTGGTTGATACTGCCGAAAATCAGCAAACTCGATAGTTTGCCCATATTTGTTTATCCTGTGCTTGCCTCCAAAATATCCTGTAAGAGTGGTTGGAAAGTTTAATGCGAGGCGTTCTAAACGGTCAAAAAAGTCGTCTGTGAAATAAATCCCTTTCATTTATTTCTCCTAAATATTCCTTTCTTTTCGTTTTTTGTCACATCTACGGATGATTCTGAAACATTGCTCCTTCCACCATTAGACTTTTCCACCTTTTTGCCAGAAATCTCGTTTAATATCATTGTGATAATTTCATCTGGCATTATGCGAGATGAGATGGCCTCAAAGTTAAGTTTGATTCTGTGACGAAGAACAGGATATGCCAGTTTGTTTATATCGCTATAGGACACATTGAATCTGCCGTTTAAAAGTGCCAGCACTTTTGCCGAAGAAATAAGTGCTTGACCTGCACGTGGACTAACGCCAAAACGAATATATTTCTTTGCTGTTTCAGATGCATATTTGCCATCTGGCTGAGTCGCTGCACACAGTTTGATTGTATAGTCAAGCACCGAGTCTGCCACAAGAATTTCATTTGCAGTTTTCCGCATATCCATTAATTTTTTGCCAGAACAGGCTTTTTCAGCAGTTTCTTGCATCGTTTTTTGCGTCATAGTTATGATTGATTTCAATTCTTCTGGCTCAGGGTTTGTGACGATAAGTTTAAACATAAATCTGTCAAGTTGTGCCTCAGGCAACGGGTAAGTTCCATCTTGCTCAATTGGATTCTGTGTTGCAAGCACAAAAAAAGGTTCACTAAGTTGTCTTGACACACCCATAACTGTCACTTTATGCTCCTGCATTGCTTCAAGAAGTGCCGACTGAGTTTTTGGTGTTGCACGATTGATTTCATCAGCTAAAATAATATTTGAAAAAATTGGACCAGGCTGAAATTGAAAGGCTGAATTGCCCTTTTCGTCTTGAACTATGATATTCGTGCCTGTCACGTCTGCAGGCATTAGGTCAGGAGTAAATTGAATACGCGAAAAAGGCAAATCAAAAACTCTTGCGAGGGAACGCACAAGTCTTGTTTTTCCTACACCTGGAACACCCTCCAGCAGCACATTCCCACCAGCAACCATAGCAATAATTGTGCCTTCAATAACTTCATGCTGCCCAACAATATCGCGTTCGATTTGTGCAAAAATATTTTTTATCATCTCGCTAAACAATTTTACATCTTCGTCGTTTACCATTTTCTCTCCTTCTCTTTCAAGTTAGTTTTATTCTGTTTCGCTTCTATTATACAATATTACCCCCTCTCAAAAGCAAGCAAAAATATGAATAAAACTCGCCTAAAAAAGCATTTTTCATTTATAAAACACGACTTTTTTAGCTTTTTATCATAAAACACTTGTATATTTAGAATTTGAAGTGTGATTTAATAAAAATAGATTACTCTTTAAATTATTTGTAAAAACATTAAGCACTCACTTTTTCCACCACAAATAAAGTCACCATTTGAGGTGGCTTTTATTTAATTATTGCTTTATAAATACTTTAATAAACACTCTTTATAAATAAAAATTATGTTATAAATTAAAATTATTTAATTTCCTTCAAATAATAACAATCCAAACCTTTGTGTTGGTTTTCTTTGTATCTTAATCACTTTAAATTAATCAATTTTGTTTTGAAAAAAGATTTGACAATTTTCGTCAAGGCAAGTTATACTATTATTGGAATTATAAAAGCTTTTGAGAATTTTCAAAAAGGTAATTACAAATTTATGAATGGTAAAAAAACACTTTTCTCAGTCTTGGATTTAGTGTTTTAATGGTTGATTACAAATCTATCAAAAAATTGGCTCACGATGTCATCTTCGCAAAAGAATAGGTTTCTTTGAAAAAAGACAATCCCCTTTAAGACTGATTAGAAAAACTTTTTGTGAATTTCCTATAAAAAATCTTTTCATTTTTACAAACTGACAATCAAGCAAAAATTTTATTTTTAAGGAGAAATATTATGGAAAAACCACTTAAAATTTTGGAAGCTATGGACGTTTACCTTCCAGACGTTGATGGTGTTATTCAATGCATGCATAACTATTGTTTAAATTTAAGCAAATCAAATGAAGTTTTTGCAGCCGTACCCAAAAACAAAGCGGGGGGGGGAGATGACAAGTTCCCTTACAAAATTATCCGTTGCAAAAGTATTCACATACCTATTTTAAATCAATATTATGGTTTTCCAAAACTTGACAGAAAATTTAAAGCAGAATTAAAGAAACAAGACTACGATATCATACATCTACACTCCCCTTTCAATATGTCGAGCTTTCTTTTAAAGTATGCAAAAAAACACAATATCCCTATTGTTACAACCTTTCACTCAAATATGGCTATGATTGTCAAAGATGTTGTCAAATTTAAGTTTCTGACTACTATTTTTGAGAAATATCTAGGACGAATTTACAACAAATTTGATGAAGTTTTTTGTCTTTCGCCACTCGTAGAAGAGCAAGCAAGACATTGTGGATATAAAGGCAAAGTGACATATCTTCCATTTGGACACGAATTCAAAAGAGTGGACGATGTTGACTCACTGCGTCTAAAAGCAAATGAAAAACTTGGTTTAAACGAAGACGATTTGGTTTTCTTGTATGTTGGAAGAGTTATGAAACTCAAACGCATTGATATGATAATCAAAAGTTTGAAAATCTTACACGACAAGAATATCGCCTTCAAATTTTATATCACAGGAAAAGGTGCAGATTTAAAGAAACTTAAAAAGCTTACTCACAAATTGGGACTTGATGACTGCATTAAATTTCTTGGTTTCGTTGAAAGGGAAATGCTTCCACTGTTATATGCAAGAAGCGACCTTTTCCTTTTTCCATCTCTTTATGATAATTTCGCACTTGTCAAAGTTGAGGCTGCTTGCTATCGCACCCCAGGTGTTTTTATCAAAGGCTCATGTGCTGGCTATGAAATAGTTGATGAAGAAAACGGATATTTGTCAGACGACAATGTTGAAGCTTTCGCAAAAAGAATTGAAGAAGCAATTTCAGACAGAGAAAAACTAAGACAAGTTGGCATAAATGCTCAAAACACTCTTGGTGGCTTCACATGGGAAGAAAGCACAAAAGCATTGTTGACTCGACTGAATGAAATTGTAAGGAGAAAGAACGATGCAAATAAGAAGTAGAGCACCACTCAGAATTGGACTTGCTGGTGGTGGAACTGACTTATTGTCTTACAGCAACACCTATGGCGGTGCAGTGTTCAACACAACAATTGGAATGTATGCCTACTGCACAATAATTCCGACTAACGATGGCAGGATAAAGATTGACGCCTATGACAATCACAACTCGATTGATTGTAAAAGCGTGCCTGAATTTAAGATTGTTGATGACAACCTTATTCTTCACAAAGGAGTTTATAATCGTATTGTCAAAGACTTCAATGGTGGCAAGCCACTTTCCTTTATCATGAGCACAAGCAATGATGCTCCTGTCGGTTCTGGACTTGGAACATCTTCAACAATGGTTGTTGCGATACTTGATTGCTTTGACAAATGGCTTAAACTCGGCTTGTCGGACTACGAAAAAGCATATCTTGCTTATGACATTGAGAGAAACGACTTAAAACTTGCAGGTGGAAAACAGGATCAATATTCAGCCGTTTTTGGCGGATTTAATATTATGGAATTTAAGACTGATGGCTCGACAGTCATCAATCCGTTGAGAATCAATGACGCAATCATAAGCGAACTTGAATGTGCTTTACTCCTATATTATGGTGGTGTAAGCAGAAGTTCGGCAGACATCATTAGCGAGCAAATAAAAAACACCGAAAAGAAGAACGAAAAGACTCTTGAAGCAATGCACAAACTTAAAGAAGGTGCTTATCAAATGAAAGATGCCGTGATTACAGGAAATTTTGATGAATTTGCAAGGCTTCTGCGTGAAACTTGGGAAAACAAGAAAAAAACTTCTTCTATCGTTTCAAACACAACTTTGGAAACCACAATCAACTATGCTATGCGATATGGGGCTGAAGCCGTCAAAGTCAGTGGTGCTGGTGGCGGTGGTTTTTTGATGTTTTACTGCAATCCTCTCAATCGCCAAAAACTTATCAATGCACTCAATCTTCTTGAAGGTTCTGTCTATCCAGTGAAATTTTCAAAAACTGGTGCTAAAAGTTGGATAATAAAGGATTAAACTATGGTAGCAGTTATACTTGCTGGCGGTAAAGGAACACGCCTGTTGTCAGTTACAAATGACGAAGTGCCAAAGCCTCTCGCTAAAATTGCAGGGAAACCAATTTTAGAGCGATGTTTGATGCAACTGAAAAAATATGGAATTAATGAAGTCTATTTGACACTTGGACATCTGCATGAGAAGATTGAAGAATTTCTCATTTCCAAAAAAAATTTTGGTTTGAAAGTGCATTACATTATTGAAAAAGAGCCTCTAGGCTCTGGCGGTGCATTATACTATTTAAAGGACAAAATCAAAGATGATTTCATCGTTTGTTCAGGTGACATAATCTTTGATTTCGACATTTCAAAACTGATTACATTTCATAAAAACAATAAAGCACTCATCACCCTAGTCACTCACCCAAACACACACCCCTATGATAGCGACATTATAGTAGAAAAGAATGGAAAAGTCATTGAAATAAGCAAAAAAAACAGCAAGCGAGAAACCTTTTATAAAAATCTTGTTAATGCAGGCTTTTTGATAGCAAATCCAAAGACATTAAGTTCCTTTACAGAACTCAAAAAACTCAATCTTGAACACGATTTTGTCAACAACTTTATTCCAACAAACAAGGTGTATTCATACAAAACGCCTGAGTTTATCAAAGATGTTGGCACTGAAGAGAGATTCTATGAAACAGCCAAATTTTTAGAAAATGGACTTGTTCAAAGCAGGAATCTTAGGAAAAAACAAAAAGCCATTTTCCTTGACAGAGATGGCACTATCAATAAATATAAAGGTTTCATCAATTCCTCAGACGACATCGAACTCATTGACAAAGTTGCAGAAGGAATAAAGAATATCAATCAATCAGGCTACCTTGCAATAGTCATTTCAAATCAACCTGTTATTGCTCGAGGAGAATGCACCTTTGATGAAGTTGAAGCGATGTTTGATAAGATTGAATTTCTACTCGGGCTTGAAGGAGCCTACATTGATGCGAGGTATTATTGTCCGCACCACCCTCACAAAGGATATGAGGGCGAAGTTCCTGAATTAAAAATCAAGTGTAGATGCAGAAAACCAGACATCGGCATGATTGAGAAGGCGGTGAAAGACTTCAATTTAGACTTAAAAAATTGTTATATAATTGGCGACTCAAATGTTGATATCATGACTGGAAAAAATGCAAATATCAAAACGATAAAAGTTAATTCTCCACTCGTAGAAGAGCCTTTGGCAGTGCCAGATTATGAAGCCAAAGATTTTTGCGATGCTGTTGAATTTATTTTAAGGAGTGAAAATGAAAAGAAACACAATTGCAATCATTGACAAATTGTTAGAGAGAAAAAACGAACTGAATTATTTAAGAAAACCTTTGCTTGAAGCCACAGAGATTTTGTGTAACCTTAAAAAGAGCGAAAAAATACTGTTGTGTGGAAATGGCGGAAGCATGGCAGACTGCGAACACATGGCAGGAGAACTAAATAAGGGCTTTAAATTAAAAAGAAAAATGGAAGAAAAACTTTTTAAACAACTAAAAAAAGACTTCCCTGAAGATGCTGAAAACTTTTGGGAAAATCTTCAATGCGGAATCCCTGCAATCCCTCTCGGCTCAATGACTGCAACCTGCACCGCCTATTTGAATGATTGTAATCCTGAATTGGTTTTTGCACAAGGCGTTTTCTCACTCGGAAGAGCGAATGATGTTTTAATTTGTATAAGCACTTCTGGAAATAGCAAAAATGTGCTTTATGCGGCAAAACTTGCAAAAGTGCTGGGGCTTAAAGTGATTGCATTTACAGGAAAAACTGGAGGCAAGCTTCTGCCAATAGCCGATGTGTTACTCAATGTTCCTTCGATTGAAACATATCTCGTGCAAGAATATCACCTGCCAATATATCATTCCATCTGCCTTGCAGTTGAAAATGAACTTTTTGGAGAATAGGTGTTTTAAGGTTCAGTTGTCAATTCTTGCAATTTTTATTTAATAAATTAAATATGTGAAAAACAATTACTTCTGTTGACAATTTTAATTTTAAAAAGTTATATAACTTTCCTTTAACGTGCCATTTTTGGTGCGTTTTTTTATTGAAAAATATTTTTGTTAAAAAAAACTACAAAATAAGAAATTCTATGCTATACTAAATAATAAGTAGTAATCATTGATGGAGGTAAAAATGTTATTTACAAAAAGCGGAAAAGAAGTGAGCAAAATAGGTATTGGCACATGGACAATAAATAAAGAAAACATTGATGACGAAGTCAAGGCATTACAGTTTTATTATAATCAAGGAATAAATTATATTGATGTTGTTTTGGCATACGATAATGGTGCTGTTCTTGATGTTGTGGAAAAATTTTTAAAAACTATAAAAAGGGAAGATATCTTCATCAATGCTTTCATCACTCACGGTTGTGCCAAAATTACTGATGTTGAGCGACAGATTAAAACTTACATGGACAAATTAAATATAGATTATTTTGATTGTGTTACATTGCACAGTCCTGTTGTTTTAGGTTTTGACTTTAATGATTACGTTAAAGAAATTCAGCATTTGAAAAGCAAATACAAAATTTTTAATATCGGTTACAGTAATTTGTCGCCAGAACAATATAAGCAAGTTCAAGAGCATATATCTTTCTTTGAAGGACTCTATAATTTGGAAAACAAAATAAATGACGACAATGGCATTATAAATGCTTGTAAGCAAGACAATATTCCTTTTTATGCTTATCAACCACTTAGACGTAATAGAACTGCAAAACAAAATTATAAAGAAGTTGTTTCTCTTGCAAATAAATATTCAAAAACACAAAATCAAATTATTATAAACTGGCTTGTTAAGCACAAGAATATTGGTATCCTTATCAAATCAAGCAAGAAAGAACATATCAAAGAAAATATCGATGCGTTAGATTTTGAAATGAAAGAGAAAGATTACTTATTATTGGACAAGTTTAGAAATAAAGAATTTGATAAAATTCCATTCTCATATTTCAATGAAGAAGGAAAAATAAGAATTGATCAAATACCAAACCAACCAATTGGAAATTTATAAAATTGAGTTATAAAGTTGATAAACTTATTTCTATCAAAGGAAAATTTAATATGAAAAAAATTAGTGAACAATACAAACTTATGAAAGAAGGTAAAACTTATCAGTTTGACGATTTCCTTTATGAAAAGCAGAAAGAGTGTGCAAAAACATTAACAAAAATAAATGCCCTGCCTTTTGGAAATAAAAAACGAGAAAAGATGTTGAAAAACATTTTTTCAAATCTAGGTAAAAATTGTGTTATTAAAGAAGGTTTTAGATGTAATTTTGGCTTCAATATCATAATCGGAAATAACTGCTATTTTAATTATAACATAACAATTTTAGATAGTTTTGAAGTGAAAATAGGCAATAATGTTTTCATTGCTCCAAATGTTTTAATATCTGCTGTAACTCACTCACTTGAAGCAAAAGAGAGATGTAATTTGGAAGGTGGAGAAACGATAATTGAAGATGATGTATGGATAGGTGCTGGAGCAATAATCTTTCCAAAAATCAGAATTGGAAAAGGTGCTGTTATTGGAGCAGGAGCGGTTGTAACAAAAGATGTTCCGCCAAAAACGGTAGTTGCTGGCGTTCCCGCAAAAGTAATCAAAACACTTCAATAGGTGGTTTTCTTTATACATTTTATAAAAATTATTTTTAGTGGCATTTGTTTTTTAACATTTACTTACCAAATTGTAAAATTGACTTAGTTCTTTTATTGCTTTTTCTTTAATTTCTTTATCAGATGTTTCAACAATATAAAACTCTCCATTTTTAAAATCACTAAATTGAAACAAATCATTTTGGCTTACCAAAGTTTCAAACAATCTGTTTTTATCATAAGCATCAGTAAAATATTTGTTTTTATAAACTCCATAGAATTGTGGTGTTGTTGTGAACAATCTAAAATCAACACGATTGTCTAGCGATTTTAATAGAAGTGGAATTGAAGCAAACCTTCCGCTTTCAACAACCATAATCTTCTTTGTTTTAACATTGTTTAATAATTCAACAAGATTTTTCTTCATGCTTTCAAATTCTGAAATTTGTTCGTCAACATAAAAGCGAACACGTTCAGAGTATTTGTTAAAGTTTTTATTTTCCTCTTCAAGTGCAGAGAAAAGACTGACATATATCATTTCATAAGCTTCATCATTGTTTCCAAAGTTTTGACTTTGAACATCACTTTCAAGATGCCCCTGCTCTATGCTTGTTTTGCTTGGGAACTTTGAAAGCCATTTCCTTCCTATCAGCCAAGGAAAGAGTTGATTATCATTCCCCTGCCAAATTTTAAAATTTTGTCAAATTAAGCATATAACAATATTTACACATATACCTAAAAAAGATGTCCAAAATTTTGGGCATCTTTTCTTTTAATTTATCTTAATTTTGCTTTGATTAATTTTAATCCAATCGTTTATCATGAGTTTTTGTAAAGTTACTTCTGTCTTTTCTTTTTGATTGTCACAAATGCTATTGGTCCACCAATAATCACAACTGCACAAGCAACACATGGAATAATTATATCCGCATAGCCAATTGCATGAATGACAACACTTTGAGCACTAACCTCTTCCCCATCAATCAATTTCGCTCCACAAATACATTCGTCATGTTCTATCAGCCCTGATTTGTCACGTGTTGCTGGAACATAGTCAACATGATGTAAATTGTCATGCACTTCATGGATACACAAAATGTGTCCTGCATTGTCTGCGGACGCCTCTGTGGAACGCCTGTTGCTTTCGGTGTCAATAAAATGAAATGGAAGTTGTATATTCTTTTCCAAAGCACTTGGTGCATGCAGACTGACAAGGTTTTGGCAACCCTTCAACATATCTGCAACCTGTGCTGCTTCTTTGATGTCAAATCCAGAAATGTCAAGCTCCCTTAAATTTTCACAATTCTCAAACAAAGTGCTTAAATAGAGCAGTTTTGGAGTACTAAAATTTGACAAATCAAGTTGCTCAATTGATAAACAACCATTAAACATTGAAGTTGCAAAAAGAATGTTTGTTGTGTCAAAATTTTTAAAGTTTATTTTTTGCAAAGAAGAACATCCTGCAAAAAGCGATGAAGCATCATAAGGAGCAACAATTTTTCCAGAATAAACAAAAGCTATTCTGTTTTTATCATTTTGGTCTTGATAAACATGAATATACTTGTTTATTCTCACATAGGAGTCAACATATCCTTCTGGAACACTATCAACAAAGTCAATGCGTGTAAGATTTTTATATTCCTTAATTTGTGTTCGCCAATTTGCTGAAAATGTGAGTGGACTTTCATCACCATAATCTTCTGCTGAAGTTGGATAATCTTCCTTGTCAACAGGCGTTTCATAGTTCACATTTATAAAAGAAATGTTAAATCTGGCATTTGAATTTGTGACAATTTTCACAGTATGATTTTTCACTTCCAAATCTCTTTTTCTAAACACACATTTATTTAAAAGAGGTTTGTCAACAAGACTGATTTCTCCAATTTTATTCTCATCTAAGAATACGTCTGCAGTGCCATATTCTGGGTCAGTATCTGCAAAAATATCAAATCCAGAACCCAAAAACTCAAATTCATAGAAAGAATTTTTTGTTTGAGTGGAAAGTTTTCCGTTTGATTTATTTTCTTCAAAACCATTCTTATTTGTTTCAAAATTTTTTGGCTTTACCGTCTGGCTTAAATCAACCGCTCTCCCTGCGGACAATTCCCTTATGACTGTTTGGTCATCATTTTTTCTTACAATCAACTTAAAGAAACGAATTTCTTGCTCTTCAAATGAAAACCTATAAGTTGTGTTTTTAGGATTCTCAATCGACCCATTAAACAAAGTGAAAAACTCACTATCTTCTGGAATACCTTCTTGATTATTGTCTTTTGCACCATACAATTCAACTTCTTTAATAAGGTCATTTTGATTTCCTCGACGAATTATATCAAAATAATTCACAGAGATGTTTTTACCGCAATCAATAACAAATTCATGTGGAAGTGGAACTTTTCTTGGACTGTAAAGCGAATGATAGAAAGTTTCAGTTTTCCCATCGATTAGAGCATCTTTTCCTTGACCGTCATTTGTTTGATATTCTGGATATTTTAAAATTTTCCAATCACTTTTTTCTTCAACATAATCAATGGATTCATCTTTAATGCTGTCAAGAAATTTTGGTTGCCAACCCTTAAATTCTTCAACTTGTTCAAGTTCACTATTTGTGGTTTTTGCGTTTACGATGTTTTCCGCTGGAATATCAACAACGCTTTGTGCATTGGGGAAAACGACTCCAACACTAACAAAACCTTTTCCACCAACATTAAGCAAATGACAATCAATCTCAACAATATCTCCAACATTAAGATTTACTTGTGCAAAATTGTTGTCGGGGGCATTATAAGCAACATAAGAATTTGGATTGGAATATAATATTTTCCCATCGCCATTTGTAATATAATTGCCATCTTTTTTAAAATAGCAAACTTTAGCGTCATCGCCACAAACAGTAAATTTATGAAGTCCTTCTTTGGTTGCTTTAAAACTGAATTGGACATGATAATATTCTCTTTCATTACTTGTAAAAGTTGTTTTGCCTGCTATAAGACTTTCTTCGGTGCGAGAAGGTTCTTTTCCGCTATATGCGGTTGCAATTTCTTTGATTGTGGCTGGAGAATTGCTGTCAAGTTTATACACCTGAACATAAGCTCCGCTATATATAAGATGCAGACGAACATTTAGTGTTACAATTCTTCCACCTTCTGTTGAAACGACAATAGAAAATTCATCATTTTCTGTCACTTCTGATGGAGGAGTGTAGATTGCTTTTTGTTCTTCTTCCCTATATTCCATTTCTCCATAAATTGGATTTGTAACTTCAATTATTGAAAATCCTTTTGGACTTGCAAATTTCTCTGGTGATAGGTCAAATATGGTTTTATATTTTCCATCAACATCATATTTTCTTGCTGTTTCATTTCCATCAATACCGTTTGCCCATTCATAAGCAATAGGATAAAATGTTGGCAAAGTGTTAAGAAAAGCCAATTGTTCTGCACTAAAATCATTTTTAGCATTAACGTTTCCATGATAGTTTGTGTTTATCCATTCCAAGATGTTAACATGGTCAACAAGTCCAATTCGATATATGAAATCTGCACGTGCGTTACTGCAGTATGATGGATTGACTTTGTAAGTATAGAAGAAATCAATAAATTTTTCTGGTCCAAAAGAATGAATTAAAGTGGAATACAACGACAGCTGTGCGAAGTGAGCCTTGCCTGTGTTGTTATAATCATGATAGTCTTTCACTTGTGGCAAATTCATTGATTCTACAACAGAAGTGAATGGGTGAGCATACTCTCCATGCTCCACGCTTATCACTCTCGGGTCCATATTGCAAAGCATAGCATACATCAAAACTATAAGAGTGTTATTCCAAACCTCACCCTCGCACGGATTGCTGCAATTACTTCCACACATTCCCCAGTTCACACCATAAGTTTTTGCTTGAATATGCCCAAGTTCATGGAAAGTCCCCCAATTCCCTTTGGTTGTTAATGTTTCATAGTTCATGCACGCTTCAAACCAACCATAAGGTTGTGCCGCAAACGATGAATTTAGAGCAACTGCTGAACCAGCTGGAACATGAATATCATAAGCCATTGTAACATTATAATTATATTCTCTACCATTTAACGAAGAGTTGATTGCAAAAACTGAATGCCAAAAATACGCAAGTTTTTCAATATCATCACAATTTCTCATATAGTCCGCAAGACCAATAAGTTGCCCATTTTCAACATCAAGAGTTGCGATAAGTCCTGGTGCAGATTTTAAATGCTCGTCAAATTCTTGTTTTGTTGTAACACCCAAAATGAAATGTGGAGTTTCAACAGCCCCAGAAATTACAAGTTTTACAACAGATTTTGTTGGTTGTAAGTAAAGTGGACCGCCATAAATACTACCAATTTCATAAGTTCCATCATGTGTAAATTCAAAAGACGAACCCATGCAAGGCACTTTTTGATTTTGCCATTGCCACTGCCCTTGAAGTTTAAAATCAAATTTATTATAATCTGGACTGACTTTTTGGCTTTGTGCCCTTTTAGCTTCTTCTAACAGTTGTGTGTCCCAATATTTAAAATATTTTTCTGTGCTGATTAGTCCATTATATTCTGGGTGTTGATTGACATCAAAGCCGTCAGGAAAGCCTCCGTCATATCCAAGAGAATCTTGTTGATGAGTTGTCAATTTCACAACTTCGCCTTCCTTAATGCCAGACACAACCACGGTTGTCACTTCGCCTGGTGCAAGATACAGCCCCGTTGTGAGCGGAGAATTGTAAATTGGGTCGGATACGATTGTTTTGCTGACAGCATTGGCATTTGAATCAATTTCACCATAAATTCCATCGGCTGCAGGATGTTTCTTCAAGAAATCTTTTAATTCACCTGTTTCCAACATTGTGTTAATCTTTTTTCGATAATACCATGCTTGCCTCAAGAGCATATATTTTTCAAAATTAGAAAAAATTTGAGGATTATTATTACGACTTTCTTTCAAGCCTCTCATTGGATAGCGTGGATTATTAATATCGTCAATTTCATTTCCAGCCTTACCATCTTTTTTAAAATCAATTTTAGCAATATTTTGTGCAGGGCCTATATAAGGTTCTCCTGTTTCTGGGTCAATAAACTGAAAGGTGTCGTCAAGAATGTCTGGTGTTTGCCTTGCAACACTCCTGTTTGTAACTTCCATATATGGTTCACGAAGTGTCACACGTCGGCCTTCCATATCTTCAAAACTTTTTCTTGAAAGCCCTTCATCCAAATCTTCTGGACGAACCACTCCCTCTTTTTGTAAATTTTCCTCAGCACTTTCATTAATATTTAAAGAGGTCTTTTCAGCCACATCTGTCGCTGAAATACTTTGTGCTGAACATGGAAAACTTTCCTTAATCATCAAACCCACATTTCCAAATATGGTTGATGTCAGCATCAAGGAAAGAACAAAGCCCAATATGCGATTCGCATGTTTTTTGTATGGTGCAAAACTTTCTTCAGGACAAAAAATGAGTTTCTTTTTTCTCATAAATCACCTCATTAAACTTTATATTTGCATTATAGCAAATAGTTCCAAAAAAATAAATATTTTTTTGAAAAAATTTTAGAGCAGTTCATCAAATTCAAATTTTTATCTTTTTCTAAATTTAACATCTTATAATTTGCTTTTTATTTAAAATTTTAAACAACACCCGTAATTTTAAATACATTTTTGAATTGTTTTATGTTTGACTTAGTTTACAATTTTTTGATATACTCCTTTATAGATTTATAGAAAATATTTTTTAAAGCGAATCAACATAAATATTCTATAAAAATTGAAATACTATATTTAAAATTTCAAAAAATATTATTTATTTTTATAATTTTATTAACGACTTCAAATATTTTAAATATACAAAAGGATTTTTATTATGAGCAAATACTACAAAGTTTTTGATTTCTATAATATGAAAAGCAACAACAATTTGCATATTATTGACCACTTCAATACTATCTTGCAAACAACTGATTATACTTGTGCAACTTGTTGTGTTATGATGATTTTGGGATATTATGGTATAAAGATTCCTGACGAAATTAATCTTGCAAAGATGTGCAATACAAGAGAAAAATTGGGGACACGCTTAATTGACCTTATTAGTGCCTTAAAAAGAATTGTAGGATTTAAAATTATTTCTTCTTACGATTTGAAAGATGAGAATGGTATTTCTTTTAAAACTTATGAAGATTTCAAAAAATTTGCAATTGAAAGTATTGATAAAAAAATTCCAATCATTGTAGAAAACTGTGATTATGGTGGGCATTATCGTGTGTTGATTGGAATTGACGAAGTTAACAAGCAAAATTCTGATGAAGATATTTTAATTTTTGCCGACCCATGTGACTTCAACGATGGAGAAAAAGATGGCTACACTTATGTTCCAGCTGATCGTTTTTTCTATATGTGGTTTGACGACCATTTAATGGAATTTTCAGCTTCCAAACAAGCCTTTATCCAAATTTTACCAGAATAGTTTTTAGCACCTCAGCAACCTAATTTCTTTTTATTTTATTTTTCTCATAAGGATAACCCGCCCTATCCATTAACTCAATTTCTTCGTTTATATCAAATGAGAGGTATTTTTCTATTATCTCTATTCCTTTGTCATTAATTTCAATTAACAAATAATATCCAGGACTTTTTAAACCCAAAGTTCCAACGCAATAAAAATGTTGTTTCCCATTTGTAAAATTGTTTTCTCTATGTTCATGTCCAAAGAAAATATAATCGGCATCAATTTTTGAAAACATCTTTTTTCGAGTTTCAAATGTTTTCTCCATTGGAGTGTCGATAACATTTTCTTCTCCATTATTTGTTTCCCAAGGATAGTGTGTAAAATAAAATTTTTTGTCCTTAATTTTCAGCATCAAATCTTTTTGCCAAGACAAAACAGTTTTCTTGTTTTGCTTTGTCACATGCTTTTGCATATACTCAAGTTGTAAAAGTTTTTCATTTGCAAATTCTGGCAAATCCACTTCAGGAACATGTTCGCAAACATACAAATCGTTGTTTCCAACAATCTTTATGCAGTCAAGTTTGTCTAACATTTCAATACATTCATTTGGCCTACTACAACCAATACAAACATCGCCTAAAAAAATATGTTTGTCTGCATTTTTCCAATCTTGTGTTTCAATAAGTGCTTTTAAGCAATTTAGACTTCCATGAATATCACTGAAAACTAAAATCTTCATTTCAACTCCTTGTAAAATCAACTATAGCTTTTGCTAACTCTTTGTCATGTTCTCTATAGGTGTGTCCTGTATTTTCAATAACAACTGCCTTGCAATTTGCTTTTTTATTACTATTCTCTAAAATTGTTTGCAAGTGATTTTTGGCATTTCTTTTTGCAAAAACATCATTTTGTCCCATAACAAACAATCCGTCAATATCTATGCTTTTTAATTGATTGAAATGCTTTTTGTCACTATAAACAGGCAAATTTTTATGGTGCGAATTGTTTATAAAATCCAAATAACTTTGTTTTGTAAAAAAATTATATTTATCAAACAAAAGTGGTAATATATCATCTTTTTTTGGATTGTTTCGTAAAATATAATCATTGAATTCTTCGATAGATTTTTCTTCGCTTTCAGTGTGATATTCGGTGTCTGTCGGCGAAATTAAAATAAATTTATCCACATCTTTGCATTTGGTTTTGTAAAGATAATAAACAACTTTATTGCAACCGTAACTATATCCACCAAGGATAATTTTCTTGTAACCTTGTTGTTTCGTAAAATCAACATAAGCCTTTAAATCTTCAAGGCAATTGTCAAACATCTCAAATGTTACTCCACTATGGCGGTTGTTATTTTTTGATGGAAAATCTATCATTTGAAACGCACCAGAATTGTGTGCATAAACAAACGAAATTTCATGTTTCTCCAATTCTTCTCCAACAGTACGTAAGAAGTTATTTTCAAAAATATTTCCACCCGTTCCATTTGTAATTAACACAACAGTATCTCTAAAATTTTCGCCATACCAACAACCGCATAATGTGTCTTGCCTTTTAGTTACAACATCAATAATTTTCATAATGTATCCTTTTTAAGGATTATAACATAATTCCTTTTTAAAACAACACTTTTTCATTGAAATTCTTATTATCGTTTTTCAAATTAAAAATCAAATCATTAAAATAAAAACAAATTTTGTATGGTTATAATTCTTTTTGCAAACATCATTTTTTTTGATATAATATATGAATATCTATAAAATTGGAGGTTCTTATGTGCACAGCAATAACATACTTAACAAAAGACAATTATTTTGGAAGAAATTTAGATTATGAGTTTTCTTATGATGAAACTGTCACAATCACACCAAGAAATTACACATTTAATTTCAGATGTTTAGGAAAAAACACTAAACACTTTGCCTTGATTGGCATGGCTTTTGTTCAAGACAACTATCCTCTCTATTATGATGCAACCAATGAAAAGGGATTGAGCGTTGCTGGGCTAAATTTTCCTGGAAATGCATTTTATCAAAAAAAGGACAAATCAAAAAATAATGTTGCCCCTTTTGAATTTATTCCATATATTTTGACAACCTGCAAAAATGTGAGTGAAGCAAGAAAACTTTTGTCTAAAACAAATATCATTGACGAGAACTTTTCCAAAGCACTCCCACATTCACCATTACATTGGATTATCTCAGATAAGAAAGAAAGCATTGTTGTTGAACCTCTAAAAGAAGGATTAAAAATTTTTGAAAATCCGGTTGGAGTTTTAACAAACAATCCAACCTTTGATTTCCATATAACAAATCTTTGTAACTATATCAATATTTCTCGCGAAGAACCAACAAACAAATTTTCAGAAAAAATCAAACTTGCACCTTACAGTCGTGGAATGGGCGGAATAGGTTTGCCAGGTGACTTATCTTCAGCTTCCAGATTTGTCAAAGCAACATTCACAAAACTAAACTCAGTTTCAAAAGACAACGAAATTGAAAGTGTTAATCAATTTTTTCATATATTAAATTCTGTCGAGCAACAAAAAGGTTGTTGCAAAGTGGAGAATGGTTTTGAACATACAATATATTCATCTTGCTGTAACACTGATAAAGGGATTTATTATTACACAACTTACAACAACAGTCAAATTGTTGGAGTTGACATTCATAAGGAAAATTTGGATTCAATAGAATTGAAATCATACAAATTAAAACTACAAGATAGTTTTTATATTCAAAATTGATAAAAATAAATTCAAATAAAAAAAGTTAACTCCTTCAATTTCTATAAAATTGGTTAATAATTCAGTTAATTCCAATTTTCTAAAAAACAATAAATTATTTAGTACTTTTAATTTCTAAAATCAATAATATATTAATTCATTTAACTCCTAAAAATTAAAAATCAGTTAAAAATTTTCTTAACTGATTTTTTTAATATTAATTTTTATCATTATCTAATTTTTAGGGAGAGCCTTTATTAAATCTTGTGGAGAAAGAGTTTTGTTATAGTAAGAATTTATTAATTCCTTTAAATCCACAAGACAAACATAAACTTTGTCATCAACCTCTTCCGAGTCTTTCAAATTATCCTTACCATCTCTGCATGCATAACCAACATATTTGATATATTCATTCTTTACTTTTGACGTATAAGGAAGAACAAAAATTGATTTAACTTTAAAATCTTTTTCCTCTTGCGGAAGATTTTCTCTTAAAAAATTGTTGTATCCAATTTGTTTAGAAATTGAGGACGATGGTGGAAGATTTTTGGCATCATTTGAATAGCCAAAATTATAATATTTCGCATCAACAATATAAAATGTTTTATTTTTTACATCCTTCATAATTGTGTCAGGACGAAGTTTCGAAGATGAAACTTTGTTTGGCAAATGATAAGAATAAGTGTTGAAGAATCTTTTTACGTCTTCTGTTCCAAAAATTTTGTTAATCAAATATTCAAAAACATATTCAAACTCTTTTTCATAAATAGAACATCCAGAAGCCTCTGTTTTGTTATCCTGCCGAGCAATAATAGAAAGTAAATGATTTATCAAAATTTTTTTGTAATCACGATACGTCTTGTTTAACTCATTTGTTAAGAAATAAACAAGAAAATCTTTATCTTTCAAAATATCGAAAACTGACGGTTCTGTTTTTTCTACTGAAAAGATAAATCCAATTTGTCTAATGGAATATTCAAGACATGCCTTGTATATTTGTGAGAGAATACAAGATTCATTTATCAAAATTTTTTCACGAACAAAATTAGGATAAATTATATTTCCATTGTTAAACCAAATATTATTATTCTTTATACTCTGCTTCCAATTTATTTTGCCCGAATCGGTTTTTTTATAAATTTTTTCTGTTTCAACATAATATCCTTTATCAATATAATCTTGAATAAGCCAAATCATAGAATGAAATTGTTGGATTTCACCATCATTTCCGCCAAAATAATAATCCTGTCGAACTTTTTTCAATAGAAAAATTATTTTTCTTGCTTCTCTTTTTAAAAGTTGTTCTTTATTTGTTCTAATCACATCATCTTTATGAAAATATTGACACGGAAAAACAAATGAATTTTTGTTCTTATTTAAATTTAATCCAATAAATTCAAAATCATTTTTTCGTTCAGGAATGATAAATTTGATGAAGGATTCACTCATTATTTTCACCATCGCTTATCGGTTTGTTTTCAATTGAATTGTTAAATAATTTCAACAATTCTTCACACTTATCATTGAAAACATTTTCATTTGCAATAAATTTTTCGATAACCTTGTCAAGAGTTTTTAATTCTGGTCTGAAAAGTAATTCTTTATTATATTTCACAACATCATTCCACAAATACATAAAAATTTTTTCCGCAAATGCGTTTACGTTTTTTAATTCACTTTGCTTAACAAAATGAATCCCAAGAAGTTTGTCTTCTGCAATCATCCCATCATTACAATTTGCAACAATATCAGTGTTTAAAGCTAAAGCAAATTCTTTCCATGAATAATTTTTACCAGCAATTTTGTTTTCATTACTTAAAAGTGGGTCTTTTGGATTGTTGAAATTGTTTGGAATCCTTGTCATGTGCCATCTACGTTTAAATGCTGTGTCAATTGTAAAAACATTTTGGTCACTTGTGTTCATTGTTGCAAAAATTGTGAGATTGTTTGGAATACAAACCTTTTGAGTTTCTGGTATTGATTTTTGCAAAAACTTTACAATTTCCTTGTTATAGATTGGGTATTCACTGCACCCATCTTCTTCTCTGTCAAGCAATTGAAAGATATCTCCAAATATTGCAGGAGCGTTTCCACGATTGATTTCTTCAATTATGAGAAAATAATTATTTTCACTATCTTGTAAAGCATCTCTCAATATTTCAACAAAAGGCCCTGGTTGAAATTCATAACTAATACTTTCTTCTTTTGTTGTAGGAACTATTTGTCCAATAAAATCGCTATATGTATATTCAGGATGGAAAAGTATTCTTTTATAAAATTTGTCATTTAGAGAATCATCTATTTCAAATGATTTCCCAATATGTAAAAGATTGTTTACCTCGTGACTTTTACCGCATCCAGGCACTCCATAAAAGATTGTATTTGCCGACAAATATCCCTTGGCATTAAGTTCCTCACTGATTTTTTTGTTAATTTGGTCAACTTTTTGAGCAAAATCTTCTTCTATATTATTCTGTTCATCATCGCTTTTGCTATTTTTATACTCTATATATTTTTTTAAGTAAGATTCCCAATTTCTTTGATTGCCTGACAAAGTTCCCTTTGATATCTTAACCTTGTGATTATTACTCAATTTATCTAATAAAGAAACACACTTGTTCTTTGCATATTCATCATCAATATTAACTGTAAATTCTTTCTCAATTGCTCGTAATCCGTTTTCATACTGCTTAGCAGCTCCCGAAACACCATTTTCTTTCAACCATTCAACAAATGAATCTCTTTTCTTTACAGAAATCTTAGATAAATCGTTGTTACTTGAGCAAAATAAATCATAAAAGCCCTTTAAGGATGCCTTTTCTCCTGTTATTTCAGTTTCTCCTTTATCGATAGCTTTATAAAACTTTCCTTTCACATTTCCTGCAGTTTTGCCAACTCTATAATTATCACTTTTAAATTTGTCAATAATATCTTTCTTATTAATAAAACTTGCTGGAAAAAGTTTAAATTCTCCATTTTCCTTGTATAGTTGAACATCCTCAGAGAAAGAATCCACTTCTTTTTTTGAAGATAAAATCAAGACTTTTCTATAGTTTTCTGGTTTATTAATGTAATTTAAAATTTTAGTTTTATCAGCAATTATATCAAGACATTTTGGTGAAGCCAATTCTAGTTTAAAGAAACACTTGCCTATAACTGGATTTAAACATTGGTTTAATAAATTAAGATTTAATTTGAATAATTTAAGGGCAATAAATTTTTCTTGTGTGTTGATTTGAGGATTAAACTCTGTTATCAACTCAAAAGCAAGTTTTTTATTGTCCGGATTTGTTGGAGAAACCCATTTTTTTGCTCTCCAAAGTTCTGAAACTTGATAAATTGTTTTATCGTTTGATTGGATTCTATTGTTAGGATGGACAAAAACATAATCTCCAACATCGATGCCATCATTAAACCATTTTTCTCCTGCTTCAAAAACTTTATTGGCAATAAGTTCTGGGCCATCAATTTTTGCAAAAAATACGTTGTTCATAAATCTCTCCTTTAATAAAAATTATTATAGCTAATTTATAAAACAATCGCAAATAATTAAATCAAAATTTTCAGTGACAAGTTTGATTTTATTTATTCTGTGGCGGTTCTGCACATGTTGGTTGAAGATGAGGATAGAAAAAAATTTTTGAAATTTATATATAACCATTTAAATCCTGAAGGGAAAGCATTTATTGATATTATGGGTGACGGAGTTCAAACAAGAAAAACAGACAAGACAAAAGCATTTGAATTGGCGGATCGTCCATTTGGTAATGAATTAATCAAAGTTGCCACAACGTCATGCAGAATGGTGACAAAAGAGGAATTTGCACAAGAAATTAAAAGTGCAAACTTGGAGATTTTAAATTTAAGTCTTGATTACACTATTACTGGCTTTGATGTGTCCATGGTGGCAGAAGTTCAAAAGAAATAATAATTTCATTTTCTATGTTTAAAAATTTCAATTTTGTTTTGTTAAGTTTTCATAACGCACTAAATTTGAATTAGTGCGTTTTAATTTTTGTGAATATATTTGAATTTATTTCAAAAGATGCTATAATAATTTTAGGAAATAATATGTGTAAAAATAAAATTTTGATTTTAGCTTATCCAGGTAGCGGAAAAACTTATCTTGCAGAAAATTATAAAAATGTTGCAGATTTAGAATTCCAACATTTTCGCTGGGACTATGGCGAGTATAAAAATTTATCACTTGAACAATTAAAAGGTAAAAAGGATATTAGAACAGAAAAGCCAAACTGGCTTGAAAATTTTTACGAATATATAATGAAAACATTTGATAAATATCCTATAATTTCTGTGCCAATGTCAACTTCAATAATAAAAATTTTAGATAAAATTTCTTCAAGCGGGGGGGGGATTAGGATTCTTTTTGCGATTCCTAATCCAGAGGCTTTTATGGATTTATTAGAAATTTATAAGCAACGTGGCAACAGTGATGAATTTATAAAGAGTAGAAAAGAGGATTTTTATAAATTTTATGAAATAACGCAGAAAAGTAATTTTGAAAAAGTTTTTATTAACAAAGGCGAACATTTATCAGATGCTATTTTGAAATTAAAAATTAATTTGGAGTCTGGTAAAGGATATAAAAATTACTTTTAATTATAGAAATTTGATTTGTAATTTGGTTATAATTAAATGTCCTTGCATTTTCAAAAGATTTTGCTAAAAATGAAAATAAAGAACTTAAAATTAATTTTCTAATTTTAAGTTCTTTTTATTAACAAACAGAGTCTAAAGAGTTTTCTTTGATTTTTTTAGCACAACGGTCAAAATATTTTTTATAAGCATGTTTACAAAAATTTTTATGCTTTGCTTGAGTAGTTCCTTCAGGGTTGTTAAAATTGTAAGGGCCATTCACTTTCCAACCGTTGAACCAACCAATTTTTATTGCATTCTTTGGACACATAAAGGAGCATCGCATACACATAATGCAGTTGTTGCCAAATACAAATTTTCCATCTTCTATTTTTATGTTGTGTGTTGGACAATCTCTAACACATTTTGCACAGTGAATACAGTTTTCGTTGACTTTATATTTTTTCCCATTAAACCTTCCACCCCAATGTTCAATGCGAAAAACCCAAGCCAAAAATCTTCCAAATGGAACATATTTAAGTTTAACATCTTTTTCTGTTAATATTTCTTTGCAATCAATTGGAATAAGATTTGATGCTGTTGTCCACATTTTATATGCCATGCTGTCTGAATGGCGAAAAATCATGTTATATGGCATGCAATAATGGTATTCGTTATGCAAAATAATGTTCTTTTTTTGCAATATTCGTTTTATTTTTCCAGATGAAATATTGTTAAGTTTTAAAGGTTCACCAGATGTTTTTACAATAAAAAGACGCTTTTGTTTTTGCAATTTTGGTAAACTTTGCACAAATTTAACAATAATAGGTGGGGCATTAAAAGCATGAATTGGATAAGCAATTCCAATTAAGTCAAAATCGTTTAAGTTTTTGTCAAGTTTATTTTCAACATTATGCAGAACAACATCACAGTCATTTTTTATGAATTGCTCACTTAAAGCATCAACAACCTTTTTCGTGTTGCCTGTTCCTGAAAAATAGCAAATCAAAACTTTCATTTAAAATCTCTCCAATATTTAAGTCGTGTTTTAATTTTTAAATTGTTTTAAACAAGTTGTCTATTTTATTTTTGCAACAAAACTGTCATCAAAATAATAATAATTTTGTTCGTTTTTATCATGACTGTCAAGCCACAAAGATGCAAAAATTTTATCCTTCTTAGACAAGCGGTCAAAATCCCAAACATTTTCCTTATATGTTGGATTATACCAATGCCCTGCTCTCAACACAGAAAACGCACTTGCTTCAAATTTTTCTCCATCTTGTGTTTCCCACTGCAGTTTTTCATACATGTCTTTGTTAAATTTGTTAGATAAAAGTTTTCCGCCATGCTCCTTTGCAACAGATTTTAAATCTTCGATTGTTATTTGATTGTCATCTTTGGAATAGTCAAAGCCTAAATCAATCAGTTTGGCATTTTTGATATTTCGCAAAGCCTCATATTCGATTTTTCTTCCTTCATCATTTCTGTTTTCAACAAGAAGATTAAAATTTTTCCAATTTTTTGAAATTGAATCATACGCTTCTTCGCCTTTAAAGTAGGCAATCATTTTTGCTTTGTCATTATGTTTTTTCCAATAATAAGGAGAGTTTGGACTTTTGAAAAGTCTTTGAATTGCAAGGACAGAAATCCAGCTTTTTGGAACAATTTTTGCGAGAGAATAATATTTGTGAGATTTTTTTATTTCATTCCAATAAAATGCAGTGTCTTGTGTTTGATAATGAAATAGTTCGTCCAATTTTGAACCATCATAAAACCAAACACCATGGAAATTTCTTGTTGCATTAAAGGTTGGTTGGAAGAAATCTTTTGCAGAGCCTCCAATAAGTTTAAAACCATCATTGAGAGTGTCAAAACCTGTTATGCGATTTTTTTGTCCTCCGCCAATATTGAAAACTTTTTTCCAAAAATTTTCCCTCAAAGTGTTCTTATTTTCTTCTTTAAATATGTTTGCAATCAAAACTCCACTGTCATGGGCTGTTACCCATTCAAGAGGGGCATTAAAACAAGTGTGAAACATAAGTCCGTCACTCATGTTGTCAGAAAGCATATTTTTATGGAGCATTGCTGTTTGTCGCAGAACAACCCATTCTTTGATAGAACTTTCTAGCACTCGAAATTCTCCACGAAGTTTTGTGGCTGAATAAATGTCAAATGGACTTACAAGCAGAGGGTCTCCAACTCTGCCCCATGGGTGCAAATAATTCCTGTTTCCGTAAAGGGCAACTGTGGAAATATGTATCAGTTTTGGTTGCTTTGGAAGTTCTTCAATCGCACTGACAAGTGTGTCAACTCCAATCTGGTTGCACTCGACTGCTTTTTCTGGGTGTTGGTCACTATGTGGCGGAATAACAGCTGCCATATTAATAACATAGTCCACATCTTTGACAAGTTGTTGACAAGCAGTTTTTTCAGCAAGATTTCCAAATACAACCTCAATTTTGTTTTTTTGTGGTTTATGTTTTTTAAGAAGTTTATTTATTCTTTTGTCTTCTGGAAGAACGAGCAATTTAATTTTTTCAACAAAAGGAAGTTTTAGAATTTCTGCCAAAGTTTCTTGTCCCATATTTCCTGTTGAACCAGTGATTGCAATTTTCAATTTTTTCTCTCCTTTTAAGAGCATAATTTGATTACTCCAACAACATCAGTTATGACTGGTATTCTTGTTGTAAGATAAGAATATGTGCCATAGCCAGAATCATTTAAATGTAGTTCGTATTTTTCTGTTTCGGGTTTGTCTATATCTTCTGAGTTGGAACTTGATTTATTTTCGGTTTCAATTGCAGGCATTTCATAATATATAGTAACATCATAAAGTCCAATTACTGAACCAAAAAAAGCATGTTCAACATATTTTCCGATGTTTGGATCATATGAGTCTGAAATAACAGTGTCTGTTATGTTGAAATATTTCTCGTAGTTATTTTTGTTTATTTTTATAGTCCTGGAATCTCCGTTTCCGCAACCTGCAAAAGGAAAAATAAAACAAAGTGCTAAAACTAGAATAACAACAAATTTTTTATACATTTTTGTTCCCCTTTTATTAATTATATAACTTTGAGATTTATTTTTCAAATAATTTGCAATTAAAATGATTAAAAATTTTTAAAGAATTTGAAAAATGTCTCATTTCCCAACAAAACTTAAAAACAACAAAACTGAAATGTTATAATAATTTAGAATTTAATATAACCTAAATTAAAAATAAAAAATATTAAATTAAAGCATAATCCAATTGTAAAATTAAATTTTGTAACATTATAAAACAGATAGTTCCATAATCAAAGAATTGATTAAAAAATAAAAAATTTTTGAAAATTATGTTTCTATGTTTGCAAAAAAAAATTAATAGTTTTATAATAGCAAAAAGTTAGCATTTTATATCAAAATGTTAAACTAAAAAATGGAGGAAAAAATTATGAATTTACCAATTAAATTTGACAAGATACTTTTGCCAAAAGAGAACATTGATATGAAGAAATGGTGTGTTGTCGCCTGCGACCAATACACTTCTCAGCCAGAATATTGGGAAGAACTTAAAAATTATGTAGGCAAGGATTATAGTGCTTTGAACCTAATTTTTCCAGAATGCTATTTGAATGATGAACCAGACAAACGCATTAAGAACATCATTAAGAATATGGAAAAATATTTGAAAGATGACATTTTTAGAACAGTGGACAATGGATTAGTTTTGCTAGAAAGAAAAACTCCTCTTGGGAATGTAAGACATGGCTTGACAATGATTGTTGACCTTACACAATACAGTTTTAATCCTGCAGACAAGGCTCTTATCAGAGCAACAGAAGGGACGGTTGTTGAACGTATTCCACCTAGAGTTAGAATTCGTAAAAATTGTCCACTTGAACTTCCACATATTATGCTTCTTATTGATGACCCTAAAAAGACTGTTATTGAGCCTCTTTTAAAACAAAAGAATGAAGTCCTTTATGACACAGACCTTAACATGAATGGCGGACATATAACAGGTTGGGCAGTGAAAGACCAATCAAAAGTTGAAAAATCATTGCAGAAAATTTTAGACAATTCTGTAAAGAAATATGGAGAGCCATTGTTGTTTGCTGTGGGTGACGGTAATCATTCTCTTGCAACAGCAAAGGCATGCTATGATGAAAAGAATCCTTTGAGCAAATATGCTCTTGTTGAAGTTGCAAATATTTATGATGAAGGAATCTTGTTTGAACCTATTCATCGTTTGATTAAGGGCGTTGACAATAAAAAATTCGTAAAAGAATTTAAAGCAAAAGTTAAAGGTTCTGTAAAAAGCAAGATGTTTGTCGGAAATAAAGTTGTTGAACTTCCTCTTCCAGAAAACTCAATTGAAGCTGTTGCACAAACTCAAAAGTTTATTGATGAATATATCAAAGAAAATTCTGGAGAACTTGACTATATTCATGGTGAACAAGACCTTAAAGAACTTTGCAAAAAGACAGGTGGAATTGGAATAGTTTTGAAATCAATGGAAAAGAGTGCATTGTTTGATTATATAATCAAAAATGGAGTTCTTCCAAGAAAGACTTTTTCAATGGGTGAAGCCAATGAAAAACGTTATTACATTGAAGCAAGAAAGATAAAATAAAGAATAAGTCCTAGAAATAGGACTTTTTTATTTAGATAAACCTATTATTTTTAAAATAAAATAAAAAAAATTATTAAGAAATAAAAATTTAAAAAAAATATAAAAATTAAATTAAAAAATTTAAAAAAGATAAAATATTTAAAATTTTAAAAAATTAATTATTTTTTTAATTTCTGTCCGATACAGAACAAAAAATTGCCGTTTTAACTCAAACGACAATTCGTTGATGGAAACCTAGATAATTTGTTTGAAATTTATTTTAAAGTTTTGCATAATTTGTCCATTTCTAAATTATGCTCTTCTATTGAAGTCTTTTTACCTAAATCAAGTCCTCTAAAATATGGAATATACACACTGCCCTGTCCAACATTGTAAGGCAATTCTATTTTATCTGAATTATAATCATACATAATTTTTCTGCTTGTTGGGTCAACCAATATCCATTTATTTTCATAATAACATTCACAAAAAGAATGTCCATAATGAACACTGCTGTTTTTTCCATCCAAAAATTTTTGCAGCCAGCCGAATTCCGCCGTATGTAAAAATGTTGTTGGTCATCCTAATTGTCTAGCAAAAGTAGAAAACAAAATTGCATAGTCTGTGCAACCTGTGGCAAACCCACTTTCCCATATTTCTTGTGCGGTTCTTTTGAATTTATATTTTTGTTTAAATTTTTCATCTCCTAATTTGATAACAAAAGCAATCCAATTGAATAAACTTTCCACTTTATTTGCTTGTTTGCCATTTTCAAGTTTGTGATTATAATCTCTCATAACCATTTCTTTCACATAATTATTTTCTAAGAACGGAGTTGTAAGATTCCCCGATTTCAAATATTGTTCTTTGTCTTTTATCGATAATTTTTGCATCTAAAACCTCCCTAGATTGTCTCATCCTTCAAAAATAAATAACAAAGTGTTCCTGTAAAACAAAAACGAAACACTTGTTATCCAATTATTTCGTATAAGCCGCTAATGGCGGAACAAGTTGTTTTCTAGTTGAACTTGTATGCAATAACAAAGTAAAATTGATCCAAATAGTTTAATTAGTTTATTTCGCTTCCTCATTTGGAAAGATTATTGTTAAAACCTAAACTGACATTAAACTGCCAAATTTTAGTTATTCTTCTACATAATTTTTATAAAGTGCGTCGATAAAACAGTCGGAAATCAGTTTCATCCCGGCGGTGTTTGGATGAAGAGAATCATTTGCATAAGCCTGCGCTTCCAT
>CANQDK010000010.1 GCA_947591785.1 uncultured Clostridia bacterium | reverse complement strand
GCTCGGTAGTTCAGTTGGTTAGAACGCCAGCCTGTCACGCTGGAGGTCGTGGGTTCGAGCCCCATCCGAGTCGCCATAAATCCATTTTAATTTTAGAAATGGATTAAAATGCCCAGATAGCTCAGTCGGTAGAGCATGGGACTGAAAATCCCAGTGTCGGTGGTTCGATTCCACCTTTGGGCACCAAAGTGAAAAAACATCTTTGTTTTAGTCACTTTTGCTGGCGTGGCTCAATGGTAGAGCAGCTGACTTGTAATCAGCAGGTTGAAGGTTCGATTCCTTTCGCCAGCTCCAATTAAATGTTCTTTGGCAAGCGTTTGTGCTTGTGAATATAAAATATGGGTAGGTTGCAGAGCGGCCAAATGCAACGGACTGTAAATCCGTCGACTATGTCTTCGATGGTTCGAATCCATCCCTGCCCACCAAGTGCTACAAGTCCCTAAAATAAAGACTTGTAGCGTTTTTTTTGTATTAAATTTGGCTTAGGCAAAAAGCCCCAAAAACAGCCAAAATCTGACACAAATTTGCAAAAAAGTTGTGTCAAAAGTTGTGTCAAAATTTGCTCAATTTTCGCAGTATAAATTATTATATAATTTACGCACTTTTTCTTTGCTCAAAGTAATAATTGTTGTATTAACATTTTGTCTTTTAATTGACAGAAAGGTAGGATGTTGTGATATAATCGAATTGAGGTGTGTATTATGAAACATTTAAATCAAAATATCCGAGTTGCTATTGATTCTGACAATCCTTCAGTTGAAAGAATTGAATCTAAATGTATTAAATGCGGACAATGTGCCGTTGTTTGTAATAATTTTGAAAGCGTAAATAACAATTATGACTTACAAAAAACTTGTGATAAAAGTATATGTGTTCATTGTGGGCAATGTGTAAAAATTTGTCCTATGGATGCGCTTGTTGGTAAAGAAGAATATCATGAAATTCAAAATCTTATGAAAAAAAAGGATAAGATTTTCATTGTTTCAACTTCGCCTTCAGTTAGAATTGGGCTTGGCGATGAATTTGGAATGCCTGCAGGAAGTTTTGTTCAAGGTAAAATGATTTCTATGCTTCGTAAACTTGGATTCGACTATGTTCTTGACACTAATTTTAGTGCAGATTTGACAATTTGCGAAGAGGCAACAGAACTTATTGAAAGAATAAAAAACAAAACGAAACTTTTGCCACAATTTACAAGTTGTTGTCCATCGTGGATTAAGTTTGCTGAAACTTTCTATCCAGAAATTTTGCCAAACATTTCCACATGCCGAAGTCCAATTGGTATGCAAGGCCCAATTATTAAAACATATTTTGCAAAAAAGATGGGTATTGAGCCATCAAGAATTGTGAATGTTGCAGTGACACCTTGTGTTGCAAAAAAATTTGAAATCAAAAGAAATGAGATGAATGTATCTGCAAAAGTGAACAATATTTCTCAGATGAGAGATATGGATTTTTGTATTACAACTGTTGAACTTGCTAAGTGGGCAAAAGAAAAGGGTATTGATTTCTCCAAACTTAAAAATGACAAATATGACAACTTTTTGGGTGAGGCAAGCGGTGGTGGTGTGATTTTTGGTAATAGTGGTGGAGTCATGGAATCTGCTGTTAGAACTGTTTATTCTTACCTTACTGGCAAAGAACCAACTGAACTTTTGTTGAATTTTAAAGATGTGCGTGGATTGAATGGAATTAAAGAAGCAAAAGTAAAAATTAAGGGAATAGAACTGAAATTGGCAGTTGCTTATGGCCTTGCAAATGCTCGAATTTTGCTTAACAGAATAAAAAATGGCGAGAAGTTTGATTTTGTTGAAATCATGTCCTGCCCAGGTGGGTGTATTGGTGGTGGCGGACAGCCAAAACATATTGGGCAAGAAAAAGTTTTCCAAGAGAAACGTATTGAGTCCCTTTATAAACGTGACAAACTTCTCAAAACACGCTCTGCACACGAGAATGAGGAAATATTGGAGTTATATAAAAATTATTTAGGAAAACCAGGAAGTAAATTGGCAGAGGCAATGCTTCATACTATGTTTTACGATAGAAGCAGTGATTTGAATGGTGGAAGTGTGCAAGTCAAATTGATAAAGTTCCGCTGTAAAGTTTGCGGTGAAATTTTTGAAATTGAAGAAGGACAAGAAGCAATTTGTCCAAGATGTCGTGTTGGCGAGGAAATGCTTGAAAAAATTGGAGAGAGAATTGTTGTTAGAGAGCATAAAAAGACAAATGCTTATGTTGGAACTGAAACTGAACAGAATTTGCAGAAAGCGTTTGCGGGAGAGAGTCAAGCAAGAAATAAATATACATATTTTGCAAATGTTGCCAGAAGTGAAGGCTTTGAACAAATTGCAGATTTGTTTTTAAAGACTGCAGAAAATGAATGTGAGCATGCAAAAATTTGGTTTAGAGAATTGAATGGAATTGGAAACACTGCAGAAAATTTACTTTCAGCTTCGGAAGGTGAGAATCACGAGTGGACTGATATGTATGAAAATTTTGCAAAAACGGCTGAAAAAGAAGGTTTTTTTGCACTTGCAAAGAAATTCCGTGCAGTTGCAGAAATTGAAAAATCACATGAAGAAAGATATAGAAAACTTCTTGAAAACATTAATGAAAAGGCTGTTTTTGAGAAAAGTGAAGTTAAAATTTGGGAATGTAAAAATTGTGGACATATTGTTGTTGGAACAAAAGCTCCAGAAACTTGCGAAGTGTGTGGGTATGCACAATCATTTTTTGAATTAAAAAGTGAAAATTATTGATGTAAGTTTTAAATTTTATTTATAAAATAATAGATTAAAATATCAAAAAAAAGAGTAATTTTACTCTTTTTTCTTATTTTTATCAAAATTTTTATTTAATTTTATATTTATTAGTGTTTAACTTTACTTTTAATTCAATTTTTTATTTTTGTTATTTTTTAATTTTATTTTATCTAATCAATCATTCATTTAAATTATTTCTTCTATATTATTTTTTAATTAAATTTTTAATTATTATTTATTTTAATTAATTAAATTGTTTTTTAACTAATTTATTTTTATTTGATTTTTACCGATAAAATAATACTTAACTTTATTTTATATTTTTAATTTTATAGGTTCGTTTTCTAAAAATGTTTTTACCATCTTGAATAAGATATGGTACATTAAAATATACAAGTGAAAAGATGATATAAATTGAAAGATATGCTGAATATGGAATTCCTAAAACATTCATAACATCGTTGTTTGGCATAAAGTATAGAGGATCAGGCTCAATTTTTAGTGCATAGATTTCTATTATTGCATATACTATTGCAATTACATATAGAATTGCACTTTTCCAAATTGTTCGATATTCAAATTTTGTAAATTGAAATGTCAAAAGCAATATTGATGTTATTAGCAAAAGAGAATGTGATGTGATTGAATATAAATTCTCAAATAAAATATATTCATTATTAAAACCAGCTCCAGGATAGGAGAAGAAAATAACAGAACATAGAAGTGCACTTAGGCTTGCATAATTATAAAACCATTCCTTATTGACTATTGCTGATATAAACAAAGTCCAACAAGAAATTGCACACCAAGGCCTTGGCAAAAGAGTGTAGAGAGTGTGCTGCCAGCTATAGTCTGTTGTGTTACACAAATATACGACTCTCCTAACAATTTCAAAAGCCATTATGATTGAAACAAGAACCCATATAACAATTCTTTTTGCTTTATTTGACTTTTTAAAAAAAATTAACGAAAGTGTCACTATAAGCACAATGCAACAAGCAAGAACTGTAATATGTAGCCAACCCCATCGGCCATTTTTGCTTGGGTTGGGATAGGTGCTGTAAAGCCAATCCAAAAAAGTCATGAATTTTCTCCTAAATCAAAAAATGTTTTTGTCATATTAATTTTATCAAATATAATTAAAATTTTCAAATATTTTTGTTATGATAATTTTTTAATTAATAGAAAAAATATTTTTTTATTCTGTTTTAATTCTTCATGACTTGTTTGATTCTATAATTTGAAATTGTTTGAAAAATTTATTTGAAAGTTTAAAAAATATAAAAAAACAGAAATTTTAAGGTAAAAATTCAAATTTATTCAATTATTTTTAAGTTTTTAAGCTCATTTATTATTTCTTTTTCATGTTTTTTTTCAAGTCTTGTTAGTGGATTTCTTAATTCATTTTCTATTAAATTTAATTTGCTTAATATAAATTTAACAGGAATTGGATTTGGTTCACAAAACATTAGATTATTAAAATTAAAAAGTTTGTTATGAATGGAAAGGCTGTTTTCTTTTATATTCCACATTTCTGCAATTTCTGATGGAAAAACATTGCTTGTGACACTTATTGTTCCACTGCAACCAAGACTTAAAAATAATTGATACAAATTGTCATTTCCACAATAAAAAGCGATTTTACCATCTATTGCATTTGTCATTTGTAAAATGTGATTAAGTTCGCTGTTTGCCTCTTTTAAACCCACTATGTTGTCAAATTTTAGTAATTCTAACATGGTTTGTGGTTTTATGTTGTTCCCTGCTCTTGATGGAATGTTGTAAACAATTATTGGAAGAGATGTTTTTTTGCAAATTTCTCTAAAGTGATTTATTATTCCGTTTTGAGAGCATTTGCAAAAATATGGAGTTTGAACCAAACAACCATCAACACCATTTCTTTCAGCATCATTAATTTGATTAATTGTTTCTTCATAGTTATTTGAACCCGCACCAACAAGGAGTTTGCACGAGTTTGGAAGTATTGAACGGACAAATGAAATGTATTTTTGTTTCTCTTGTGGGGACAATGAAAAACCTTCTCCTGTTGAGCCAAGTATCAAAATTGCATTTACATTGTTTTCAAGTTGATTTTTAATGAGTTTTTCTGCACTTTTATAATCAATTTCTTTATTTTTTTTAAAAGGAGTCACCATTGCTGTACATGTTCCTTCAAAAATCTTATTCTTCATAAATTTTCTCCATTGCTTCAAAAATATCTACCGCATTTGATGCTGCACCACGACGCAAATTATCTGCTACAATCCAGAAGTTAAAGCAATTTTCTCTGCTTTCATCTTCTCTAATTCTTCCAACAAAAACTTCATCTCTTTCGTTTGCTAAAATTGGCATTGGATATAGTTTGTTTTCAATATCATCTTGAACAATAATATTTTTTGCGTTTTTAAGAGTTGAAAAAATTTCTTCAATATTTGTTTTTTTTTCAAATTCAACATTCACACTTTCGCTGTGGCAATTTAAGACAGGAACTCTCACTGCTGTTGCTGTTATTTTTAAGTTTGGTAATTCAAGAATTTTTTTGCTCTCAAAAATCAATTTATCTTCTTCTTTTGTGTATCTATTTGGAAGAAAAATATCAATTTGGGGGATTAAATTGTTTTGAATTGGATATTCAAATTTTGTTTGTGTGTTGTTTAATAAATCTTGAATTGCATTTTTTCCAGCACCTGAAACTGCTTGATATGTTGAAGCAACAACACGCTTTATTTTAAACTTTTCATCAAGCGGTTTTAGTGCCGTAACAAGTTGAATTGTTGAACAATTTGGATTTGAAATTAGTTTGCAGGAGGGTTTCAAGACATGAGAATTAACCTGCGGAACAACCAGTGGAACATTGTTTTCTCTTCTAAATGCATTTGAGTTGTCTATGACAGTAATATTGTTTTTTACAAAAAGGGGAACAAATTTTTTTGCTATTTCCGCATCAACAGCAAAGAAAGCATAGTCAAGTTTTATTTGTGAAAAATCTATTTTATTGATATCTTTGACAAAATATTTATTTCCATTTATTTCAATTGTTTTTTCTCTTTCGGATGCATAAAGGTGCAGATTTGCATCAATTTTTCTTTCAAAAAGAACTTCTAAAATCTTTTGTCCAACAAGCCCTGAGGCACCAACAACTGCAATCTCTAAATTTTTTCTCATGATATTTATTTATTTCTCTTCTTTAAAAATTGTGAGAATGTTTACACATAAAATTCAAATTTCATATTTTAATATTAGGTGAAATTTTATGATAGTTTTTAAATTTGGTGGTAAAAGTTTAGGAAATAAAGAAAAAATATGCAAAATTGCAAATTACATAAAATCAAGATGTAAAAATGAAAAAATTATTGTTGTGGTTTCGGCAATGGCAGACACAACAGATAAAATTATTGAAATTGCAAAAGAATATTCTCAAAATCCTTCAACGAGAGAATTAGACACATTTTTGTCCTGTGGCGAAACAATAAGTGCAAGTTTGCTTGCAATTAAACTTTGCTCAATTGGTGTTAAGGCATGCAGTATGCTTGGGTGGCAGGCAAAAATTTTGGCAGAAGGAAATTTTGGAGATGGCATTATAAAGAGCATTGATAAAGAAGCAATTGAAACTAAAATGAAAACATTTGATTGTGTTGTTGTTGCAGGATTTCAAGCACAAAATTCTAATGATGACATAATCACGCTTGGGAGAGGTGGTTCTGACACAACCGCTGTTGCACTTGGTGCAGTGTTTGATTGTCCAGTTGAAATTTATTCTGACTTTAATGGAATTTATGCAGGCGATCCTCGTTCAAATAAGTTTAAAAAATATAACAAAGTTGATTATGAAACCGCTTTAAAATACGCTGAAACAGGAGCAAAAGTGTTGTGTAATACAAGTGTTGATATTGCTAAAAAATTTGAAGTTAAAGTGATTTGTAAATCAAGTGAAAAACCAAAACTTAAAGGAACAGCTTTAACCAAAACACCAACGCCATTTGTTGGAATAAATGTCAAAAGAGATATATGTAAAATTGACATTGTTTTTAATAAAAATAATGAAAAATTGTTAAAAACTATAAAATTTTTATTAAAAAAGATAAAATTTTACGAAATTTTAATAAAAAACCAAACAATTTCAATTATTTTGGATTATAAATTTAAAGAAGAAATTGAAAGAGAAATAATAAGAATAAATAAACTTAGTCACTGAGAAAGTGTTAAATTTGTCCGATTTTTATTTTTCTTTTTTCCTATTGTTTCCTTTAAAAGTTGGACAAGGATTCGAGATTCTATTTCGATTAGACAAAAGTTTTTAAAATTAAATTTTAAATATCTTTAAATTAAATATAAATTCCAAACGATATAAAAACAAATAATATTTTAATAAATTTTCAAATTGAAATTAAATATATGTTAAAAAATTAAAATATCAAATTGAAAATAAACATAAGTTAAAAAATAAATTATCAACTAGAATATGAATTTTATAGAAATAGAATCAAAATAAATTTAATTGTAATTAGGTTAATTATTATACAAAATTGCTGAAATTATGTTATAATGCTTTCAAAGGAGAGAAATTATGAAAATTACAAAATTTCCGCAAAGTTGTATTTTAATCGAAACTCAAGGACAGAAAATATTGGTTGATCCAGGCAAAACAAAGTTCGAGGAAAAATTTATAGATTATTGGAAAAATGCAACAGCAATTCTTGTTACGCATAGACATGGAGATCATTTTAATAGTGATGTTCTACAAAATTTTTCTGCACCAATATACAGCACAAAAGAAGTTCAAAAAGCTAAACCTGAACTTAAAATTCACTTGGTTAAAGCAGGGGATAGCTTTAATTTGGGGAAAGTTAAAATTGAAGTTGTAAAGGCTGTGCATGGCTATATGATGCCAGCGGGAGAAATTAAAGAAAATGTTGGCTTTATCATAGATGATGGAAAAACAAGACTCTATGTCACAAGTGACACCATTCGATTTAAGAATGACTATAAAGCAGACATTATGTTTGCAAACATTACTGCTTTTGATGCATCAATGAATTTGTGGGGTGCCACAGCAACATTCAATGAAGTTGGTGCAAAACTTTTGATTGTTGCTCATCAAGATGAAGGTAAAATGTTATACACCAAAGAGCAAGTAGAAAATTATTTGCAACAACAAAATATAAACTTTATTATACCTGACATCTTGCAAGTTTTTGAAGTTTGATATAACAGAATAAAAACATCCAATATTTTTAATTCTGTTTTTATGACGAAGAAAAGGAGTTTTCAATGACAGACAGAGAATATATGCAAATTGCAATAGACATTTCTAAGACTGCAAAATATCCTTATGGTGCGATTGTTGTAAATCGGGGGGGGAAGATTATTGGGCGAAGTGATAGCCCGAAAGTGAACTTGAATGGGTGTTACACGCATGCGGAATTTGTTGCAATCCAAGATGCCCTTAAGAACAACAATTTATATGGGGAATTAAAAGGTGCGACAATGTATGTGTCAACCGAGCCATGTCCAATGTGCATGGGTGCAATTTTGTATGAAGAATTTGATAAACTTTATTATGGTGCAAAACTTGAAGATAGTGACAAGTATTATTGTCCTGAGGTGCTTATCAGTTGTGAAACGATTGCCAAGGCAACAAAAAATAGGAAAATTGAAATTCACAACATAATGCGTAAGGAAGCGGTTGAAGTTTTAAAAGGAGTAAAAAAATGAGATATGTTTTAATTACAGGTGCTGGTGATGGTGTTGGAAAAGCAACTGCAAAATTGTTGAAGAACGAAAAACTTTTGCTTGTTGACAGAGATGAAAAGAACTTAAAGAAAACTGCACAGAATTTGAATGCAGAATATTTTGTTTGTGATGTAACAAACATTGACAAAATCAGGGAATTAAAGGCTTATGTTGAGAAAAACTTTTCTAAACTTGACACAATCATCAATTGTGCGGGCGTTTGGACAAAAGGCGAAATTTCACAACTAAATGACAAACATTTTGCCGAAATAAACAATCTTGAAAGAATTAAAGATTTGCTTGATACAAACACTTTTGGGACAATTGCTATGATTACAACTTTTGCACCTTTTTTAATAAAAAACAAAAAAGGACAAATAATCAATGTCAATTCACAAAGCGGTGTGGAAACGGAAGAATTTTGTCCTGTTTATAATGCCTCAAAGCATGGCGGATATTATTATCGCAAAGCAATTCAAAGAGATTTGGCAAAACATAATGTAAAAATCACTGATGTTTGTCCAGGACTCATTAAAACAAACTTTTATATTCGAGCAAACGACGAACTTCCACAAGAAATAATGAAATTGGGTCTTTCGCCAGATGAAGTGGCAAAAACAATCAAATATGTTTTTGATATGCCACATGAGATAACAATCCCAAGCATTGAAGTTAGACATATTAAGAATTTTTAAGGACTCTCAAATAACAAAATGGTAATTAAGATTTGCATAAAAAATGTTTGTGGTTAATTGCAGTAAGAGGTTAAAATGATAGGAGCTATTGTTGGAGATATAGTTGGCTCAAAATATGAGTTTCATAACATTAAAACAAAAGACTTTCCTCTTTTTTCAGAGGGCTGTCGTTTCACTGACGACACGGTTATGACCATTGCTGTGTATAAGGCTTTAAAAGAGTGTAATGGAGATTATACAAAGCTTTCTCAAAAAGCCATTGAAAATATGCAAAAATATGGCCAAATGTTTTGGAAAGCAGGCTATGGCGGTAATTTCTTTTTGTGGCTTGGAAATAAAGAGCCAAAGCCATACAATTCATATGGTAATGGCTCTGCTATGAGGGTTAGTCCTGTGGCTTACTTTGCTCGTGATTTGGAAGAAGTTAAGTTTTTAAGTAATGAGGTAACAAAGATTACTCACAATCACCCAGAGGGATTAAAGGGTGCCGAGGCTACCGCTGTGGCTGTGTGGCTCGCTTTAAACAAAAAGTCTAAGCAAGAGATAAAGGAGTTTATTGAGCAAAACTATTATGACTTAAACTTTGACTATGACAACTTAAAACAAAACTACAAATATGACCTTTCTTGCCAAAACACAGTGCCACAAGCCATCTATTGTTTTTTGATTTCAAATGACTTTGAAGATGCTATAAGAAATGTTGTGTCTATTGGTGGTGATTGCGATACCACGGGTGCAATATGCGGGGCAATAGCAGGTGCATATTATGGTGTGCCACAAAAGATAAAAGAAGAGACTTTAAGGTTTTTAGACGAAAAGTTGCTTGAAATAATAAAAGACTTTGATAAATAATAACAATGGTTTATCATTTGCCATTGTTCTTTGTAAATAAAGAAAATCTTACTTAACTAAGCAAGATTTTTTTATGAAGATGTTTTGTAAAGTCTAGTGTCACCACCACAGATGTTTTGTGAAGACTATTTGATTTCGTGAAAATTAAAGTTTTTTGCATATATAGAGCAAATGCGAACTATAACCAAGTTGATCCACTCTTTCACAGGTTGCAAAATGCCAATTTAACAACAGATTGTAATCTTTTTCGCTCATTTTTTCATCAATATACTCTCTCATTGTTGGTGCAAGCCCATCAGTTGCAACTTGCTTTAAAAATTTTGTGTTAGTTTTTTCAAACTGCTTTGCAAAATCCTCTGTATAGAAAGAATTAAAGATTTCTTCTGGGATATCCTTAATGCTGCCGTCTTTGTTTATACCATACGCAAGTGCCGACAAATTGCCTTTTCTAACTCCATATCCCCAAACAATAGAGGCATGCGACAAATACGCAAACATCAAAACACCTTCTGGTTTGCATACGCGTATGCTCTCTGCAATTGCACGATTTTTATCTTTTTTGTTGAATAAATGATACATTGGCCCTAAGCACAAAACAATATCAAAAGTATTGTCTTTGAGCATAGACAAATCTAAACAATCTCCTTGCATGCTAACAAGGTTGTCAACACCTTTGGCATTTTTTTGTAAAACTTGCAAATTTTTCTCCACAAGTTCAACAGCTGTCACTTTATAGCCCATTTTGGCAAGGGCAATTGAATAGCGTCCTGTTCCTGCACCAATTTCTAATATCTTACATCCTTTTTTTGCGTATTTTTGAATATAACGCATAGTAGTAAGATATTCAAATTTTTGCGACATCCTATCAAATCTAACATCTTCATCATATTCGTTATATTTGCTTTCAATTATTGATTTGTATTTGTTTATCATTGCTTCAATTTCCTCAATTAGGACTTTTACTCATTTTATATGGAGCTGGTGGCGGGGATCGGACCCGCTCTCTCGGCCTTACCAAGGCCGCGCTTTCCCACTAAGCCACACCAGCAAATTTGAGATTTTTAGTTTCTTTTGAGATTTGCATAATTTCAAATTTGTCTTATCAAAGCGATGCATTAACGACTGTGCTACATTAACAAAATTTTATGCTTGAATCTATTTTGGTTTCTCGGTGATAATATAGAATCCAATAAACAAAGTATGTTTAAAAGATTTTTGCGATTTATTATAACATATTATAATTTTTCTTGTCAACAATTAAATAAGTTTTATTATTTAAATTTGATTATATTTAGATATAACAATTCTATATTAAAATTAATAAAATTTGTTCAAACTGTATTGAATTTATTTTTATTTTATGATAATATATTTACATGGGAATACATAATAAATCAAATGTGCTAAACAATAAAATAATTTCTTCTAGAGGGAATGTTTTAGAAGAAGACGTTATTTCGCCAAATAGTGAGGAAAATAAATTCTATGCATCTGTGGTAATGTGTGGTTATGCAGGTGTTGGATATTACATTCCAATTTTGTTCCCTGTTTATGCAAAAGATATTAAGTCAGCAGAAAAAATTTTATTAACTTATTCAAGAGTTAAATCAAATGTGTCTGGCTGTATACTGGCTATTAAAGAAGTTTCAAAAATTGAAGCGGATTTTATAAAATATATAAATCTTTATGATACATATCTTGCTTATTCTAATAGTGAAGAAATGATAAAGAGAAGAAGAGTTATGATGCCATATTTTGTCAAAATTTTAAAAGACAAGGAGGAAGGGCGTCATCTAAGTGGGCAAGAAAAAGAAAGACTTGAAAGGTCACAAATTAAAGATATTCACGATTTGAAATTCGCCGATGAATATGAAAGTTATTATGTCTTACAGAAGTATTTCGCTCCAAAGTATGAAAAAGGAGAAATTGTTTTTCCAAAATATGTGAATATGGACTGCCTTTTGAAAGATTATTTTGAAAGCAGAACTGAAAATTTAGGAATGGGAAATGAAGATTTAAGAATTTTACTTTATTATTTGAAGTTGTTTGGTGATGACAATGAGCTTGGAATAAGTTTGGACAAAGAGAATAAAATTGTGAAATTTATAGCTCCAGACAGAGAAAAAAAAGAAGTTAAAATTATTGATAAAAAATTGATAAAATTCTTAGAAGTTGAGCAAGAAAATCGGTTAAAAAATGCACTTGAAAAAACAAAAAAAGAACAAGAAATTCCAAGTAAATCGTATAAAGTTTTATCAGCAATTGAAAAATTTAATAAGAGAATGGAGAAAACTGAAAAGTTTAGGAATAAAGAAAAATAATCAAAATTTTCCATTTTAATATGAATTTTATGCAATTATTTAAATGTTTTTTAATTCTTTTTGATTTTTTTTCTAATTATTTAAGTTTTTTCTATTAATGAAAATATTTATAAAATTTTAAAGATTATCATATTGAGATTTTATTTATACAAATTTTTATTATAGATTTTTATGGTAAATCTTTAAAAAAGTTTGACAAAATTACTTTAAGTGATATAATTTATTAGTATTGAGGTATGGATTATGGATTTCATGTTTTGGATTTGGTTGGCAGTTATTGTTGTCACGGCAATTGCTGAATTTGCAACAATGGAAATCGTTTCAATCTGGTTTACATTTGGAGCAATTATTCCATTTATTTTATCCGCAACAAAAACTGTGGCGTGGTGGGTTCAAATTATTATTTTTGTTTTGATTTCGTCTTTACTTGTTTTTCTACTTAGAAGTGTCACAAAAAAATTTTTGCTTAGAAACTCTAATGGTAAAACAAATTTAGATGTAATAATTGGACAAAAATTTAAAATGCTTGAACGCACAGATTTTGAAAATATTGGAAGTGTAAAAATTAATGATGTTATTTGGAGTGCAATTGCTGAAAATCAAGAAACAATTGAGAAAAATGAAATTGTTCAAGTTGTTAAGATTTCTGGAAATAAACTTATAGTTAAGAAAGTAAATTCAGTAGAAACAAAAAATAAGGTAGTTCAAGAAAAGAAATCAAAACAAAAATAAAAAAATAATAATATTTAATTAAAAAGCGATAAAAATTAAAAAAATATTAAGAATTAATAAAAAAATTAAAAAAATAATAAAAAATTGATGGAAAACATAAAAATAAATTGATTTTTAATAATTAGGATAATACAAATAAATATAAAAAATTAGAAACGATAAACGATATTAATTTTAAAATCACAAAAATTTAAAGATTTTGAGAATTAAATTTGAGAAATTAAATTAAAAATTAAAGAATAAATCGTTTAAAATTATCAGTGTAAAATAGCTATAAATTAAAAACATTAAATCAAAAAATAAAGTTTTTATTTAAAAAGGAGAGAAATTATGAGTTCATCTGTTATTGTTGGAATTGTTTTTGGAGTTCTTGCTGTTTTGATTCTTGCTATTGTTTGTGCATCACTTAGAATTGTTAGACAGGCGACTGCTGTTGTGGTTGAAAGGTTAGGAAAATATCACAAAACCCTTGAAACAGGAGTTCACCTTGTGCTTCCTTTCTTCGATAGATGTAGTAGGCCAATTTCTTTAAAGGAGATTGTCGCTGATTTTAAACCCCAACCAGTTATTACAAAAGATAATGTCACAATGCAGATAGATACAGTTGTATATTTCCAAGTGACTGATCCAAAACTTTTCACGTATGGTGTTGACAGTCCTATTCGTGCAATTGAAAATTTGACTGCAACAACTTTGCGTAATATTGTTGGTGAGTTGGAACTTGATGAAACCTTGACTTCTCGTGATACAGTCAACACAAAAATGCGTGTTATTCTTGATGAAGCAACAGATCCTTGGGGGATAAAAATTAACCGTGTTGAATTGAAAAATATTCTTCCTCCAAAGGATATTCAAGAAGCAATGGAAAAGCAAATGCGTGCTGAACGTGAACGTCGTGAGCAAATTTTAAAGGCTGAAGGTGAGAAGAAAGCAAGCATTCTTGTTGCTGAAGGTGAAAAGCAAGCACAAATTCTTCGTGCTGAGGCTGAAAAAGAAACAAAAATTTTACAGGCAGAAGCGGACAAAGAAGCCACAATTGCAAGAGCCGAGGGTGAAAATAAGGCGATTGAACTTATCAACAAAGCAAATCCAAATCCTGCTTATATAACTTTGCAAGGTTTTGAAGCATTGAAAACTTTGGCTGATGGAAACTCGACAAAAATTATTGTGCCAAGTGAAATACAAAATGTCGCAGGGCTTTTAACAAGTATGACAGAAGTTGTGAAGGGTGAAAAGAATACTAAACAAAAACCTAAGAGTGAAGATTAATTGATGTTAAAGAAAACCAGCATAATTTTGCTGGTTTTTATTTAAAACATAAATCAATTAAGATTTAAAATTTAAATTATATATTATTTCAATTTAAAGGATTTTAAAAACATAAGTTAGATTCATATACATTGGATTCATTAAAATTAGATTTGTTTTAATTTTTTATTAATCATATATTATCATATAGTAATGATTATTAAAATTTTTATAATCAAAATCAATTTTCTATAATTAAGTTATTTAATTTATATTCTTTTTATAATCAAACTGTTGGAGCCACTTTTCTTTGCTTTAACACCACTTACAAGGACTATTTTGTCACCATCTTTGACAAGCCCTGTGCTTTTTGCTTTTTGAATAGAACTTTCTTTCACATCTTCAATTTTGTCATATTCTTCGTCTAGGATTGGATAGACACCATATAGCAGGCTCATTTTGTGATATGTCACTTTGTCAGGTGTGCAGGCTATGATTGGAACTTTTGGCCTGAAACGAGAAATGTTTTTGGCTGTTGTGCCTGTTTTTGTGACTACAACAATGGCTTCAACACCTCGCGTTTGTGATAGGGCATAGGTTGCATATCCAAGACTTTTCGATGTGTTGTGTGTTTGTATTGCACTAATTTCTGTTTGGCTGTTTGCAAAATTTTCAGTTTCAATTGCAATTCTGCTCATTGTTGCAACACTTTCAATTGGATTTGCACCAGAAGCGGTTTCTCCAGAAAGCATAATGGCTGTTGTTCCGTCAAAGATTGCATTTGCAACATCTGAAATTTCTGCTCTTGTTGGGCGTTTGGAATAAATCATACTTTCAAGCATTTGTGTTGCTGTTATAACAATTTTTCCAACGTCATTACATTTTTTTATAAATTCTTTTTGTAATATTGGAATTTTCACAAAATCTATTTCAACGCCTAAATCTCCACGAGCAACCATAATTCCGTCACTCACGCGTAAGATTTGCTCAAAATTGTCAACACCATCTTGGCTTTCAATTTTTGAAATAATTTTTGTTGAAAAATTAATCTTTTTTAGATAGTTTTTGACTGCCATAACATCTTCCATGCAGTTTACAAAGGAGATTGCAATATAATCAGCATTGACTTCTTTTGCGAATGATAAATCTTTTTTGTCTTGTTCAGAAAGATATTCCATTTCCGTTTTGATGCCGGGGAGATTTATACTTTTGTTATTTGAAAGTTCTCCTCCGTTTTCAACAACGCACAGAATTTCTTTACCCTTAATTTTTTCAACCTTAAGTTGAATATTCCCATCATTTAGAAGAATTTTTGCATTTTTTGTGAGAATTTTTGGCAGTTTTGAATAGGTGACACTTACTTTTTCTTGATTTCCAACAATTTCTTCTGTGGTTAGAGTAAATTTGTCACCACTTTTAAGCATAATTTTTCCGTTCTCAAATTGTTTAATACGAATTTCAGGGCCTTTTGTGTCAATTAATATTGCAACAGGTTTGTTTCTATTTTCTCTTGCACGCTTAACTGCATCAATAAGTTGTCTATGACTTTCATGTGTTCCGTGACTCATATTAAAACGGGCGACATTCATTCCTGCATCAATCATTTTTTCAAGTATTTTAACACTTGCACTGGTTGGCCCTATTGAACAAATAATTTTTGTCTTATTCATTTTCTCTCCACTTCCTTTAATCCAAATTATTGATAGATATTCTACATATTATAATAGCAATTTTTAGTTAAAATGGCAAACTTTAACGATTGTTTTTTTTGAAATTTTTAGAAAAAACAATAAATAACTTTTTAAGAACATTAAATTTACAAAAAATTTACAGAATCAAAATTTTTCAATTTTATCGGTGACTTTTAAATTCTTAGTAAAGTCTATAAATTTTTATTGTAAATTGAGATAAAAACCGCTTAATTTTTTAATTTTAAAGGATTTTTGAGAAAAACTTTAAAAATTTTCATTCAAATTTTATTAAAAGAGTTGTTTTCTTCTTTCAAATGTGTTAATATATTCAAGAAGGAGTGCTTATGAGGTCAATGTTTTTAAGCGTTTGGGATGATTTTTCTGCTTGGGTTTCTGTGGGTTGGTCTGATGTAACTTATATTATTGTTATGTGTGGACTTGGTATTCTGGCTATGATGGGAATCCTTGCATTTTTTAAGGGAGATAAATATCATAAAGATAAAAAACCTTTCAAATGGGCAACTTTGGTTGGATGTTTGATTTGTGTTGGACTTATTGCCTTGTTCTCTGCTGCACGATTTACATGAGATTAATTTACATTTGTTTATTTTTTAAGGAGTTGAATGTTTATGTTTGGAACTTTACTTGACGATGCTAATGTTTCTGTTGTTGCACCTTGGATTTCAAATTCTTTTCCTATTATAAGAATTGTTCTTTTTTGTTTGGTTGTGCTTTCTGCAATTATAATTATTGTCACAACACTTTTTCAAAATGAGGATTCAAATAATACAGATGTCATAACTGGACAGCAAGAAAGCTATTATTCAAAAAATAAGGGTGGTTCTCGTGATGGAAAATTGCGACTTATAACCATTATTTTTTCATGTATAGCTGTTGTTTGTGTTATTCTTTATTTTGTCACAATTTTGGTTTATCCACACGCATAAGGTGTTTAAATGACAAATCGAAAGAAAATTTTAGAACTTTTAGATGGAAATAGTTTGGTTTTCTCAAATGTTGACAAACTATTTCTCTTTTTGTCTAACTCACTTGAAATTGATGAAAATGAAACAAAAAGAATCTTTTATTCTCTCGTTTCAAATGGAGATGTCTTTGAAATAAGAAAAAATAAATTTATCACAATTCCTTCTCATGGATATGTTAAGGGAGAATTTTTTGGCACAGCAAAAGGTTTTGGATTTGTGAAAGTTGATGGCCGTTCAAACGATATTTTTATACCTGCTAACAAAACTTTTGGGGCCCTTGATGGAGAATGTGTTATTGTTAAAATTCTTTCACAAAATGATGACGGTTGTGATGGCGAGGTTGTGTCAATTTATAAAGAACTTGAAAGTTTGGTTGGCACAATTGATGTTATTGGTGGAAATTTCTTTCTTGAACCAGATAATAACAAAATTGGTTATGAAATTCCAATTCAAAAGACAGGAATGAAAATTTCTAAAAATATGAAAGTTCTGGCAAAAATTATTCGTTCTGATAAGAGCAAGGTTAAAGCTGTTGTCGATGAAATTCTGGGTTTTCAAGATGATGTTAAGGCTTTGGAACTTTCAATTATTCGTGAACACAGGCTGTTTGAAAATTTTCCTTCACAGGTTGTTGAAGCAGAGAAAAAAATTCCAACATCAATTTCTAAAGAACAAAAGAAAAACAGACTTGATTTGACAAAAGAAACAATTTTCACAATCGATGGAGCAGATGCAAAGGATCTTGATGATGCTGTCAGCATAAAGAAGTTTGATAAATTTTATGAATTGGGAGTGCATATTGCTGATGTGGGAGAATATGTTCCGCAGGGTAGTGTGATTGACGAAGAGGCATATAGGCGTGGAACAAGCGTTTATTTTCCAACTTCTGTGCTTCCTATGCTTCCAAAGAGCTTGTCTAATGGAATCTGTTCTCTTAATGAGGGAGTTGAAAGATTGACTCTTTCTTGCATTATGAAAGTTGATTTTTCTGGAAAAGTTGTCGATTATAAAATTTGTGAAAGTGTGATAAAGAGTGTTGCAAGACTGACTTATGACGAAGTTTACGATGCTCTCAAAGGAGAAAAATTAAATAAAAAGACTGAAAAATTGCAAAAAGATTTCCTTTTAATGCGTGAACTTTGCGATATTTTGGAAAAAAATACCACTCTTCGCGGAGCACTTGATTTGGATATACCAGAAGTGCAATTTGTGTTTGACAAAAACGGAATGGCTGTTGATTTGACAAGAAGAGAAAGAAATTCTGCACATCGACTTATTGAAGACTTCATGGTTCTTGCAAATGAAACAATAGCCCGACATTTCCACACGAAAGGAGTGCCTTTTGTTTATCGTATCCATGAAGCTCCAACAAAAGAAAAAGTTTTGTCTGTTTGTGACTTTCTAAAGGGAATTGGTGTGAAATATCCTGCTGTTCCAGAACCAATTGTGCCAGAATATTTCCAGCAAATTTTAAATAACGTTGAAAATTTAAATACAAAAGATGTCGTAAATAAGATTGTTCTCCGTTCCATGCAAAAAGCAAAATATTCAAACAAAGATTTGGGACATTTTGGACTTGCTCTTGTTGACTACTGCCACTTCACTTCGCCAATAAGGAGATATCCTGATTTGACAATTCATAGAATTATCAAAGAGTGGCTGCACAAAAACGGAAAATTGCCAGAGGAGAGAATGATTGAGCTTGATGAATTTGCTTTTGACAGTGCAGAACAATCTTCTTCTTGCGAAAGAAATGCTGATATGGCAGAACGAGATGTTGACGATTTGTGGAAAGCATATCTCATGAAAGATAGGGTTGGAGAACAATTTAGTGCATCAATCTCTTCAGTGACAAATTTTGGAATTTTTGTTACTCTTGACAACACTGTTGAAGGGCTTGTTAAGATTGATGATTTACCTCAAGACGCTTATCTTTTCCTTGAAAAACAGTTGAAACTTAAGGGTGGTTTTCACACATATTCCATTGGTGATAAGGTGAATGTTGAACTTACAAATGTTAATTTGCACACTCGTAATATTGATTTCAAATTGGTTGAAAGTTGAGAAATTAACACTTTTTTTCACTTTTTTTACAAAATTTAAATAAAAAATTAACCTTTTTTGTAATTTTAAAGTAGAAAATTTTGGTCTTTGATGCCCTATTTTTGATAAAAATTGCTAAAAAGTGCCAAAATTTTTGAAAAAAACTAAAAAAAATTGAAAATTTTATGATTTTTTTTGAAAAGACTATTGAAATATTAAAATAATAGTGTTATAATAGGAGAGGAAATGAAGGTCATATCAAACAATAAAAAAGCATTTTTTGATTACTTCGTTTCAGACTTGGTTGAGGCTGGAATTGTTTTGGAAGGTTGTGAAGTCAAATCTGTAAGGGCTGGCGGAGCAAGTTTGTTGGACAGTTTTGTGCAAATTAAGAATGGTGAAATGTTCCTCAAAAATGCATACATCAAACCTTATGAAAAAACCTCTTCTTTCAAACCAGACGAAAGGCGAACAAGGAAATTGCTTCTTAACAGAAGCGAAATTCAAAAGTTTGAACGTATGGTGAAAGAAAAAGGTTGCACAATCATCGCGACAAAATTATACATCAATAATGAAGGTCGCGTGAAAGTGGAGATTGGTCTTGCAAAAGGCAAAAAACTTTACGACAAAAGAGCATCTTTGAAAGAAAAGTCTGTCAAAAGAGAAATCGAAAGGTCATCAATTTGACAACTTTGATTCAAAGCCCATCAAAACATTGTTTTTGAAGTATGCCACAAGAAACAGAACTAATCTATTTTGGTTGTTGTTCCTTTGTGCAGGGGGACGATTTTGGTTTCGACGGAAATAGAAAACTGAATATGTAAAGCATGCGGTGGAGTCCCAACACCTAAAACAGGAACAAGCGAATAAACGCAAACAATAACAATGTTGTTTCATTCAACACATCAGCAGTTGCTGCCTAAGTTTGAAATGACAAATCTTGATTGAAAATTTCAATCTGTTCGCTTTCAGTGTTGCCGACTGAAAGATTGAGCATCAAATCTGGCAAAACTTTGTGTGTGAATTTCCTTTATAGCCACAAAAAATTTTAAAGGATAGTTTTTAAAACTTGTTTATGAGTGATTTAAAAATGAAATTTAATCATAAACTAAGCGTGTAGAAAAGTGTTTGGTTTTATTTTCGGACGAGGGTTCAATTCCCTCCGTCTCCACCAAATCTGAACTGTTTGACTTGAACTTCAACACAAAACTGTGAAAAAATCACAAATTGTAAATTTTTGAGAAATCAAAAAGATGAAAAAGGAAGGTAAATTGCTATGTTTAAATCTCTTTTAAATGCACCATCAAACTTGAACACAGATGCCTTGATTTTGGATATTTTTATTATCATTGGCGTTGTTGTTGCAGGTGCTTTGATTTTGTATTTCTTGTGGGAGGCTGTTTCTGCAATTACTCGAAAGGATTCTGCTGATGAACCTCTTAATCTTGAAAGCAAAAAATCCGATAAAAATGCGTCCGTTGTCAACTACTCTATTGATGCACAACCTGTAAAAGAAGAAACAGTTGTTGAAGAAACAGTTGTGACTGAAGTTAATGAAGAAAAAGCACAAGAAGAACAGGCTGCAGCTCAAGCGGAAGTTGATGAAGAAGAACGTGCAAATGCAGAAAGAAGAGCATATTTGGAAGCAAGACGTCAAGAACTTATTCGCAGAATGCAGGCTGAAATGGAAGAAAACGAAGAAAAGCAAGAAGAAGAGCAAGAGCCTGCTGAAGAAACAACAGTTGAAGAAAAAGTTAATGAAGAACCAGTTGATGCTCTTGCTGATGAAAGAGAAGCTCTTGCGAATGAAAAAGCCAGATATGAAACAATGGTTAAAGAACTTGAAGAAGCAAAGCGTAATCTTGCTGAACAGAAAGCTGAACCAGTTAGAGAAGTTGTCACAACAACTGTTGTTCAAAATCTTTCACTTGACGAACTTAAAGCAAGACTTGCTGATGCTGAAGAAAACTTGAGAGTTACTGAGAAAGAATTTAAGCAATGCAAAAAAGAATACACACCTCTTCGTAGAGTTTGGGCAACACATGAACGCGATGAAAGAAAACTTAGAAGAAAAGAAGCTCTTGTTGCGAAACAAAAAGTTTTGCTTTATGGCGTAAACAACTATGCAGACATTGATGAAGAGAAAGCAAAGAAACTTGCTGAAGATTTGGATCTCTTAGATGGACTTAAACTTTCAGTTCAACATTGCGAAGAAGTTATGAAGAAGAATGAAGAAAGATATCCTCTTCTTGAAAAAATGTATAATGTTCTTAGCAGAAGAAATGATGAACTCAAGAAAGATATTGATTTTTATAGAGCAGAAATTGAAAGAATTGAATCTGAGCAAGATAATAATGACTAATTTAAAAATAAAGCCACCTTTAATGGTGGTTTTTTATTTCAACTTTTGTGTTATTAATGCATTGTTTTTCTCTCCTTTTTTAAATTTTTTGTCAAAGTATTGACATTTTTGGTGCTTTGTTTTAAAATGAGTATGAAAGTTTGGTGAAAAGGACTTCAGTCCCAATCAGTAATTACTTTGTGGGTGTTAAACCACTGCCACGCGGGTTTCTTTCAAAGAAGAAGATGTTCATCATCTTCTTTTTTTTAATTGTGACTTACCATTTTTAACATTATCAGTTTGAATGATAATTTCAATCAAAGTTTTATCAGCTTTTTGATTTTTTTTGTGAAAAATCAAATTTGCTCTTAAACTTGATAATCCTTAGATTAAAAAAAATTTGTTTATTTAGATTAAATTTGTTACAAAATGTTTGAAAAAAAAATATTTATTGATATAATAACATAATAATGGATAAATTTCAATCGCAAACAGTTGAACAAACCTTTGAAAATTTGCAAACTTCTTTGCAAGGACTTTCTCATGCAGAGGCAAAAAGCAGGCTTGAAAAAAATGGTAAAAACGCACTTGCTGAAAAAAAGAGAAAAAGTCCATTTTTAAAATTTTTGGAACAATTTAAAGATATTCTTATTGTCGTTCTTATTGTTAGTTGCATCGTCAGTGTTATTATTGGTGCGATTGAGGGAACAACCAGTGAATTTATTGATGCTGGCATCATTTTCTTTGTTGTTATCTTTAATGCGTTGGTTGGCTTTTTACAAGAAAGAAAAAGCGAAAAAGCTATGGATGCTTTAAAAAATATGACAAAACCTTTTTGTAAGGTTGTTCGTAATAAGCGTTCATGCAAAATAAAAAGTGAAGAACTTGTTTTGGGCGATATTGTGATTTTGGAGGCGGGAGATATTATTCCTGCTGATTTAAGATTGATTGAAACAAATTCCCTTAAAATTGAAGAAAGTGCATTAACAGGAGAAAGTGTTCCTGTTGAAAAAGATGCAAACACCTTACTACCAGAAAATTCTGTACTTGGTGATAGAGTTAATATGGCATACATGGGCAGCGTTGTTTCTTATGGTAGAGGTGTTGGAGTTGTTGTTGCTTGCGGAATGAACACCGAAATTGGAAAAATCGCTTCCGCTTTAAACGAAATGGATAACACGGTGACTCCTTTAACAAAAAGAATAAAGAAAACAAGCATAATAATAACGCTAATTGTGTTGATTATTTGTCTTGCAGTTTTTATTGTTGAAATTTTTATGACTAAAGATGTTTTCTCTTCATTCTCGCTTGCTATTGCAATCGCTGTTTGTGCTGTTCCTGAGGGACTGCCTGCGTGCAACACAGTTACTCTATCCATGGGTGTGAAAAGAATGAGTGAACAGCGTGCTATTGTGAAAACTTTACCTGCTGTTGAAACACTGGGAAGCACCGAAGTGATTTGTTCTGACAAAACTGGAACTTTAACTTTGAACAAAATGACTGTTAAAAGAGTTTTCTTTTTTGGTGATAATTGCTCGGAATTAAACAAGGTTCAAAAAGAAGAGCAGGTTCAGGGTAGTGCTGTTGAAAATGTTTTGACTTTGGACCAAATTGAAGAGAATAATTCTTTTGCAAATGACAAAAATTTGGAACAACTTCTAAGATGTATGCTTTTATGTAATGACACAAAAGTGCGTTTTGAAGATGACAAATTGGAATCTATTGGCGACCCAACAGAGATTGCTCTTGTTCATTATGGCTATAAGATGGGCTTCAACAAAGAGAATTTGGAAGGAAAATTTAAACGTGTCAATGAAATTCCTTTTGATAGTGAACGAAAACTTATGACAACATTTAACGAAGTTGATGGAAAGTTTTATGCCTACACAAAAGGTGCAGTTGACAATATTTTGAATCTTTGTAATCGTGTTCTTGAAAATGGTAGAATAAGAAAAATGACTAATGCTGACAGAGAGCATATTCTTTCTGTTAATTCTGAATTCGCATCTAAGGCACTGAGAAATCTTGCTTTTGCATGTAAAACTGTGGATAAAGTTTCAAATCCAACTTCTCAAAACACAGAATATGATTTATGTTTTCTTGGACTTGTCGGAATGATTGACCCACCACGTGAAGAAGTTAAGGAAGCAATCAAGACATGTAAGCAAGCTGGTATAACAACTATTATGATTACGGGTGACCATAAAGATACCGCTTTTGCAATTGCACAGGAACTTGGAATTTGCACAAGTAAATCTGGAGTCATAACTGGGCGTGAACTTGACCAAATTGATGATGAAAAATTCTGCGAAATAGTTGAGAAATATCAAGTTTATGCTCGTGTCAGCCCTGAAAACAAGGTTAAAATTGTGAAAGCCCTTAAAAGCCATGACAAAATTGTTGCTATGACAGGCGATGGTGTGAATGATGCTCCAAGCATAAAAGCTGCTGATATAGGTGTTGGAATGGGAATAACTGGCACTGATGTCACAAAAGAAGCGGCAGACATGATTTTAACAGATGATAATTTCACAACAATTGTTGGGGCTGTTAAGGAAGGAAGAAGAATTTACAGCACAATTTTAAAAATTCTTATGTTTCTTCTTGGAACTTCAATTGCTGAATTGATTTCCCTTACTGTGATTTATCTTTTCTTACCACATGATGGAGTTTTCTTTACGCCAGCTTTATTGCTTTGGATTAATTTTGTTTCTGACACTTTCCTTGGACTTGCGTTGGGTTTTGAGAAAGCGGAAAAAGATATCATGAAGAGAAAGCCTATCAAAAATTCTGGCAGTCTATTTAAAGGAGATGCGGGAGTGAACATTCTCTCGTCAGCCGTTTTTGTTTCTGTTTGTATGTTGACAATTTTCAGTGTTCTCACTTATGTTGTTAAACTTGAACCTACTGTTGTCACAACAGTTTGCTTTGTTTATCTATGTCTTGCAGAACAATTGCATGCTTTCAATCTTAAAAGTCAAACTGAAACTTTGTTCAACAGAAGAATATTTGACAATAAATTCTTGAATTTGGCATTCTTAGGCTCTTTTTTGCTCACGATTTTGATTGTCATCGTTCCTTTACCTTCTCTTCAAATCGCACTTGGAATTACCACAATAAATTGGTGGCAATGGCTTTTGGCTGTTGGTAGTGCTTTGTTGATTATTCCTTATTTTGAGTTAGTAAAACTTTTTATAAGAAAAGTGCATAAGAGGAAAGAAAATGATAAAGAAAACTAGAAATTCTGTTTTTGACTTGAGTGGAATATCCATCATTGCCTGTGATTGCTTACAAGCAGTTGTGTGTATTTTTATTGACTTATTCTTTATTTCAAAAATACTTAAATCTGGAAGTGGTGATGGAATTTCTTCTCAAATTGTCAGTATTGGACTTTTTTATGCGATTGAATACTTGGTTCTGTCTGGAAGTTATGCTTTCACCGGCTATGCATTAAAGAAAATTAATAAAAGTATTTTTGTTTCAATTGGTTCAATTTTGTTGGCTGTGGTTGTTATTCTTGTTTATTTTCTGCAAAACAATTTAATGACTTTTGTTCCTCTTATTGCAGTTGTCTATGGAATGGGGTTTGGACTTTTCTCCGCTGGCTATAATGGGCTTGCAACTGAAACAATTTCAAGTAAACACCAGGTTAAATTTTTTGCCGTAAAGAAAATAATGTTTCAGGCGGTTTATGTCATTTTTCCAATTTTACTTGGACTTTTCGCAGATATTGACTTTTCAATTGTCACTTACATTATGTTTGGTGTAACTTTCTTACTTATAGTTTTTTCGTTTCTTATTAGGCCAAAAAAGAAATTTCAACAAAGTTTTGATATTCCAAAATTTACAAAATATATGTGGCAGAACCGTAAGCAGAATAAGGCATTGTGGCTTGTCTATTTGCAAAATTTCTTCCGTGGTGCTTCTTATGACTGTTTCACAACTTTAATCACTATTTTAGTCATTTCAACCTTCAATACAAACACAAGTTTGGGTATGTTTCAATCAATATTCACTGCATGCTCGTTGTTGACAATGTTTTTATATCTAAAGTTCTATCGAAAGAAGCGTTCGGTCATATTTATTGCACCAGTAATTTCGCTTGTTGCTTGCACAGTTGTTGCAATTCTATCGGCAACAAACAGTGTGACTATTGTTCTATTTTATGGTGTTTATGCAACATTAAATGTTATTCTAATGTCTGTGTCTGACAGTAGAAGGGCAGGAGTTGTCAGATTTTTGTCTTTACATTCGCATATCTTGGAAAGCAATGCTCTTTCTGAATTTTCGCTTGGACTAGGAAGAATCCTTGGTTCATTGTTGCTTATCTTTGCTGGCTTGTTTGATGGTTTAATTGGTGGCGGAACAATATTCTTGAAAGTGGCTCTTGGTATTGTTGTATTGCTTTATATTATGTATGGATTGAGTTTGATTTGGCTTGAGAAAACTCTAATAAAACAAGATGAAGAATTTAGAAAAGCTCATCTTGAAGAAAACATTGTTAAGATTGAGGACTAGAAAAGTCAAATTTTTGTATTAAGTATTATTTGAGGAAAATAGGCTAATATTTTTTGCCAAAAATTAATTTACAAAAATTAGTAATAAAAATATTGAAAAAAATGTATTTTCTTGTTTAATAAAACGATTTTGTATGTTTTCTTCCTTTTTCTTTACAAAATGTTTGTTTTGTGTTATACTCTATAAGTTTATGTAATTAAAATTATAAGGGAGTATTTATGATTATTGATATACAAAAAGAAAAACTTGCAAATTTAAAAGAGGATTTCTCTTTTATTAAGGAGTGTCTTTGACCCAGTTGGACAAGAAAAAAGATTAAACGAACTTAAAACTGAACAACTTTCTGAAGGCTTTTTTAATGATGCGAAGAAAGTTTCAAAGGTTGGAAGAGAACTTAAACTTTGTGAATATAAGCTTGAAAAAATTGCCAAATTGCAGGCTCAAATTGACAACTGTGATGCAAGTGTGGAACTTCTCACAGAAATGGACGACCAAAGCATTTTTGATGAACTTTGTGCAACTCTTCTTAATCTTGAAAAGGAAATTGAATCTGCCAAACTTGAAACTTTGCTTTCTGGGAAATACGACAACTATAATGCAATACTAACTCTTCATGCTGGTGCTGGTGGAACAGAAGCACAAGATTGGACAGATATGTTGTTTAGAATGTATTCAATGTATGCTGAAAAAAACAACTTTAAAGTGAAGGTTTTAGATGTTCTTGAGGGGGAAGAAGCAGGAATAAAATCCATTTCTTTCCTTGTTTCAGGGGAATATGCTTATGGCTATCTTAAAGCAGAAAAAGGAGTTCATCGTCTTGTGAGAATTTCTCCGTTTGATGCAAATGCAAGACGCCATACAAGTTTTGCAAGTGTGGAAGTTATGCCAGAAATTGAAGAAGCTCCAGATATTGTGATTCGTCCTGAGGATTTAAAGGTTGACACTTTTAGAAGTTCTGGTGCAGGTGGACAACACGTAAATAAAACTGAGAGTGCAATTCGTATCACACACATACCATCTGGAATTATTGTTGCTTGTCAGACAGAACGTTCGCAGGTGCAAAACAGAGAAACTGCAATGAAGATGTTGTATTCAAAACTTGTTGAAAAACAGGAATCTGAGGAATTAGAAAAGTTGGCATCAATTCGTGGTGATATCAAAAAAATCGAATGGGGAAGCCAAATTCGTTCTTATGTTTTCTGCCCATACACTCTTGTTAAAGATCATCGCACAAATTATGAAACAAGCGATATTCAAGCAGTTATGAATGGTGATATTCAAGGATTTATAAACGAATATCTAAAAAGAACAAAAATTTAAAAAGTTGTTTTAATATAAATCTGGCGGAAATTTTTTAATTTTGATGTTTTTAAATTAAGATTTTGTTATTAAAAGGCATAAAAGACAGAAAAAATGAAATATTTTGAGGAGATGAAACAAAAATTTGAGAAATTAAGGACTAAAAAAGATGTTCTTATTCTTTCTGTTGAGTCATCTTGTGATGAAACCGCAATTGCTATTGTAAAAAATGGCCGTGAAGTGCTTGCAAACATTGTTTCTTCTCAAATTGATATTCATAAATTGTTTGGAGGGGTTGTTCCAGAGATTGCTTCAAGAAATCACATAAAAAATATTTCTGGCGTGTTGAATGAAGCATTGCTTGTTTCTGGAAAAACTCTTCAGGATATTGATGCTGTTGCTGTGACGTATGGTGCAGGGCTTGTTGGGGCCCTTTTGGTTGGAGTAAATTTTGCAAAAACACTTGCTTATGCTCTTAAAATTCCACTTATTGCAGTGAGCCATGTGCATGGACATATCGGTGCAAACTATATTTCTCATCTTGATTTGAAACCACCTTTTTTGTGTTTGATGGTTAGTGGTGGGCATACTGCTATTGTGCAAGTTGAAGATTATTGTGAATTTAAAGTTCTTGGTTCGACTGTTGACGATTCTGTTGGTGAATGTTTTGATAAAGTTGCTCGTGTTCTTGGACTTCCTTATCCAGGAGGGCCTAATATTGACAGATTGGCTAAGAATGGGAAAAACAACATTAAGTTTAATTATCACACTCCATTAAGCGGAACATTAAATTTTTCTTTTAGCGGACTGAAAACTGCGGTTGTCAATTATGTTCACACAAAAGAGCAGAGGGGAGAAAAATTTTCAATTGAAGATGTTGCATGCAGTTTTCAAGAACTTGCAACAGATGAACTTGTCGATAAAGCTGTTTCTGCAATTAGAAAAACAGGATTTAAAAATCTTGTTGTTGCAGGTGGAGTTGGGGCAAACAGTTGTTTACGTGAAAAACTGGAAAAATTGTGTAAGAAGTTTGGTGTTAAATTTTACGCACCTGAGTTAAAATTTTGCACTGATAATGGTGCAATGATTGGCTCAATTGCATTTTATTATATCCGTGCTGGTAGAGGGCTTGCTGATTTAACTTTGACAGCAGTTCCGACAGTGAGAATTGATGGATAACAATTTTATTTTTAAATTGCATTTTAAAAACAAATCGAAATTTTCTTAACAAAAGAGGGATTATGATAAAAAAAATTACAGAAATTGTTAAGTGTGTCAAATGGTGGGAGATTTTGTATCTGTTTGTCTCAATAATAGTTGTGCTTGTGATGGGCATAATCTTTCATAGTGGAGTGATTTCTGTATTTTTTTCAATACTCAATCTTATAACAATCTTTGCTCTTGGAAAGGGTTGGTTTTGGGGAAACATTGTGGGAGTGTTGGCAAGTTCTCTCTATATTGTTATGTGCATTTTTCAGCACCTTTATGGAGAGGTGATTATGTCAATGCTTTTTGCAATTCCAACATACATTTTGTGTCTCTTTACATGGCTCAAAAATTTACATAAAAGTTCAACAGTGGTGCATATAAACAAAAAAATTTCTTTAAAAGAATGGGTGCTTGCGTGTTGTGGAATTGCAGTTTTAAGTTTTGGTGTTTACTTTCTTTTGAAAGCTTTTGGCACAGCCTTTCTTCTCGTTTCAACCATTTCTACATCAATATGTTTTCTTGCGAGATACATGCAAGTCCGCCGAAGCGAATTTAATTTTCTTTGCTATATCTTTGCAAATTTGATTGGAATTGTTCTCTGGGCTTGTGTAGCCACAACTGACTTTTCATTCATTACAACAGTTATCACTTACATGATTCAAGCAATTATGAATATTTTCGGTTTCACAAACTGGATAATTATTAAAAGAAAACAACAACAAGATGACAATTTTGAAATTATTAAAAATTGCTGTTTAAAACCAGTTGATTAAAAATAAAATAATAAAAAAATTACAAAAAATTATAAAAAATTTATTTTTTTTGATGTTTTTTATTAAAAAATGACGATTTTTATAAAAAATTATAAATTTATAAAAAATTTTAGATAAAAATAACAAATTTAATTTGAGATTTTGCAATTAAAAAAAATAAATTAAAATAAAAAGATAAATTATAAATAACAAAAAAAAGAAAAGTTATAGCAAATAAAAAATTGGAGGAAAGAAAAATGGAACTTCTTGCACCTGCAGGTAATTATGAAAAATTTTTAACAGCATTACACTTTGGTGCTGATGCCTTTTATATGGCTGGGGGACGTTTTGGGCTTCGTGCTTTTGCTGGAAATTTCACTGACAAGGAGATGGAGAGTGCTGTTAAACTTGCACATGAAAATCATAAAAAAATTTATGTCACACTCAATATAATTGCAAAAGATAAAGATTTTGATGGAATGAAAGAATATTTAGATTTTCTTGTTAAAATCAAAGTTGATGCTGTTATTGTTGCTGACATTGGAGTTTTGATGTTTGTAAGGAAAAATGCTCCTTCACTGCCTGTTCATGTAAGCACACAGGCTAACATTATAAATTCATATTCCGCAAATTTGATGGCAGAACTTGGTGCGAAAAGATTGATTTTGGCAAGAGAGCTCTCTCTCAAAGAAATTGCAGAAATCAGAAAAACTGTTCCAAAAGATATTGAAATTGAAGTGTTCGTTCATGGTGCAATGTGTATGGCATACTCTGGAAGATGTCTTCTTTCAAACTATCTTACGGGGCGTGACTCAAACCATGGAGAATGTGTGCAAGCGTGCAGGTGGAAATATTATGTGCGTGAAGTTAGTCGTGATGATGAATTGGAAGTGCAAGAAGATAAAAATGGAACGTACATCTTCAATTCAAAAGATCTTAACATGTTGGAACATCTTCAAGATTTGAAAGATATTGGAGTTGATAGTGTTAAGATTGAGGGAAGAATGAAGAGTTCTTACTATGTTGCAACAGTTGTGAATGCTTATCGTCAAGCGATTGATATGTTACCTAAAAAACCTTCAAAAGAACTTTGTGCAGAACTTGAAAAAGCCAGCCATAGAATGTACACAACGGGTTTTTATTATGAAGAAAAAGATAAACAATTTTTGGAAAATTCAAGTCCTGTTCAGGAAAGCGAATTTATGGCTTTGGTTACACAAGATTGCGATGGCAAAGAAGTTGAAGTTGAAATGAGAAATAAATTTTCAATTGGAGATGTTTTGGAAGTTTTAAGTCCAAATATTAAAATTCTTAATAAAAAAATCACAATTGAAAAAATTACAAATTCTCAGGGTATGGAAGTTGACTCAGCAAAAGTTGTTCAAGAAAAAATAAAAATTCCTTGCAAACTTCCACTTAAAGTTGGAGATATTTTGAGAAAATAAAAATAATAAAAAATTTAAAAATCAATAAAATTTTTAATTTTTGTGTATTTTTTTTGCGTTTTTTCTATTTTATATAAAATTTATGGAATTTTAAGATTATTTTTTTTGAAATAAATTTTTAAATTGTTTAAGATATTGTTATTTTATGTAGTCATATATGTAAAGTTTATATGTAAAAAATTTAAAGAAATTTAATTTAGATAATAATTTGAATGTTTATATGTAAAATTATTAAGAAAAATTATCTTTTATTTGACAAAATTTATTTTTTATGATAATATCATAATATGATTATAAAAATCATTTGAATATTAAAATTATTGGAGAAATATTTTGGCATATAAAATTAATAACATTGAAAATGTTGAAGGGGAATATCATTTGATGTTCTTTGAAGGCAAAAATATGGTTAACTCAGCAAAAACTGAAATGCATCACACATGGTTTATGTTTCTTGTTTTTTGTGTTATAGTTGCACTATGCATTGTCATTTCTGGATTTAATCTTTATTACGTTGGTTTCTTGGGAGTCTTCTTGATTGGATTTATTGCTATTGCAATCTATCTTAAAAGAGAAAAAAAGAGGGGAATTAAGCAGTGTGCTTATGCTGTTAAAAATTCAAAATCTACTGATATTGTCGCAAAACAAGTTGACAACAGAAAAAGGAATCGCGTTTTTGTTAATTCGCTTTCAGGAACAATTGATAACTATGATCTTCAGAAGAAATATCCAAATTTTCGTGCAAAACTTAAAAGAAAGCATAAGCGTGACAAAATTGTTGACATAATTTCTCAATTTGAAATTGAAGATGAAAAGAGGAAAAAATAAATCCTCTTTTTTTTTCGGTTGTTTTACTTGTTTTTTATTTAAATTATTGCTATAATTTTTAAATAAAATTTGTCTTGATTATTCGATAATTAGCAATAAATAAATTTGCTATTTAAAATGGCAAAATCAAAATCTATTGCTGATGTCAAGTGAGATGCGTTTTAGGAGATTTTTGTATGATAACTGATAATGAAATTAAAGAAAAATGGTTTAAATTTTTTGAAAAACACGGCTTTAAAAGAATTGAAAATGCTTCTATTATTCCAGAAAATGATCCAACAGTGCTTTTTACGACTGCTGGTATGCATCCTATTGTGCCTTATCTTCTTGGTGAAAAACATCCCGCTGGCAACAAACTTTACAATATTCAAAGATGTATCCGCACGGGAGATATAGATGAGGTTGGTGACTCTTGTCACTTGACATCTTTTGAAATGCTTGGTAATTGGTTTCTTGGTGACTGTCCAAAGGAAGAAATGATAAAACTTTCTTTTGAATTTTTGACAAGCAAGGAATATCTTGGAATTCCAAAAGAACGTCTTGCAACAACTGTCTTTGCTGGTGACGAAACGGCTCCAAGAGATGAGTTGACATATAAAGCTTGGAAAAATTGTGGAATTGAAAATGTGTTTTTCCAAGGTAAAGAGGACAATTGGTGGGCTCTCGGTGGTGGAGTTGGACCTTGTGGGCCTGACACTGAGATGTTCTATGACACAGGTAAAAAAGCATGTGGCCCAAACTGTTCTCCTTCTTGCAGTTGTGGAAAATATATGGAAATTTGGAATGATGTTTTCATGCAATACAAAGTTGAGAAGGCGGGAGAAAAAGCAATTTCACTTTCGCGTCCAAACATTGACACTGGACTTGGACTTGAAAGAGCTCTTGTTGTGTTTAATGGTGTTGAAAGTATTTACGACACTGGTGTGTTTAAAGAAGTCATTGATTTTATTGGCACAAAAGCAAAATTAAAATATACAGAAAACGAAAAAACAACTCGTGCTTATAGAATTATCACTGACCATTTGCGTTCTGCAATGTTTATACTTGGTGATGCAAGGGGAGTTGTTCCATCAAATATTGGACAAGGCTATATTTTGAGAAGATTAATTCGTCGTGCAGTTAATTGTGCAAGAAATATATCTTTAGACACTAAGTTTTTCGGTGAAATAATTGATATTTTTGTTGATAAGCATGGGGTTGATTATCCAGACATTGCAAGAAATCGTCAATTCATTAAGACTGAACTTGATAAAGAAGTTGAAAAATTTTCAAAAGCTCTTGAAGAGGGACATAAAGAATTTGATAAAGTGATTTTCGGTATTGAAAAACATAAAGAATTTGCTCTAAAACAGGGGCAAGTTGTTGATAATGTTATCTCTGGCAAGGCATGTTTTCGTCTTTATGACACTTTTGGTTTTCCTTTTGAACTTACAAAAGAACTTGCAAAAGAAAGAGGTTATGATGTTGATGAAGCAGGGTTTAAGCTTGCTTTTGAAGAGCATCAAGAAAAAAGCAGAACTGCATCTGCTGGAACATTTAAAGGTGGGCTTGCTGACAGCAGTTATGAAAGTGCAAAATTGCACACTGCAACACATTTGATTATGGCTGGGCTTAGAAAGATGTTTGGCTCACAAGTTATGCAAAAAGGCTCAAACATAACTCCTGAAAGACTTCGCATTGATTTTAATCTTGATCACAAAATGACACCAGAAGAACTTTCAACCCTTGAAAATTTTGTTAATGATGTAATCTCAAAAGAAATTGACGTTTCTTATGAAGAAATGAGCATTGGAGATGCAAAGAAGAGTGGAGCGGTTGGTGTGTTTGAAAATAAATATGGCGATGTTGTGAAAGTTTACACAATTGGAAATATTTCAAAAGAAATTTGCGGAGGGCCTCATGCAAAGAACACTCGTGATCTTCATCATCTTAAAATTGTTAAAGAGGAAAGTTCTTCAAGTGGTGTGAGAAGAATTAAAGCTGTTTTGGATTAGAAAATTACAACTAACTGATTGAGAAAATACATCAAAATATATGTTTATGTTTGATTTATGATTGACAAAAAGATTTTATTATGATAATATAAATAAAGGAATATAAAAGAGATAAAGTTAAGAAAGGAGAAGATATGGCTCAAGGACAAATAAAAAAAGGTTTTTTCTTCTATTTTGGACTGTTTGTTTTGTTGCTTCTTGCTGTTTTCCTGATTTGTATTGTGATTATGATTTTTAATCCTGGGACAACAATTCTTTGGATGCAATATTTCACATCAAATGGACAAATTGCACTTGTTGAAACAACGGACAATAAAACGCCAATTGATTTAACAACTTTGACTGACTTGGAAATTGTTTGTGATGCTTATACAAGTGTGTCAGTCGTGCGTGATAATTCTGGAAAAGACATGGCAAAAGATGCTATATTTTTAGCGAATAATGCAAAAGGGTTTGTCACAGCAAGTGAAGCAAAACCTTTCTCATATTCTGTCACATTTGTTGATGACAAAAAGTTAAAGATTGAAATTCATGAGCAAAAAGGATTTTTGTATTTCTCTAAAGATATTAAAATTATTGTTCACGCAACAACTCACAACAACTCACTTTATGATTTTAAAGATTTAAATCTGAAAGTGACAACTGGTGATGGAAACATTTACATTGGTGGGGGAATTAATGATGTTGAAAGCAAACTTGCTTCAATAACAGCAACAACAACAGGTGGGAGTGTTTATTTCCAAAAGAGAATGGACACTTCATCTTTAAAAAAGATTGATATAACAACCGATTCTGGAAATATTTCTTCCACAAATGAAGTTGAATTTACAAATAAAAGTCATGATTTTGAATGCAGTGGCTATGGGCTTAAAGTTGATTGTGATTTGAGATTTAAAACAAAATCAGGGCGTGTAACATTTGGAATTCTTGATGCAGGAACAAATAATTTAACATTTGAATGTGAATCTTCAAATTTGAATATAAAATGTATTAATGCAAAAATAATTGAGATAAGTAATTGCAAACAAGGGAATCATTTATTTCAATATGTGTTTGGAGATTTGAAATACGATTTCTCGACAAACAACATTCTTTCACCAAATATTATGATTGATAATGTTTATGGCAATTTTAGTGCATCTTTGACAGACGAAAAAGAGAGTGAGCCAGAAATCACCATAAAAAAAGTTGAAGGAAACCTTTCAGTTTTCTGTAGAAAAGGAAAAGTTGTTGTTGGTGAAATTGGTGGAGCTGTTGACATTGAGAAAGGCGAAACTCTTTCTGTGGATATAACAATTGCAGGAGAGAATCAAAACAATATTATTGTTAACACAAAATCTGGTGAAGTTAGAGTGAAATTTCTTGATAAGGTTTCTCCAAATGTGAAAATCACAACAAACACTGGAAGAGTTTATTTCAGAGTTAACAGTTCTGCAAAGTTTATCGCAACTCTTTATATTTACAGCGAAATAAATTCTTCACCACAATTGCAGACAGATTTGAAGAAAATGGTTGTTCATCTTGGAAATTATGATTTAAAAGAAACCAGAGAAAATCAACTTGTTGTGAATAATGCAACTTCAAGTGATGGAAAAATCACTGTGACAACAAATGCAATAACTCAATTTGATGTTGGTTAATTTGAATTTATAAAAAACAGCAGAAAAATGCTGTTTTTTCAATGCTATTTTTTTTCATTTTTATATTATCTAGTTTGTTTTGAAATAACTAGTTTGAAATATTTTATTTCAATATTAAAAGCCTTTTTATTAAATAACACTTAATTTTATTTTGTGTAAATAATTTTTTTGTGATAAAATTAATTGAAAAAATTTATAGGAGGGGATATGAATTTCATTGCTATTTACGTTTTGCTTTGTGTTTGTATTGTTTTGTCTATTGCTGTTATTATTGTTTGCTTTCTAACTCGTGGTAATAAAAATAAAATTTCACAAATTGATTTAGATGAAATTAAAAATTCTTTTTCTGTTAATACAGATTTTTTAACAAAAAGTATTATTGAAATTCAAAAAGCAAACAATGATGCAATTTTACAAAATATTAAGACATTTCAAGAAAATTTGTCTGGAAATTCTCAGGCGATGGAAAAACGAATTTTGGATTTTTCCAAGCAACTTGACGAGCGTATGCAAAATATGAGCAAGATGCAGGAAGAAAAATTGGAAAATCTGAGAATATCAAATGAAAGGCATTTGAAAAATCTTCAAGAGGACAACAATCGTCAACTTGACAAGATGAGAGAGACGGTTGACGAAAAACTTTCCAAAACAATTAATGAGAGATTTGAACAAAGTTTTAAAGTCCTTTCAAACCAACTTGAAAGTGTTTATAAAAGTTTGGGTGAAATGCAAAATATTGCAACAGATGTTGGAAGTTTAACAAAGATGCTTTCAAATGTTAAAACAACTGGTATTTTTGGCGAAATCCAACTTGGTGCAATTTTTGACCAACTTTTAACAAAGGACCAATATGAAACAAATTTTGTTACGGGAGATGGAAATGAACCTGTTGAATTTGCAATAAAACTGCCTGGACAGAATGAAGGGGAGTATGTTTATTTGCCAGTTGACAGCAAGTTTCCTTACACAATATTCAACGAACTTCAAAATGCTTATGAGCAAAATGATTTTGAAAATGTTAAATTAAAGAAAGAACAATTAAAACTTAAAATAAAAAGTATGGCAAAAGATATAAACACAAAGTATATTTGTCCACCAAAATCAACCAATTTTGCAATTATGTTTCTTCCTGTTGAGGGGTTGTATAGTGAAGTTGCCAAGATGGGACTTTTGCAGGAACTTCAAACAACATATAATGTGACTATTGCTGGGCCAACAACAATGAGTGCACTTTTAAACAGTTTGCAAATGGGCTTTAAGACTCTTGCAATTCAAAAGAAATCTGGTGAGGTTTGGAAAATCTTGGGAGCAGTCAGAACTGAGTTTGAGAAATTCAGTTCAATTGTTGAAAAGATTCGTGGGCAATTTGAAAAAACAAGCAAGGATTTTGACAGCCTTGTTGGAACACGCACACGTCTTATTGCAAGCAAACTTCGTTCAGTTGAAAGGCTTGATTCTTCTGAGAGTGCACAGATGCTTGGAATTGAAGATATAGATTCTGATGTTGAAGATTAAAAATTAATGAAAATTATTTCATTTTTAAGTGGAAAATTTAGTTCTTTTCTTTATCAGTATCTTTTAGATGCAAAAACGAGTGAATATCCAATGACTTAAAATCATTAGGGGGTTCAATTCTTCCATTTTGAGCGGAATATGTTGGAAGAGATTCTTTATTAGTGAAAATTTTGATACTGTATGGTTGTTTAAACCATATATATTCATTTATTGCTTTTTGTAAAGATTCAGATGAATTGTTGCGTAAGATTACTTCAAGTTCCACGGTATGAATTCCAACAGTGAACTTATCAATTAAGACTTTTATTTGTTGAGATTGTTTTAGAAATGCTTTCTTGACATCTTCAGCATTAGATTCCTTAAAATCTTTTAAGATTCTTTCAATATGTTCTGCTGATAATCCTTGTCGAGTTGTTTTTATATTGAACATTTTCATTATTTCTAAGAGATACAAACAATTAAAGAAAAATTGAGGAAGTTCCTTTTTTATTTGTTGTTTTAGACTATAATTGCTGTTATTTTGAGTCAAGACATAAAGAGTATGTTCCAAAGCGGTTTCTACTCTTTTATCAATAACAACAATGCATGGCCTTTCGCCAGTTTTATATTCCCTTTGGGCTTTTAAATAACTTTCTTCAATGTAGTCCAATATTTCATCTGGACAGTTATTAAAAACTAAATTTCCATGAGTCCCAACTCTTATATAATTTCTTTTAAATGAAGAATTAATCTCATACCTTTTCATGCTTAAAATATAACATATTAAAATATCAATTTCAATAGTTTACAAAATTTTTTTGTTTTTTTTATAAAATGCTTGATTTTTATTGTTTTTTTTGTTATATTATAAGAGCATTTGCTGTAAAATTAACATAAATTATCATATCTTAAACATCTAATTACCTAAAATTTTTGCATCTTACTTATGGTAAATTATCTAAAGATTTGCGGAAGTGGCTTAGCGGTATAGCGTTGCCTTGCCAAGGCAAAGGTCGCGGGTTCGATCCCCGTCTTCCGCTCCAAATAGAACTAATAATTTCTCTTAATTAGGAGAAAATATGAAAACATTGTTAATGATTTAACAAAAATAGCTTAATTTAAAAACAAAGTCAACTTCTTTGGCGGTAATGTCCAAATGAAAAAAATGTGTCTTATGCTTATAATATAACACTTTATTAAACAAGTTCAACAAGTTTTGTTTTTGAATTTGTTTTTTTATTTCTTTTCTATTTTGTTTTGAGTTTGAAAAGTTTTGGTGTAAAATATTTCCAAATGGGAGGAATTTTATGAAAAATATTGCTATTGATGGATTTACTGGAAGTGGAAAATCAACTTTGGCAAAAATTTTAGCAGAAAAACTTGGATATAAGATTCTGGATACGGGGGCAATCTTTCGTGCTTTTGCATATTCTTATTTGAATCAAATTGGAGATGAACTTACTGACAAAAAAGTAAGCAATTTTGTTAAGAAAGCTCATGTTGAGGTTATCTTTGAAAAGGACGGACAGCACACATTATTTAATGGGCAAGATGTCACTGAGTTTTTGCGTAGTGAAATTGTAAGCCAAATGGCATCTAAAATTTCTGTTTTTCCAGTTGTGCGTGAAAAATATTTGGAAATTGCAAAAAATTTTGCTAAAAGTTATGACTGTGTGATGGAAGGCCGTGACATTGGAACTGTTGTTATGCCAAATGCTGATGTGAAAATATTTTTGACTGCAACTCAAGAAACAAGAGCAAAGAGAAGATATATTGACATTAAAAAGAAAGACAAAAAAGCAAAATTGTCTGATATTCTCGCTGATTTGCAACAAAGAGATGAACGTGACAGCACGCGAGATATTGCACCTTTGAAACCTTGTGAAGACAGTATTATTGTTGATAACAGTTTTATGAATTTGGATGAAACTGCTGATTACTGCTTAGACATCATAAAGGACAAAATCAATTCAACCAAAGTTACAAATATCACAATTGACGGATATGTTTGCAGTGGCAAAAGCAGTATCGCAAAAGCTCTTGCAAAAGAACTTGATTTCAAGGTTTTTGACACAGGGGCTGTTTATCGTGCTGTTGCGTGTGCATTTGAATATATGAATTTAAGCGAAAGCAAAATATCTCAAAATTATATTGAAAAATTTTCAAAGCAAATCAATATAGATGTGGAATTTATTGATGGATTACAGCATGTAATTGTCAACGGAATTGATCATACTCAAAATTTAAGAACTGAAAGCATAAGTGCTCTCAGTGCAAAAATTTCTCCTTTTCAATGTATTCGCGATAAAGTTTTGAAATTGCAAAGGGATTTTGCGTCAAAAAACAATCTTGTGATGGAGGGGCGTGATATTGGTAGCACAGTTTTGCCGAATGCAGATTTCAAATTTTTCTGCACTGCTGACGAAAATGTGCGTGCAAAAAGACGCTATGAACAACAAAAAAGAATGGGCAATGAGGTTGAATTTGACGATGTATTGGAAGAATTGCGTGCAAGAGACTATGCAGATGTTCACAGAGAACATGGTGCAATAACAAAATTGCCAGAAAGTATTGTGATTGATACGACAAATCAAAGCTTACAGCAAAGTGTTGAATTCTGTTTGAAAGAAATGAAAAAGCGTGGCTTTAAGCAATAGTTTATTTTAAATTCTTCGTTTGGTTATGTATTGAAAGTTATGAAATCATAATTATTTTAACTTTCAATCTACGGGGTGTAGTGCAGTTTGGTAGCACGCATGGTTCGGGACCGTGAGGTCGTAAGTTCAAATCTTATCACCCCGACCAAAGAATCTTTGAGATTTTGGGAGAGAATATGGAAAAACTGATTGAAATGGTTAAGGCAAAAGTTGAGGACTTTTTCAGAAAAGATGCAAGTGGGCATAGTGTTGACCATTTGGAAAGAACATTAAGATATGCACTTTATTTGCAGTCAAAAGAGGGTGGTGACAGAGATGTCATTGCTGTGAGTGCGTATATTCATGACATTCACAGGATTTTGGGCAACGAAAGGCATACCTATGTTTCGCCAAAAGAAAGTTTGCCCGTTGTCAGCGAATTTATAAAAGATTTGCCGCTCAGTGACGCACAAAAAGAACATATTTTGTTTGCGATTGAACATCACGAGGACTATGCTTCTGGCAAAAATGGTGAAAAGGCCACAGACATTGAAAGCCTGATTTTGCAAGATGCCGACAACCTTGATGCGATTGGTGCGGTTGGGCTTGTGAGAACATTGGAATATGCTTTTTCAAAAAAACGCCCTGTCTATGAAAAAAGCATTCCGCTTTATCGAAATGAGTATGAAGAAAGCACTGAGGATGCTTCAACAATTCATCATATTCACAACAAGTTGCTGCGTCTTGGTGAGTTTATGAACACAAAAACAGCAAGGCAGTTGGCAAAAAAGAAAACCAAATTTTTGAAAGAATTTACTGAGATGTATATTTCGGAAGTGAACGGAATTTTTGATTGAAATTTTTTAATTTAGGAGATAATAAAATGATTGCTGAAAACAGAAAAAAACATATTTGGGCAGTTGCCGAATTGATGAAGAAATATGGGCAGGAAAGAAATATGTCCAAAGAGGATTGTGAAGATTTGTTCATGCTTGGGCTTTTGCATGATGTTGGCTACGAGTTTGCCGAACCAGAAAACTATATTTTGCACAACAAAATCGGGGGGGGGTATTTTGAAAAGACAGGGCTTCAAGTTGTGGAAAGAAGTCTATTTTCACGGATTGGCAAATTCTCCATATCATAGTGGATTTCTTGATTTATTAAATTTGGCAGATATGCACATTGACAGCGATGGAAATTATGTGACACTAGATGGAAGGTTGCAAGAACTTTCAGAGCGTTATCATTTGCCAATCAATGAGTTGGACAGTTATCCAATCGTTAAAGAACTGCAAGAGAGGGGTTTTCAATGAAAATCCTTTTTTTTGATTATAAAATGAGTATTTTTGCGAACAGGCGGGGACGTTGTGGGAAGAAATTAAAAAAAATGCAAAAAAAACTAAAAAAAGTTGAAAAATTTTTGAAAAAGTGTTGACAAAGGAATAAAAGATGTAGTAAAATGACAATGCTGACGCAAA
>CANQDK010000009.1 GCA_947591785.1 uncultured Clostridia bacterium | reverse complement strand
ATATTTCAATTTTAATTTAATCATTGTGCAAAATTTGTCATATTATGGCATATACATATTTTGTGAAATCCTGCAATGTCAGGCTCTATAATGAACGCCGAAAGAAAATGAAAAGAAGAAAAACAAAACTTGTTATATTTTCAGTTTTGTTGATTTTTTCATTGATATTGTCTTATATTTTTCTTGTTGTTAATCCTGTGGTTGTTGAAGCAACACGTGCATCAATTTTTTCTCTCTCAACCTCTGCTGTTAGCGATGCCGTTTTTGATGTTTTAACTGAAGAAAATCTGTCTTATAAAGATATTGTTACAATTGATAAGAACTCTGAGGGTAATGTGTCACATATCTATCTTGACACAGTTAAGCTTAATGTTATTGCTAGGCGTTTTTATCAAGTTGCTCAAACTCATCTTGACAAAATGGGTGAGTGTGGTGTGATGGTTTCTTTGGGAACATTCACTGGAATACCATTCCTTTCTGGTATTGGCCCAAAAGTTAATTTGAAATTGACGCCTATTGGTGCAATGACTTCAACATTTGAAAGTAAGTTTGTTAGTGCTGGGATAAATCAAACAAGCCATTCGATTTTTGTTAGATTATATGCTAGTGTATCTCTAATTCTTCCTTCATATTCTCAAACAATTGACAGTGTCACAGAAGTGTTGGTTGCTGAAAATATCATTGTTGGTGATATTCCTCAATTTTATTTTTCATCAGCTTCGCCACTTAATTTCACTCCTAGTATTTAACTTGTGAATTTATTTCCATAAAAATGTCATAGTTTTTTCTGTTTTTTCTGTGTTTTGTTTTTGTTTTTTGTTATTTTCATGTATAATATTTCTATTAAATAAAGGACTCCTCTTTATTTTAATCTCATGGAGTTAAAATTTGATAAAATGAAAGTGAGGTGCGAATGACTAAGAACAAAACTAATGTTGACGACATTGTGGATACTGTTCCAAAATCTAATTCAGCAAGATTTTTGTCCGCTTTTAACAATATTGACTATGCCATTAAAACTCGCTATAACTTCAATAGGAGCATGGGCTTTTCAGAAGCGGTTAGAAAAGCTGTCGCTTTCAACTATATTGTGAGAAAATATGAAGATGATTTGATTGGCTATGGCCGCTTGAGAAATGCTATTGTCCATGAAAATAATGACTATGTTATTGCTGAACCACATATTGAAGTCGTTGAAAAAATTGAAAAAATTGAAAAAATTCTCACAACTCCACCACGTGCGTTGGAGGCTGTTGCAAGACGTGATGTTTTGTCTGTTAGTGCAGACAAGTCAATGCGAGAAGTTATTTGTATGATTTCTTCATCTGGCTATTCAAATCTTCCTGTTTTCAATAAGAATGGTGAAATTATTGGGATAGCAAACGGACAAAAAATTCTTGATGCCTTTGGAAAACACCTTCTTTCAGGCGGAAAAAGTGAAACGTTTTTGGATTCGGTTAAAATTCAGGATATTCTTTCAAGAATTGATCACAGCGACTATTATGCTTTTGCAAACAAAGATGTAACTGTTGAACAAGCACTTGAAATATTCCACAAAAATTCCAAAATGTTGGCAATTCTTATCACAGAGCATGGTGGAGCAAAAGAAAGGCCTCTCGGAATCATGACGGCTGCAGACACTATGAAGATGAACAAGATTTTAGAGAATTTTTAGTTGTGAATTGTTTGTGATTTTACTCAAAGATTAAAATTTCGGAAAGATGATTGAAAGATTAATTAAGAAAAATTAATTCAGAAAATCTTTCAAAAACTAAAAATATTAAAAAAACAAATGTAAAAATTTTTCATGTTAAGAAAATTGAAAATTCAAATAAGCAATAGGAGAATTAAAATGAAAAAAGAAGTATCAGTTCCAAATTTTGTGGAAATGGAAAAAGGAATTTTGAAATTTTGGGATGAAAATGACTCATTCCACAAACTTGTAAGAAAAAATGCAGGGCATGACAGATTTAGATTTCTTGATGGCCCTATCACTGCTAATAATCGTAGTGGTGTGCATCATATTTGGGGAAGAGTTTTAAAGGATTTGACAATAAGATATAATGCCTTAAAGGGCAGAGATTGTCAGTATCAAAATGGCTTTGATGCTCAGGGGCTTTGGGTTGAAGTTAATATTGAAAAAGAACTTGGACTTAATGGAAAGCCTGAAATCATTAAATATGGAATAGACAAATTCACAAACAAGTGTATGGAAAGAGTGAAATATTTCGGCAATGAAATCACTAAACAGTCAATTCGTATGGGACAGTGGATGGATTGGGATAATTCCTACTATACAAACAGTGATGAAAACATCACTTCAATTTGGCACTTCTTGAAAACTTGTAATGAAAAGGGGTGGATTGTTAAGAAAAACAGGCCTATGGCTTGGTGTCCAAGATGCGGAACTAGTTTGTCTGAACATGAAATGTCATCATCTTACCACGAAGTTGAGCATACTGCACTTTTTATTAAACTCCCTGTGAAAAACAGAGATTTCAAAATTGTTGCGTGGACAACAACACCTTGGACTCTTTCTGCAAACGTTGCTCTTGCAGTCAATCCAGATTTTGAATATGTTAAAGTCAATTTTGAAGGGGAAAATATTGTTCTTGGAAAAGAACGCTTGAAAATATTGAAAAAAGATTTACCAATTTTGCAGACTTTTAAAGGCAGTGAGCTTGTTGGACTTGAATATGAAACATGTTTTCCAGAACTTTCAGAACAAAATTTTGTTCACAAAATTGTTGCATGGGATATGGTTGATAAGGAAGAAGGAAGTTGTGTTGTTCATATTGCTCCTGGCTGCGGAAATGAGGACTTTGAACTTGGACAAACTCTTGGACTTCCAGAAATATGTCCAATAAATGAGCAAGGAGTTATGTTGGACTGCACAGGTTTTCTTGCTGGCAAAAGAACGACAGATGTTGCAGAGCTTGTTGCAGATAGACTTAAAAAAGACGGAAAACTTCTTTATGCACACAAATATAAGCACTCTTATCCTTTCTGTTGGAGATGTAAAACGGATCTTGTATATAAGTTGATTTCGGCTTGGTTTATCAAAATGGACGAGATTCGTCCACTTGCACTTAAAGCAATTGAAGATGTTGAATTTAAGCCTGCTTATGCTAAGAAAAGAATGATTGATTGGCTTGAAAATATGGGAGATTGGAATATTTCAAGAAGCAGATTCTATGGACTTCCTCTTCCTTTCTATGTTTGTGAAAAATGTGGCAAAGTTCATGTTATTGGAAGTTTGGAAGAATTAAAGAAAAAAGCGGTTAATCCAAAACTTGTTGATGCTCTTCCAAATATTCATCGTCCTTGGATTGACGAAATCAAAATAAAATGTGATTGCGGTGCTGTTGCTGAAAGAATACCAGAAGTCGGAGATGTTTGGCTTGATGCAGGAATCACTCCGTTCTCAACAAAGAAATATTTTACTGATAAGAAATTCTTTAACGAAAATTTCCCAAGTGAACTTGTATGCGAAATGATTGAACAAATAAAACTTTGGTTCTATTCTCTTCTTGTCATGAGTGTTGTCTTGACTGGAAAAGCACCATACGAAAAGGTTGTCACATATCAATATGTTAAAGATGAGCATGGCAATGAATTTCATAAGAGTGGTGGAAATTCCCTTGAAGCCGATATCGTTGCTGATAAAGTTGGTGCTGATGCGGTGAGATACCTTTATTGCTCTTCTAGTCCTGTCAATGAAATGCGTTTTGGTTTCAATCTTACTGATGAAGCTCGTCGAAAAATTTTGGCATTCTGGAATGTTTATACTTTCTTTAACACTTATGCGTGCATAGACAATCCTCGTTTTGACAATTTTAAATTGAACACAAGAACTTTGTCTGTCTCTGATAAATGGCTTCTTGAAAGTTTGAATAAGTTTATTCACGACAGTGATTTAAACTATGCTGACGATAAGCCTTATGTTGTTGTTAAGGATTTTGAAAAACTTGTAGATGATATTTCAAACTACTACATTCGTTCAAACCGCAAACGTTTCTGGAAATCAGATGATAAACAAGATCAAATGACAGCATACTGGTGTCTTTATAATGCAATAAAAACAATCATACGCGTTATGACACCTATTATTCCTTTTACAACTGAATATATTTGGCAAAACCTTGTGAGAGAAATTGAGGCAAATGAAGAAGAGGCGATAATGCTTTCTGGATTCCCTGTTGAGGTTTGTAAGGAGAGATTTGATGGAATTTTGGAAGAAACTGCTCTTGCAAGAGATATAATTTCAATTGCACAAAGGCTTCGTAATGAAAATCAAATTAAAATTAAACAACCATTAAGAACTCTTTATGTTTCAGGTGGTGAGAAAACATTTACTGTTTTGAAAAAGTTTGAAGATATAATTAAAGATGAACTTAATGTTAAAACTTTGGAAGCTGTCACAGATGATGCAAAATTTAACACAGAATATCTTACTGTAAATTTCAAGAAAGCAGGCTCTGTTCTTAAGGGTGATGTTCAAAAATTGAAAAACACTCTTACAAACTTGACTGAAAATGAAATGAACAAAGCGGTTGAACAATTCAAATCAGGGAAAGTGACTATTGCGGAATTTAAGGATTTGGGCAGCGAATTGTTCAACTTAGAAAAAAATCCAAAATCTGAATTTGTTATTGCACATGAAAACGGAACAACTGTTGTTTTGGATATAACTCTTGATGATAAATTGCTTTTGGAAGGATTGTATCGTGAGTTCGTGCGTGGACTTCAAGTTTTGAGAAAGGAAGCGGGCTTTGAGATTGATGATCGTGTTTATGCTTCCTTTGAAACTGCCGATGAACAACTTGCCTTGATGCTTAATGACTTTATGCCAAAAATCAAGCAAGAGGTTTTAATTGTCCGTGCTGTTGAGAAAATTGACAATCCAGATGCTGAGAGAAATATTGAAGTGGGTGATGGATTTATTATCACAAAATTTCAAAAGGTGAAAAAATGAGCGAAGAAATGCTTGACACATTTGACATAAATGGAAATTTTCTTGGTGTAAAGAGTCGAGAGTTTTGCCACAGCGAAAATCCACAATGTTTTCACAAACCTGTTTGGATTTGGATTAAAAACAAGCGGGGGGGGGCAATTTTTAGTGCAAAAACGTGCAGTAACAAAAAAGAAAAGCCCTGGGAAATGGGATATGCCGTCAGCTGGCCATACATCTGCGGGTGAAACTTGCTTGCAGGCGTGCGTTCGAGAAACAAAGGAAGAATTGGGAATTGACACAAAAGAAGATGACTATGTTTTTCTTAAAAGTTGGCTCAACCAAAAAGGTTGGGAACTTGCACAAGTATATCTTCTTTACTGCGATGTGAAGGAAAGCGAAATGACTTTGCAGGAAAGTGAAGTTGAGTGCGTTAAATGGATTGATTTTGATGAGTTCAAAAAACTTATCTATTCAGACAAATTTTGCAATCACGCAAAAGAATATAAAGATTGGGTTGTTAAAACCTTGAAAGATATGTGAGTTGATGCAAAAAATTGATAAAAAAACTTAAGATGGTGAAAGATTTATGAGAGTTGCAAATTCGTGGAAAGAATATCGTGTCATTGCAACAGGTGATGGCGAAAAATTGGAAGATTGGGCAGGAGTGAAGTTGCTTAGACCTGACCCACAAGTTGTTTGGCACAAAAAAAACGATTTGATGAAAGAAGCTGATGCCTACTATGAAAAAAGAGAGGGCGGTGGACTTTGGCATTTTAATCGAAAAATTCCTGAACAGTGGACAATCAATTGGAAGGATTTGAAATTTATTGTCAAGCCTATGGGATTTAAACATACAGGCATTTTCCCTGAACAAGCCACAAATTGGGATTTAATGAGAGATTTAGTGAAAAATGCTCATAAAGAAGTGAAAGTGTTAAATCTTTTTGCCTACACAGGTGGAGCATCAATCGCTCTTGCATCTGTCGGTGCAACTGTCACTCACGTAGATGCAAGTAAGGGTATGGTTGAAAGAGCAAAGGAAAATGCAAAACTTAACAATATTTCCAACATTCGCTTTATTGTTGATGATTGTGCCAAGTTTATTGAAAGGGAAATTCGTCGCGGAAACACCTATGATTGCATAATCATGGACCCACCAAGTTATGGCAGAGGGCCAAGCGGAGAAATGTGGAAACTTGAAGAAAATTTGGCTGATTTTGTGGAGCTTTGTAAGAAAGTTCTCAGCAAAAAGCCTTTGTTCGTGCTTATAAATTCCTACACAACAGGATTGCAACCAACTGTAATTGCAAACTTGCTTAAAAGTGTGTTTGGTTTGGATAACGTTGAAGCCGACGAGATTGGTTTGCCAACAGAGGAAGGCTTGATTTTACCATGTGGGGCAACAGGAGTTAAAATATGGAAAAATTGACAGTGCTTTATGAAGACAATCAAATTGTTGTGGTGATAAAACCACAAAATGTTCCATCTGCACCAGATGATAGTGGTGATGCAGACATGCTCACACTTGTGAAAAATTATATCAAAGAAAAGTATAATAAAACTGGTGATGCATTCATTGGGCTTGTTCATCGCTTGGATAGGCCAACAGGTGGAATTATGGTTTTTGCTCGTAATTCAAAGTCAGCAAAGCGTTTATCTGAACAATTTAACACTCATGAAGTTGAAAAGGTTTATTATGCAATCACAAATGGCGTTGTGAAAATAAAAAGTCAAATTCTTGTCAACTATGTAAAAAAAGATGAAAAAGAAAATGTGGTAAAGATTGTTCCAATGAGTGAAAAAGGGGCAAAAAAAGCAGAATTACAATATAAAGTTTTGGAAGATAATGGAAAAGAGAGCTTGCTCGAAGTGAAAATTTTGACTGGTAGAAGTCATCAAATAAGGCTTCAACTTGCAAATATTGGCTTTTCTCTTGTTGGAGATGTGAAATATGGAAAGGCAAAAGGACGCACAGAATCGCTCGGACTTTGGGCTGGGAAACTATCTTTTGTTCATCCAACAACAAAAGAAAAAATGACATTTTTGGCTTGTCCTGAGAAAAATTCAACATGGGATAAATTTAAAATGGAAAAATACTTTTTAAGATAAAATATATAAAACTTGAATCAAAAATCACTATAAAAAGTGATTTTTTCGATTTTTAATAAATATGAAAGGAGATTTTGTGATTGTTATGAAAGAAAGAAGCCAAATAGAAGAAAAGTATAAGTGGGATTTATCTAAATATTGTAAAAATGATGATGATTATTATAATTTACTTTCAAGTCTTGAGGAAGATTGTAATAGATTCACAAAATTTGAAGGTAAACTTTCAAATGATAAAATTCTGAAGGAATATCTTGATTTAAAAACACAAATTGGAGAAAAAGCAGGAAAAACGAGTTATGCTTTTCTTCGTCAGTGTGAAGATAGGGCAGAACGCAAGGCAAATGATATGATGGAAAGGCGTGGAATTGTTTTGACAAAACTTTCACGTGCTTTAACTCCGCTAGAAACAGAAATTGAAAAATTTCCGCTTGAAAAACTTAAAAAATTGGCAAAAAATCCAGAGTTTTCTTTATATTCAAGAGAATTTGAAGCAATAATACGTCACAAAAAGCATTCTCTTTCAAAAAAAGAAGAGATGCTTTTAACAAATTTGAGTGAAGCGTTTGGTGGAGCAGAAGAGATTTTTGATAAACTCAATGATGTTGATATGCAGTTTGGCGATGTTGAAGATAGTAAAGGAAAAAAGTTTCCACTTTCTCAAAGTAAATTTGGGGTTTATGCGGAGAGTTCAGACAGAGCACTTCGTGAAAATACTTTTAAGGCAATAAATGGTAAACGTGGCGAGTTTATCAATACTCTTGCTTCAGCATATATTTCAAGTGTAAAAGAAGATTGTGTGCTGGCAAAAGTGAGAAAATATCCTTCTGCACTTTATCAGGCAATTTACACAGAAGAAGCAAGTGAAGATGTTTATAAACTACTTATTAAGAAAGTGAGAGAAAATGTCAAAATTTTGCAAGAATTTTTTGAAGTGAAAAGAAAAATGCTTGGGCAAAAAGAAATTGCAATATTTGATACTTTTGCACCAATAACAAAGAATACGAAAAAATATACTTTTGACGAAGCGATTGAACTTGTAAAAGAAGCTGTCGCACCACTTGGAAAGGAGTATGTTGCACTGGTTCAGCGAGCAAAAGATGAACGCTGGATTGACATTTATCCAAACAAAAATAAATATAGTGGAGCATTTTCAAGTGGGACTGAAGGAAAGGGAATGACTCCAGTTGTTCTTTTAAATTATGAAGGGAATTTGGAAAGTGTTTTCACACTTGCACACGAACTTGGGCATGCGATGCACAGTTTTTATTCAAACAAATATCAACCAATTCAAACTGCTGATTACGTTATTTTTGTTGCTGAGGTTGCCAGCACAACAAATGAATTACTTCTTTTAAATTTACTTTTGAAAAAGGCAAAAAAAGAAGAGGAGAAGGTTTTTCTGTATGACAAATTTTTGAGTGATGTTCGTTCGACAATTTTTAGGCAGACAATGTTTGCTGAGTTTGAACAGTTTGCTCATGAGGAATATGAAAAAGAAAATCCTTTATCAGCAGAACTCTTATGTGAGGAATATGAGAAATTAAACAATTTTTATCATGGCAAAAAGATTAAGCAAATACCTGAAATGAAGTATGAGTGGGCGAGAATACCTCATTTTTATGATTCGTTTTATGTTTATAAATACGCTACGGGATTTATTTCTGCAATTAAAATTTCAAACAAAATTCTTAATGAAAAAGGTTTTGCTCAAAAATATATCAAGTTCCTCTCATCTGGTTGTTCAAAGGACCCAATAAGTCTTTTGAAGATTGCTGATTGTGACCTTACAGACGAAAACACTTTTGATGATGCGTTTAAGGTATGTGAAGATTATCTTTCTCATTGGAAAGATTATTTAAAAGAAAAGAAAAAATAAAATAATAAATATTCAAAAATATGAATAAATATACAATTTAAATTATAAAAAAGACTATGTTGCAGAGGTATGTCTTTGAGTAAAGATAAAGTCAAATGGCATTTTAAAGAAGAAATATGTTAATTAAATTAGCATAATAAAATATTAAAGTTTTTTATTATGTTCAAGTCTTTGAAAGTAATATAAACTTGAATTTAAATTAATAGAATTTTCTAATGTTATGATTGTAAATCAAGTCTTTACAGTTATAACATTAAGTGTTTTTAGAAAAAATAACAAAACAAAGAATTTAAATTATATTTAAATTTAAAAAGTCAATAGTAAGTGAAATTAATATTTGTTTTTAACTGCTAGATTTAAAGATTCCTATAAAATTTTTTTTAATTGAAAATTGTGGATATGATTTTTGATATATCAGGTTTCAGTAAATATTTTTGACAATAAAAATTTTTTAGGTGTTTATCTTACAACAAATTTATATGTAGTTTAAAATATTGAATAAAAGTTAAGGGTAGTATAATAAATTTTAAAGTTATAAAAAAGACAGGAATTTTTCCTGTCTTTTTTATAAGGATATCTATTTTTTTTATTGAGCCAAAATTATTTAATTTTTTTTGAAAAATGCATCAAAATATTTTTTATTTTTTTTAAAAATTTTTAAGCGTTTTTTTTATAAAAATTTATAAAAAATTTAATTTATTTTTTTATATTTTTTTTAAAAAATGTGATTTTTATTAAAATTTTGATTTTTCTCTTATATTTTTGAATTATAGTTATATTTTTATTATTTTATTTATATTTTTTTATTAAAATTTATTGTGTTTTTTGCTATTTTTTTTATTAAAAAATTATTTTTTTTATTTATTTTTAACAAAAAATTTGGAATATTTTAATAAAATTTTTATTAAAATTTATTATTTTTTTAATTTTTTTGAACAAAAAAATGCTAAATTTATTATTTTTTTTGTTAAAATTTTATTGTTTTTTTTAATTAATTTTAAAAAAATATCTATTTTTTTTGTTAATTTTAATTAAATTTTTTAGCTATTTTTTGAAAAATATTGTTTTTTTTATATTTTTATATAAATAATTTTTATAAATAAAAGAATTTTTAATTTAAATTTTATATAAATCAAAAATGATTAGAAGAGTTGTTTGATGCTAAAAGATATCCTAATGCAAAATAAAACATATTATTTTGCGAGCAACAATTGCATCCACAAGGAAGGGGTGTTTGTGGAAAACAACATGGTGCAAATTTAGGTTGGCAACCACAACCAATGTTTTGCCAATTTTGGCCATAACCTTGGCAACAGTTTCCAAAAGGACGCAAATCTTGAAAGAAACCATTTTTATATGCTGTTGAATATTTCATTTGTTTGCCTCCATTATCAGTCTATGTTTAACATTATTTTTTGTTATTCTTTTATTTATTTTTTGAAAAACAATGTTGTTTTAGAAATTATTTATGTTATAATCATTAGTATGAGATTGGATTTATATTTAATTGAACATGGGTTTTATAAAACAAGACAAAAGGCAAAAGAAGCAATCATAAGTGAGCGAGTCTGTGTTGATGGTGTTCTTATAACAAAGCCATCGTATGATTGTTTGCAGGGGTGTCATATTGATGCCAAGCCTTTTGAATTTGTCTCTCGCGGAGGGTTTAAACTACAAAAAGCTATTGAAGAATTTTGCATAAATATGCAAGATAAAGTTGTCCTTGATATTGGTGCTTCAACTGGAGGATTTACTGATGTAAGTCTTCAAAATGGTGCAAAAAAAGTTTATGCTGTTGACACTGGTGAAGGGCAACTTGCAGAGCAACTTCTTAATGATACCAGAGTGCTTAATCTTGAAAAAACAAATTATTTGAATGTTCAAAAAGCTTATTTAAACGATGTTGATATTGTTGTTATTGATGTTTCTTTTGTAAGTTTAACTAAACTTGCACCAAAGCTTGCTGATGATTTTGTTAATGAAAATTTTAATGGAAAGCATATTGATGTGATTGCTTTGATTAAACCTCAATTTGAAGTTGGCTTTGAATATGCTAAAAAACATAAAGGGATTGTTGTTGATAAAAAAATCCACAAAAAAGTTGTGGATAATGTGGTTTTTGTTTTTGAAAATTTCGGCTTTCATAAAAATGGTTTGATTGATTCTCCAATCAAGGGTGGAGAAGGGAATACTGAATTTTTAGCTTGGTTTTCAAATTGAACACAAGAGATTCTCGTATTTTTATTTATACTAGAAATTTTTGTGTTTTTGTTCTTTTTCTCTCTTTGGCATTCTTTATATCTTTATATATAATTATATTGAAAAATATTGGTTCTTTGAAATCTTTATTTTGTTTTGTAAAAGAATTTTGTTAAAACTTTTACCATTGCATTTTTTGACATTATTTTTCGAGCAAAATTGAAGAATTTATATTGCTTGCCTATAATATATCTTGGTTTAAGATGTTTTTTTTCACAGATTTTAAACATTTTATCTACGGCATACTGTTGACTCATTCGACGACTTTCTGTCTTTTCTGTTGGTTGAGTGGAAAGTTGGATTGCGTTTTTATACCTTTCATTTGTTTCATAGACTTTAACTCGATTTTCTGTGAAATTTGTGCGAACATCTCCAGGACATATTGAAGTCACTTGTATATTTGTTTTTGAAAGTTCCATTCTAAGACTTTGAGCAAAACTGTCAACTGCCGATTTACTTGCACAATAATACGCCTTGAAAGGAATTGGAAAAAGTGCTGTTGCAGAAGCAACTATTATAATTTTGCCATTTTCACTCATTATTGGGAGAGCATATTTGCACGCATTCGCTGTGCCAAAAAAGTTGACATCAAATTGTTTTTTTGTTTGTTCTTCACTTAAAAGTTCAACTGCACCACTTAAGCCATAGCCAGCACAGGTTATTAACATATCAATTTGGCCATACTTATTTTTGATTTCTTCAAAAACCTCTTTAAGTTTTTTATAGTCTGAGACATCGCAACAAAAATCTGTTCCTTGGAGAGAAATATCTATGACAAAATCGTCTTTTGCTTTAAATTTTTCTTTAATACCTTTCCCAAGTCCACTGGAAGCACCAGTAATAACAATTGTTCTTTTTCGTGGATTCATATTCTTCTCCTTAACACAGTTACATTTTAGCGTTTTTTTTCAACATTTCAAAATAGTTTGACAAATTTTTCACATAATGATATTATATTATAATTGTAAATTTGGGAATTTCCCTGTTTAGTCTAAATTTGTTAGAGGGAGTTTTTGATATGTATATGAACAAAACCAAACGAAATCTTATTCTTGCTTCTGCAATTATCAACCTTATAAGTGTTGTTGTAACTTTAATTCTGTCAATTCTTCTTTTGACTAATAGAGAAGTTTTGATTCAGTATGCAGATTATTTATACTTCTTAACCTATTCAACAAATATTGTTTACACCATTATTTCCTTTGTTGCGGGTTTTGTTGGAAGCTTTTTGCTTATTTGGTCGGTCAGAAGTAAAGGAAAATATTTTAGAGTTTCTCAGTCACTTTATATTGCAGGGTTCATTATTGTTGTTGTGTGCGGTGGTTGGCTTTCTTGGATTTTGTTGTTTATTTCAATGTTTATCCCTGACATTGTTGTTATGAATTCTAAAGAAGATTTGAGAAGAGAAGAAAAACAAGAAATAAAAAATGACAGAGCCTACGAAGAAAAAGTAAAGAGAATTGAAGACTTGAAACGTATGCGTGACAATGGACTTATTACAGAAGAGGAATATAAAGAAAAGTTGTTTGAATTGCTTTAAAAAGCTTAATTAAAGGAGTCAAATTCTCCTTTTTTTATTGGATTTTGGGGTGTTGTTATAATTTTCTTGTAACTTTTTTAAAATTTTACTTGATAATTGTTTTAAATTAAGATTATATTTATTATTTATTAAATTAAAAATATTAATATATATTAAATTAAAATTTTACTTATGTTCTTTGCTTTAAATAATCAAATTTGTTTGATATGTTTAATTTCGTTTTAATATTTTTGTTTTGTTTTTAAATTTTATTTAAATGTTTTTGAAAGGATATATAACTTTTCACGTTTGGTTTTGTTTGTGCATATCTATCTAATATGAAAAACGAAATTCTTGTGTTGTTTGGTGGGCAAAGTGTCGAACATGACATTTCAATCATTACCGCTATGCAAACTATAAAAAATCTTCCAACTGGTTTCAATTATCTTCTTTGTTATATTGATAGAAGCGGGGGTTGGTGGATTGCTGATAATTTGAAAGACATTAGCATTTATCACAATTTTGAAAAACTTGCAAAAAACAGACATGAAGTCACATTTCTGTTGGGACAAAATGTTTTACTGGAAAAGAAAGGGCATAAATTTGTTGAAAAATGCAGGGTTTTGACTGTTTTGAATTGTTGCCATGGTGCTTTCGGTGAAGATGGTGCAGTGCAGGGAGTTTCTAAATGTTGTGGGGTTGGAGAATCTTCTCCAGGATTAACTTCAAGTGCAATTTGTATGGATAAAGCATTTTTTAAATATGTTCTGCAAGCAAACAAAATTCAAACTCCTTCTTTCTGCGTGATTAAACCTGATGAAGATTTTGAAAAAGAAACAAAAAAGATGGGTTTTCCTCTTGTTGTTAAGCCAGCTAATCTTGGAAGTTCAATTGGAATTTCTATTTGTAAAAATCCTTCTCAACTTCAAAAGGCAGTTCAGCTTGCTTTTAAATTTGACAATAAAGTTGTTATTGAAAAAGTTGTTCAAAATTTGCGTGAGTTTAATTGTGCATGCTTATTTTATAAGGGAAGAATGTTTGTTTCTTCTGTCAACGAAGTGAACAATCGTGGAGAAATTTATTCTTTTGATGACAAATATACCTCTCGTTCTTTGAGTTTTTGTGAACCAGAAAAACAACTCCAAAACAAAATTATTTCTTTGACAGAAAAGATATATTCTCTTTTTGACTGTAAGGGGATTGTTAGGGTTGATTTCCTATACGACGAAAAAGAAAAACAACTTTATGTTAATGAGGCAAACACGATTCCTGGCTCTCTTGCATTTTATCTTTTTAAGGAAGTTCCTTTTAAAGAACTGCTTAATTGTTTGATTGAAGAAAGCGTTAGAATCAAAGAAGATGAGAAAAAATTTATAAGAAATTTTGAAAGTGATGCTCTTTCTATCTTTGAAAATGCCATGGACAGAGTGAAAAAATAGATAAATTTCTCAAAAATTGAATTGCAGAAGGATTTTACACGTTTTTTTTGATAATTTGATTATAAAAAAAGACAGTTAAAAAAAAGACAATTTTAATATTTTTTTATTTGATTTTTCAAAAGAAGGACTCCACTTTTTTTGTCTTTTTTTTGATAGTTTTGACAGGTTGGAAACATTGCGATGTTGCTTGAATTAAAATATTATAATAAAAATTTATTGGAGGTTGTTTGCCATGTTGTTGAAAAATCTTATCAATGCAAGAAAAAATTGTAATCTTGATTTTGAAGTGAACAATGTTTGTCGTGATAGTAAGACAGCTAAACATGGAGATGTCTATTTTTGTTTTAGCAAAAATCTTAAAGATGCTTTTGAAAGATGCAAAGAGGCTCAATCTAATGGTGCAGTTGCTGTTGTAAGTGAATTTCATCTTCCACTTGAACATTCAATTCGAGTGAAAAATTCGCGAGAAAGTTTTTCTGTTGCATGCAAAAATTTCTATGAAAATGCTTGTGACTATATGAAAATTATTGGGGTGACTGGCACAAATGGAAAAACAACAACTTCACACATTATTGCAGAAATATTGTCGAGAAGTGGAAAAAAAGTTGGTGTTATTGGCACAAATGGTGTCACTTTCAATGGCCAACATTTTGACTGCCCTTTGACAACTCCTGATGCAGATTTTTTGCATAAAACATTTAAAGATATGAAAGATAGTGGCGTGGAATATGTGGTTATGGAAGTTTCCGCACATGCAATTGAGCAAAAACGAATTGAAGGTATTAAATTTGACATTGGTGTTTTAACAAACATCACTCAAGATCACTTGGATTATTTCAAAACATTTGATAAGTATGTTGAAACAAAACTTTCTTTTTTTTCAAAAAAATATATAAAGAAAGCGGTTTTGTGTGCTGATGACAATAATGCTATGAAATTAATTGGAAATTGTGAAGTTCCTTTTGTCACCTATGGAATTTTTGCTCCTTCAGATTCTTTTGCTGTTGATGTGTTTTGTGATATGAATGGAAGTCGATTTTATGCAAACATTTGTGATAGTGTTATGGACATAAAAACCAACTTAATAGGGCAATATAATGTTTATAATTCCTTGGCAGGACTTACAGTTTGCAAAAGGCTCGGACTTTCTGATGAAGAACTATCATCTGGGCTTAATTTTATGCTCCCTGTTGAAGGAAGATTTAATGTCACCAACATTGATGGAAAATTTGTTGTTATTGATTTTGCTCATTCGCCAGATAGTTTGATGAATGTTTTAAAAACTGCTCGAAATTTGACAGATAAAAAAGTTTTCATTGTGTTTGGTTGTGGCGGAAATCGTGACAAAGACAAAAGGCATAAGATGGGAGAGGTTGCCGAAAGGTTTGCGGATTTTGTTTGCTTGACTGACGACAATCCAAGAAATGAACGCTCGCAAGATATTATCGCAGACATTGAGTCTGGAATGAAAAAACCTCATTTTGTTGAGCCTAATCGCGAAGAAGCTATTAAAAAGATGATTTCTATGGCTTCTCTTGGAGATATAGTTATTATTGCAGGAAAGGGTGCTGAAAAATTTCAAGAAATAAACAATAATAAAATTGCCTACAATGATTTTGATGTTGTGTCAAAAATATTTAAGGAATGTAACCTTGCAAAAAATAGGGGGATTTGAATCTATGGTGATAAAGTATATTGCTTGTGGGCTTCTGTGTTTGTTTTTTGCTTCCGTAATTGCACCTGTTGTGCTTATGCTATGCAAAAAACTTCATGCGTCTCAAAGCATTTTACATTATGTGGACAAGCATGCTTCAAAAGAGGGAACTCCAACAATGGGGGGATTTATTTTTCTTTTGCCACTTGTTTTCTCTTTGTTTTTTTTGTTTGATAAGGAAACATTCCTTGCTTTCTTCACTGTTGCAGTGACAATTGCCTATGGGCTGCTAGGTTTTCTTGATGATTTTTTAAAAGTCCATTTTCACCATAATGAAGGACTGAAACCTTATCAAAAAATTATTGGACAAGTTGGTATAGCACTTATTGTTGCGATTTTTGTTTATCTTTCTGGACAAACTTCTTTATGGTTTTTTGGAATTGAATTTGATATTGGTTGGGGCGTTTTGCCACTTGTGATTTTTGTTCTTGTTGCAACTGTCAACAGTGTAAATTTGACTGATGGCCTTGACGGACTCGCGGGCGGAACAACCTTTGTTTATGTTGTTATTTTTGGTATCATTCTGGCGGTTTTTGGGGGCATAAGCAATCCGCAGTCAAGCAACCTTGCAATGCTTTGCTTTGGACTTGCAGGTGGGCTTTTGGGATTTTTAATGTTTAATTGTTTTCCAGCAAAAATTTTTATGGGTGACACAGGCTCGCTTGCACTTGGAGGGTTTATTGGTGTTGTTGCCTGTTTGTGTGGGCTTGAGCTTTTGATTCCTCTTATGGGAGTTGTTTTTGTTCTCTCTGCACTTTCTGTTATAATTCAGGTTTTACACTATAAACGAACAAAAAAACGTGTGTTTTTAATGGCTCCGCTTCATCATCATTTTGAACAAAAAGGAGTGAATGAAAATCGAATTGTTATCGTATATATAGTTATAACGGTGGCAGTTTCTTTGGCGGTGTTAATTGGAGTTCTTGCCACCTTGTGAGGCAAGAATGAAATTAAAATTAAAAAACAAACATGTTCTGGTTTATGGACTTGGCGACAGTGGACGTTCTGCTATCAAACTTTTAAAAAACCTCGGAGCACATATAAGCTTCTATGACGATGATGTGAGATTTTTTGATTATATTGGTTTTGAAAGAAATCCTAAAAAAAATTGGGATTTGGTTGTTGTCAGTCCTGGTATTAAATGTTTGGGGAACACTCTTCTTTCATGGTTTGAACAACAGAAAATACCTGTCATTTCGGAAATTGATTTGGCTTATTTAAACTCCAAAGGAAAAATTATTGCCGTGACTGGAACTAATGGAAAAACAACTGTGTGTATGCTCACAAATGTAATTTTGAAGGTTGCGGGATACACAACATTTTTATGTGGCAATGTTGGATTACCTTTTTCTTCAATATGTGAAAAAACAACAAAAGATTCGGTTGTTGTGTGCGAAGTGTCAAATTTTCAACTTGAAACAAGCAAATATTTTAGAGCCGACATAAACGCAATTTTGAATGTTAAGCCAGATCATTTGGATAGGCATGGGAGTTTCAAAGAATATCTTGATGTTAAGAGCAAAATCGCTTCAAAATTAAAAAGACATGACTTATTGATTTTAAATCTTGATGATGATGTTGCAAAAAAACTAGTCTTGCATAAGAAAGTGAAGTATTTTTCAAAAAATATTCTTAAAAGAGGCACTTATATTTACAAAAATCAAATCTTCAACAACAGAAGGAAAATCATTGATTTAAGTGATATTTCTCTTATTGGAGAAAAAAATTTGGAGAATGTTCTTGCAAGTGTGGCTTTGACAAGTCCTTTTAAAATTGACAAAGAAAGTTATTTCACTGCAATAAAAAATTTTATACCTGCTCATCACAGAATGGAAAAAATTGGTACTGTTTTTGGAGTGACATTTATTGATGACAGTAAAGCAACAAATGTTGCATCAACTATTGCTTGTGTTGATGCCTTTAAAAATGAAAAAATTATTCTTCTTATGGGTGGGCAAAGCAAAGAGATTGATTACGATGACTTTTTTAAAATTGGTTATGAAATAAAAATGGTTGTTTGCTTTGGTGCCGAAGCTGAAAATATTATGAAATCTGCACAAAAGTTTGGATATAACACTGAAGAATTTTCAAAATTTGAAATGGCTGTAAAATTTTCAATGAAAGAAGCAGAGAAAGGAGATTATGTTTTACTTTCACCTGCTTGTTCAAGTTTTGACGAGTTTCAAAGTTATGCTGAACGTGGCGATGCTTTCAAAAAAATAGTGCTAGGAAATTTTTTTGACACTGGGGTGGAGGTTAAGTGAAAAAATCATCTTCACATATAAAAAAAGATTTGTCTAAACAAGGTAATAATAAGAAATCTTTTGAATCCGTTAAACCAAAACATAAAAAAAGTTTTTTTCATTTAAAACATAGGGAAGAAGATGTTGAAAATAAACTCAATAAACTCAAAATGCGTGAAAAAAAGAAGGAACAAAAAGCAATCTCTGTAAAGAAAAAACAAGAAAAAAGGTTTGATTTTGTTTCCACAATTTGGACAAGCATAAAGAAAATTAATGTTTTTTCAAAAACAGAAATAGCAGTTGTTTCACTCGTTCTTATTCTTGTTGGTTTTGGCTGTTTGATGGTTTTCAGTGCAAGCTCTTATTCAGCACAGTATCGCTATTCAAATCAATATTTCTTTTTATATAAACAAATTTTTGGAGTTGTGCTTGGAATTTGTGCGATGTTTTTCTTTGCTTTTGTTGATTATCATGTTTTGAAAAAATACCGCTGGTGGGTGCTATGCACAAGTGCTATTTTGCTTGTTCTGGTGTTTGTGCCTGGGTTTGGTGTTCAAAGTTATGGTGCAAATCGCTGGGTAAATTTCTTTGGAATTTCCTTACAGCCAAGCGAAATAGCAAAGTTTTCTTTGGTTCTTTTTTTGGCATATTATCTTTCTGAAAAACACGCAAAAGTCAAAACTTTTAAGGGGCTTATTCCACCACTTGCGGTTGCAGGAATGCTATGTTTGTTGGTTATTATTGAGCCATCAATGAGTGTTACTATGTGTCTTGGATTTGTCACATTTTTTATGTTAATTGTTGGTGGCATAAGCAAAAAACATGCACTTATGTTTTCTTGTGCAGGAGGAGCCGCAATTCCTTTTTTGATATTGGCTGAGCCATATAGAATGAAACGCCTTTTTGCGTTCTTAGACCCTTGGGCAACACCGCAAGGAGAGGGCTTTCAACTTATTCAATCTTTGTATGGACTTGGAAATGGAGGGCTTTTTGGCGTTGGACTTTTTCAATCTCGTCAAAAATATCTCTTTTTACCATTTGCAGAAAGCGACTTTATTTTCTCAGTTATTGGCGAAGAGTTTGGACTGGTTGGTTGTGTTATTTTAATTTCAATTTTTTTGGCTTTGGTGTTTTGTTTGTTTAAAATTGGACTTAATGCAAAGGACAGGTTTGGATGTATTCTTGCTTGTGGGGTTGGAATTGTGATTGCGGTTCAAACACTTCTAAATATTGCTGTTGTGACGGGAAGTATTCCACCAACTGGACTTCCGCTACCGTTCATTTCAAGCGGGGGAACATCTGTTGCTGTGTTTATGGCAGGTGTTGGAGTTGCATTAAGTGTCAGTCGCCATTCAAGAAGGGAAATTTATTAGTCACTTTGCTTCAACAAGATTTTGTTTTTAAATCATTCAAAAGTTTCTTTTGTTGTGCTGTGACTCTAAAGCTTTCATTTGCTTTGCTTATTGCTTTGTTTTTTATAAATAAGTCTTGACAATTTTTGATTTCAGTTCTTGCAAAGTCAAAATTAACAGTGCATAATTCCGCATAAAACCACGCTGTCGCCATTTTGACATAATAAGCATTGTTTTGAATTTTTCTAATATTTTGTAATATTTCAAGAATTTTGTCACTTTTTATGAAAAACTTCATTAATCCAACAATGCCAACCCTTATTGAATATTCATTATTGCTGGTGACTAAGTGTGTGAAAAATTTATACGACTTTTCGCCGCATAGAGATTTCATTGAGCCTACAACCAAGTCACAAGTTGCCCAATTATCAAAAAAAGGAAGAAGATTTTTTAAATATTCCAACTGCTCATTTTCATCTTTAATTTCACTTGCCGAAAAGCCATAGAGAAGGATTTCTTCATGGGAGAGTGTGGGTTGTTCAAGTTCGATATATTCAGGTTCAAGTTCTTTGGCGAATTTACGCAGAACAGGAATCCTAACTCCAAGAATTGGATATTTTGAAAATATTGTCTTTTTACTGAAGTTGGCATATCCAAAATCTGCATTATCATGTAAAAATTTTTTAATGTTATTCATTTTATTTTCCCATTTTATTTTTGATTTTTGATTTTTTATTTTTGATTTTTATTTTTTAATTGTTAATTTTTTCTTTGTTAGTCAAATTTTTTTTCTCTCTTTGTTTTGCAATTTCTGTATTTACATTTTTTCTAAATTACTGTTATCTATTTTTTATGTTTGTAAATTTTTTTTCAAATTTTTAATCTATTATTACTTTTACTTTAATCAAAAATTGTATATTTAATTGGGTATTTAAAAGAAACCCCTCGCAAAAATGAGGGGTATGCTTTTTGGTTATAATTATTCGCGACGCAAACTTTCCACTGGATCGAGTTTTGAAGCCTTGTTTGCAGGGTAAAGTCCAGAAACCATTGAAATGAAAACTGCAACAAGAACAGCAACCACAAAATACCACCATCGATATGAAATTGGAGCAAGCCCTATTGTGCTTGTCAAAGCAACCCAAACGATAAGTGTCAGTAAAAGGTTAAACAAAATTCCAACAACACCACTTAGAAGTCCAATCAGGAAACTTTCACTTGTGAAAATACGGCGAATATCTTTGCGTCTTGCACCAATACTTTTCAAAACGCCAATTTCTTTTGTTCTTTCTGTGACACTCATATAAAGAACAACCAATATCATCATTGCAGAAACAAACAAGGATATGCAGGAAATCACAATGAGTGACGTTCCGATAACAGACGACATATTGTTAAACATTCCAGCAAACTGATCTTCAATTGAGCCTTTATAGTCATCGCGTGTTGCAAGGTATGTGTTGATTTTATTTGTTATGCTTTCATCAGGGGTGTTGATATAAAGAATTGTTGGAGCAAAAATGTCTTTTGCTTTATCTCCACCTTTTGTGATAAAAATGTGCTCAAGATAGTCATAATCAACATAAAGCACCAAATATCCTGACATAACGGAAGTGTCCATAATTCCGCAGATTTTGTCCTCAGCAGTTAAGGTTGAGTAGATTGGTTCAGGTGGCTGTTTTTCATTGTTTACACCAGTTTGGAGCATAATTGAAATCTTTACATTTTCACCAATTGGCTCTTCAATAAGTTCGTAAATTGCTTGCGTAAACATAAATCCGCCACCGCTAGTCAAATTGTTTCCTTCATCAAGAACAGGTGGTTGGCTTCTTTCACCTTCAACAATATTTTTTTCAGTGTAATAAGGTGGAATACTGTAAACACAATAAATTGGCAAAGTCTTTGTTTCTCCGTTTGAGTTTGTGTAAGAAACTTCAGCCCCTTGAAGAGTGATTATATTAAATCCAAAAGTAACATTATCTTGTGTGATTTGATAAAGTTCACCGTTCCATTTCACATTATTTTCTTTAAGATATTGATTAACATCAGCAAGTATGCCAGTGTCAACTGTGGTTGGGTGTTCTTCGTCAAAAGGCAAATAGTCAAGACTGCCTAAAAGTCCACTTTTGTCTTTGTTCTTTCGTGATATTGTGACGATTGTTGGGTCAGAATACGATTTCATTGTGTCTGTGATAAAGTCTGTGATTCCAGTTGAAAAACACATCATCAAAATCAAACTTCCAATTCCTATCGCAACGCCAATTGACATCAATATGTTTTTCGTTTTACTTGCCCACATGTTGTGGAAAGATAGTTTTATTGCAGACCAAAGAGAAAGAGTTTGTTTTTCTTTAAAGTTTTTAAAGTTCCTTTTCTGTTTTTTTACATTTTCTTTTTCAATTTTATCATTTTCCTTTTCTGACAAAACTTTAAGTTGTTCATCAATGCTTCTTTCTTCAAATGTTTCTTCTGTCTTGTCTTGGGAAGTGTTCTCTTCTTCAAGGTTTGCAAGAAGAGAACCTTTGTTTCTCTTATAGTCTTTATTTATTCTGTCACCAATGATTCGGCCATCGGATATTTCAATAACTCTTGAAGAAATTGATGCAACCTTTTCACTGTGAGTGACCATTATCACAAGTTTTCCACTGTCAGCAATTTCTTTTAATATTTCCAAAATTTGCATTGATGTTTGACTGTCAAGTGCCCCAGTTGGTTCATCTGCAATGATGATTTCAGGATCATTTATAAGGGCTCTTGCAATTGCAACTCTCTGTTTTTGCCCACCAGAAAGTTGTGTTGGCTTTTTCTTTAATTGTGTTGAAAGTCCAACACGTTCCAAAATTTTTGTTGCACGTTCAATTTTTTCCTTTTCTCCAACATTTGAAAGAGTGAGAGAAAGGGTGACATTATCTAAGATTGAAAGATGAGAAATCAAATTGAATGACTGAAAAACAAAACCGACATGATTTTTGCGGTATTTGTCAAGTTGTTTGTCTTTAAGTTCTCTCAAATTTTCATCGCCAGCAAAAATATCTCCAGTGAAATCACTGTCAAGTCCACCAATCAAGTTCATAAGGGTGGATTTTCCACTTCCGCTCTCTCCAACGATAGAAACAAGCTCGCCTTTTTCAAATTCGGCATTAATATCATAAAGGGCTTGAAAATATTCATGATTTGAAAGTTTGTATTTTTTGTTTACATTGCAAAGTTTTAGTGCAATTTCTTTTTCTTTCTTTTCCATAAAACACCTTCTATAAATCATTCAATATATTGCATTATGCATTTTATCATAATTTTGCAACTAATGTCAAGAAATTTATATTATAATAATTTTGTATATAGTTAAGCAAAATTAACAAATATCTCTTGTAATAGGAAATCAAATATGCTATAATAATAATCAAAATGATAATCTAAAAAGTTAAAATTGGGGTGGATATTGGAACAGATTTTTGTTGAAAGTCTTTATGATGCAGTTGTGGACAGTTTGAAGGTTCTGCCCATTCTTTTTTTGTCATATCTTTTAGTGTCTTTCTTGTCACATGACCATACTCATAAATTCTCAAAATTACTTCTCAGAAAAAATAAAACAGGAGTGCTTTTTGGAGCATTTTTGGGTTGTATTCCACAATGTGGATTTTCATCAGTGATTGCAGATTTCTATTCTCAAAAATCTGTGACACTTGGCACATTAATTGCTGTGTTTGTTGCAACCTCAGATGAAGCAATTCCAATTATGATTTCAAATCCAGAAAAAATTGTTGACCTTCTAATTTTGATTGCAATAAAAGTTGCTTTGGCTGTTTTTTGGGGGTGTTTAATTGACATTTGTTTGACGGGTTATTCAAAATTAGAAACAAAAAAATTGCAAAATTCTCAAAATGTTAAAAATTCAAAAAATGATGAAATTTTATTAAAAAATGACTTAAAAACTGAAAAAAAATTGCAATTTTATGAAAATAAAACAATTTTTCAAGAAAATGATAACAAAAATTTAGAAAAAAATAATTCTGAGAAAACAAATAAAACAGGTAAAAATTTAGGACAAGAAATTGAAGAAAATCATTTTGAAAAACATCATCATGATGGTGAACAGCATATACACACACATCATACATGTGGACATATTCACACAGATAGTTGTGATGATGAGTGCGGACACGAGAATGGTGAGTGTTGCGTCAATAATGTTTTCTTAGATGCATTTTTGCATACTTTTAGCATTTTGATTTATATTTTTGTTGCAACATTTATTTTAAATTTTATCATTTCAACAGTAAATTTTTATGGCGGAGTTGATGCTGTTAAAAATCTGTTAAGCACAAATGTTTATATTCAAATTTTGCTTGCAAGTTTGATTGGACTTATTCCAAATTGTGCATCGTCTGTTTTGCTTGTCGAACTTTATATAGGTGCGAGTGTTGCAGGACCAATTTTATCCTTTCCAGCACTTGTTGCAGGATTGACGGCTGGGGCAGGTGTTGGACTTGTCATTTTATGGAGTAAGAACAAGAAAAAAGCACTCCAAAATTTGGCAATATTGTTTCTGCAATATTTCATTGGAGTTGCAAGTGGAATGTTTTTGACAATATTTATGAAATAAAAATGTTCAAAAAATATAAAAAAATAGAAATTTTTAATAAAATATAAGAATTAAAAAAAATAGCAGATTTTTCTGCTATTTTTTATTTTAATAAATTAAATTAATTTTGATTTTATTTTAAATTTTTAATACAAAATTTAGTAATATCCAATTAAGATTTTTATTTAAGGATTTTAATTTTTTATTTTAAGATTAAGATTTTAAACATAATTTATAAAATACTTTATTTTTTTTCTTTTCCATTATCATTTGTGTTAAAAAATTTTGTTGTTTTTTCAGATAATTCTTTTGTTTTTTTATCTTTCATAAACCTATAATAAAGGTTGTGAGGTTTAAGAAATTCTTCTTTTTTATCAATATCTTTATCTTTTTTGCTTTCAAAAGAAAGATTTTCAAGATTGTTTTCATCAACATCAACTTTTTTAAAGAAATTTAATAAGGCTTTTACAACTGGTTTTGGAATTGCTAATCCACAATGTTCAGCATAGCATAAATTTCCATTGAATTCTCTTGCTTGAATGAACTCTTGAAACCAATTTATATTTCTCAGATGTTGTCGAGCTTGTTCTAAGTCATTTCCATAGCCCTTTCCTTGAAGTGGATAATTTTCTCCATCTTCATTTTTCAATCTTAAGTCAATTGAGGCAGGAACAAAAACTCCTCCACCATATTTTCCAGGATTAATTTTTTCTTCAATTATCCAATCTTTTCCTGTTGAAGTTTTTAAAAGTTCAAGGAGCATATTATTGCTGATAAAGGCTCTGCAATTATAAAGTGATGTCAACATATCTGCATATTTTTTTGATGTTTTATGAAAAACTTTTTCTTGCTCTTTTACTTTTTCTTCAGATTTCTTGATATAAGCATTCTTTTGAATCCTGTATTCTTCTTCGGAAATATCTCCATTTTTAAATGCCTTTTCAATTCTTTCAAACATATTATTGGTTTTGGTATAAAGTTCATTCAAGTCATGAATTGCTTGTATGGTTCTTCTACTATTTTCTGTTTCTTCCTCTTTAATTTTTAATAATAAATCATATAACTTCATTGTGTTTCTCCGTGAAAATTTGCTTTATTGTTTTTCTATTTTAACAAATTTTTCATTAATTGTCAATATGTTTTTTTGCAATAGTTGGTTCAAAGTTTAAAACTTTATTAATAATAAATATTACATATAGATGATTTCGTATTTGTTAAAAAGATGTTGAAAATTATTTGTTCTAGTTTTAAATATAATTTTCAAAAAATGTTTTAAATAAAAATAAAAATTTTGTCAAAAAACTTGATTTTTGTTTTTCATTATGCTAAACTAATCCAGTCATTGAAGACAAAAAATCACTTGAGGGGCATTTTGACGCTGTTGCCTGAACGCATAACTGACTTGGATAATTTGATTTTCTCACACTCGAATTTTCAGTTATGTCAAAGATTTTTAGATTTTTGTTCTAATGTCTTGGGTTGTTGTCAAGAGAATACTTCAAGGAAGAAATTAAAAACAGGAGGGAAATTATGTCAGTTATTTCAATGAAACAACTTTTGGAAGCAGGGGTTCACTTCGGTCATCAAACAAGAAAGTGGAATCCTAAGATGAAAAAATACATTTTCACTGCAAGAAATGATATTCATATCATCAATCTGGAAGTTACAAGTGAACAGGTGGACAAAGCTTACACTTTTGTTCGTGATGTTGTTGCAACAGGAAAGAATGTTCTTTTCGTTGGAACAAAAAAACAAGCTCAAGAAGCAATTAAGGAAGAAGCAGAAAGATGTGGAATGTTCTATGTCAACACTCGTTGGTTGGGTGGAACTTTGACAAACTTCAAAACAATTCGCAACAGAATTGAAAGACTCAACAAATTAAACCAAATGGAAAAAGTTGGAGAATTTGATTTGTTGCCTAAGAAAGAAGTTGCACTTCTTAAACAAGAACGTGACAAACTTGAAAAAAATCTTGGCGGAATCAAAGAAATGAGAGAACTTCCAGGAATAATCTTTGTTGTTGACCCAACAAATGAAAAGATTTGCGTTCATGAAGCAAAAATTCTTGGAATTCCAGTTGTCAGCCTTGTTGACACAAACTGTGATCCAAGTGGAGTTGATTTTGTTATTCCAGGAAATGATGATGCAATTCGTTCAGTTAAACTTATTGCAAGTGCAATCGCTGATGCTGTTATTGAAGCACGCGAAGGCGTTTCCATGAAGAAAACAGATGAAGAATCTGCAACAGAAGAAGCTGTTGACCTTGAAAGCCTTTTGGGTTCAGCTAAACCAAGTGTTGAACTTGCTGAAGCTGGCGAAGAAGTTAAGTCTTCCGCAAAGAAACCTATGAAAAGAAAACCTGCAGTAAAGAAAGAAGATGAATCTAAGACAGAAACTGAAGAAGTTAAGTCTGAAGAAAAATCTGATGCATCAGAAAAGTCTGTTCGTAAAGCACCAAAAACAAAAGAAGAACAGAAAACAGAATAATTTAATTGTGGAACAGCAAGCATTTTGAAAAAGTGAAAATTTTAAAATGCTTGTTAATTCACAATATAATATGAAAATAAGTTATATTTATATAACATTTATCTAATTATTTGTTTGTCTAATCTTTTTAGAAAAATTATGATTTTAATTAAAAAGGAGAATAAAATTATGAGTTTCACAGCACAAGATGTTGCAAAATTACGTGCACAGACGGGCGTTGGAATGATGGAGTGCAAAAAAGCACTTACTGATGCAAATGGAGATTTTGAAAAAGCTATTGTTCTTTTAAGAGAACGTGGACTTAAAGCTGTCGATAAAAAACAAGGCAGAATTGCAAGCGAAGGTATGGTTGCAAGTTATATTCACATGGGCGGAAAAATTGGTGTTCTTGTTGAAGTTAATTGTGAAACAGACTTTGTTGCAAAGAGCGATGATTTCCAAGCTCTTGTAAAAGATATTGCAATGCACATTGCAGCTGCAAACCCTAAATATGTCAATGAAGCTGATGTTAACCCAAGTGAACTTGAAGCTGAAAAAGAAATTTTACGTGTTCAAGCAATCAACGAAGGAAAACCTGCAAACATTGTTGACAAGATGATTGAAGGAAGAATTAAAAAATATTATGAAGATGTTTGTCTTTTAAATCAACATTTCGTTAAAAATCCAGACATAACAATAAAAGACCTTTTGACAGAAGCAACTCTTAGAATTGGTGAAAAACTTTCAATTAGAAGATTTGTTCGTTACGAACTTGGTGAAGGGCTTGAAAAAAGAAATGACAACTTGGCAGAAGAAGTTGCAAAACAAATGGCTGGAAAGTAATATTTTTGCTAAACTCTGCTTGCTGAATGTAAGTGATTGAGTGATGATAAAACTTCATTTTGCACCAAAGCAAAATTGGATTAAGCAAGAAATTTTACATGCTTTTCTGCGATGTTAGGTTGTTGCAGAAGAATTTAATTAAAACAAAAAAATCACACCATTTTGGTGTGATTTTTTTGTTTTGAATTGGAATTATAAACATTTTTTTAATTTTGATATTGACACATGACTTTCACTGTGTTATACTTTTTCAAAGGAGTATAAATATGATTGTTGGTTTTGTTGGAGCATCACTTGTTGGAAAAAGCATTGTGTCAGCACGTGTTGCAGATGATTTAGGCTATAAGCTTGTTGATTTTGACAAAATTGTCAGAGATAAATACAAATTTAAAATGACAAAAAAAGATATTTTGACAGAAGTTAATGCGAATGTTGACAAAAATTGTGTGGTTGATTTTCCAAGCAATTTCATTAGTGATTTTTCAATGAATGAAATTGGAACTCTTAAATTTCTTTTAAAAGAAAAGGGGCAGACAATTGTATATCAACTTTGTCCTTTGTCTAACTTAAAACTTTCCAAAGATTTCTTGATTTTTGAATATAAAAAATTGCTTCCTTCTTATGGTTTAGATAAATCAACAGAAAGGCAAGCAATGAGTTTTATGAAAAAATCTTTAGATTTTGATATGCATTCTTCGGCACATTTTGAAATTGCTGACAGAACTGTTATAACTCTTTCAAAGCCAAATGGTAAAGAAATGTCTTTGAAAGAAGCAAAAAGTTGTGATTACAAGCAAGTTTTGAATGGTGTTGCCCATAATATTGTTGATGAGTTGACAAAATAGTTATTTTAATTATTTTTAAATCTACATAACTTTGATTTTTTTAATTTATAATCGTTTAGACGACTTAAAACAGCAAAATTGCTGTTTTTTCTTTTGTAATTTTGTTTGCAAATTGTAATCTAATATGTTATTATAACATATAAGGAGTTTTATAGATAAAATGGAAGAAATGATTGAAGAAATTTTCATGAACTTGAATGATGATTTGGAAAAGGCATATCAACATCAACAAAATGAATATCTTGTTATCAGAGCAGGTCGTGCAAATCCTCATATTCTTGACAGGGTTATGGTTGAATATTATGGTGTTCCAACACCAATTGTTCAAATGGCAACTGTCACAGTTAGTGAAGCAAGAATTCTTAACATCAGTGTTTGGGATAGCTCACAATTAAAGAATGTTGAAAAGGCAATTTCTCAAGCTGATATTGGTATCACTCCAACTGATGATGGAAAAACAATTAGGCTCGTTTTCCCACAGCTTACAGAAGAAAGACGCCGTGAAATTGTTAAGAATGTTAAGAAAATTTGTGAAGAAACAAAAGTCACAATGCGTAATGCTCGAAGAGATGCACTTGATATGTTAAAAGATTTAAAAAAAGATAGTGCAATTTCCGAAGATGAATATGCAACTTATGAAAAACAAGTCCAAAAAGAGATTGACAAGTATGTTGCAAATTCCGATGCCCTTGCAGATGAAAAAGAAGAAGAAGTCATGAAGGTTTGATATTCTTGCATGATTTTCACTAAATTTTGAAATAATTTAGTTGCTGAACAGCTGAACAAAAGAACGATACAAAATTTTTTAGGTGAACAATGTTTCAAAATAAAAGATTATTCAATAAACCATTGAAGTTTCCAACACATATTGCTTTCATTATGGACGGAAACAGAAGATGGGCAACTTCAAAGGGTTTAAACAAAATGATTGGGCATAAGCAAGGGGGCATCGCACTGAGAAATCTTATTCTTGATTTGTGCGAAATCAAAGAAATTAAGTATGCATCCTTCTTTGCCTTTTCAACTGAAAATTGGAAAAGAGAGCAAAAAGAAATAGAATATATTTTTGACGTGGCAAAAAATCTTCTTAAAGAAAATGAAGACAAATTTTTAGATAAAAATATAAAGTTTGTCGCGGTTGGAGATATTTCTAAATTCCCAAAAGAACTGCAAGATGCAATAATTGTCGCTCAAAATAAAACCAAGGATTGCACAGGTTTGGTTGTGAATTTGGCACTAAATTATGGGGGACTTGACGATATTGTTCAAGCTGGAAACAAAGTTTTTGAAAGTGGACAAAAGTTGACTGTTGAAAACTTAAAAGCCAATTTGTATACTGCTCCATCACCAGATATTGATTTGTTGATTCGCACTAGCAATGAGCTTCGATTATCAAATTTTATGCTTTTCCAACTTGCTTACAGTGAACTTTATTTCACAAAAACTTATTGGCCTGATTTTGACAAAAAAGCACTTTATCGGGCAATTAATTCCTATACGAAAAGAGATAGACGATTTGGAGGAAAATAATGAGCAAAAGAATTTACACATCAGTTGCGATAGTCTTAACTTTGGCACTTCTTTTTGTGCTGAAAGTGTATGTCAGCGATTTGTTTTTTGATGTTTTCTTTACAATTGTTGCTTGTTTTGCTGTTTTTGAAATGTCAAAACTTTTTATAAAAATTGGACGATACCATTTCCATTGGGTTGTCACAATTTCTCCTATTTTTATTTTTGCAGGGAATTTGCTGGGAATTTATTTCTGTGAAACAACAAAAAATCTTTTTTGGGTGCTTTACACAATCTTAATTGACTTAGCAATTATGGTTGTTATTGCTGCATTCTCATTCCTTTATTGCATTCTATTTAAGAAGAAAACTCTAAACGAAATTGCTGTAAGAAAAATTAAAGACGGTTTATTTAAATTTTCATTCAAAAAGGCTCTAAACACTTTTGTTTGTCTTGTTTACCCATCTTTCTTGTTTTTGTTCTTCATATTAGTCAACCATATTGGAGAACTTCCTCTTGAGAAACTTGATGGAATGGGAATCTATCCGTCTGTTTTCTTGCTATTGACAGCAATTTTAATTCCAATGATAACAGACACTTTTGCTATGCTTATGGGACAACTCTTTAAAGGAAAAAAACTTTGTCCAAAAATCAGTCCTTATAAAACAATTTCTGGTGCTATCGGTGGAGTTGTCTGGGCGGTGCTTGTTTGTGCTTGCATTTATCTTGTGTTTGGATGCATTGAAGCCTTTCAGGGCTTTTTGGGAATCTTTCCTATTTGGGCATATCTGATTGTTGTTGCTCTTGGCTCATGCGTTTCTCAGGTCAGCGACATTCTTGAAAGTTTAATCAAAAGACGTGCAAATGTTAAGGATAGTGGAAGAATTTTGCCAGGACATGGGGGTATGCTTGACAGAATTGACAGTTACATTTTGGTTGCCCCTTTTGTTTTGCTTGCTTTTTGGATTTGTTTGTTGTAATGAATTTAGATTGTCTTTCTGCTTTTCTGTGTTAAAAAACAAAAGACCGATAAAAATTTTAAAGGATTGTTATGATTGTTCTTTACATTTTGCTTGCTGTTGTGATTTTGCTCTTTATGGTGCTTATTCATGAGTTTGGGCATTATATTGCAGGGAAAATCCTAAAATTCAAAATAACAGAGTTCTCTGTGGGATTTGGTCCTGCACTTTTTTCTCGAACAAGCAAAAAAACTGGTGAGAAATTTTCTTTTCGAGCTTTTCCTCTTGGTGGCTATTGTGCTTTTTATGGTGAAGATGATGAAAAAGAAACTAAAGACGAAAACGCTTTCAACAATCAAAAGCCATGGAAAAGAATAATTGTCTTTTTTGCTGGTGTCACTGCAAATTTCTTGACAGCAATTTTATTTTCATGGATTCTTCTTTCAACTATTGGTTATGATGTTCCTCAATTGACTCGCGATATATCTTTTGGACAGGAGTATGTTATTTCTGATGGTGGAGTGTATGTAAATGAATTTAAAAAAGGCGATGTTATCACTCACATAAACGGAACAGAAATAGATTTTGCTTTTGGCGAAAATTATGTCAATCTTGTGAATAGTGAGAGAAATAAAGCAAAAAAGGAATATCAGGCTTTTATTGATGAAGGAAAAACTGTTGACGAAATTCCTTCAGAAAACCTTTATTCCTTTAAAATGACTGTAAGAAGAAGCGGAAAAACAGAAAACTTGACAATTTATGTTTTTCCAGAAATGGTTTCAAATGATGGCAAAGATGTCTTAAACACACGCACTGGACTTGAATCTGATGAAGGTGAAACTCCAACAACAAAGGCTTATGTTTATAATGCATGGAAAGGTTTTTGTCGTTCTTTTGAAATGGCTTTTGGTTTTGCATGGGTTGTTTTGAAGAGTCTTTGGATGCTTATCACTTTCCAAATTCCAATTTCACAAGTTGGTGGAACAATTGCAACAATTTCAACCATTGCGACAATGGCACAACAAAGCATGTCTTATATTTTGGTTTTCATTCCTTTAATTGCGGCAAACCTTGCTGTCTTCAATATTTTGCCATTTCCAGCACTAGATGGGTCGCATGTGCTTTTCACTTTGATTGAATGGATTCGTGGCAAGCCTATTGACAGAAAGATTGAAAGCACAATTCATTTTGTTGGGCTTTGTGTTTTGCTTGGGTTTGTTGTTATTGTTGATATTTTACATTTTGTGCTTTAGGGTTTTTAATGGAACAAAGAATACAATCTTCTTTGTTCTTTTTTTTTGTGATAAATCCAATTTCTAAATGCTTGACAAAAATCAAGTTTTCTTTTAAAATAAAAGTATGAATTTTGAACAAGATTTTAAACGCCAATTTGGTGATAAGTATCAAAATCTCAACCTAAGAAGTGTGGTTGTGAAGAAAAACGAGGCTTCTCTTGTTGTGACTTTTTTATATCCTTCAACAGATGCAGAACTTTCTATTGAACAAAAAAATGAAATTATTGATTGGCTTAAAGAGCAATTATCACTTGAAAAATTGTCACTTAAAGTGAAATTTATGAGGGTTTTCGTTGAGAGCAGACTTATTACAAAATCCGTGTTGGAATTTTTTGAGAAGAAATATAAGCTTGTCAGCACTTATATGTCTGAAAAAAATTTAAAAATTGAAATTCGTCCTCTTGATGTTTGTGTAAGCATTGAACTTAGTCCAAGACTTCAAATTCTTTTTAAAGAGCATGATATTGCAGGGGAGCTTGCAAAATATCTTAAATCAAATTTCCTTGTCGAATTTACTATCGTTCCTGTTGAAAACTCTGCACTTGTTGATGAAGTTGACATTGAAAATGTGCAAATGAAAGCAACATATCAAGTTGTAAAGAGATATAGTGTTGAAATTTTGAAAACAGTTGCTGGAACTCCAATCGTGAAAGGGCTTAAAGAAGAAAAAGAAAAAAGCAAGGAAAAACAGGCTGAAGAAGAAAAAATATTGAAAGAAGAAACAAACTCAGACGACAATTCAAAAGAAGAAAAAGAGAATTTGGAAGATACAGGTGTTGATGAAAAAATTATTAAAGACAAGGTGGTTTATCCAGAATTTGTCAGTAACATTCGCACAGAAAAAACTAATGTGACTATTGCAGGCTTTATCAGGAAAATTGAACGTAAGGAATTTGTTATCAAAAAAGGGAAAAGAATTGGTGAACAAAAATCCTTTTATAACATATCTCTACAAGACATTAAAAATGGTCGTTTTGATGCAATCTATTTCTGTCCTAAAACCTATGAGAGAAACATGGATGCCTTGGAAGAAAATATGTTTGTTGCTATGCATGGTGATGTTCGCACAAATCAACTTGGCAAACTTCAACTTTATGTGGATAAAATTGCTCTTGCAAATCCAATTAAACAAACACAAGAAAAATCAGATAAACCTAAAATTGATGAATATGGCAGGGTTGTTCAAATTGAAAAAATAACCGCTCTTGAACAAAACAGCATGTTTGAAAGAAAAAATAAATATAACAACAAGATTATGGGAAAAACAATTGTTGTTTTTGATCTTGAAACGACTGGTCTTGATCGTGAAAAATCTCAAATAACTGAAATTGGTGCTGTTAAAATTGAAAACGGAAACATTGTTGAAAAATTTTGGTCGTTTGTTAAGCCAACAATTCCAATTCCTTATGATGTTTCAGAGAAAACGGGTATAACAAATGATATGGTGGCTGATGCACCTCCAGTTGAACTTGTTATTCGTGATTTTTATGAATTTACCAGAGGTTGCGTGCTTTCTGGACATAATGTTCTTGATTTTGATATTCATTTTATACGTCGAGAAGCTTCATTACTTGGGCTAGACTTTGATAATGATATTATTGACACTCTAAATGAGGCTCGTGTGGCAAGATTAAAAATTTCACATTTCAATTTGGGCACAGTCACAAAGGTTCTTGGAATTTCATTAGAAGGAGCACATCGTGCATGGAATGATGCTTATGCAACAGCACAAGTTCTGTTAAGGCTCAATGAAGTTTAATTTTTTAGTTTTGATTTGATGCTTTAATTTGATTTTTTGTTTTTTCTGATAATATATATTATATAAAATAGAACAATAATTTGGATTTAATATTAAACTTTACATGCATAAATTAAATAGAATTTAAAATTATTAAAAATTTTAACAAAAAATTATTCAAAACACTTGCATAATTTATTTCTATGGGTTATAATAACTATAACTTCTTAGCGAGGGGGCAAAATTTTGCCTCCTCGTTGCTTTATATGGAAGATAAAAGATGTGGAGGAGTTATGGCAAAAATTAAACAAATTTGCGAAGAAAAACTTGGTGGCATCATAAAGGATATGGGCTACGAACTTGTTGATGTTGAATATGTTAAAGAAAATGGTGGTATGAGTCTTATTTTCACAATAGACAGAGATGAAGGGGTGACAATTGATGATTGTGAAATTGTAAGCAGAAAAATAGACCCACTTCTTGATGAGATAAATCCAACAGATGACAAACCTTACACTTTGGTGGTTTCTTCACCAGGATTGGACAGACCACTAAAGACAAATCGTGATTTAAATCGTCATTTGAATGAGAAAGTTGAAGTAACTCTTTTCTCAAAACAAAATGGAAATAAAGTTTATGTTGGAAATTTGATTTCCTTCACAGAAAAAGACTTGACTCTTAAAACAGAAAAAGAACAAATCACATTTGAAAGAGAAAAAATTGCAAATGTTAAACTGGTTATAGAAGTTTGATTAAAAAATTATTCTTTCAAAATCACAAAATATTGATTAAATTAAAATTAGAAAGATAAAAAAGATAATATAAATTAAATAAGTTAATTGATATTTGTTTTAATTGTTGATTTATAAAAGCAAAATTAAAAATTAAAAGTAATATTATTGAATTAAGGAGACATAAAATGGTAAATAAAGATTTTTTTAAAGCACTTGAAGACCTTCAAACTGAAAAAAAGATTGATGCAGACACATTTATTCAAACACTTGAAACTGCTTTGACATCTGCGTATAAGAAAATGTATGGAGAAGCAAAATCTGCAATGGTGAAGCTTTATCCAGAGAGAAGCACAATTAGAATCTACTCTTATAAAACGGTTGTTGATGAAGTTGAAGACCCTGATAAACAAATTTCTTTGACTGATGCACGCGAACTTAAAAAATCATACAAAGTTGGCGATATTGTTATGGTTGAAGAAACAACAAAAGACTTTGGGCGTATTGCTGCACAAACTGCAAAACAGGTTGTTATGCAAAAACTTCGCGAAATGGAACGCCAAACTGCAATAAGCGAACTTGCAGAGAAAGAAGATGAACTTTTGACTACAATTGTCAAAAGGATTGATGGCGACACAGTTTTTGTTCAAATAGCTGGCACAAACACTGAGGGAGCTTTAATGAAAAACGACCAAATTCCTGGTGACAAGTTTAATGTTGGTGACAGGGTTAAGGTTTATGTCAAAAAAATTAAGGACAGTTTTAAAGGCCCACAAATTCAGGTTTCAAGAAGCAATATTGGATTTGTTAGAAAACTTTTTGAACTTGAAATCCCAGAAGTTGCAAGCGGAGAAGTTAAAATTAAAAACATTGCTCGTGATGCAGGAAATCGTTGTAAAGTTGCTGTGTTCACAGATAAACCAAATGTTGATGCAATAGGAGCATGCGTTGGAAATCGTGGAACAAGAATTAACACTATTATAAACGAACTTAATGGCGAAAAAATTGACCTTGTGGAATATAGTGATGACCCACTTGAATATATTGCAAGAGCGTTGAGTCCTGCAAAAGTTTTGTCAGTTGAGACAAATGACAGTTTAAATATGTCACAAGTTATTGTTCCTGATGACAAATTGTCCTTAGCAATTGGCAAAAATGGGCAAAATGTTAGACTTGCAGCAAAACTTACAGGATGGAAGATTGATGTTAAGCCTGAAAGTTTCATTAAGCCTGCTCAAACACAGAAAAACGACACAGATTATGAACTTACTGAACTTTCAGATGACACTTCTTTTGATATGAGTGATTTGGAAGAACTTGAACCTATTGAAAGTGAATTTGAAGAAATTGGTGATTTAGATAGCGACAATAAAAACGAATAAATCATTGTTGTAAGTTGAGGTGAAAATGCAGAATAAATCCAAAGAAAAACTGAGAACATGTGTTGTTTGTAAGGCACAAAGCGACAAAAAAATTCTTTTGCGTATCGTGAAGAATAAGGACGGAGAAATTTTTGTTGATAGAACTGGAAAAGCAAATGGCAGAGGTGCTTATGTCTGCAAAGATAAAGAATGTTATGAAAAACTTTGCAAACAAAAAAGTTTAAATAAGTCATTTAAATGTAATGTTCCAGCAGAGGTGTATGAAGAAATTGGAAAAGAAATTGAGCGAACTTAAAGGAATCCTTGGATTAGCACACAAGGCAGGAGCTTTGATTATTGGTTCAGATAATTTGAAGGGCTATGAAAAAAAACTCTATTTGCTTTTGATTGACAACACTGCAGGGAAAAGTTTGATGCGAGAAATGGAATTTTTAGCAAAAAAAAGAGCGGTAGAACTTTTGAAATTAGATTCATTAAATGAAATTCTTTCAATCGAGAATTGTAAAGTGGTTGGAATTAAAAATAAAGGCTTTAGCGACACAATAAGAGAAAAAATAGAAACAAAAACTGAAAAATAAAAATAAGGAGAAAGGTTTGGCACAACAACTTAACGCATTAAAAACAATAAACAGTTTGCAAAAAGACGGAACTTTGCAGAATATTTTATTATCCATTAAACAGGCAAGAACTGATGTTGATAATTTTTCAAAATCCTTAAATGAGAGAAAATCAAAACTTCTTGCACAAGAGAAGGCGGAAGAGGAAAGAAAAAACGCTGAACTTTTGAAAAAACAGAAAGAAGAAGAACTAAAGTCTCTCGCTGAAAAACAAGAAAAAAATGTTGTTGATGAAAAGAAGAACGAAGAAGTTCGTGTTGAAACAAAGAAACAACAAATTTTCTCGCAGGGAAATGGTGGACAAAATAATTTTAGGAAATTTGATGGCCAAGGTGATAGGTTTAATCCTAGAGGACAAAATGTTCAGCAAAGAAACTTTAATGGAAATAATGGAAACTTTGTGCGTGATGGACAAAGAAATCAACAACAAAATCGTGGCGGAAAGTTTAACAATCAAAATCGTCCTTTTGGAAATTCTAGTCAGGGTGGTAACAGGCCACAAGGTTCATCAAACAGGCCATTTGGACAGAATCGTAATAATCCTTTTGTTTCTACAAGGGCAAACAATTTTAAAACATTTAATCAACCAACCGAGGACAGTTCTGTTCTTGCGACTCCAGAACGTAATTTTGGCAATAAAAATAAACAGCGAAGAAATATTGACGAAACAAAAAAATCAAATGCTAAAGCAAGACAACAACAAGGAAAACAAAACAATATTCTTGTCATGGATGAAGACGGTTTTGAAGAAACCACAATGGGTTCAAGAAAACTTATAAAGAAGAAAAAAGAAATGCAAGTTGTTGTTGCTCCAACAGTTACTCATGCTGTCTTAACTTCTCGCGAAGTTACTGTGAAAGAACTTTCTGAGAAAATTGGAAAACCTGTTGCTGAAATTGTAAAGAAATTGATGCTTTTGGGTGTTATGGCAACAATTAACAGTGCAATTGATTTTGATACTGCAGAACTTGTTTCAAGTGAGTTTGGAGTGACACTTGAGCTTAAACTTGACAAAACTTATGAAGAAAAACTTCTTGATGTTTCAAGTGAAATTGATGATGACAAGGATTTGCGTCCAAGACCACCTGTTGTGACGGTTATGGGACATGTTGACCACGGAAAAACTTCACTTCTTGATGCATTTAGAAAAACAAATGTTGTTTTGGGTGAAGCAGGTGGAATCACTCAAAAAATTGGAGCATATCAAATTTCATTTAATGGAGAAAAAATCACTTTCATTGACACTCCTGGACATGCTGCGTTCACAGCTATGCGTGCTAGAGGTGCGGAAGTGACAGATATTGCAATCCTTGTTGTTGCTGCAGATGATGGAATCATGCCACAAACAGTCGAGGCTATAAATCATATCAAAGCAGCAAAAGTTCCAATGATTGTTGCAATCAACAAAATGGATAAGCCAGAAGCAAATCCAGACCGTGTTAAACAACAGTTGACTGAGCATGGTATTTTGCCAGAAGAATGGGGCGGAGATGCAATCTGTGTTCCTATTTCAGCAAAAACTGGAATGGGGCTTGACGAACTGAAAAAAATGATATTGCTTGTTGCCGAAGTCGCTGAACTTAAAGCAAATCCAAACAAAATGGCAACAGGAACAATTATTGAAGCTGAACTTGATAAAACTCGTGGACCAGTTGCAACAATTTTGGTTCAAAACGGAACTCTTAAAATTGGTGATAACATTATGTCAGGCATAACTTACGGAAAAGTTAAGGCAATGTTTGACGAAAATGGGAAACCTCTTAAAAAAGCACCACCATCAACACCTGTTGCTGTTATGGGATTTAACGAAGTGCCAAATTCTGGCGATGCTGTTTATGCTGTTGAAGAAGCTTTGTCAAAACAAGTTATCAATGAGAGGATAAACAAAATCAAGGAAGAACGTGCTCGTCACACATCTGGAGTGAGTGCAGACGATTTTATGAGCAGAGTTCATGAAGGAAATCTTAAAAGTCTTAATATTATTATCAAGGCGGACACACAAGGTTCAGTTGAAGCATTAAGAGGTTCTCTTGAAGGAATTAGAAATGACGAAGTGAAAGTTGTATGCTTGCATAGTGGTGCAGGTGCAATAAGCGAAAGTGACGTTCTTCTTGCACAAACAACTGGAGCAATTCTTATTGCATTCAATTTGAAAACGCCAACAAAAATCACTCAAATGATTGAAAGTTTGAAAGTGCAAATGATTGAATCGAAAATCATATATGAAGTTGTTGACCAAATAACAAGACTCTCAAAGGGACTTATGGCAATCAAATATGAAGAAAAATATATTGGAAGTGCCGAAATTAGAGTTATATTCAAACTTTCAACTGCTGGTAAGGTTGCTGGAAGTTATGTGCTTGATGGAAAAATCCAAAGAAATGCTATTGCAAAAATAAAACGTGGAAAAGAAGAAATTGCAAGCACAACTGTTGAATCTTTGAAAATTGTTAAAGATGAAAAGAGCGAAGTTGCAAAAGGTTTTGAGTGCGGAATTAAGCTCAAAGATAATATTGACTTTGCTGAAGGGGATATCATTGAATGTTACATTAAGCAAGAGATTAAAAACGATTAAGGAATTGTGTTTTTTGGAATATAATTCCTTTTTGTTTAAATCAATATTTTGTGGTAGTATGCAAGATATTTCTATGCATAATACACCACATATTGAAATTTTATGGAGGTAAAAATTATGGCAAATAGAATGGATAGAGCCAATAGTGAAATTCAAAAAGCACTTATTGAAATTATCAAAGAAAAAATGAATGACCCAAGATTGAATCAAATTGTCAGCATAACAGAAGTTGAAACAACTCCAGATTTTAAATTTTGTAAAGCTAAGGTAAGCGTCTTAGATGTTGAACAAATTGTCAATGTCACAAATGTTTTACAAAAAAGTGAGGGGTATATCAAGCGTGAACTGGCAAAACTTGTCAAGATGCCACAAGTTCCAAAAATAAAATTTGTTGTTGATAAAAGCACTATGAGTGCAATTCGCGTTGAAGAAATTTTAAGAAATCTTAACATTCCAGAGGTGGACGATGAAGAATAAGTCGTCTGCAAATGTGGAATCTTTGTCTAATGAGAAAAATTTAGAAACTTGTTCCAAAGCAAATAAGCAATCTAAGAATGAAAAAACAAGCGAAAATTTACATAAAAATATTTCCAGCAAACAAATGTTTTCGTTCTTTATGCACTCTAGCTCTGTTGCAATATTTGGGCATATCAATCCTGATGCCGATTCTTATGGTGCTATGTTTGCTTTGCGTGATATGTGCAGAAATATGGGCAAGAAAGCTGATTGTTTTGCAATTAAAAATGCCTATTGTTTTCTTGATGAAATTTTTCCTTTAAATGAAGTTCGCACAGATTTTTCAAGTCAAGAATTTGATTTGGTTGTTATTGTTGACCTTAACAATCTTACGCGTGTTCAAACTTGCTTTATTGATGAGATTAAAAAAGTGAAAAAGGTTGTTAATATTGACCATCATCTTCATGATACAAAAATCACGGACAATCAGATAATTGATACAAGCAACGCTGCTTGCTGTCAAATGATTCTTCATTTTATGCAAGAGAACAAGCAAAAAGTAACGCCACAAATTGCAACATATTTGTGGGCAGGAATTATTGGTGACACTGGCAGATTTCTTCATTCAAACCTAACTCATGAAGTTCTTATTGATGCAACCCAACTTTTTGATTTGGGAGCAGATGTTCAGTTTGTTTATGATAAAATGTTTCGTAAAAATTCTTTAAAAGATATTGAGATTCAAAACAAGATTATTTCATCTACAAAGTTTAACAAAGAAAAAACTGTTGGAACAACAATCTTCACTTTGAAAGATATAAAAAAGATGGCTGTTGATCAAGAGATGATAAAGAAATACACAAATTTGATTATTAATCTTGATGGCGTTCTTGCATCTTTTTTGTGTATGGAATATTTGCCTGGAAAATTTAAGGTGAGCATTAGAACAAAAGGGATAAATGCTCAAAAATTTGCTTCCACTTTTGGCGGAGGAGGACATGTTTGTGCCTCTGGTTTTAATATTGATGGAAACAAAAGAAAAGTGCTTTCTGCTTCTAAAATTTGGATGAAAGAAATTCTTAAATTTTAATGAATTTTTTATTGATTGGCTTGCTTTATTGGATTGTAAGGGTGTGTGAAAAAATGCGTAAAAAATTAAAATCGCTTGATTAGTTTATTTTTGCTTCTCAAATTTATTGAGGTTTTTATGAATAATTCTCAAATTGAAAATTCAAAATTCTCTGTTCCAAGTGGGATTGTGCTTGTTAACAAACCAGTTGGAATTTCTTCTAATGCTGTTGTAAACATTGTTAAACACAATTTGGGTGTAAAAAAATGTGGACACCTTGGAACGTTAGATCTTGAGGGAGAAGGGCTTTTGCCAGTCACTGTTAATTCTGCAACTAGGTTGTTTGAATACTTTCTTCATAAAGACAAAACCTATCAGGCAGACTTTGAATTTGGTTTTGAAACTGACACTTTGGATTTGTCGGGGAAGATTATAAAGGAAAAACCATGCAATTTGACTATTGAACAAATAGAACAAGTTTGCAAATCTATGCTTGGAAAACAACTACAAATGCCACCTATGTTTTCTGCAAAAAAAGTTAATGGGAAGATTGCATATAAAGAAGCAATAAAAGGGAACACCTTGGATTTAAAGCCAAAAGAAATTGAAATTTACGATTTAAAACTATTGAAAAAACTTGGAAACAATATTTTTAGGTTTGAAATTTCCTGTTCAAGTGGAACATATATTCGCTGTGTTTGTCGTGATATGGCAGAAAAACTTTCAACGTATGGCACGATGAGAAATATTTTACGCACTCGTTGTGGTGATTTTTTATTGAAAGACTCATTCAGTCTTGAGAAAATAAAGGAAGGACATTTTGATGTTATTCCTTGTGAAAAATTGTTTAGTTTTCAGGAGATAGTCCTTGATAAAGAGCAAACTTTTAAAATTCTTAATGGACAGCATATTTCAAATGTTGCAACTTGTATTAAAAATCTCAATGACAAATTTAAGATTTATGGGATTTTAACAGATTTTGACAAAGATAAAAAATCGTTTCTTGGAATTGGAGTTTTTGAAAACAACAAATTAAAACTTGATATTCGCTTGATTTAAGAGTTGCAAAAGTTTTATACTACTTTAGTGCTTCTTTGCAATAAAAGGAGAAAAGTCGTGGGAAAAATTTTATTTGGCCCTGCTGGAAATAGTGAAAGTTTTTATGCAGAAGGGTTTAAATCAACATTACAAACTCCGCAATGGTTAAAAAAGCAGGGCGAGGGAAAGTTTAATGATGGACTTGAACTTTTTGAATATAGTTTTGGACAAGGCTATCGTATGAATTCTGATATGGCGGAAAAAATTGGGCAAGAGTTTGCCAAAAATGGTATTGAAATTTCAATTCATGCACCATACTTTATCAATTTTGCAAATCCAGAGCCAATTATGTATGACAAGTCATTGGGATACATTCGCACTGGAATAAAATTTATGAAATTGTTTGGTGCAAAAAGGTTTGTTTTCCATTCTGGTTCATGTGGAAAAGAAACGCGTGAGAATGCTATAAACCTTATGACAAATCGCTTTAAAGAGTTTATGCCTGAAATTGAAACCGAACTTGATTCGGATATGTTTATAAATCCAGAAACAATGGGAAAACAAATGCAAATTGGGACATGGAAAGAGATTATTAATCTCTGCACGATATCCGAAAAGCTTATGCCTACTTTTGATTTCGGCCACATTAATGCACTTACACATGGGAGTTTAAAGACAAAAGAAGATTATCAAAGGATTTTTGACTATTCTTTTGAAAAATTGGGAGAATACCGCACAAAAAATGCTCATATTCATTTTTCAAAAATTCAATATGGGGATAAGGGTGAAATTCGTCATTTGACTTTTGATGACAATATTTATGGGCCAGATTTTGAGCATTTATGTGATTGCCTAATAGATTATGATATGTCTTGCCACATTATTTGTGAAAGTAACGGCACGATGGCCGAAGATAGTGTTTACATGAAAGATGTCTATTTAAGAAAAATTCAAAACAAATTATAAAATTTTTTAGATAAATGCCATTCTTTTAATTTGAATTAATTTGTTAATTTAAAATGTTTTATAAATTTCGTGAACCTATTTAGGATTTGAACATTAAATAATAATAAATTTTATTAATAATAAAATTTTGTTTAAATTGTAAAATACAAATTTAATTGAATAACAAGGTTTATATTTGTTTGTGATTGAAGAAAGAACTGTAAATTTGTGAAATTTTTGCAAAAACACTTGATTTGATATGATGAATATGTTAAACTATGTAAGTTAAAAAGGTGTTGTGTCGTGTTCATTTCGATTAATTAATGACGAGATAACAAAACATTTAAATAAAATAAATATAGGAGTTTTTATGGTTACAGCAGGAGATTTTAGAAAAGGAACAACTTTTGAAATGGAGGGTGCAGTCTACAGTGTCACTGAATTTATGCACGTTAAACCTGGAAAGGGTTCTCCTTTTGTTAGAGCAACAATAAAAAATGTTATGACTGGACAAGTTAAAGAAACAACTTTCAATCCAGGCGATAAATTTCAAGAAGCAATCATTGAAAAGAAAGAAATGCTTTATCTTTACAATGATGGCGACCTTTATTACTTCATGGATAATGAAACTTATGAGCAAATGCCTCTTAATAAAGATGTTGTTGCTGATGCTCTTAATTTCGTCACTGAAAATATGACAACAACAATGTATATGTTTAAAGGCGTTCCTTTTGCTGTTTATCCTCCAACTTTTGTTGAATTGGAAGTTATTGACACAGAACCAGGAATCCAAGGTGACACTTCAAAGGCATCAAAAAAACCTGCAAAACTTGCCACAGGATATGTTATCAATGTTCCTCTTTTTGTAAACATTGGAGATGTTATTCGTGTTGATACCCGTGACGGCTCATATATGGAAAAAATCAACAAATAAAAATTAATTGTTGCAACTGTTTTGATTATTGTGTTCTATGTTTTCACATTGAAATTTTTTAATAAATGTTAATAAAAAAAGCCAACTTTATTTGGCTCTTTTTTTATGTAGTTTTTAATTTACACACTTTTTGATTTGCTTAAGCCATTTTGTTATTGTTCCTTCTTCAATAAGTGTTTTCAAAAGCCCTGGCTTACTCTTTTCAAGCTTTAATGTGAAAGAAATCAAATTCATCATATAGTCAAAATCTTTATCTTTCATTGAAATTTTGCGAAGGGTTGCAATATTATCATCAATAAGCAAAACTTTTTGTGGTGATTTGGTTTGGAAACTTTTAAAATCATTTATGAAATTATTAACTTCTTCATCATAGATAACATGGGGTGTGTGGATTATGATATTGTCTATTGCTGTGTCGCCAGACCATTCGCCAGCATTGTCCATATTATCAAAAATCTTTAAATATTTTAGTATTTTTTCATAGACAATTGCTTTGTTTTGTTCTTTTTTATAACATGACCAGCAAAGACTTCGATATTTTTCATCGCCACCAATTTCAAGTTCGTTTCCATCAGTAACAAGCAGTCCTTTAACAAATCGTCCATTCATAATTGCTTTTTTACCACATTCACAAACGCTTTTGATTTCTTGTATGCTGTCGGCAATTTCTAAAAGGCGTTTGCTTCCTTCAAAAAGTTCACCTTTAAAATTTGTTTTAAGTCCATAGCACAAAACAGGAATTTCCTCTGCAATTTCTCGCAGTTGTTCAATCTGTTTTTTTGTGCAAAATTGACATTCGTCAACAATCACAACTTTGATTTTTTCTTCCTCGTTTGCTTTTTCATACAGTTCAGTGATGCTTTCGTTTTCGGCAAAAGAAATGCAAGGAGCAGTCAATCCAATACGAGATTCGACTTCATTTTCTTTGCTTCGTGTGTCGAGTTTTGATTTTAACAGCAAAACATTTATTCCTTTTTGAATATAATTGAATCTGCACATAAGTGCTGATGCAGTTTTTGATGAACCCATTGCACCAAATTTGTAATAAAGTTTTGCCATTTAAACCTCCATATATAAATCTTTAACATTATAACAAACATAGATTTTTTTTCAAAATAATTTTAATTTAAAAATGAAAATAAATTCGTAATTGGTTTTATCTGTCAAATTGAATTGCGTGGTTTGTGTTAAAATTATTTGCAAAATATTGATGTTTATTGTAAAATAAAACTTGATTGAGCATAACTTTAAGGAGCATACAACAGTTGAAAGATTTATCACATATAAGAAATTTTTGCATAATAGCACATATCGATCATGGCAAAAGCACACTTGCTGACCGCTTAATCGAGATGACAGGCACAGTTTCAAAAAGAGATATGCAAGACCAAATTCTTGATAGTATGGAACTTGAACGTGAAAAGGGAATAACAATCAAACTTGCTCCAACTCGTTTGGTTTATGAATATAAGGGAGAGGAATACACTTTAAATCTTATTGACACTCCTGGACATGTCGATTTCACGTATGAGGTTTCTCGCTCTCTTGTTGCGTGCGAAGGGGCAATACTTCTGGTTGATGCCTCACAAGGTGTTGAAGCACAAACCTTGGCCAACACTTTTCTTGCTCTTGACAATAATCTTGATATAATTCCTGTCATAAATAAAATTGATTTGCCTTCTGCACGTGTTGAAGATGTTAAAGCAGAAATTGAAGATGTGATTGGACTTGATGCACATGATTGTCCTTGTGTTTCTGCAAAAGAGGGAATCAATATAGACCAAGTTTTGAAAGCAATTATTGAAAAAATCCCTGCACCAAAAGGAGATGACAGCAAACCTCTCAAATGTCTTATTTTTGATAGTCACTATGACAACTTTAAAGGTGCGGTGTGCTTGATTAGAGTTATTGATGGACAAGTCAAAAAAGGCGACCACATTTTAATGATGCAAACTGGAAAAACTTTTGAAGTCACAGAAGTTGGGATTTTTGTGCCAACAACAAAAGAGATTCCATTATTATCAGCAGGAGATGTTGGCTATGTTGTTGCATCAATAAAGACTATTGCAGATGTCAAAGTTGGCGACACAATGACTTCTGCTGAGAACCCTGTTAAAGAGGCTTTGCCTGGTTATAAAGAGGTTCAGCCAGTTGTTTTTTGTGGAATTTTTACCGTTGATGGTGCTAAATATAACGAACTTAAAGATAGTTTGGAAAAGTTGAAACTCAATGATGCAAGTTTACAATTTTCTCCTGAAAATTCAACAGCACTTGGATTTGGATTTAGATGTGGATTTTTAGGGTTGTTACATCTTGAAATAATAATTGAAAGATTGGAAAGAGAATTTGACCTTGATATAATAACAACTGCACCAAGTGTTTCTTACAATGTCTATAAAACAAATGGAGAAATGTTGGAAATTTCAAATCCGTCCAATTTGCCTCCACAGGTTGAGATTGACAGAATTGAAGAACCGATTGTAAGAACAAGCATACTCACTCCGCCAGAATATGTTGGAGCAATTATGGAACTTTGTCAGGACAAGCGTGGAATTTTTAAAGATATGCAGTATCTTGACAAGAAGAGAGTTGAACTTTCTTATATTCTTCCTCTTGGTGAAATCATTTATGATTTCTTTGACAGTTTAAAGTCAAGGACAAAGGGGTATGCAAGTTTTGATTATGAATTTGAAGGTTTTCAAAGGGCAGAACTTGTGAAAGTTGACCTTCTTCTTAACGGAGAGAAATGTGATGCGTTATCACTCATAGTTCATAAAGATAAGGCATACACAAGAGGACGTGAATTGACTGAGCGGTTAAAAAAGATTATCCCAAGACAACTGTTTGAAGTTCCTATTCAAGCTTGTATTGGGAACAAAGTTATCGCACGTGAAACGATTTCCGCAATGAGAAAAGATGTCCTTGCAAAATGTTATGGCGGTGATATAACCAGAAAAAGAAAACTTTTGGAAAAGCAGAAAGAAGGAAAGAAGCGAATGAGAAAGATTGGTTCTGTTGAAATTCCAAGCGAAGCTTTTATGAGCATACTCAAACTTGATGAGGATAAATAAACATTAAACCAAATTATGCTGGTTTGTGAATTTTTAGTTTTATGAGAAGAGAAATTTCAATTTATGTTCATATTCCGTTTTGTGAGAAAAAATGTGCCTACTGTGCATTTAATTCTTTCTGTGCAGACGAAGAAACTAAAAATGAATATATCAATCTTTTATGCAATGAAATCTCTTGCAGGAGTGCAGATTTTAATTCGTCTTTAAACAAAGCAGTTGTTCGCACGATTTATATAGGTGGTGGAACTCCAAGCATTTTGAATGAAGAACAAATTTCAAAAGTGATAAATACGATTTACAACTCTTTTGATGTTTATGATAATGCAGAATTCACAATTGAGGCAAATCCAAACAGTATCACAGAAGAAAAATTGAAGTGCTGGAAATCGCTTAGAGTGAATCGTTTAAGCGTTGGAGTGCAATCTCTTAATGATAAAAGTTTGGCAAAAATTGGCAGACTGCATACAAAGAAAGATGCTCTTGAAAAAATCAAATTAGCCAGGAAGTTTTTTGATAATGTTTCGGCAGACCTTATTGTTGGACTTGAAAATGAATCAGGAAAAGACTTGTGCCAGTATGCAAAGGATTTGCTTGCTTTGGGAGTTAAGCACATTTCATGCTATTTGTTGGAGGTTTATGAAAACACTCCTATTTTTTCCATGATTGAGAGAGGAAAATATTCACCTTTGAATGACGAACAAACAATCTCCGCATTTCATAAACTTGCCACCTATCTTCAAGATAAGAATATGCAAAGATATGAAATCAGCAATTTTGCTTTTGATGGATATGAAAGTCAACATAATCTCAATTATTGGAAAAGGGGAGAATATCTTGGATTTGGGATTTCGGCACATTCTTTTGTTGATGGAATAAGGCTTGAAAATGCGGGGAATATTGAGGATTATAAATCAAAAAAGATTACAACTGAAAAACTTTTATCTTTGGAAGAAGATGAAGAAAAAATTATGCTTGGACTTCGTTGTAGGTTGGGTTTTGATATTTCTTCGCTAAACAAAATAGATATAAAGAAAAATCCATATTTCACACAATATGTCAAAGACGGAATATTGATTATTTCTGATTCAAATCAGAATTTGGTTAGGCTTAATCCCTTATTTTATCATCTGTCAAACACAATAATTTCAAATTTATTTCAATAAAACAGAATGTGTTTTAAAAGAGTTTAAAAAAAATGTTAAAATAACTTGCAATTCTTAGAAATATATGTTATAATTCAAAATGTAAAGCAAAAAAACTTGACAAGGAGCATAAATGTCAAAGATTCAACTTCAAGATTATGTGCAATTTGGACAACTTTTTGAAGTTTATCAAAGTCTTTTAAGTGAAGACCGTCAAAAAATTATGGCAGATTACTTTGAATTTAACATGACATTGGTTGAGATAGCTCAGGAAAGAGGTGTTTCAAGACAAGCAATTCTTGATACAATTCAAAAATCTTGCGAAAAACTGCAATTTTTTGAAAAATGTTTGAGATTGGTTGAAAAAAAACAAATCTTAACACAAAAACTTGCTGATGCTTTGTTCCTATGTGAAAAAAGTGAGCAAAAAGAACTTGCAAAAAAAATCGAAGAAATTTTAAAGGAAATATAATATGGCATTATTTTCATCATTAAGTGAAAGGTTAAACCACATTTTTTCTAAATTGACTAAACGTGGAAAACTTACTGAACTTGAAATTAAAGAAGCAATGCGTGAAGTTCGTGTGGCTCTGCTTGAAGCAGATGTCAACTATATGGTTGCCAAAAAATTTGTTGCCGATGTCAGTGAAAAAGCATTAGGCGAAGAAGTTATGAAAAGTTTGACACCTGGGCAAATGGTTATCAAAATTGTTCGTGACGAATTGACAAATCTTATTTCAAGCAATGAACAAAAACTAAAAGTTTCACCAAATCCACCAACAGTTATAATGATGTGTGGTTTGCAAGGTGCTGGAAAGACAACTATGTGCGGAAAACTTGCTTACCATCTCAAAAAAAGTGGCAAAAAACCGCTTCTTGTTGCTTGTGACATTTATAGGCCAGCCGCAATCAATCAATTGCAAGTTGTTGGAAAAACTGCAAACACGGAAGTGTTTGAACGTGGAACTCAAAATCCAGTTAAAACTGCAAAACAGGCGATTGAACATGCAAGAAAACAAGGCTTTGACACAGTGATTATTGATACTGCAGGCAGACTTCATATTAATCAAGAGTTGATGGAAGAACTTAAAGCAATCAAAAAAGAAGTTTCTCCAACTGAAATCTTGCTTGTTGTTGATGCTATGACTGGGCAAGATGCTGTCACAATTGCAGAAAGTTTCAATAATGACCTTGACATTTCAGGTGTTGTGTTGACAAAACTTGATGGTGACACGCGTGGTGGTTCTGCACTTTCAATTAAAGCGATAACCGGAAAACCAATCAAATTTTCAGGAGTAGGCGAAAAAATTGGTGACCTTGAACCTTTTTATCCTGACAGAATCGCAAGCAGAATTTTGGGCATGGGAGATGTGCTTTCTCTTATTGAGAAGGCTCAAGAAGCAGTCACAGAAGAAGAAGCAAAACAAATGCAAGAGAAACTGCGTGAAAATTCCTTTAATTTTGAGGACTATTTGACTCAAATGGAAAAAATCAAAAAGATGGGAAGTTTGCAAGATATTATTGGAATGATTCCAGGAATGTCATCAAAGATGAAAGGCATAAATATTGACGAAAAACAACTTGAAATCAATAAGGCAATCATTCAAAGCATGACAAAAGAAGAAAGGCAAAATCCTGATATTATCAAGGCAAGCCGAAGAAAAAGAATTGCAAATGGAAGTGGCACGACAATACAGCAAGTGAACTCACTTTTAAAGCAATTTGAACAGTCCAAAGAAATGATGAAAATGTTGAAAAACAAACGCGGACTAAGAGGAATGTTTTAGGTTGTAAAACATTAAATTTGATATAACTCAAAATGAAAGTTTTGATTTATATATATCGAAAGATAATTCTTTCAAAAATTTTATAAAAGGAGAAAACAAAATGGCTGTAAAAATTAGACTTACAAGAATGGGAGATAAAAAATCACCTTTCTATCGTGTTGTTGTTGCAGACAGCAGAAGTCCAAGAGATGGAAAATATATTGACCTTTTGGGGACATATAATCCACTCACAAATCCTGCTGAAATCAAGATTGACAATGAAAAAGCAGTTAAGTGGCTCAAAAATGGTGCAACTCCAACAGAAACAGCAAAGTCTGTGCTTGTAAAGAGTGGTGCAATCAACAATTCTAATGCTGAATAAAAACTAGGAGTGAATATGGAAAATTTGCTTAAATTTCTTGTTGAAAGTCTTGTGGAAAATAAAACCGCAGTTGAAATTTCAAAAGATGAAGATGACAAAGCAATCACTTACCGCGTTAAGGTTGCTGAAGGCGACATTGGTAAAGTGATTGGAAAGAACGGAAAAACTGCAAACAGTATTCGAACAATTATGAAATCTGTCACAGCAAAATTACATAAGAAAATTTTTGTTAAATTTGAAGATTAAGAGGATTTATGGATTTTGTTTGTGTAGGAAAAATCATTAAACCGCAGGGAATCAAAGGGGAGGTGAAAATTTTACCTTCAATTGATATTCCTGCGATTTTTAATGGAAAACATCAACTTTTTGTTGAAAAGAAACCAATGAAAATTAAGACAGCATGTTTTCGTCTTGGTTATGGGTATGTTTTGTTTGAAGAAATAAAAGATAGAAACGAAGCAGAAAAATTCCGAAATAAAAAAGTTTATATAACAAAAGAAGAATTTTCTCTGCTTGCTGTGGACGAATTTTTGATTGAAGATTTGATTGGAAGCATCGTCTATGATGAAAGTGGACAGCTTGTTGGACAAATTATGGGTGTGACTGATTATGGCTTTGATGATATCATTATTATTAAAGAGGATAATTGTCTATATGAAGTTCCATTTAGAAAGGCTATTTTCACAAATATTGGGGAAACTGTGACGGTGCTTCGTGCTGAATACGATGGCTCAAAGGTGGTGCAACAATGAAAATTGATATACTGACTCTTTTTCCTGAAATGTTTGCTCCACTCAAAAGCAGTATAATTGGACGAGCAGTTGAAAAGAAAATTTTGGAAATAAACCTTGTTGATATTCGTGATTTTTCCAAAGACAAACATAAAAAATGTGATGATACTCCATTTGGAGGTGGGGCAGGTATGCTTATGACTGTCCAACCAATTTATGATGCAATAAAATCCGTTTTAACAATTGATGATTGGAATGTTGACAATAAGAAAAAAACTGATAAAAAAAGTTTAAAAAACACAACAATCATTCTTTTTCCATCTCCAGTTGGTAAAATCTTAACAGTTAAAAAGGCTGAAGAGCTTTCAAAGTTTGAACATATAATTTTTGTGTGTGGGCATTATGAAGGTGTTGACGAACGTATTTTTGAATTGTTTCCAATAGAACAAATTTCAATAGGAGATTACGTCTTGACAGGTGGGGAATTGCCAACCATGGTTATTGTCGATTGTTTGTCAAGATTTGTTGAAGGAGTTATCTCATCAGATAGCCTTGAAACAGAAAGTTTTTCAAATGGTTTGTTGGAATATCCTCAATATACTAGGCCACAAACATTTGAAGGGCTTACTGTTCCAGAAGTGCTTGTTTCTGGAAATCATCAGGAAATAGACAAGTGGAGAAATGAGCAAAGTTTAAATCGAACAAGACAATTAAGAAAAGACTTGGCAAGAAAAAATGTTAAGAAGATAAATAAGAAACAAGAATAAATATTGTGGTATTATGCATGCTTAATACACAAAATCTTGTGATTTTACATTGTTTTTATATTTGAGAATAAGTTGTTTTGATGAGTTTTTATTTTGATAAAAATTTTGTTTTGGCACAGCAAAAAAGAAAGGAAATGGTTTGATTAGATGAAAATAAATTGGTTTCCAGGACACATGAATAAGGCACTTAAAGATATTGCGGAACAACTCAAGAAAGTTGATGTTGTGACATATCTTCTTGATGCACGTATTCCAATTTCTTCATTCAATCCAACTCTGGATAAACTGACAGAAAACAAACCTGTTCTTTATGTTATAAATAAAATTGATATGGCTGATGAAAGCAAAATTAAGAATTTTCTACCAAAGTTTCAAGGTTTAAATTGTGATGTTATTCTTTACAACAGCACACTTTCAGGAAAAAGTGAACTTATTTTGTCTAAAATAAAAAAACTAGCATCAAACAAAATTGAGAAATACAAAGCAAAAGGTGTTAAAGCGACAATACGCACAATGGTTGTTGGAATTCCAAATTGCGGAAAAAGCACACTTGTAAACAATTTATGTAAGAAAGCAAAGACAACAACTGGCGACAGAGCTGGGGTGACTAAACATGGACAATGGGTGAGTGTTGGCGATTGTGTTGAGGTGTATGACACACCAGGGACTCTTTATCCAAACATTGAAAACCAAGATATTGCAAAAAAGCTTGCTTTTGTTGGCAGCGTTAAAGATGAAATTTTGGATTTTGTTGAACTTGGATTAGAGTTTATAAAATTAATGCAGAAATCTTATCCAAATGCTTTTAAAGAGAGATATGGTTTTGAAAACAACAAAGATGATTTATCAAATAACTTTGAAGAAGAACAAGATGTCGACAAATCAGTTTTAATAATGGAAGAAATTGCAAAAAATCGCAAATATGTTTTGAATGGTGGTGAGATAGATTACGAACGAACTGGCAGGGCAATAATTGAAGATTTTAGGAAAGGCAAACTTGGTAAATTGACATTAGATTAATGTGAAGATATGTTTTGAAAAAACAATATTAAATGGAAACATAATGAAAGAAGTATTTGAAAAAGACAACACAAAAGTTAGAAACAAAATTAGTGGTAGTGTTGGGGAAGTTTTGTCTGTTAACTTTTTAAAGAACAAAAAATACAAAATTTTGGAAACAAATTTTAAAACTAAATTTGGTGAAATTGATATTATTGCTCTTGATGGAAAAGTTATCGTTTTTATTGAAGTTAAAGAGCGTAATACGCTCGCTTTTGGCAGGCCAATTGAGGCAGTTGATTTCAAAAAACAACAGAAAATTAGACGTGTTGCAGAATTTTACCTTATGCTTAAAAACAAGACTTATGCTGATTGTCGTTTTGATGTTATAGAAATTATTGGCGATGAAATAAATCACGAAGTTAATGCTTTTTAAAAGCATTTTTTATTATTATAGATTTTTTTCTATACAAAGTGATTTTTTTTATTATAATTTAATTAACCATTTAATATAATTTGTGAAATTTGTATTTTTATTTTCTATTTTCACTTATCTATTTTATTTATTATCTAACTAAAAATTTTTTTGTGAAAGTTTACTTTTACATTAAAACATTATTAAAATAAAAATTTTTAAATTTTTTGTCAAAAACACTTGTTTTTTCTAATTCGACTATGCTATAATAACAAAGACTTCGGGTGTTCCGCTTTAGTGAGCAAATAAATCTGCTTTTCAAGTAAGATTTGGTGCGGTTCTTAGGGGACTTAAACTTTATGAGCATTCTGTCGAAAATCTGAAAAAAGGAGATAAGTCAATGGCAAATTTAATCGACCAGCTTGAACGTGAAGGTATGAAAGATTCTTTGCCTGAATTCTCAATTGGTGACACTGTTAGAGTTAACGTGAGAATCAAAGAAGGTGACAAAGAAAGACTTCAAGCTTTTGAGGGTGTTGTTATTGCCAGAAAGAATGGTGGAATTCGTGAAACATTCATCGTTAGAAAAATTTCTTATGGTGTTGGTGTTGAAAAAACATTCCCTATTCATTCGCCAAAAATTGCTTCAATCGAAGTGATAAGAAAAGGAAAGCCAAGAAGAGCAAAACTCTATTATGTGCGTGACCTTACTGGTAAAGCAGCAAAAGTTAAATCAGCAAACAATCAAACTAATGCATAATAATTTGTATAGAAAATCAAAAAGAACATTTTATGTTCTTTTTTTGTTTTTATAATGTTGCTTATATAATTTATCTTTTTTTTGTTGCTCTATATAATACTTTTTGGATTAAATTAAAAGAACCATTACATCTTTGAATTAAGTCTAAACATTTATGAATTGAATCTAAAAGTAATTATACTTTAGGATTAAATATAAAAAGTTATGTAAATTTAATTTTCAAAAGATTTGACAAATTAAAACGCTTTAGTGGTATAATAAAAATATGGAAAAGACTAAAAAGAATGAAAAAGATATAAAAAGTAAGTTTGAAAATGAAAAAGGCACAAAAGAATTTGACATACTCATCATTGGTGGTGGGGTTGCGGGAATGAGTGCTGGGATTTATGCTAAACGTAGAGGAAAAAATGTTGCTATATTGGAGAAATTGACTCTTGGTGGACAAGTAAATGAAATTCCAAAAATTGAAAATTTTCCATCGATAAGTTCTATTGATGGTTTTAGTCTTGCACAACAATTTGTTAAGCAAATTGAATTTTTGGGCGTGGAAGTTATATATGACGATGTGCTGAATGTGGATTACAGTCAAGATGAAAAAAAAGTTTTTGGAAAAAATTCACAGTATTCTGCAAAAAGCATCATAATTGCTACAGGTGTTTCTTATATCGAACTTGGAAGAAATGAAAAAGACTATCTAGGCAAAGGGGCAAGTTTTTGTGCAGTTTGTGATGCAAATTTCTTTAAAGGAAAGGAAGTTTGTGTTGTAAGCAAAAATGGTTCTGGACTTAAAGATGCAATGTTTTTGGCAGAAATTTGTCCAAAAGTGACTGTCATTGACAGCGGTGACATGACAACCTATTCTTTGGCAAACAAAAATAAAAAAATTGAAGTGCTTTCTAATGCTAAAATTGAAAATCTTGTTGGAGATGAACTTTTGAATGGTGTTCAAATTTGCATTAGAGAAGATAATAATTCGTTTCAAAACAATACTCATCAAAGCAATACTTCAAATCATAAAAAAGAACTAGTATTTTCTGTTGAGTATAAAACTATTCCAACTTCTGCTCTTTTTATTGAACTTGGCAAAAAACCAGATAACAAGGTTTTTGGAGATGTCAAAGTTGATGAAAAAGGCTTTATTATCACTGATGAAAATATGAAAACATCTATAAATGGTGTGTTTGCAGTGGGTGATGTTAGAAGTAAAACTTTGAAACAAATTGTAACTGCTTGTAGTGATGGTGCAATTGCAGGGCAGCAGGCTTAAGATGTTTTTCTAATAATTTACAAAAACTTTATAAATGTTGTGTCATAAAATGATTTTTTTTCATAAAGAAAAAATATGGAAAAAGAAAAGAATCAAAACAATATAAAAATCATTTGTATAAAAGCTCCAAAATGGACAGTTCCATTTTTTAAACTGTTTTATAAAAAAAATAAAAATGATGATATAAATTCAAATGATTAATTTTTTTCATCATTTTTATTGAAAGACAATATTATAAAACTTTCTCAATAAAAACAAAAACACATTATTTGGTGTATTATGCATTGCATATTACACAATATTTTGTTTATTTAGAGTGTTGTTTTATTTTTATTTAATTCAAAAATTAATTTTATCAAACAGTTTTATTTTAATGAGATTTTTAATTTTATTTCACAATCATAGTGAGATATTTTAAATTTCAAAATTGATTTAACTTTTTTGAAAATTATTCAAGAATCAAGCCACCGTCAACATATAGTGTCTGTCCAGTAATAAAACTTGCATTTTCGCTGCATAAGAAAGAAATCGTGTTTGCAACATCATCAACTTTTCCCAGTCTTTGCAGTGGTGTCATTTCAGCAAGTTCATCTTTTTCATCTTGGCTTAGGTTGTTGTTCATTTTTGTGTCAATAAATCCAGGGGCAACAACATTGATACGATATTCCAAATTGCCAAGTTCACTTGAAAGTGATTTACAAAGTCCTGTCATGGCCGATTTTGTTGAGGCATAAACACTTTCGCACGAGCAACCAACTTTTTCCGCAAATGAACCTACTAAAATAATATTTGCAGGAGTCTTTGCAATTTTTGTAAATTCTTTTATACATTTTATCGCTGAAATAATGTTGATGTTGAATAGATCCTCAATTTCTTCATCAGTTACATCAAATATGAGTTGTCTTTTTTGTGCAATTCCAGAGCAGAAAACTAATGTCGTTATGCATTCAAAATCTCCGGAAACTTCTTTAAAAAAGTTCTTAATAGAATCTTTTTCTAACAGATTTAAATGATAACTTTTAATTTTTGAATCTTTTGTTTTATTAATTTCTTCAATTTTGTTTTTATTAAAGGTTAATGCCAAGTTGAAACCATCTTGTTGAAGTTTTTTTGCAGTTGCAAATCCAATTTCTCCTGATGCACCAATAATTATTGCTGTTTTTTTCATATTTTTTACCTCTTTAAAATTTTAGTTTTTGAAAATACAATCAATCAACATTTTATAAAATTTTTTATTACAATTTATAATGTATTCTCATCTACATGCAAAATTTTAGCATTTTATTTTTTATTTTCCAAATGTTTTATAAAGTTTTGTCATATTTTCTCTTTTAAATAAAATTTTTCTTGACTTGTTAACTCGTTTTGTGATATATTTCTTCTATTAAATTTACTCTATAAAAATTTAATAATAAGACATCTAAGGAGAGTATAAATGGAAGAAAATTTGTCCAATGAAATTGATATTAGACGTGCAAAAATTGATGAACTCAAGAAAATGGGAGAAATTCCATATAAAGAAAAATTTGAACGCTCTTGTACTATTGCTGAGGCACGTGAAAAACTGGGTGAGAAAGTTAAAATTGCAGGGCGTATTGTTTTTCGTCGCATTATGGGAAAATTTGGTTTTTGTCAGATTCGTGACATCTATGAACGCATACAAATTTCTGTCGGTAGAAATGAATTTTCCGAAGAAGACTATAATTTTTACAAGAAAATGATTGACATTGGAGATTTTATTGGTGTTGAGGGAGAAGTCTATCAAACTCAAACAGGGGAAGTGACAGTTCGTGCTGAAAAAATTATATTGCTTTCAAAAACATTACGCCCTCTTCCTGAGAAATTTCATGGCATTGCAGACACTGAAATAAAATATCGTCAACGTTATTTGGACCTTATCACAAACGAAGATAGCAGAAAAATCTTCTTGACAAGAAGCAAGGTTGTTTCTTTTGTTCGTAGATTCTTGGAAGACAATGGATTTATCGAAGTTGAAACTCCTGTTTTGCAAACAAGTGTTTCAGGTGCAAGTGCAAAACCTTTCTTTACACATCACAACGCTCTTGACCTTCAGTGCAATCTTAGAATTGCATTTGAGTGTGCTTTAAAGGAATGTATTGCAGGTGGAATTGACAGAGTTTTTGAACTTGGCAAGGATTTCCGTAATGAAGGAATGGATCCAGCACATTTGCAAGAATTTACACAAGTTGAATGGTATGCTTCATATTGGAACTTTGAAGATAATATTAAATTTTTCAAAAAATTTCTTATTGAACTTATGAAAAACTGTCTTGGGACAACAAAAGTTGTTTATCAAAATCAAGAAGTTGAATTTGATACTGAATGGACACGCATTGACTATGTTGCAAAGATGAGAGAAATACTTGATTGTGATTTCCTTGATATTGAAGATTTAGATTCACTTAAGAAAATTGCTGTTGAAAGAAAATTGTTCACATACGGTGACCTTGAAGAATGTAAAAGTGTCAGAACTTTGATTGACTATATCTACAAACGCAAAATTCGTGCCGATATTGTGACTCCAACAATTTTATACAATTATCCAGCATCTTTAAAACCACTTGCAAGACGAAATGATGAGGATTCTCGAATTGTTGATGTTTTCCAAATTGTTGCTGGGGGACAGGAACTTGTCAATGCTTATAGCGAATTGGTTGACCCTATCATTCAAAGAAAGACTTTGGAAGAACAAATAAAAGAAAAAATGGCAGGTGACGAAGAAACTATGGACGTTGATGAAGACTTCTTGCTTGCAATGGAACATGGAATGCCACCAATTTCTGGACTCGGTTTTGGAATTGACCGTTTCTTACAATTTGTTTTTGATTGTCCAAACATCCGTGATGTTGTGCTTTTCCCATTGATGAAGTGAATTTTGTCAATAAAATAAAAGCATTTGCAACTAAATCTTTCTGTAGAAAAGTTTTGAAATCTGCAGAAATGTATTTATAGGAGAAGTGAAAATGTCTGGATATGGGTTGATTTTGTCATGTGTGCTTGGTGAAATTTTGTTTTTATGCCTGATTTTGTTGGTGATTTCAATCATATTCTCTCGTGTTCACTATCAATATGCGTTTGAAGGGCATAGGATAGATGTTTTTGTGAAAATCACAACTTGTCAACTTTGTTTTGATGGCAAAGTTATAGATGAGATGAAACC
>CANQDK010000008.1 GCA_947591785.1 uncultured Clostridia bacterium | reverse complement strand
CCAATCATATATGAAGGGATTGTGTTGACATCACCAACATGCTCTCGCCACAATATTTCACTATCTTGCAAATATTTTTTAAGATACTCATCATTAAGCCCTGAATAGCCCAAAGCATAAGGCATTTCAAAATCTATTCCGCCACACTTTTCAACAAGTTGCATCAAAAGGTTGTTGCTCTTTTTACTGCCCATAGCCTTTCCAACCATTTTAACTTCGCCATCAACAACTGAAATAACAGGTTTTATTGACAGCATTTCGCCTGCCAGTGCGGTTACAGTTGAAATTCTGCCGCCCTTTCTTAGATATTTGAGTGTGTCGACAACTGCAATAATTTGAATATTTTTTTTCTTTATGTTAAGTTCGTCAATAACAGATTTTATGTCCATTTTTTGTTTAATAAGCCTTAAAGCATACTCACACAAAATTCTCTCTCCAATAGCCGCACTTAAGCTGTCAACAACAAACACCTTACCATCATAATTTTTTGCCGCATTTTTAGCACAGTTATATGTGCCAGACAATTTTGACGAAATTGTTATAACAATAAGTTCATCGCCATTTTTTGTAAGTTCTTTAAACTGCTCTTCCCAGCGATATTCATTAATTTGACTTGTTTTTGGCAATTCACTGCTTTCAATCAACTTTTCAAAGAATTGCTTATGAGAAAGATTTACACCATCAAGAAAATTCTCTTCGTCAAATCTAACTTCCATTGGAATCATGTAAATTCCTAAACTTTCAGCCTCGCTCTTATCGATGTCCGAGGCACTGTCAATCAAAATTTTTATCAACTTTTTCCCTCCCTTCTAAACACTTTTATTGTTTTTTCTCTTTTCGCTTAAAATAGCACCTATCTTTCAGACTATTAGGCAAATATTGTTGCTCAACATATCCGCCATAATCGTGCGGATATTTGTATTTTTTGCTTGCTTCCGTATGATTTTTCAAATAATCTGGCACTCTGTCATCTGGATGATTTTTAGCATCATCTTCCGCCATCTCCTTCGCAATAACCACTCTATTGTCTTTTGGACTTTCACAAACATAAATAATGGCTTGAGTAAGAGCCAAATTGCCCTCAGGCATTCCCAAGTTGTCGAGAGCATATAAGGCACAACATGCTTGAACAAGGGCATTAGGAGCAGAAATTCCAACATCTTCCGAGGCATGTGCAATAAGCCTTCTGGCTAGCACCTGAGGTTCAACACCTGCCTCAATAAGTCTGTTGGCATAATATAAAGCCGCAGTTGCGTCACTTCCACGCAAACTCTTGCAATAAGCACTTAAAATGTGATAGTAAACATCGTCATTCAGACTTAGTGCTTTGCGTTGCAAACACTCACTTGCAACTTCCTTTGTGATAACAATCTCGCCTTTCTTAATAGGTGTTGTAATCGCACCAATTTCAAGTCCATTTAACGCACTGCGAACATCTCCGCCGCACATAGTAGCAAAATATTTGAGAGCATCGTCATCAACTTTCACATTAAGTGCTTTCAAGCCCTCTTCGGCAGTCAACGCTCTTTTCAAAACTTGCACAATATCATTAACATCAAGTGGCTTAAATTCAAACACGCTGCACCTAGAAACAATCTGTCTTGTCATGCTGTAGCTTGGATTTTCCGTTGTGCAACCAACAAAAATTATGTAGCCATTTTCCAAACTTGCAAGCAGACTGTCGCTTTGTGCCTTTGTCCATCTGTGACACTCGTCAAGTAAGAGATATGTTTTCTTTCCATAAAGTTCAAACTCGTTCTTTGCCTTTTCCATAACCTCTTTGACTTCGGCAACGCCTGTTGAAATTGCATTAAGTTTGACAAAATTTGAATTGCTTGTGTCGGCAATAATTCGAGCAAGAGTTGTTTTCCCTGTTCCTGGTGGCCCATAGAAAATGCAACTTGGCACTCTCTTTGCCTCGATAAGCCTACGCAAAAGTTTTCCTTTTCCAAGTATATGTTTTTGCCCTACAACATCATCAAGAGATTTTGGCCTTAATCTTTCAGCCAAAGGTTTTTGAGCATTATGTAAATTTTCAAAAAGATTTTCCATAATCATTTTCCCAAAAATATGAAATTAAACTAATTAGTTATTAAGATTAATTTTTAAATATTTTTCTTATATTTTTTATTCTTAAAAATTTATTCCTAATAAAAAACTATTTACATTATAACAAAATAAGAGTCTTTTGTAAAACAATTCAAAGACTTTTTCTGTTTAGAGAGATTAATCAACATTGAGAAACTAATCGACTCCAAAACAAACAGCAATTGGTTGTTTGCTTTTTAGAGAATTTTCAGTTATGCCATTAATATTATAAAAAAATGTTCTTCCAACACGTAAAAATCTTTCGTCACCTTTTATAATAAAAATTTTTTTATAATACTCCCCATTAAAAATTCCCACCTCTTTCAAGCCAATCTCCTTAAAATTCACCAGCGTGATTGATTTTTTATCAAGCGGATTTGCAAATTTTTTCTCTGTTTGGCAACAATTTTCAAAAACCTTTGAAAAACCCCAAAAAGTATGATTATTTTCATTTTGGAAATTTTCTTTAAGAAAAAGTCTTTTATATGTGATATATTTTTGTTCCAAATGCTCGTCAACTTCACTGTTCAACCAGTTTATCCAAATTTTTTGAGGAAGAGTTCGATTGAAAAAATAATCAAATTTCGGGTTTTTTGTTTTAATTTGTAAATTAAAAATTTCACAACATTTTTGCCAAGCAATTTGTTTAAAAAGGGTTATACCAGCCAATGTTCCAAGCGTAAATTTGCTCTCACCAAAATTAAAAAAAACAAAACTTTCTTCATTTGGTTTTAATGTCAAAACAGCTTTAAGATTCACACAGCAAAAAACAGAATTTTCCAGTCCATCAACCATAGAAAAAGAAAATCGTGCATTTCGACAAACAAAATTAAGATATTTTTTTGTTTTTGCCATAACATTTTCAATAAGGACAGTTTTAGGAAATCTTTTAAAAAAATAGTAACCCTTTTCAAGAGGAATGTTTAGTTCAATCTCAACTTTTTTTTCATTTTCGCTTTTGTTTTGAAGCACAGAAAAATAATTATTACCATTCAAAACAAATTCGCTATAATCAACAAAAACACCATCAATAAGAGCAACTTGTCTTAAACAAAAATCATCAAAATGTGGATTTAAAAGTCGTCCACCAATCTTGAAAAATTTATCACGATAAACGAGATTAAAATTTGTTGACGATGGATAATTAATATTTAGTTTATTGATATTATTTAGAATTTTGACTGACGTAGTCCCATCAAAAACAAAAACTTTGGATAATTTTTTTAAAGATTTCTCTTTTATTTTTCCAAGACTATTTTTGGATAAAACAAGATTAAAATCGGTTTCTTTTTGTGCAAGTTCAAAAGCCTTTAAAAGAGCTAAATTCAAATTCTTTTCAAATTTGAAAATTGGTTTTTGTATATCAATTCCGCAACTTAAAAGAACATTAAAATCAACATCACTATCATACAAAATGGGAGCATGAAATTTTACACGATTAACAATAAGTTCTTTTGCTTTTTGGATATATTTTTTTCTTCTCATTCAAAAATTATTGCCTTAGATTTTTAAATCTAGACAAAAATTTTAATATTTTTATACTTATATTTTTTGAAAACTATATGTTTTAACTTAATGTATTATTTGTCGTAAATTGTTATATTTGTATATATTACATACATTAAATTTTGTATGTGTTATGCAATTAATATTTTTGAAAATGCAATTATTGTTTTGATTAAAAAACAAACAAAAAAACAAAATATGGTGTAGTATGCACTTGCATAATACACCATATTTATGTCACCTGGCCTATAAGCCGAGTTTTGTTTTAGACAGTCATCTATCCAGACCTGATGTTACCAACAGGTTCAAGCGGTGCTTTTGTTGAGCGTGAAAGAACACACATAGCTCAAACTTAACCTTGCATCGAGTGGGGTTTACAGAGCAACGAAAGTTACCTTTCGTTCGGTGAGCTCTTACCTCACCTTTCCACCATCACCACATAAAGTGGCAGTCTATTTCTGTTGCACTATCCTTGAAGTCGCCTCCATCGGCCGTTAGCCGACACTCTGTTCTTTTGATGCTCGGACTTTCCTCTCTGCGTTCATCATAAACGCACAGCGACCATCTGACCAACTGACATAATAATTATAGCAAATTTTTGATATTTTGTCAACCACAACAGAAAATTTGTGTTTTACATTACATTAATGCATTTTAATTTTATTTTTTCAGAACATAATCCTCAATTCAACATTAAACAACAGGAAAAATTTTTATCAGACATTAAAAATTTGTTTAACTTCCCCATGTTTATCTGCACTAAATCCTTGCATAATTCCATCTTGAGAAATTTTAATTGAAGTTCCGTATTTGGCCATAGTTGTTGTTGCAGCAAGTCTGCCACCACCCGAGCTGCCCGCTTCGATTTTTATGATTGCCCCCACTGCAATTATCGTTCCATCATAATCAATAATTGTTGCACCATCAACGGAAGTCATTTCTTCAACAAGTTTTCTGTCAAGTTCAAAGAGTTTCTTTCCCGCAATAATTCTTCGTAATGTTTTTGTTTTATATCTTTCATGTAAATTTAAGAAATCGTCATAGGACATACTGAATCTTTCAATAATTTCCTTTGCATTTCCAAGATTATAAAGTTTTTCAGCTTCATCAAGTTCCATTTGTTTTTTCATATTAAAATGTTCTTCAGAAACGATATCCCCTGCATCAATATGATTAAGAGCATCTAAGGTTCTGTCCTTATTGATATAAGCGATACATGCACCTTTGTATGCGAAAGAGCAATCAAGAGCCGTGTTGTAAAGCGAACGTCTGATTTCTTTTGCAGTGTAGGTAGCATTATTTTGAAGAAGTCTTATGATTTCTTCATGAGAATAAACACCCCAACTTCCATTTCTTTTAGCAAAGATTAATTGTCTTGCAAAGAAGACAAGAATATCTCCCTTCACAGTCAAAACAATTCCGACACGCTTATCATTACAAACTCTCGCAACTCTTTCAAACATTCTTGGAGCAACGGTTGGAACATTTTTTGCATTATGAATATTCACATGCCCCATAAGATTTCCATTTTTGTCAAATTCAATAAAAGAATTTGTTCCATCTGAGAATAGGGCGAAAAATCCATCAGTCAGAACATCTCTAAATGAAACAGAATTCGTATTTTCATTAACAGCTCCTAAATTAACCAAAATGCCAAGTTGAACGGTTGAGCCTTCATAGGTTCGAGTCGACCAAGATTCAAGTCCGTTAATAATTCCCAAAATAGTGCTTGTTGCACTGTCCGTTATGCTTTCAATAAGAGCTTTTTCAATTGCAAGATTATTCAACTGACTCAAATACATCTTATCGCTTATATCCATATTTGAAATTTCTTCAAGTTCACGAATAATTGCACGCATAAGATTAAGTTCAAACGCCTTAAAAGACTGTCCACGTTTCAACACAAGACGATAGTCATCAAGTTTTGAGGGCTTTAACAACACAGAGTTTCCACGTCCAAGAGCAACTTCTAAATCACGAGATGATGATTCCATTTCGCCAGAAAGATATGAGCCCGTAAAAAGAGGAACTATAAGTTTCTCAACGACCTCATAAAAATCAGACTTTTCCATCGCCCCACCCCAAATTCAAAAGTATATTTGATTATTGCAAAAATTAATGCAAAAAAACATTAATAATAAAAAATTTCTCTTATAATTATATTTTAAAAATAAAAGTTTTTTGTGTCAAGAAATTTAATAAAATAATTTTGAAAATTTTGATATTTTTCCTTATTTAAAGAAGTCAACTTAAAAAATATTATCAATTTTGTTTCGTAGAATCATGTGAGAACTCTTCTCTGATAATTTCAAGGGTTTTATTCTCAATTCGAGAAATATATGAGCGTGAAATTCCAAGTTCCTGAGAAACTTCTTTTTGAGTAAGGGCTTTTGGATAATCAATTCCATAACGCAATTTAATAACTTTTTGTTCTCTCGCAGTCAACTTGTTTTCAATAATATTCCTTACCTTTTGCATTGTCATATTATTTTCAACCTGAACAAAAATTTCTTCATCATCGCTTGAAAGAACATCTTTGAGTTCTAAGTCCTTGTCATCGTCATTATTACTTGTCAAACTGTTAATTGAAACAACATTTTTATGTTTTTTATTTGCACGAATCAGCATCAAAATTTCATTATTAATACATCTTGCAGCATAGGTTGAAAGCTGAACTTTCTTTCCATAATCAAATGTGTCAATAGCTTTAATAAGCCCAATAGTTCCAACAGAAAGAAGATCATCTGCCTCCAAAGAATTAGTATATTTTTTAACGATATGTGCCACTAAACGAAGATTGTGACTTATAAGTTTTTCTCTTGCTTTTTTGTCACCTTTTTTCATCTTTTCAAATTCCGCTTGTTCTTCTTCTAATGTTAAAGGTTTTGGAAAACCTTGAGCAGTATTAACAAAATTTGTGAAAAGACAAATCCTACTAAAAAAATAAGCAAAACTTTCAAAGACCATATAAACTCCTTCAAAGAATTTATATGCCGAAATTTGTCAAATTTTGCCATAAGAAAACAAAAATGGGCAAGCATTTTTCAAAACTATACTCACCCATTTATAAAACAGAATTTTAATATTAAATATAGATTTTTCTAACCAAAAAATTAAGAAGTTTTGTTGGAACAATTCTAACAAGAAAAGAAATAAGTTTACTTGTTCCACCAACAGAAACACGAAGTGGAGGATTTTTTTTCTTAACAACCTTAAGAACTCTCTTTGCAACATATTCAGGATTTTTTCCGTTTTTCTCAGCATGTTCCATTTTCTTTATGCTATGTTGTTCTTTATCATTTTTATCGTTTGTTTCTTTAACACGCGAATCAGTGAAATTGGTGCTAATATCTCCTGGCATAATTGTTATCACTTTAATTTTTCTGTCACGAACTTCTGTTGCAAGTGCACGAGAGAAACTTTCAATTCCTGCCTTACTTGCACTATAACATGCCTGATAAGGAAGAGGAATAACTGATGCAAGCGAACCTGTGAAAACAATTTTTCCTCCATTTTTTATTAGAGGCAAAAATAATTTTGTCATTTTTATATGAGAAACAAGATTGACATTCATGATTTTATCAATACTTTCAACTGTTGCATTTTCAACAAAACCAGCGATTCCAATTCCAGCATTGCAAAAAAGCATATCAATTTTTCCTTCCTTAGCAGAAATTTGATTGAATGCTTTTATCAAATCTTCATCTTTGGAAATGTCACAAACAATACTTTCAGCAAAAAGCTCGCAAGGTTTATATGTTCTCGAAATATCGTAAACCTTCACACCTTCCTCACAAAGTTTCTTTGCAACTGCAAGCCCAATTCCACTGTTTGCTCCAGAAACAACTGCAACTTTCCCTGTCAAATTCCCCTTTTTCATAAACTATCCTCCATTGTTGTTAAACCACAATATATAATGTATTATGCATTGCATACTACACCAAATATTGAGTATGTTTAAAATTTTTAATATCTTTTTATTTCAAAAAAATACAAAAATCAAAACAACTCATCAACAAAATCTTTTGCATTGAATTTGTCCAAATCCTCAACTTTTTCGCCAGTTCCAACAAAAACAACAGGCAACTTGTATTCTTTTTCAATAGCAATAATAACTCCACCCTTTGCAGTTCCATCAAGTTTTGTTAGGACAATTCCATCAATATGGGCATACTCAGCAAAAGCATTAATTTGAGAAAGTGCATTTTGGCCAGTTGTTGCATCAAGCACAATAAAATTGTATTTATTTGCTTGTTCATATTCTCTGTCAATTATTTTTTCAATTTTTTTAAGTTCTGCCATAAGATTAGTCTTTGTATGCAACCTTCCTGCAGTATCAACAAGCAAGACATCTGTTTTATTAGCCTTAGCACTTGCAATTCCATCAAAAACAACAGCTCCTGCATCTGCACCCTCTGCATGCTTAATTATTCTTGTTTTAGTTCTGTCTGCCCATTCATTTAACTGAGAAGATGCAGCAGCACGAAAGGTGTCACCTGCAACAAGAGTCACACTTTTTTTATCATTTTTGAAGTATTGTGCAAGTTTTCCAATTGTTGTTGTTTTTCCAACACCATTCACCCCTATTATTGTTATAATTGCAGGGTATTTAATTTCAATTGCTGGTGCTTCTGTGAGCAGTTTTTCAATAATTTCCTTTAAAACAGTTTTGACATCTTCCGCTTTACGAACTTTTCTTTTATGACATTCTTCTCTAAGTTCTTCAACAATTTCAACCGATGTCTTCACCCCTATGTCACAAGAAACTAATATATCCATCAAATCATCAAACAATTCGTCATCAACTTCACCATGACTTAAAAGTGCATCTATTTTGCGATTAAAGGCATCTTTTGTCTTTTTTAATGCAGTTCCAATTTTCTTAAAAAATCCCATTTCAAAACTCCAAATTATTAGTATTTTTATTTATCAAATCAAGCAATTTCTCACAAGCCAACACACTCACACTTCAATAGGTTTTTCTTCTTTTTTGTCAACAGAGCCTTGTTCAGTTTCTTCATCAGACTGCTTTATCGCATCTGCAAGTTTGACAGAAACAATCTTTGAGACTCCTTTTTCCTCCATAGTCACTCCATAGAGGCTGTCTGCCAATTCCATTGTTGGTTTTCTGTGTGTGATAACAATAAATTGAGTTGTTTGAGACAATTTTTTCAAATAAAGAGCAAATCTCTCAATATTTGCATCATCAAGAGCAGCTTCAATTTCGTCTAGAAGTGAGAATGGCAATGGTTTCAATCTTAAAATTGCAAAAAGAAGTGCTATTGCAGTCAAAGTCTTTTCTCCACCTGAAAGCAAAGACAATTTGTTTGCCGCCTTACCTGGCAGTTGAACCATAATTTCAACACCAGCTTCAAGAGGATCTTCCGATTCAGTGAGTTCCAATCTTGCATTTCCACCACCAAAAAGTTCTCTAAACACAACTTTAAAACTGTCATTTATCTTATTAAATTCATCGTTGAATTTGGTAAGCATTTCTCCAGAAAGATCTTTAATGATTTTAACCAAATCATCTTCTGCCTTTTTCAAATCATCTGCTTGTGATGTCATTTCGTTGTAACGTTCCAAAAGCGTTGAAACATCTTCAATAGCATGAACATTGACAGGCCCAAGAGCTGAAATATCTTTTTTCAACTTCCCAATTGTTATTGACGCATCTTTAATATCAAAATTTGGACGTCTAAATTCCAAACAATCCTGATAAGTTAGAGTGTATTCTTCATAAATTCTCTCTTGCATTGCTTCCAGTTCTGTGTCAACCCTTTGCAAACTGGTTTCTTCGCGATATTTTTTATCATTAACTTTGGCAATTTCAGCAACCGTGTTTGTTTTGTCATCATCAAGTTTTTTGATATTAGCAGAAATAGCAATCTTGCTATTTTCCAAATCTTCACGCTCTTTTCGTATTTTTTGAAGATTGTTTTTAGCTTCAGAAGGTTTTGCATTTTCAATTTGAACTCTAATCATCTCTTCTGCACCAACAATAAACTTCTCATTCTCAGCGAGATGAGATTTTAAAGCCTCAATATTTGAAATCTGTCTATCCTTTTCGAGCAAGATTCTGTCAAGTTCATCACTAATTGCTTTCAATTTTTCTTCACAAGATGCAATTTCAACCTTAACAGTTGTCATATTTGCAACAATTTCATCTCGTTCAGCACGAATTTTGTTGTATCTTTCCTGTCTTTGTTTAATAAGAATGTCTGCGTCTTGTTTGTTCCCACTGAGAGCATTTTGCATTAAGTTGACTTGAGAAAGTTCTCCTTCAATCATTTTTAATTTGTTTTCAACAGTTTTCTTTTCCATTTCAAAAGCTGTTTTTTCATCATTAAGCTCGCCAATTTCTTTTGAAATAGCATCTAATTTCTCTTGTTCTTTTGCAAGTTTAATGTCGAGTTCGTTCTTTTGTGACTGCAAAATTGCTTCATTTTTACGAGAACCTTCCAAATCAGCTTTTAGATAATCAATTTTTCTACGAAGTTCAACTTCTTTAAGTTGCATATCTTCAAGTTCTGTTGTCAAGTTTTCGATTTCACGTTGACGAGAAATAAGATTTGTTGATTCTGACTTCTTACTTCCTCCCGTAAGAGAGCCTTGTGTGCTGACAACATCTCCACCAATTGTCACGATTCTAAAAGAAAAGTGATTTTCACGAGCAATGTTGATTGCTGTATCCATATTATCAACAACAACAGTTCCACCAAGAAGGTTGCTTATAACATTGTCAATCTTCTTATCGTAAGAAATAAGCTTGCTTGCAATGCCATAGACACCTTTTTTGCCAGCAATCACCCTTTCATCAATGTCACGTCTTTTCATACTTGAAATAGGAAGAAATGTTGCTCGTCCAAATTGATTTTGTTTAAGATATGCAATCAAATCTTTGGCATCATTTTCATCGTATGTTACAATATTTTGCACAGCAGAACCAAGTGCAATGTCAATTGCAGTCTCATATTGTGCAGGAACTTTAATCAAATTTGCAAGCACACCAACCATTTTTCCACGAATATCTGCATTTTTTTCGCTTTCTTTCAAAATTTTACGAACTGCAGGTGCATAACCTTCAAATTCTGTTTGCATTTCAATCAAAAGTTTTTTTCTGTTTTCATAGACTTTAATTTGTGTTGAAAGATTGTTTCTTTCAAGTTCAAGTTCGGCAACACTATTTGTTCCAACATAGATTCTTCCAGTAAGTTCATCTGCCTCTGTTTTTATCCTGTCAAAATCGCTTTTTGATGAAGAAATAATGTTTTCACTGTTGTTTTTAAGTTTTGTGACATTTTCCAATTTATACTCAACATCAGCAAGATTTTTCTCAAGATTTTTTTTGCTTTCAAGAAGCAGATTTTTTTCTGTTTCAAGTCTTGAAACATTACTTTTAACATCTCCAAGCGAACCAAGAGTTTCTATGATTTTTTGTTGAGATTCGCCAGTTTGAGTTTCGCTTAAAGACATTTCATCAACAATATGAAGATGCTTATCAGAAAGTTCTTCATAAGAAAGGTTTAAAGCATCAAGACGCTCTTGTAGTTGTTTTTTCTCATTGGATTTTATCTGCTCTTGCTCTTCACCCGCTTCAATTATTGACTGAGCATTTGAAATATCAAGGTTTATCCTGTCATTTTCGCGATTTGTATAATTGATTTTCTCGCGAACAACCCTGGTTTCCCCCTCTTGCTTTTCAAGTTCAACTGTGAGTTGTAATTCTTTGTCATGGAGTCCAGAAATTTTTTTATCATATTCAGACAAAAGGTTCATTTGCTCTGTATATTCTTGATTTTGACGTTCCAAATCGCTCTGTCTTGCAAACATTTCTTCTTCAATTGCCTGTAATTTTGCTTTAATTTGCTCTTTCAGAACATGAGAATTTTCATACTGAAAAACATAGGCATTAACTTCCAAATCCTTAAGTTCGCCTCTATATTGCAAATATTTTTTTGCATCTTCAGCCTGTTTCTTTAATGGCCCCATCTGTCTTTCAATTTCGGCAGTAATATCATCAATACGCACAAGATTATCTCTCGTGTTCGCAAGTTTTTTCTCCGCTTCATCTTTTCTTGATTTGAATTTGGAGATTCCAGCAGCTTCTTCAAACATAACTCTGCGTTCTTCAGGTTTTTCATCAACAATTTCACTGACTTTGCCCTGACTTATCACAGAATATCCATTTTTTCCGATACCACTGTCAAACAACAAATTGGTAATATCTTTAAGCCTGCAAGTGTTTTTATTGATAAGGTATTCACTCTCTCCCGAGCGATAAAGCTTTCTAGTGATGGACAGTTCATCAAAAGCGATATTAAAGAAACGGTCAGTGTTATCAAATGTCAAAGTAACTTCACAGTATGAAAGACTCTTACGCTTTTCAGTGCCTTTAAATATGACATCTTGCATATTATCTCCACGAAGAGATTTGGCACTTTGTTCACCAAGCACCCAGCGAATAGCTTCGGAAATATTACTCTTTCCGCACCCATTTGGTCCAACAATCGCAGTAAAACCGCCATTAAATTCAATGACAGTTCTGTCTGCAAACGATTTAAAACCAATCATTTCAATCTTTTTAAAATACATATTTTCACCTGCAAAATCTTAATATTTTCTAAATTCATTCTTCAAAAAGTTTTTTTATTGCAACATAAGCACAATTTTGTTCAGCCTTTGTCTTGTCATTTCCATAACCAGTTGCAATCAAGTCTTCATCCATATAAAATTTCGATTCAAATCCAACTTCTGCTTTAACAGTTTCATATTTCATAGTGCATTTAAAATTTGCCTGCACAAGTTCTTGAAGTTGAGATTTAAAGTTGTCATTTTCAGCATTTTCAAAATCAGCGATATGCAATTTGTCGATGATGAAATCTCTTGCTTTTTCAATGCCTGCATCAAGATAAATTCCAGCAATTATTGATTCAATAATATCCCCCTTAATTGCTGTGGTGATTTTCCCTTTCAAACTTTTCCCAAGAATAACAAATTCTTCAAGATTCATCTCGTCAAAGCATTGAGAAAGATGGTCTTCTGAAACATAGTGAGCTCTTAAAACGGTGAGTTCGCCTTCCTGCTTGTCGCAATTTTTGAAGAGGTATTCCCCCACCAAAAAATTTAAAATACTATCTCCCAAAAATTCCAAGCGTTGATAGTTGTTTTTTGATTTAGATGGGTGCGTTAATGCTCTAGTCAAAAGAGATTTGTCAGTAAAAACAAAATTCAAATTGTTCTCAATCATTATGCCTTCACCTCATCATTTTCGCTCATTTCAAGCACGAGTTTCTCAATTTGTTCATTAAGTTTGTTTTCATAAAGTTTAACAACTTGCATAATTGTGTTGCAAATAATTTCTCTGTTTGCTGAACCATGAGTTTTAACTACAAGTTTTTTGCAACCTAAAAATGGAGCTCCACCATATTTGTTAATATCCATTTTTTCTTTCAAACCTTTAAACTTGCCCATCATAACAGCACCAATCATTGCAAAGATATTCTTTTTTGCTTCTTTATGAATAAGTTTTGACATACCACTTGCAACACCCTCAACACTTTTAAGCAAAATATTTCCAGCAAAACCATCTGTCACAATAACATCAACTTCACCAGACATAACTTCTCTTGCTTCAATATTCCCAACAAAATTGATTGGAAGTTTTTGCATAAGAGGATAAGTTTCCTTTGTCAATTCATTGCCTTTATGTTCTTCAGCCCCATTATTAAGCAAAGCAACCTTAGGATTTTTATCACCACTCATAATTGAAGAATATGCAGAAGCCATAATTGCAAAATGTAAGAGGTGTTCACTTTTACAATCAACATTTGCTCCACTATCACAAATCATAACAGTCTTATCAGGTTTAACAGTTGGAAGGATTGGACAAAGTGCAGGACGAGAAATTCCTTTAATTCTGCCAATCTTGAGAATTGCACCAGTCAAAACAGCCCCAGTGCTACCAGCTGAAACAAGTCCAACAACATCATTATTTTCTTTCAAAATATCAAAAGCTCGCACCAAAGAACTATCTTTTTTCTGTCTTATTGCAAGAGTCGGTGAATCATTATTTGAGATAATCTCTTTTGCATCGACAATTTCAATGCGTTCTTGCCTTCCATTCAAAATTTTCTCAATTTTGTCTTTATCTCCAGTCAAAACAACAGTCAGTTCTTTGTCTTTATTAACAGCCAAAACAGCACCCTCAACAACTTCCAAAGGTGCGTTATCTCCTCCAAAAGCATCAACAACAATTTTCATACATTTCTCCTTATATTATATATAAACATAATATATAAGTATAATATAGCAAACTTACCCCATGAAAGTCAAAAAATTTCCATAAAAATCAAATAAAAAAGCATTTTTCTCTTAAAAATAAAAAACTTAAATGGACAAATATAAAAATAAGAATCTAAACACAAAATTAAAAAAAATAAAACTTAAAATAGATATTTATAATATAAAAATTCAAAATACATATTTATTGGTTAGGATGACAGCATTTTTTTTATACATTTTTATAAAATTTAAATTATTAAATCGGCAATAAAAATAAATCGCAAGGATAAAATTTGTATTTGACTGCTCCCTATTGAAAAACGGCAACAAAAAACACCTGTTAGGGTGTCTTTTTTATTTTTTTGTTTCTTTTTTCTTGTCTTCAACAACAGTCTTATTTTTATATGTTCCGCAATTTTTACAAACTGTGTGAGGTTTTTTAAGTTCGTGACATTTTGGGCATTCAACAAGAGTTGGAGCCTCAACGTTAGAGTTTGCACTGTTGCGTGTTCTTTTTCTCTGTTTTGAAGTTTTATGCTTTGGAACTGCCATTTTTCTTCTCCTTTTTAAGCGTATTTCATTATAGACACATAAACTATGCTCTATTTTATCGCAAAAAACAAATTTTGTCAAGTCAAATTCACTTGATTTTTGAAAAATTTGATTTTTTTATTAAATTTATTGAATCGTTTGTTGAAAATTTTAAAACATTCTTATTTTTTATGTTTTTTCAGTCCATCAACAATTTGTTTAGTTTCACGAGCCATCATAAGTTCTTCGTTTGTTGGAATTATGAAAATCTTAACCTTTGACTTCGCTGTTGAGATAACTTCAATCTCTCCACGATGGAAATTTGCATTTTTCTTCTTGTCAAGAACAATTCCAAGATTTTCAAGCCCTTCACAAATTGCTTCACGAGTTTCAGCACCATTTTCACCAATACCACCAGCAAAAACGATTGCATCGCAAGAGCCAAGCACTGCCATATAGCTTCCAATATATTTTTTAACAGAATATGCAAGCATATCAAGAGCAAGTTGACTTCTGTGGTCGCCAGCCTTTGCCTTTGCGATAACTTCGCGTTGGTCACTTGAAACGCCTGAAATTCCAAGAAGTCCACATTGTTTGTTGAGATAATTTGTCATTCCATCAACATCAAGTTTTTTCTTTTTGCCAAGATATTGAATAAGGCTTGGGTCTATATCCCCTGAGCGTGTGCCCATAACAACACCTTGAAGAGGAGTGAGTCCCATAGATGTGTCAACACTCTGTCCATTTTTGATTGCACTGATAGAAGAACCATTTCCAAGATGACAAGTTATAAGATTTACCTCTTCTGGTTTTTTACCAAGTATTTTTGAAGCTTCCAGAGTGATAAATTTATGACTTGAACCATGGAATCCATATTTTCTAACATGATATTTTTCATAATCTTTATAGTCAATTGCATACATAAATGCTTTTTCAGGCATTGTTGAATGGAAAGCAGTGTCAAAAACAAGCACTTGTGGAACATTTGGCATAGCCTTTGAACATGCAAGAACACCTCTTGCATTTGCTGGATTGTGAAGTGGAGCAAGGTCGTCAAGTTTTTTCAAAGTTTTCATAACTTCATCAGTCACCAAAACGCTTTCACTAAAAAGCCACCCACCTTGAACAAAACGATGTCCAACAGCTTCAATTTCATTTAGGCTTTTGACAACACCATACTCTTTGTTTGTCAAGATTTCAAGAACTTTTGCGATTGCCTCATCATGATTTTTTGCACCTTCAAAAGTTTGAACTTGTCCGTTATGTTTATATTCAATAACTGGTTTTGGCAAGCCAATACGGTCACACAATCCTTTTGCGAGCAATTTTTCTGTTTTCATATCAAGAAGTTGATATTTGAGAGATGAACTCCCTGCATTAATAACTAAAATTTTCATTTTTTTCTCCTTTTAAAATTTTTATTTTTTGATTTTGTTCTTTCTTAAATTTTATGATTTTTGTTTTTTGATGATTTTGTCTGCCTAAATAAATTCTAAATCATTTTGCGGTTTTCTTTGAAGTTTTTTGCTGATTTGATTTTGTTTGCACTTGTTTTGTCTGTTTACTATTTTTGCTTGTTTTTGCTTTAAGATTGTCAGTCTTTTTTGTTTTAGTTTCCGTTGTTTTCTTTTTTGAATCCACTGTTTGAGTTTTTGGTTTTGTTTCATTAGATTCAATTTTTTCAACAAATTTTTCTTCTTTAACAAGCTCTTGTTTAGTCAATGTTTTGCATTGCAAGGCTGTCACTGCTGAAACAAGAACTATATCATTCACGCTACAACCTCTGGAAAGGTCATTTACGGGTTTTCTAAGCCCTTGCAAAATTGGCCCAACAGCATGTAAATTTCCAACATACTTCATTGCTTTATATGTGATGTTTCCTGCCTGAATATCTGGGAAAATCAACACATTTGCATCACCTTTAAGGCTACTGTTTGGAGCTTTAATTGATGCGACATCAGGCACAAGAGCAGTGTCCAACTGAATTTCTCCGTCACAAATCACGTCAGCATTTTTCTTTTCAAATTTTTCGCATGCAATTCTAACTTTGTCAACTTGTTCGCTTTTTGCACTACCTTTTGAAGAATAACTCAAAAATGCAACCTTTGGCTGTAAACCAAACATCTTTGCACTCTCAACAGTTTGAGTTGCTATTGTGCAAAGTGTGTCGGAATCAGGATTTTCAATAACTCCACAATCAGACAAAACCAATGGTCGATTTTTTAAGAATTTGTTTTTTCCGAACATAAGGAAAAATGAAGAAACTGGCTCTTTTTTGTTTCTGCTTTTTATGATTTGAAGTGCAGGTCTTATTGTGTTTGCAGTTGAACACTCCGCTCCTGCAACCATTCCGTCAGCGTAGCCACATTCAACAAGAAGTGTTGCAAAATAGTATGGGTCTTTTTCAAGTTCGTCCGCTTCCGCCAAGGTAAGTCCTTTATCCTTTCTTTCTTCATAGAGAGTTTTAACAAGTTTATCTCTTTCAGGAAATGTGACAGGATTGACAATTTGAAATTTTTCAAAAGTTTTGTTACGCAAGATTAAAGCACTTGCATCGCCCACCAACAAAACTTTAACAATCTTTTTTTTCTGTAAAATTTTAACCGCTTCAAAAGTGCGATCAGAGAAACTTACTTCTGGAAAAACGATTGTTTTTTGCAACTTTTTTGCTTCATTTAAAACATTTTCTATTTTAAACATAAAAACCTCGTCTTTTTTATGGTTTAAATTAATATTATAATCTAGCTTGTCCATTCACATATAGATGTGATATTTGTGTCCATCGAAGATATACCTTTATTTTAGTTGAAATTAAATATAAAAGTCAAATAAAAACAAAAGATTTTTCAAAAAGGAGAAAATATTATTAAACAAATAAGCAAAACTCAAAAAAGAATTAATAAGAGATTATTGTGTGAAATTTTCTTCACAACAATCATTATTTTCATTCTCGTTTGTATGATTTGTTCTCCTGCAAAGTATATATCCTGTTCGCTTAATGGAATTTCAGCATGGGCGTTCAATGTTCTTCCAAGTGTTCTTCCATTTATGTTTTTCACAAAAATTTTGTCTTCAATAAGTTTAATGCCAAAATTAACACACCCCTTTTCCTCGTTAAGCACAAAATTATTTAAAACACCACCAATTTCAATTTACACATTCATAATGGCAATTTTATCAGGATATCCTGTTGGTTCAAAGATGGTTGCTGACTTGTATCTCCAAGGCCGCATAACAAAAGAAGATGCATTCAAAATGACATCTTTTTGTTCGACATCAGGGCCAATGTTTATTGTTGGTGCAGTTGGAGTTGGAATGTTCCATAGCACACGAATTGGATATATTTTGTTTTTAAGCCATGTTTTTGGAGCAGTATTAAATGGAATGCTGTTCAGGAATTTTAAATCATCGCAGACATCAAATGTGGACAAGACATATTACTCAGCACCAAACACTTCCGAAAATAAAGAGAGTCGCAATTTCAATCTTGCAGAGATTGTCACAAACTCAACTTTGTCCATTCTTTCAGTAGGTTGCATCATCACGATATTTTTTATTGTTATAGAGTGTTTTTCTCCACTATTTTCACTCTTTCCAAAAGAGATTGCCTTTTTTCTTGAAGGAGTTGTTGAAATCACAAAAGGGAGTCTAAGTCTTTCAACTTTGACAAACACAAATCTCGCAGTGAGCCTGTGTTCTTTTGTAATAAGTTTTGGTGGAATATCAACACTCTTACAATCTCTCACAATGCTAGATAATGTAAAAATGCCAATCAAACTTTTTGTTATACAGAAGCTTTTGCATGCAATATTTTCAACAATAATCACAGTGCTTCTTCTCTTAATATAAATTTGTTATGAACCACAAATAATCACATTAAAAAGTATGAATCACAATAAAAATAAAACATATTAAGTCTGTTTTATAAAAAAAGCGAAATAAGGTTTAAACAAAAAAATCTACAAACTTGTGTAGATTTTCTTATATTTAATATTAAAGATTCGTATTAAAAATTCTTTCCGTCAACTCCATATTTATCTTCTCTCATTTTGGAGAACTCATCTCCAAGTCCAATTTTAATAACATTTCGTAAATTATGGATACGATCATCGTTATCATCAAAATTTACGCCATCAGAAGTTTCAATGTGTTTATTATCATTAATTTTAAGCAATCTGTCACTCAAAATGGAAAGACAATCATAAAGATTTTCACATTGCATAATAATTTTCCCACAAGAACCAATATCAAGAAGCGTAGCAACTCCTTTTCCCAATTTCTTAATAACCAACACGGCAGTGGTATTTTTCACATCAACACAAGCAAAATCCTTGTCAACAGGAACAAGAATTTTATCAGGAATTCCCAGTGTTTCGTTATATTTAAAATCGTCACCACTTCCCATATAAAGATTTCCAAGCAATTTAGCAACAGGCCTGATTTTCTCAATTTTTTCATCTTCAATATCATGCTCTGACATCAAAGGAGAGTTTAAAATAATAGAACTTAAAAGTTTGTCATTTTCGACAATTTTATAAAATTCTTTTTTAGTATTTTTGCATCCATATTCGTCCATTTTATTAGAAATATAATTCCAAACAACTTCTTGGAAATTTTTAGTAGTAAACAAAATATCTGAAATTTTTTCAATTGTAAATCCCTGTTCAGTTCTTTCAGAAGAGCAGCATACAAAATCTCTCCCAAGACAGCAAATTACAATAGCATCTTTTCCCCAATCAATATTAAGTTTCATATTTTTCTCCTATTTTCCCTATCTTTAATAATTATACCACTCAAACCATTACTTGTCAATACACAATTTTATAATAAAAATATAATAAATATAAGAAAAAAAGAAGGCTTGATAAAGCCACCTTATAAACTATTATGTTCTGGTTAGAGTCATAAAGGAAGCACAAATTTTAGTAAGGATTTTAATTATATTAGCAATAAAATTCGCTAAAAATGGTAAAAGTAAAATTTGGAAAATTTTTTAAATCTTTATCTAGTTCAATTTTGCAATTTCTTCTCTTGCAAGAGCGTCACAACGATTGTTTTGCTCATTGTCACTATGCCCCTTAACTTTATTGAAATGAACACTTGTGTTTTCTGTGATAGTCAAAAGGCGTTTCCATAAATCTTTGTTTTGAACATCTGTGTTTCCAGATGTTTTCCAATTATTTCTCTTCCAATTGTCAAGCCAACCTTGTTGAAAAGCATTGACAACATAGGCACTGTCACTAAAAACTTCAATTGGCACATTTTTATTGGCATTTTCAAGCCCCATAATCACAGCCATAAGTTCCATTCTGTTGTTTGTCGTTTCCCTTTCTCCTCCTGAGATGACTTTTTCATTGCCCTTATATGAAATAATTGATGCCCAACCACCAGCTCCAGGATTTCCAGAACAAGCTCCATCTGTATAAATCACAACAGCGTTTTCGTCATTAATTTTTGATTTTTTATCTTCAAATTTCAATTTGTTACAAACAGTCTGCAAATCCTGTCCACCGCCAGCAAGCACAGGAAAGATAAAAGCATTATCTCCAAATTTTCTTGGAATAAGATGTATATGAAAGTGCATCATGTGTGGCCCTGCGGCTTCACCAGTGTTGTTGACAATATTCCAACCATCAAAACCACAATCTTTAACATAATGATTCCCAACTTTTTTAACAGTTTCCATAACATGAGAAAGAGTTGTGTTATCGCATGTCATCATTGTGTCATAATGTTTTTTTGGAATAATCAAGGTGTGTCCATACGCATCATTTGCAATATCCAAAAAAGCAAGAGTGAAATCGTCCTCATAGATTTTAAAAGCAGGAACTTCTCCTGAAATAATTTTACAAAAAATACAATCCTTCATACACACCTCAAGACAAATCTTAATTCAAAATTATTTATAAATTCGATAGCACCCAACAGCCAAAACCTTTGGCCCAGTGTGAGTTGCAACAGAAAGAGAAAGAGAATCGATAAAATCAAAAGGAACATTTGGAAAGGTTTCTTTTATTTCTTTTGCAAACTCTTTTATTGCTTCATCATTGCACGTATGAGCAACAGAAAGATGCATAACGCCCTCTTTGACAAACTTTGAAAATCTTCCTTCTAAATCTTTTCTGATTGCCTCAATCATAACTTCTTTTGCAGATTTTATATTCCTAACTTTTGCCAATTTATCAAGTTTTCCACCCTGAATTTGTAAAACAGGTTTGATTCCCAATAAAGTTCCAATTGCTGCCGCTGCAGGTGTCACACGCCCACCCTGTTTCAAATATTTCAACGTGTCAACAAGGAGATAAATTGAACTGTCCAAAGCGGTTTCTTCAAGCCATTCTTTGATTTCGCGAGCCGATTTTCCATCTTTCACCATATTAACAGCATCAACAACAGAACCTTTCATAGAAATAGAAATTCTTTTGTTGTCAACAACCTGAACTTTTCCATCAAACTCCTTAGCAAAACCCAAAGCGGTTTCGCAACTTTGGGAAATGCCACTGGACATAGGAATATGGACTATCTCATCATAATCTTTCAAGATATCTTTCCAAAGTTCAACAATTTTATTAATGTTTGGTTGAGATGTTGTAATTCTTTTGTCACTTTGTTGAATTTCATAAAATTGTTCTTGCGTAAGGTTGACACCCTCAAAGCATTCTTCACCATCAATAATGAAAGGCATAGGAATCAAAAAGCAACCCAATTTTTTTGCTTCTTCTTGAGAAATTCCACTGTTTGTGTCAGTTATAACAGCAATTTTTTTCATTTGCAACCTCCAAATTTAAAATGATTATAACATAAAGATTTCGACATTCAAAATAAATACTTAAAATTTTTTTATTATTTTTTTTATTCAATATTTTGACAAATTTATATGCGATAGAATAAAAAAAATTATGTTCACAATAAGCGTATGTATGATTGTAAAAAACGAAGAAGGAAATCTTTGCAAAATTCTTAATTGTGCAAAAAAATTTGCAGATGAAATAATAATAGTTGACACAGGTTCAACAGACAAAACAAAAGAAATTGCTCAGACTTTCACAGATAAGGTTTACGATTTTGAATGGTGTGACGATTTTTCAAAAGCACGGAACTATTCTTTTTCACATGCAACATGTGACTATCAAATGTGGCTTGATGCTGATGATTTTATCACTGATATAAACATTAAAAAACTGAATGATTTAAAGCATTCAAATTTGAATGCAGATGTTTTCATGTGTAAATACATATTTGAAAACTTAACATATTTCAGAGAGAGAATTTTAAGTCGCAAAAAAAATTTTAAATGGGAAGGTTTTGTTCATGAAGCCATTCCCCCACAAGGAGAAGTGAAGTATTTAGACATTGAAATACAACATCAAAAGACAAAGACAACAGACCCAAAGCGAAATCTTAGGATTTATCAAAACGCACTAAAAAAAGGAATTAAGTTCAATGCACGAGAACAATATTATTATTCACGCGAACTTTACTATAATGAAAAATTTAGCAAAGCGATAAACTCCTTTAAAAACTATTTACAAAGACCTGACAAATTCTCACCAGACCATCTTGGAGCATTAATTCTTTTAAGTGAATGTCAATCAAAAATTGGACAGATAGACAATGCGATTTCAACACTTTTTGAAGCACTAAAAATTTTTCTTCCAACAAGCGAATTATGTTGCAAAATCGCATATCTTTTTGAAATCAAAAATGAAACCGCTAAAGCAATTTTTTGGTTTAAGACAGCACTTCAAGCCGAAAAACAAACTTTTGGTTTTGTGCAACAGGATTATGAAACACTTATTCCATGTGTGGAACTTTCAAGACTTCTTTATTCAGTCAATTTTAATGAAGCTAAGCACTATCATCTCCGAGCAAAAGCCTTATATCCAGACAATCCATCTGTCCTTTTTAATGAGCAATTTTTTGATAAAACATAAAATAAACAATAATTTCTAAATATCTAAATTATAATCAAAATATCTAAAATTTTTAAATATCTAATAATAAAAAAAACTGCCAAAAGGCAGTATAATTTGTATAATTATTTTCCCATTCCGTCAGAAGAGCCTTTTGATTTAGAACTTGTCCAATCTTTGCCGACATACACTTCCACTTCAGGGCTGAATCCAATTTGTAAGAGCAAAATTTCAATGTTATCATTTTTGCTTTTCATTGATTTAAGGTAAGCTCCCGCCTCAAGTCTTGCATCATAATCACTTATATCTTCATCTTCGTCACGAGAGGAAACACTTGATGAAAGGAAAAGGACATTTTCAATAGCAACAGGAGATTCTCCATTTTTTTTAGCCTGTTTCACATATCTTTCATAGATACCATTTCTTTCTGTTTCATTAGGCACATAATTATATTTTAATTGCATTGATTCTCCTCCAATATATGATTATGATAATCAAAATTTCGACAAAAGTCAATAACTTTTTTAAAAAAAATTAGTTTTTTAAATAGAGATATTAAAAAGGTATAAACTATAAACAAAAATTGACGATAAAAAAGTTGTCGCTCTAATAACTGCACTTTCTTTTACAACATGTATGAAAGTTAATAATGAACTTTTAATTTTACTTAAATCAAACGAAATTAAAATAAATTTGTAAATTAAAGTTGATTTTTTAGAAGGAATATGCTAAAATAAACACACTAAATCAAGAATTAAACCAATGCAGAGGTGTCCGAGCGGTTTAAGGTGCAGCCCTGGAAAGGCTGTGTGTGAGAAATCACACCAAGAGTTCGAATCTCTTCCTCTGCGCCATTAGAAAATACGAACCCAGAAAATGAGTTCGTATTATTTTTTACAAGATTATTTTTGAATCAAATTTTTTATAATTCTTGTTTTTTGTAAGTCTTGACTTTTAAAGAAATTATGTTAAAATATAACTATGAAACCCATCGTCAAAGATTTGTGTTTTGAAATTGTCCAAAAATGCCCTAATAATTGTTTATTTTGCTCTTCAAACAGCAATATGGCAAAATCTTGTTTCATACCTTTTGATATTTTTAAAAATACGATTTTACACATACTCGCTCAGGCAGAAATAAAAGAGATTTCCTTAAGTGGAGGCGAGCCATTACTCCATCCGCAATTAAACCAAATGATTGCATTATGTTCAGATTTAGGCATTAAAACCACTTTATATACAAGTGGAATTGTTTTGAGAAAAGACATTCAACGAAGTGAAAATCCTTATATACAAAAAATGATAAATCAACTGGGTGCTTTTGATTCAATAAGTCAAAATGAATTTAAAGAATTGGAACGAATCGGCTTAAAGAAAGTTGTATTTGATTTACAAGCGGCGGAAGTTGATGAATACAACTCTTTAATGGGAACTAAGAACAATTTTTCTCATTTGTTAAAGTCAATTTTGCATGCTTCATATTGCAATTTTGAAAAATCAATTCATTTTATAAAATCAATATTCATCAATTCAAAGATGTGCTTGAACTTACAGAACTTGCAGGTATATCAGAATTAAGAATTTTGAGATTTGTGCCACAAGGCCGCGGAAGAGAAAATCGCAAGAATTTAGAGTTAAACAACGAAGAATTAATTTCATTTTTAACAAATGTTCAAAAGATAAAAAGCCAAACAACGAAAATTAAAATTGGTATTCCGCTCACAAAAGAAAATCAGCATTTATGCACCGCAGGAAATGACAAATTATTGATACGTTTTGATGGGCAGGTTTTGCCATGCCCAGCGTTTAAGGATATTGAAATCTCAACCCTTCAAAAAAACGGATTTGATACAATCAATGTGTATAAAAATCTCACTGATTTACAAGTCAATTCTGGCACAAATGAAAATCCATTATGCCAGAAATTTGACAGGTTCAAATAAACTTTCTAACCCTGTGCTAATTAAATTACACAAACTCAAAGCTAAAAAGTTTGTTCCTATAAAATTTAGCAACTCTTAACAAAAAAAAAGAAAAACACAGAAACCAACTGTGTTTTTTCAATATTTGGTGTATTATGCACTGCATACTACACAAATTATAGTAGTATGCAAGTTTTAGTAAAAACAAAGTTTACCACTTCGTATCAATAATGCCACCACCAAGGCAAGTTCCATCTTCCAAATACAACACAACAAATTGCCCTTCAGTTATTGCACGTTGTTTTTCAAAAAATTCAACTTTTATAGAATTCTCTCCTGTCACATAAACATGAACTTTCTGATCAGGCTGACGATAACGAAATTTTGCAAAGCAGTCAAATTCTTTTTCTTTTGGCTTTTCAGGAATCCAGTTAAAATCAACCGCTGTAAGCCCATTTGAAAACAATTCTTCACATTCACCCTGGCTTACATAAAGAATATTCTTTTCAAGATTTTTCTTTAAAACAAACCAACGTTCACCATTACCATCTGCTCGCCCACCAAGATTCAGTCCTCTTCTTTGTCCAATGGTGTAATACATCAACCCCTCATGCCTTCCAACAACCTTACCGTCTAATGTGCAAATGTCCCCAGCTTGTGCAGGAAGATATTGTTTTAAAAATTTACGGAAATTCCTTTCACCAATAAAGCATATTCCAGTTGAATCTTTCTTTTCTGCAGTTGACAAGCCAAGTTCTTTTGCAATTTTTCGCACCTCTTTTTTTTCTATATCTGCAAGAGGAAATATCACAGATGAAAGTTGTCTTTGTGAAAGTTGATTTAAGAAATACGATTGGTCTTTACTTAAATCTTTCGCTTTTGCAAGATAAGTTTTTCCATCTTTGACATAAGTCTTTGCATAATGGCCTGTTGCAATCATATCCGCACCAAGAGCTTTTGCTTTATCCAAAAAAGGCCCAAATTTGATTTCACGATTGCACAAAACATCTGGATTTGGAGTTCGTCCTGCTTTATATTCATCTAAGAAATATTGAAAAACTCTCTCATAATATTCTTTTGCATAGTTCACCGAAAAATAAGGTATGCCAATTTTTGCACACACACGCTTAACATCTTCATAATCGTCTTCTGCTGTGCAATTTTCACCCTCTTCCCAATTTATCATAAAAAGGCCAATGACTTCATGTCCTTGTTTTTTTAGAAGATATGCGGCAACTGACGAATCAACACCTCCCGAAATTCCAACGACAACCCTCATTATTTTTTTCTCCTATTATTCTTTTTACTTCTATTTTGAGATTGATTTCTTTTTTCTGGCTGAGATTTGGATTTTTGTTTTTCAAAATCTTTATTTGAAGCATTTTGTTTTTTTAGCTTTTTTTCTTCGCTAATTTTTTGATTCTCCTGTTCTATTTCCTGTCGTAAAGCCTCATATTCAGCCTTGATTCCACTTTTTTCCGCTTCCAATTTGACAGTGTCAATAATCACAGGGACTTTAAATTTTTTTGTAAGCACATACACTAAACTCACAATATATGAAAAAGCATAAATACCAACTGGCAAAAACATAAGTTCTGTTTGGCTGGTAAATTGGTTGAAGATAGTGCAGAAGATGAGATAAGCAAAAGAAAGCGTGTTAAGGATTCCTTTAATATATTTTCCAGTATAATAATAATGCCCACCAAAAATTCCAAGCAAAATTGTGTAGGCTAAAAGTTTCCAATAATTGACATCACTTGGCAAATCCGAAGTGTAAATCACATAGTCACTGTCAAAGTGAATAAGTTTTTTCTTTGCAGACTTGTTTGAGGCATAAGAAAGGCGAGAAAAAAGTAAGTCACATTCCTCACATCTTTCTTGATTTATAAGACACTTATTTCCACATCTTGGACATTTTTTATATTTTCGTGCTTTTCTTTGAAATTTCATTTAACTAATTTTAAACAAAATTCACCCTTATTGTCAAGTCATTTTCAAGTTAAAGAAATTTAGATTTTTTCTTTTAACTTTTATGCAATATTTTTCAATTTCTCATTTGCATGATTGAAATAGACAAAAGACGGCTTATCGTCAGGCACATAGTGTAAAATAAACTCAAAACATTCTTTTGCTTCTTTATAGTTTTTTTCGTTGTATGCTCTCACCCCTGCTTCAAATTTGCTTCTAAGTTTTTTTAATTTTTCCTTCTTGTTTTTTGGATAGTAATTTAAACTTTCAAACAATGGAACTTGTGAGCCATCTTCAAGCGACAAAGCACCACAATAACGATAATCAAATTCAAAATTTTGTGGAAGTTCATTAAGAGATGATTTTGCAATTAAAAATTTAGTGCCAATATACATATTGATTTCTTCCATTTTTCCTGCCAAATTGACAACATCACTTATGATGGTTGGGCTTTTTCTTTCCTCATCTCCAACAATGCCAAAAATGATTTCTCCAGTATTGACGGAAATTCTCGCATCAATTGCAGGAAGTTCTTTTTGACTTTTGTTCTTAACATCAATAGCACGAAAGATTGCATGAGCACACTCAATTGCATCTTGTGGTTTTGAGAACACAGACAAAACTCCATCTCCAAGATATTTATCAATAAAACCACCAAATCTTCTAATGAGTGGAGCAACAGTTTTAAGATAAGAATTGATGTAGTTAAAATTTTCTTCAAGACTCAAACTTCTGCTTATGTTTGTTGCACTTTTTAAATCACAGAAAAGAGTTGTTGCATTTTTCTTAACCTGATTTCCAAGTTCAAGTTCTTCAAGACTATTTTTTCCAAGGAATTTGAAAAATTGTTTAGGAATAAATTTTTGTGTTTCCAAGTTTGCTTGCTTAATTTTATTTTCTTTTTCTTTTATACTGTAATTGATTTTATTAAGAGAGTTTTCAATTTCTCTAAATTGTTTTCCACCCCCAACTTTATAGTCGTCAAGTTTAAGGCGTCCATCACCAAGCTTTTCGGTGGCTTTTTCCACTTTAGCAAGAGGACGACACGCAAACAAAACAATAATAAAAAGTGCAATAAGATAGACAAGAGTCAAAAGCCCAGCCCAAAGCAAGTTGTTATATGATTTCTCACTTGTCGCAATGTTCAAAGTTGCTCTCACGGATTCTGCAGTGATTCCTGTCATGTTCTTAACACCAACAATATAACTTAAGCCAACCGCATAAGTCAAAGTCAGCGGTGCAATTGAAAAGAAAATCATGTTTGAAAGCCTTTGAGTTTTTAAGAAACGAAAGAAAACAATACTTAAAAAAATATTAAAGACAATCTGGAAAGCAAGATCAACCCACGCAAGTGGAGTGAATGAAAAGACAAATCCATTTCCTGTTGGAACAATTGCAGAAACAAGATTTGGAGTCAAAATAAAAGTTGGCACAGCCAAAGCCACAGTTATCAAAACTAAAATTTTTGTTGAAGTTCTCATAACAATATTTTGAGAAATTTTTATATTTGTATGCAAAAATATAATTAAAAAAGATTTAATTTATCGCCAATCAAATAATAGTAAAATAAAATGTGGAATATTTTGTCGAAAAAAGTCCAAAATAAAAACAACTGATGAGAAAAAATCAGAAATTTAAAGCAAAAAGGAAAAATTATGGAAGAGAAAGAAAACATTGAAAAATATCTTAACGCAATCTATCAAAACACTCGCACGGCTATTCAATCGATTGAGGACATTTTGCCAAAGGTATCAAACGGGACATTTGTTGAAGAACTTTCACGTGAAGAAGATGAATACAATTGCCTTTCAAAAGAATGTGAAAATTTTGCAAAAGCGGAAAAAATCGATGGGCTGAAAGATAACAACTGGATAGAAAAAGCAAAGCTTTGGAGTGCAATAAATATGGGCACAATGATGGACAAATCAAGCAGGAACATTGCTGAGATGATGCTAATGGGAACATTTATGGGCATAATAACCTTAATCAAAGATAAAGACGACCATAAAAATGTTTCAAGCGAACTTGATGAAATAGCAGAGAAACTTTATGAATTTGAACGAAAAAACATTGACAGACTTCTCCCTTTTTTAACTCAAAACTAAAAAGCCTTTCACTTAAAAATTTCTTCAAGTTTTGTTTCGTATGGGAAATTTAAGGACAATCTTAAAAGCATTTTTTCACTTAGATTGACAACTCTTCCATTTTCCAAGCAAACACAAAACAAGACAGTGTGATTTGTTTGCACTTTTGCAAGCAAATCTTTTATTGTCACACTTTGATTAACACAAAGAATTCGCGGTTTGACAAAATTTTTCATGTCCTTTTTGAAGATGTTTATTTTTTCGTATTTGGAAACAAAATTCAAATCCAACATTCCAAGCAAAAGGAAAAAAGCGAAAAGAAAATAAGTTGGATTGAAATTTATAAAGCAAAACACAATAAAAAGCACAAAAAAGAAAAGCGCTAAAACAAAATTAAAAATTAAAGTGATTTTTTTTGCAAGATTTTTATTTAAAATTCCAGAAGAAATGCAAACAAAAACTCTTCCGCCATCAAGAGGATAAGCTGGAAGCAAATTGACAAGAGCCAAGCAAACACTTGTTTTTACAAATGCATCAGTAAACACATAAACATCAGGAAAAATCCACCAAACTCCAAGCATTAAGAAGGCTGAAAAAAGATTGAAAATAGGCCCAGCAAGAGCGATTTTTATTTCATCATTTTTTTCAATGTTTTGCCCCAAATAAGAAAGTGCCACACCATACGGAGAAATTGAAAATTTTGACAATCGGTATCCGCACTTTTGAGCTGTCAAATAATGCCCTGCCTCATGGATAAAAATTGCGAGAAAATAAGATAGTGCTGGCAGAATACCAAGGACAATAAAAAGCCAAATCCAAATCAACAAACCAATGGGATGCACGATAAATTTTTTATTTTTAAAAATTTTCAAAAAATCACTCCACAATCACAAACCAAACAGAAATTCTGCACATAAAACAAACAAAGCAATCGCAGTGCAACAACATAAGAAAGTGAATAAAACAAACCTAACTGAAAACTTATGTTTTAGTTTCTTAGACTGATAAATTTTTCCATAAGATTTTTGCTTGTCCATATAAATTATTTCTATGCCTTATACTAAAAAAATTTGCCTGTTTGTGCAGTTAAACATTTTAAAATAAAATAAAAAAGCCTTTCAATAAGGCCTTTTAAATCTCATTTATTTTCATATCTTCCATATAGCGAAATTCACGCACCAGTTGTCACTGTTTGAAGATTTTCTTCGTCTTTAAGAAATTCAGGAATTTCTTCCTCTTCTGGAAGTTTAAATTCATTATAAAGACTGTCACTCTTTTCATCTTCGCCATTTTCAATGACTTTAATTCTCTCCAACAACCCATCATAATCAGGAAGTTGAGCCAAATTTGTCAAATTGAATCTTTTCAAAAAGTTTTCAGTTGTTCCAAAAAGTAAAGGCTTGCCAACGGCATCTTTGCGGCCAACAACTTCAATCATATTTTGTTCAGAAAGCACTTGAATTGCATAGTCACACCCCACATTTCTTATATCTTCAATTTCAAGTTTTGTGATTGGTTGTTTGTAAGCAATAATAGCCAATGTTTCAAGTGCCGCTCTTGTCAAAGACTTCTCTCTTATTGGATTAAGCACTCCAGAAATAATGTCAGCATAAAGAGGATTTGAGGAAAGTTGCACTTTGTTCTTATAGAAAATCAGATGTATTCCCTTTTCATCAGAGAATTCTTTTTTAAGTTCGTCTAAAACTTTGTCAAGTTCTTTTTCAGTGATATCCAATTTTTCAGCGATGAAAGATTTTTCAATGCCCTCACCTGCAACAAAAAGCACTGACAGAACAATATCTTTCAAGTTTTTTTTCATTTCTTTGTCCATTTCACACCTCGTTTGCTGTTATAACAATACTTCCAAAAATCCCATTTTGAATGACTTTTACAGTTTGCAGTTTCAAAAGTTCAAGTAGAGCCAAAAATGTGTTGATAAGTTCACTTTTTGTCATTTGCTCATCAAAAAGTTCTTCAAACTCAAAACGCTTTCTTTCCTTTGCATAATTACGAATTGAAACAATTTTTTCAGCAACAGTAAACCTATCTTTGACAATTTTCTTTGGTTGTTCATTTTGCACAGCTTTTTTCAGTTCTTCACGAGTCATAAGTTTTGCAAAGGCATCAAGAAGTTGATCAAGAACCATATCTTTCATAATAATCTTAACTTTTTCGGTTTCTTTTCCAGGTGCACGATAAAGTTTTCCAATATCCTCAATTTCTTTAAGACTTTTTCCAACTTCTTTGAAAAGCTCATATTCTTTCAACCTACGAATAAGCAATGTACCATCATCTTCTTCATCTGGCTCAGCTTCTTTTTCGACAGGTAGAAGATTTTTTGATTTCATTTCAAGCAATATTGCAGCCACAGTGATAAATTCACTGGCACTGTCCATGTCAACGCTTTTAATGTCTTGCATATATTCAAGATACTGTCCTGTTATTTGAGCAAGAGAAACCTCAGATATGTCAAGTTTAGCTTCTTTAATAAGATGCAGCAATAAATCAAGCGGGCCTTCAAAGTTGTCCAACTTAAACTGCATAAGAGAACTTTGGAAGAGAATATCTCCTCCATTCACATTGTCAGTTTCTGTTTGCGTTAAAGCATCATGATTTTCTGCCATATTCATGATTAAATTATATCATCATCTGACAAATAAAGGCAAGTAAATTAAACACAAAACATTTTCAACAAATCACATATCATGCAAAAATTTGAAATTGCTTGCACTATTAAATCAATAACAAAAATAAAAAAATAAATCATGAGTCAATAAAACGTTTGAAATTAAAACAAAATAAAGCCACAACTTTGTGACTTTACTTTTTTGTTTTTACTTTAAATTTATTTCAATCTCAAATTACCATTTTTCCAAAATGCTATGAGCTGTTTCAAAATAAGACAAATGCTTAATATCATCTTTAACAATAATAGGAATTTGCTTCACAATATTTCCATCTTTAGTGACTGTCGCCATGCCAACAATATCTCCCGATTTTGCTGGAGCACCGATATTGTTTTCTGTTTGGACATTGACTTCATAACCAGATTTATCACCTTTTTTCACAACTGCAGAAAAATCTTCATTCGCAAAAACACTAGTCGAACCAACTTTTCCTTTGCTTACAGGAATATTTGCAATTTCAACCGAACTATCAACAAGTTTTTGTGACTCAAAATTGTTAAAACCATAATTAAAAAGAACTGCACTTTCATTAAATCTTGTCTTACTGTTTTCAGCACCAACAACAACAGAAATCAAACGCATATCATTACGCACTGCAGACGCACCAAGACAACAACCAGCCTCATTTGTTGAACCAGTTTTTCCTCCATCGCACCCCTGATAATATCTTATCAATCTGTTTGTGTTAACAAGTTCAGTTTTTCTTCCAGAAGGGTGTGTCAATTCATCCATCCAAACAGTGCTGTATTTATGATAAATATCATGTTTTAAAATCTCTTTTAGGACAATCGCTGTGTCTTTTGCAGAAGAATATTGTTCTGGTGCTGGAAGTCCAGTGCAATTTGCATAATGTGTATCATTCATTCCAAGCTCTTTTGCACGCTTGTTCATTCTATTTGTAAAAGCATTTTCATTGCCGTTAAAATATTCAGCAAGGGCAACACTTGCATCATTAGCAGACGCCATAATGACAGACTTTAACAAGTCATCAAAACTATATTCAACATAAGGATCAAGAAAAACTTGAGAGCCACCCATACTTGAAGCATTTTCAGTTGTTGTTATCATTGTGTCAAGTGTAACATTACCCTCTTGCAATTCCTCCAAAGAAATTAAAATTGTCATCATCTTAACCATACTTGCAACAGGAAGATGTTCTCTTTCATTTTTTGAATAAAGCACTTCGTTGCTGTCAACTTCAAGCAATATAGCACTTTTGCTTGTGATGTCGAGTTCGTTTGATGCGTAAGCAATTTTTGTCCCAAAACCTTGCATACTACCGCAAAATATAGCAATAGCAAGTATGCATACTACACAAGATATTGAAAATCGTTTCATTTCTAACTCCTTTTGTTTTCTTTTAGATTTTGCAAAAACTTGTGAATTTATACAATAAAAAATTGGAATTGTTTGTTCTAATTCCAATTTACAAAAGCAAAAAACTAAACATCTAAATCACAAGAATCACACGCCCACTTAATAAACACAAAAGGATTGTTTCAACAAGATTTAAAAAAATAAGAGAGATAAATCCAACAAGAATAAAAACAAATCTATTTACACCAGCCCCTCCAAACCTCTTACAATTATGATTTAATTGGCATAGAAGCAAATAGAAAATCACCATAACAAAAAGAGTCAAAAGTTGACATGGTAAAATAATAATAACCGCAGTGAAAAGTGAACCTATACCATAGAAAACAAAAATCAATGTGAAATTTAAACCAAACAAATATGCTCTAAAAACAAACAAAGCACATGCAAAAGGAAATAAAAAAGGCGAAAAAGAAAGCAAAACAACAAGAATAACATTAACCAAAAGAGATAAACTTCTTGACAAAAATGCTGATGATGAAGCCGTGAATCCCGAATAAAAATCTTGTAAATTAATTTCTCTAAGTTGATATAATTCACAGTTGCTGTTATATTTCACTGCAACAAAAATTCCAACACCAATTCCAAGAAGAATAAAAGCGGTAATGATTATGAGTTTCCACTTATTTCCTCTAACTGCCCCAGCACAAGAGTATTTCAATCCATCAAAAAGAGAACTTGTTTTTAAAGACTTAACCATATAGAGTATATTTATTGAAATGAGAACTAAAAAATAACACATTATTTAAAAGAGAATTAAAAAATAGCACAAAAATAAAATTAGATTAAGAAAAATAATCTAATTTAATAAGTTGATTAAAGCAAAACAAAATCCAAAATTCTAAATGTCTATAATCATTTTAGTATTATTTACATCTGTTTTTATTTCAGAGTGAGTGAAATAATCCTATTCTCAAAAATTTTGCAATTCTTCTGCCAATATTTTAAGTTGTTCATAAGTTATTCCGCCTTGGAAATAAGCAATATAAGGCTTCTTTATTGGACTATCACATGAAAGTTCAAGCGAAGCTCCTTCAACAAAAGTTCCCGCTGCCATAATGACATCTGTTGTATAGCCAGCCATTGCATAAGGCACTGGGACAAAACTGCTGTCAACAGGTGAAAGTTTTTGTATGAGTTGAACAAATGAAATCAATTCATCTTCTTTGTTAAAGACAACACTTTTGATAATATCACAGCATTTTTCGTTGGTTTCAGGGATAACCGTATACCCCTTTCTTTTCATAACTTCACCGACGAGAAGCCCTCCTTTAAGAGCTTGGCTGACAATATGCGGAGCAAGAAACAAACCTTGATAAAAAAGACGATAACCACCCTCATAGCTTCCAGTTTCACGCCCAAGAGATGGACAAGTAAATCGGTTTTCAATTTTTTCAATAGCTCTCTTTGTCCCAGCAATATATCCTCCTGTTGGAGCAAGCGAACCACCTAAATTTTTTATAAATGAGCCCATAACAACATCTGCACCAACTTCAGTTGGTTCTTTTCTTTCAACAAATTCCCCGTAGCAATTATCAACAACAATAAAGGTGTTTGGCGAGAGTTCTTTAATTTTTTTGAAAATAGGTGCCATATCTTCACAAGAGAGAGCCTTTCGAGAAGAATATCCACGTGATTTTTGGACAAAAACCACACGAGGTTGAAAAGCCTTTACTTCCTTATAAATTTCTTTTTCATTGAAACAATCTCCATTGAGTTCAATAAACTTAAATTTAACACCCAGACTTTCCAGACTTCCGTTATCTTCACCAAACAATGTGTCATGCATAGTGTCATACAAATCTCCAGTGATTGAAATCATCAAATCATTTGGCCTTAAAAGTCCATACAACACTGTTGAGATTGTGTGAGTTCCACATGTGAGATGAGGAGAACAAATTGCATCTTCCGTGCGAAAAATTTTTGCAACAAGCCTTGCAAAATCATCTCTCCCTTTGTCAGTATAGCCATAGCCAGTTGTGCCAACGAAATGTGATGTTGTCACTCCAATTTCACGAAAAGCATCAAGCACCTTTTTTTGATTAAAAAATGCTGTCTGCTCAATCTCTTCAAATTGTTTTTTTAAACTTTTTTCAATTGCTTCAATATTATTTTGTTTTTGATTTTCTAATTTCATTTTTCTCACCTTGTTTGTATTATAACACCATTCACGTTTTTCTCAAAAAAAGATGTCTAAATTTTTGAGAAAACAAAAATTTTTAAATTCTTAATTTGTCTTTTTGCTTTCCCTTTGAGCCATTTCCTTATGCTGTTGTGGATATAGTTTTACAGAGTCATCAAAACAAGCCAAAGCAAAATCATCTCGTGCCAATTTTCCATCTTTAACTACATATCCATCAGCATAAGCAGTGCTGAAATTGTTTAAAGCATACTTAGTCAAATACTTAAAAACAGCATTTTCCTTTTCTTTTTCAATCATAGACTTAGAATCTGGGAAATCCTTTTCCCATTCGTCCAATATTTTCTCAACATCATCAACCCGCTTTTCTATACAAGCATTCAAAAATTCTTTTTTATTAAGAAGTTTTATTTTGCTGTTCCTTGGCAAAGCACATAAATTATTAAGTATAACATCTTTAGGACTTATAAATGAAACAACGCTTGGTTTTTCAATAATTGCCATACAAACCTTATTGGAAGTTGTATAAAAATCAATAATTTTTTTACCTGCAAAGAGAAGTTCATTTTTCTTTTGATTGTCAATATTAAGTTCTTTAATATTCTCAACAAGACATTCCATTAAAAAGTCGTGTTGAGTTTGATTATCTTTCTGTTTCTTAACACCCGTTAAGGCCATATAAAGTTTTTCAGGATTACGATGTAAATATCCAAAACTTGCATAAGAAAGTTCACACACATATAAATCACCCTTTTTGAAAGGAGTCGTTAAACCATATTTTGCAAGCAAGTTGAATTCGTTTACAAATGGTTCTTTGGAAATATCAAATCCATTTGAATTAACTTCGCCAAAAAGAGCCCCATTAAAAGAATGGGTTGAAAAATGATTATTAGAATTTTGTAATTTGATATTAAAAGAAATCAATATCAAATCTTGTAAAGAATATGGTGATTTTAAATCTAAATCTTTTGCCACTTTGTCGATAATAACTGGAGCGACTGTTTTTCTAAACAAATCTTTTCTTGAAAGATAGGTTGTCGAATTTAGATATGTATTTCCAACTTTTTCAGCAATTGAGGAAATGCTTTCATCTGACATATCGCCTGTTGAAATTGCAAAGTGAATCAAAAATTCACCTATCTTATCATTTAAATCTTCTGCTTTATCAACATTAGTCGCTTTACTAACAATTTCTTTAACTTTATCATTCGTATAAATTCTTTGCAAAAAATCTGCAATTTGTTCTTTAGAAAATTTCTTAACAATTTCCATTTCAAATCTCCATAATTAATTATATCACAAAATACTTAAAATTTCAATCATCATTCTTATTTCATATAAACTCTTATATCTTTTTTCTTATTTGCAATGCCCAAAAATGTTAAAACTTTTGAAGCCATTCTGTGCCCATTTTTTGAAACCGTAATCACAACCAATTTGTCCTTATTTTTTACTTCTTTATATAAAGCCCTTATAAGCGACACAGACAAGAAGCGATAATCTTTTTTCACAATAACAGATGGCATGTAAAAATATCCACTTTTACAATTTAAATCCTTGACTGGAAAATCATAATCATTGTCGTATTTTAATTGACAAATATCATCAAACAGTGATTTTGATATTTCTATAAAAAGAAAATATCCAACAATTTTGTTGTCTGCAAGCAAAAGGAATATGTCATTTTTAGTGTTATATCTTTCATAATACCATGACAAATCATCATAATTAAATCTTGTATAAAATTCTTTATCTATTTCTGAGATAGATTTTATAACATTTTTAGTAATTTTTCTTTTTTGAACTTCAACTTTCATACTTTCCTCAGAAATCAATTTTTTTATAATCGCATATTTTTTCATGTTTAGTTTGCTTTTAAGAAAATCTTTATGTATGACAAAATGTTTTACTTTAATTTTTATTTAAGAAAACACAATTAAAAAGAAATTATTTAGTCCATTCGTAAAAATCTCTAATGTATTCAATTCCGTTTTTCTTTCTCACAGCATTTTCTGAATGTGTAAAACTTAAGCCACATGCTTGTTGCGTTTTTACAGATGGAATATTGTTTCTATCAGCACTGCAAATAATTCTTTTTGCATTCAAATCATTTATCAAATAATCCATCAGAACTTTTAAAATTTGTTTTCCATAACCCTTTCCCACAAAATCGTGTCCAACACCAATTCCACCATCTTGAAAAACATTTGGTTCAATTTCAATCATTGCGGCCATTCCAATTGCCATACCAGATTTTTTGTCATATACAAAGTAAGCAATTTTGTCTTTTTGAAATTCTATCACCTTTTTCAATCTTTCTTTGGCTTCGTCTAAATTTTTACAAGTTTCCCAAAGCATAAATTTTGCAGTATCTTCCTGCGACCAATAATTGTTGTAAATATCATTCAAATCACTCATTTTTGCTTTTGCGAGAAATAAATCTTTTGCTTCTAAAGTTTCCCTATACATACACTCTCCTAATTAGAAATTTTCTTATATCCAAACCGAGCCTAACATTAACTTTCTTCAAACTTTTGCCATAAATTTCAGCACACTCTCAAATTGAATAGTAAAACGGAATTTTTCTCTTACAATCTGAAACAACTTAAGCCTTTACAAAGTCCAATTAAATTAATAAAATACCACCATTAACATTTAAGTTTTCGCCGTTAATATAACTTGCTTTTTCGCTACACAAAAACACAACTGCATTTGCCGTGTCTTCCACCTCACCCAATCTACTTGAAGGATTTCTCTTTGCAGTTTCTATCATTTCCTCGTTTGAATACAATTTTTTTGTGAGAGGAGTTATTGTTAAAGATGGTGAAACAGTGTTTACTCTAATTTTGTATGGAGCCCATTCTAAAGCCAAGTTTTTCGACAGCATCACAATAGCCGCTTCACTTGTTGTATAAGGTATACAAGTAGCCAACGGTTTTTCTGCATAGCGTGAAGCAATATTTATAACTACTGGAGTTTTAGATTTCTTTAACAAAGGCAAAGCACATCTACAACAAATAATTTTTCCTATTAAATTCACATTTATTGTATCTTTGATTTGTTGTAATGTTAATTTTTCAATAAAGTCTTCATTACTAATTCCCGCACAATTTATTAAATAATCTAACTGTTGAATTGATGAAAAAAACTTTTTGACGTTCTCCTCATCAGTTATATCTAGTTTTATGATAGAATAATCACCCAATTTAGAAAGTTGATTTTTTGCACTTTTAGCCTTGTTATCATCACTTTTATATATAGCAATAACTTTTGCTCCATTTTCAAGAAATTGTTTTGCAATTCCATAACCAATTCCACTTGTTCCACCAGTTATCAAAGCCACTTTATCTTTAAACATAATTCATCTCCACAAATTAAAGAACTTTTTTATTTTTAAATTTTGAAATGTTTTTTCTTAGAGAAAATCCTTAAACTCTTCCGCAATTTTTATTGAACGATTTTTAAATTCGCTTAACAATTCGTCATAATTCAATTGTTCTGAATAAATTTCTGCTTGCAATATTGCATCTAGTCTATCTAACTTCCTTACAAATTCTGCTTCTGCACTTTTGTCATTCTTAAACTCTAGCCACAATTTCAATAAGTTGGGCATCTTATATTCCTTTGCTAATCTTTTCACCCCTGCAAGTTCAAGTTCGTATTTCTCTTGTTGTGATATATCGTCTCTCGGTGTATGATCACCAGCGTCAATCTCACAAAGTTCATGAACAAGCACCATTTCATAAACTTTCAGTTTGTCAAGATTTGAATATTTTTTTGACTTCTCCATGATTTCCATTGTAAGCAATGCCATAGAAAAAGTGTGTTCTGCATCACTTTCCACTCTGCCAGTTGAAACATCATGGGCATTCATATCCAACCAACCCTTCCTCAACAAATTTTTAAGTTTGTAGATTTCCAAATAAAATTTATTCATTACAACCTCTGATTTTCAAATTAAAATTTTTTAAATACACACTAAACAATGTCATTTAAACCAAAAAGTCGTTTTTGGCTTTGCTAAATTATCTCACAACAATTCTAATTTTGCGAAAATCAAAAATCAATCTTTTATTTCCTCAAAAAGAATTGAATATAAAGCAACATCATATCTTGAATGTAAATTGTTTTGTCCAGCTTTTCGTTCTATTCCCTCAAAAGTCATGCCTGCTCGTTTCATAACATTTCCGCTCTTAACATTTTCGACATCATGAGTTGCTTCAATTCTTTTTGCAATGTTGTTTTTCTTTATATATTTAAAAAGCCCAACAACCGCTTCAGTCATATACCCTTTCCCTTGATACTTAGGATTTAACATATAACCAATTCTAACCACTCCGCTCGCACTTGGTTTAAAACTATTTATCGCAATACTTCCAATAACCTTGTTTTCAGTTTTAAGCAAAATAGCAAAATCTGCTTTAACAGGCTCTTTTTGATAAACAGCAATCATGTTCGCAATTCTTTCTTTTGCCTGTTTGTATGTTTTATAAGGCTGGAAAGTAAGATATTTTGAAACAGCTGGATTGCTTACAAACTCAAAATAATCATGATAATCATTCATCTGCCACTGGCGAACAATTAATCTTTCTGTTTGATAAATTATTTTCATACTAATTCCTTTTTTTTGTAATCTTTAATAAAAAGACAATTTACTCATCTAATATAGGCATTGTCGCCAAAAAAATCGTTTTTGATTTTTACGAAATTATTTATAAAGGCCATTAAGGTATTTCTTTTATTTTATCTTTTTAATGAGATTGAATAATTATGTCCAGCATCCATAGATTTCTCTTGCAAAAGAAGTGTCTTTCCCTCTTTAATCCAAAATGGAGTGTCTTTTATAAAGTCTTTTCTTTGGAAAAATTTGTTCTTAAGCTTAAAGAAAAAAGGTATATTAGAATAAGGAATTTTATAAAAATAAAGCCTGCTTCCAATTTCCAGTTCAACCTTATCTTCGCTTTTATCTACCAAAATAAAGTATAAATTTATTTCATCAACATATTTATCACTTCCATCATGCTTTATTTGGGTTGTGCTAAGAACAACTTTTTCTCCAATTTTCAAATTATCGACATCATACTCATAATCCGTCACTTTTTCACCAGGATTATGTAATCCCCACCATTGTGTTTCTTTTATCAACAACTTCATATCAATTACCTCCAATTAATAAAATTAAATAAATACATTGTTAAGAATAAAGCATCCTGTTGCTTTTTGTCAATCTGAACAATATCCTCTTTGTTGCCAAACATTTGCTATAACTAAAAGATTATTTTGTTGTGACGAAACGCAGTGTCTCAAAAATTTTTCCATATTTAGAGCAAAGCCTCACCAGTGCTTATCCATATATTTGATTATAACATATATAAAATAAAAAACAAAATAAGTATAAAATTTGTTACAAAATATTTAATTTTATGTGATTTATTATTGTTGCATCTTAATAAAAAATGATATAATACAAAAAAGGAAAGAAAATGGACTTTGATTTTATCGAAAGAAAATATAAAAAACTAATAGACTTCGCAAAAGAGAAGATGTTTCAATTTCAAGATTATGAACATAACTTAGGACATATCGAAGATGTGGTTTGTTATGTCAAAAAACTTTTGTCAATTTTAAAAGTGAGTGCTGATGCTGAAGTTTGTATTCTAAGTGCATATTGGCATGACATAGGACGATTGCAATCAGCAAATAACCATGAAAAAATTTCTGCAGAAATGCTTCAAAAGGAACTTGAAAAACAAAATTTTGAAAAGTCGTTTATTGAAAAATGTTACGCTGCGATTGAAAATCACAAATATAACATGACTCCCATGACGATTGAGGGCAAAATTTTAAAAGATGCCGATAAATTGGCTTGGCTAGGTCTTAGAAGATGGGAAAGTTGTCTTAAAAATGGACAAAAATTAGATTCAATTATCAGCCTACTCCCAAAACTTAGAAATGAAATTTTGTTCTTTGATGAATCAAAAAAAATTTATGATGAAGAAATTGTCAAACTTACTCAATTTCTCGCAAAAAAGTTAGAAAATAATCAAGTTTAAGCAGATAATCAAGTTTAAAGCTAATAATGGAAAAATTATTGCTGGCAACAGTGTTCACTGACACTCGGCAACAAATTTTACTTAAAAAATGACTTCTCCAAAAAGAAGACATTTTTCTTACACTATATGGTTTGCAAAAAGAAAAATTATTTTAAAAAAGTATCAGTTTAAAAAAATCTCAGTTTCAATAAACTTTGCTCCCTTAATCTCATTTGTTTTTTAAAAAGCCGTTTTGAATTAGTGCGTCAGACAAAAACTCTCCATCGTTGATGATAATTTGCTTGTATTTCTTTTTAGAAAATTCTTTTATAAAAACATCAAAGTTCGCTTTCACTTCTTCAATAAATTCTGGACTGTTGCCTCTTTCTCTTAATCTACTTTCAATATATTCCCAACCTGATTTTTGAGGTCTGGCAACAAAATACTCTATATTGTTTTTATCAAAGAATTTAAAAATTTGCTCATTTTTCAACCTTGGATGACTTAATTGAATTAAAACAATGTCATATTTGTCTTTTTGTCTTAAAATTTCATCAATATAATTTTGAGGCCAAAGCGGATTTAGAGTTCTGTTTTTCAAGCCTTTCCTTTTTTCTTCGGTAAGATGAGAAATTCCATTTTCCAACCATTTAAAATAAGTTGATTCCAAATCTAAAACATTTGGATAATGTTTTCCAACATAAGTCTTTCCGACCCCTGCAAATGCAGAAATTATTACTCCCATTATTTTTCAATCCTTTTTATTAACATTTTTTCATCAGCAATAATAATATCAAATAAATTAAAAAAAAATCAACTTAATTTTACATGACTTATGTGACCGTTTGCCCCACCCAAAAAAAATCGAATCTTGATAACTATTTATTTTTTTCATTTCAATTATTCAACTTATGTATTTCAATCGAGAAATTTTTACACGCTTTAAATAACTCCATTTTCCCAAAAAAAACGACTTATAATTTTTTCTGTTTTGATTTTGCGATAGTTTTGATTTTTAAAAATTAAAGTTCTCCAAATCTGATTAAGTTAACATCGTCGAACAGCCCACAATCTTTTGCAGCTTTTAATACTTTAAGTTCATTTTCTCGGCCAAGATAACTTGTTACAGTTTTTGTATAATCATCTACATATCCTGGATGAGACATTATCTCCACGCTAATATCTTTATCTTTATTAAATCTTATAAATTTATCCAAAACATCTAATCTTACATTATTTATTGTAAAATCAACAAAGCAGTCATCTGGCTTTTTGCATGGCAAATCATATTTTGTAACATTTCTTATTGGCAAATCCATCTTATTTGAAATTTCAATGATGGCTTTTCTAATTTTCTCATTATCATAAAGAGTATGATGTGTATCAAAATGGTCTAACTTAATCTTCCCTTTACTGTATTCATTAAACAAATGTATCTGTGCAATAATTTCATTATAAGCATCTTCATATGTTAGGTTTGGATTTTCTATTTGTTTTCTATTATAAAGAAAAACGCCTTTCTCATCTGTTAAATGGTCATTTGGAATGATAGGCTTGCCAACTGTTAGATTTATGTGTAAACCAACACAATTTATACCATTGCTGATTGCCTGTTCAATTGCATATTTAGCGAATTGCATATTAATCATTATACTTGTGCTTGTTAAAAATCCATTTTTTATTCCATCTATTATTCCATCAGTTATACTTTTGCTCAAACCAAAATCATCACCATTTATAATAAGTTTCATAATCACCTCACACACATTATAACATATTTCTTCATTTTGAGATTTGATTTTTTGATTATTTTTGATTTTTTCAATAATCAAATATATAATAGCACAAGTTGTCGCAAAATCAAAATTTGATTTTTGATTTCCGCGAAGTTTTTGATTTTTTCCGCTAAAAATCAAAATTTCACAATTGTGAAAAAAGACTTTTTTGCCCATGTCCGCCAAAAAGTCAAAAATGGCAAAAATAAAAAATCGCTACATCACTTTATTTTTGAGCGTTATAGCGATTTTTTAAGAGTTGTCTAAAAAAAAGACAATTTACTTACTCTACTTGGAGCTGATGGCGGGACTCGGACCCGCGACCTGTCGATTACGAATCGACTGCTCTACCAACTGAGCCACATCAGCATAAGGTGCTTTTCACACCCAAGTTTTTGTGATTTGTTTTTGTTTGATTTTTGTTTACGAATCGACTGCTCTACCGACTGAGCCACGTTAGCATTAAACACAAGTATTAAAGTGTTGTAGTTTTTATAAGTGGTAAAACCACAATTAATATTAAATCATTATACAAAAAAATGCAAGCGTTTTAAATAACCTTGCATTAAATACAACCAAAAACAAATTGATTTTAAAAGTTTTTATTCAAAAATATTAAAAACACATATTATTTGATTAAACAAGCTTGAAAGACACTTTATTTTCTTGTTCATTTTTATCAAGGACAATAACTGAAACTTCATCACCAAGTTTGACAATTTCATAAATCTGTTTTTGACGATTATCTGTTGCATTTGTGATATGCAAAAGTCCTCTTGCACCATTCTCAAGTTCAATTATCGCACCAAAAGAAAGCAGTTTGACAACCTTTCCTTTATATGTTTCTCCAACAACCAATTCCTCCACCCTTTCTGTGCGAGGATCTTTCAAGAGGGCTTTCAGAGAAAGTTCCACTTTTTTGTTTTCACGATCAAGAGAAATAACCTTAAACTGCTCCTCCTGCCCGACAATTAAGGCATCTTCAACCTTTTCTAAACGTGAATATGAAATTTGAGAAATATGCAAAAAACAATCAACACCATCAACATTAACAAACGCACCATAAGGAAGAATGCGAACAACTTTTCCTTTCACTATTTTATTGATGAAAATACTATTCCAAAAATTGTTTTCAATCGCAACACGTGTTTGCTCTTGAAGTAATTTAATGCTTCCAACAATACGCTTGTTTTCCTTGTCAATTTCTGTTACAACCGCTTCCATTTGTTTTCCAACATACTTGTTGTAATTTTTTGAAGAATTTGTTGACACTTCGTCAAAAGGAATAATGATGCTATAATCTCCCATTTTGGATTGTAGGCCATCTCCCAGTCCAGTCACAACAAAAGAAAATTTGCTTCCAAGACGCAAACTGCTTGCATTTTGATTTGCCATTTTAAGTGCATCTGCAAGAGATTTTGAAGCCTCAATCAAGCCTTCCTCATTTTTTTGATTTGTGATAACAACAGAAAATCTGTCACCTATTTTAAGTTTTGAGAAATCATCAAAGTCACTTGCTGGAATAAACGCATCATTTTTTCCGCCTATATTGAAAATGCAACCATCATCTCTTTTCAAAACAACCACGCCATCAAAGCTTTGTCCTTTTTTATATGTTGTGAAGGTCTTATCAATTAAATCCAAATTAAAATTTTCGCTCATAAAGTCACCCAAAAGAATTATTTGATATAATCATAACAAAAAATAGTGAGTGTTGTCAAACAAAAGAGTAGTTTCGACAATAAAATTTTTTCTATAACCTATTGACAATCCCCAAAAATATGATATAATGACATTATGAATAAAAAAACAAAATTTTCACAAATGAATAATAATGGTTTTTCACTGCAAGACTATTATCTTGCCCTAAAATTTCGCAATTCCGACAAAAAACATGAAAATTTAGCGAATGGTATTGTGCATAAGATTGAAAGCACTCGCAAATCAAGTGGGTATGCAGGCCTTCTTAGAAGTATTTTGCGTGAATGTGTTGATGTTGATGTAAAATGGACAAACAATAAGGCTGAATTGACAGTCAAAGCAATCCATATTCCAAATGAACTTAAACCTGCTTTTTTGCCAAAGGTTAAGGCTAAAAAGGAAAATTTAGGAAGCAATGTTTCTTCTAATTCTAACAAAAACAACAATTATGAAAAAACAAAATAAAAATAGGAGTCTAATTTAGGCTTCTTTTTTATTGTGTATTTATTTTCATAAATCAAATTTTAATTGCCAATTCCCACGCGATTTACACCTATTAAAGTGTATGTCATATCAAATTCAAGCATTGAATTTCAATTTGAATATGTCATTTTATTTGCTTTTTTGTTTTTTTCTTTGAAACCTTTAAATTTTGCTCTCTAACTTCCAGCATTTTTTCACGCACAACCTGATTAGCTTTTTCAAGAGTTTGTTCATCAAGTTTTTTATCATAGAAGTCAGAAAGTTCAAAAGGTTTTCCAATGAAATACCTGCTCAGTCTGAAAATTTTTGGTTTTCTTTCAATCCAAATTGGAATGATTGGAGTTTTTGTTCTTATAGCAATCATTGCCATTCCGCTTTTAATTTCTCCTAGAATTTGGCTTTCGTCATGGAGTCTTGTTCCTTCAGGAAAAATAAAAAGCAAATTTTCCTCTTTTAATGCTCTTATACAATTTTTAATTGCACTAATATCATTTCCATTTCTATCAATTTCAATTCCGCCAAGATAGTGCAGAATTTTTCCCAAAAATTTCTTTTGAAAAAGTTCCTTCTTTGCCAGAATTTTGTTGCGTCTTTTCGTATGCAAAAGCCACAAAACAATATCCCAATTTGAGCGATGATTACATGACAAAATCGCTTTGCCTTTTGGTATATTTTCCTTTCCATATATTTTTGTTGGATGCAGAATTGAAAGAGGCAACCAACATAAAATTCTTGCAATTTGATAGAACATATTTTTCACTCCTTAAACTATTTAATGAATTAAAACTCAATTTCATTTCATATTTTTTGCACAAGAAAATGCTGTTGCCCAGGCGATTTGTAAATTAAACCCTCCCGTTAGTGCATCAACATCAAGAACTTCCCCCACAAAATATAAACCCTTAACTTTTTTACTTTCAAAAGTTTTTGGATTTATTTCTGCGGTATCCACACCACCACTTGTAACAACAGCTGTTTCAATATCATACAACCCATCAAAATGAAGTGGAAATTTTTTTATAGTGCTGACAATTTTTGCACGTTCTTCTTTTTTAATACTGTTAACTTTCCTTTTTTCAAGTCCAACAACATTTGCAAAAATTTCGGCAACAGCCTTAGGAAAAAGTCCTAAAAAGACTTTTTCAATATCTTTATTTTTGTTATCTTCAAAGTCACGAAGAAGTCTTTGTTCCAATTGTTTCTCATCTAATGCAGGTTTAAAGTCAAGCCATAAATCAACTTTCTTTGCACGATTAATTTTGCTTGAAAGTGTCAAAACAATTGGCCCAGAAATTCCTTTATCCGTAAAAAGCATTTCTCCAAAATAAGACAACTTCTTTCCATCAACATCACAATGAAGTGAAACATTTTTCAAGGAAATTCCTTGCAATTTTTGAATGAAGTCATCTTTCAACTTTATAGCACAAAGTGATGACTTGATTGGAACTATGTTATGCCCAAAATTTTTTGCAAATTTATAACCATCGCCAGTGCTTCCAGTCAAAGAATAACTCTTTCCCCCTGTTGCAACAACAACCCTGTCAAACAAAAAATCTCCATTACAAGTTTTAATGACAAATATGTTTTGTTGAGAAGTTTCTTCATAAGAACTCTTTTCTAAATCTTTTGAGCAATCACATTCTTTTAAAAATGAATTTGTTTGCGATTTCTTAACGTCAATTGACAAAACTTTTTCATTATATCTAAATTCAACGCCTTTGCAAAGATTGTTTTCCAGAACTTTTGTAACATCGCTGGCCTTATCACTCAAAGGAAAAACTCGATTTCCTCTTTCAACTTTGGTTTTCAAACCCAAATTTTCAAAAAAATCCACAGCATCTTGACTAGTGAAATTGTATATTGCACTGCGTAAAAACTTATCCCCACGAACAACATTTTGCAGAAAATCATCTGGAGAGCAAAGATTGGTTAAATTGCATCTTCCTTTTCCAGTTATATAAATCTTTTTTCCTGCTTTTTCGTTGCCATCAAAGACAATGACGGAATGTCCATTTCTAGCCAAACAACCAGCAACAAAAAGCCCTGAAGCACCAGCACCAACAACAGCAATTTTCATTATTCCTCCATAAAGGAAGCAATCTCTTCTTGTGACATAGGTTTTGTTTTTCCACGAGAAAGGCCTCCCAGTTTAACCATGCCAATTCTAACTCTTTTCAAAAGAACAATCACTTTTCCAATTGCATCAAACATTCTTCTAACTTGATGATTTTGCCCTTCTTCAATCACAACAGAGAGTTTTGTGTTTTTTCCATCATATTCAAGAAACTTAACTTTTGCTTTGGGCATACGTATTCCATTTTCAACCACTCCATTTCTTAAAACAGCCAACTCACTTTCCTTAACTTCACCTTCGACTGTGACATGATATTCTTTTTCAAAATGGAAACGAGGATGCATAACCAGATTTGCAAATTCACCATCATTAGTAAGGAGAATAAGTCCCTCTGTGTTGTAATCGAGCCTGCCCACACTAAAAAGCCTCACTTTTGAATCAACAAGATTAAAAATAGTCTTTCTCCCCTTTTCGTCACTTGCTGTGCAAGCATAACCCTTTGGTTTGTTGAGTTTCAAATAGACAAAATTAGATGGAAGTTTCACACGCACGCCATCAATTGTTACAACATCTTTTTTTTCATTTATTTCGGTTCCAAGTGTTGCCACTTCGCCATTGACAAAAACCTTGCCTGAACGTATAATTTCGTCACATTTTCTTCTTGAAGCCACACCGCTCGAACTTAGAAATTTGTTTAATCTCATAAAAAAATCCTCTTAATTTCTTACAAAAATTTACTGCAAAATCTACTGCACAAATTAAGAGGACTTTAATTTTAAGTTTATTTTCATTTGAATGAGTTGCTGAAAAATAAAAATTAGGATACAATTTGTAAAACAAGACATAAACGCGAAAAAACTAAATTTTAGTTTTACAAATTTTCAATATTCCATTCTCGGAAAAAATCTCTCATTCTTTGCACGATAGATTTTGGTTTTATATCATTCATTGTAAAGATTTTTTCACAAAAAAGCAAGTTATTATCTAAAAATATTTCCACTTTTCCAACTTCACAACATTTTGGAAGCGGAGCAGGAAGATTATCAGGAACAGTATAGACAAATTTTAAACGTGAAAGTTCATTTTCTGTAAGAGGATAAACAAAATGTCCAGCAGTTCCAATTTTTGCAAAAGTATCATGTCCGTTAAGAACAGGAATTTGGGTTTGAAAATCGTAGAGAGTGGTTAAATCATAGAGGGAAAACTTGCTTGCACACTCACTAAGCATTTTTTCACTTTCAGGGAACATTGGCCCACAATTTAGCACAACACAAACAAGCCTAATTCCGTTTTTTTCAATTGCGGAAACCAAACATCTCCCAGCATCATCGGTATAGCCCGTTTTAACACCAATACAACCTTCAAGAGTGTGGAGAAGTTTGTTTTTGTTTCGCAAATATTTTTCATCACCATTACCATTTTCAATTTTGATATTTTTAGTTCCAACAATTTCTCTAAAAACATCATTTTCGAGAGCATAAGCCGTTATGCAAGCCAAATCATAGGCGGTTGTATAATGTCCATCTGCATCAAGCCCATGCGTGTTTGCAAAATGAGTGTTTTTAACACCAATCTTACGAGCAGTATCATTCATCATAGTCACAAATTCACTTGTCGAACCAGCAATATGTTCAGCAATTGCAACAGAAGCATCATTCCCTGAAATAAGCATCAAAGCATAAAGCAAATCTCTTGTTGAATATGTGTCCCCCTTTCTCAAGTATAACGAAGTTCCAGGAACTCCGACTGCCTTTGGTGAAATCTCAAACTTTTCATCTAAATCTTTGCAATTTTCAATAGCTGTTATGGCAGTCATAATTTTGGTTGTGCTTGCCATTGGAAGCTTCATGTTTTCATTATGAGAAAAAAGGACTCTCTTTGTTGTCGCTTCAATAACTGCACTTGCCTTTGCAGAACAAGTAAGATTTATTGCATCAACTTCATTGAAAATCAAAAAATTTGAAACACAGAGAAAAACAAAACAAAAACTCAACAAAATTGCACCAACAGAGAAAAATAAAGTTTTAAATTTGTGAGAGAAGTTTTTTTTATTGTTCATCTTCTTCGTCCTCAAAAAAACTCTTTTTTTGTTTTTTCTCAGCAAATTTTTTTGCATGTCCTTTCAAATCTTCTTCATCAACTTCGCTTTCATTTTGCTCGTCACCATTCTCAGATTTTTCATCTTGTGTATCATCACAAGAACAATTTGATTTTTTTTGAATTTTTTCAAGAATTGAATTAAACATATTCAAAACGGTTTGATAAAGAGATTTGTTTTCAACATTAACAAAATCCACTTCACCATCAGATTGCAAAATCAAAAATCCAACAGGAGAAACACTCATACCACCGCTTGAACCTCCCGTCATAGGAAAATGATTTGAGACTCTCCTTGAAGAAAGATCTGCATATTCTCCACCGCCAACAACAAATCCAACAGTAACTTTTGAGATAGGAATGATTGTCACACCTTCTGGTGTCATAATGCTGTCACCAATAATTGTGCTACTGTCAACAATTGTTTTAAGCTTGTCCATTGCACTTGAAATTAAGTCGTTGATTGAAGTTGAATTTCCATAAACTTTCATATAATCCCTCCAAAACATTGCATAATACACCACATATTGTGTAGTATATTGCATAATACACTCATAGTTGTGTGATTTACTTATAAATTTTATACTTTTAAAGCATTTAAAATTTACAAAAACTTTTAAAAATTCACAATTTTCCCATTTTAAAACTTAACAAAAAGCAAGCTTTTTTTGTTAAGAATTTTTTATTAATGCAATCAAAAACGAGTATGCAAAATCAAAAAGAGATATAGAAATCTCAACTCTCCCAGCAATTTCGCACATAGTTTTATTGTAAGAAACAGTGTCATAAACACAGCAAGAAGCCGTTGGTTTTTTATCCTTCAACCTAAGAAAAAAATTGGTTACAAGTTGATTTATAAGTCCACAAAGCATCGCACTTGAGAAGGCATCGCCTGTGCCAATATTATAAAACAAAAGCAAATTTTTCAATCTCAATTTATCTTTAATTTGCTTTGTAAACTCTTCCATAACAGCAAACTGAGGGCTGGAAAATTCCAATTTTTGCCTTTTGGTTTCCTTTTCATTTTGTAATTCAATATACTTGCCATGAAAAGAAAAAATAAAATAAAGCACCTTAAACTTAAACATAAAAAGTGCAATCACACCCCTGTTAAAAAGCGGATTGAAAGACACTCTCACTTCTGCAAAAACTGGAAAAATCAATACTAAAATAACAAAAGCAGGTATTAAAAAATAAAGTGATACTACTCCATTCATATCACTTATTGTGTTAAAAATTTGAAATATAATTCAAACAAATCAATTAAACAACCGTAACATTCTTTTTTCTTGCTTTGTTTACTATCTTATTAACTTTACTATAATCTATATTTGTATTAATTTGAGAATAATCTGCAGGTTTCTGTGAGATAATCAATCTGTAAATTTCTTCACAGCCATTCATACTAATTGTTTTAAGTTTGTCACCCATTTCCTTTAATAATTTTGGATTATTTTTAAGTTTCAAAATCTTTGCAATCAATTCTTTTCTTGAATTAAAACTCAACCCAACACCTTTTTCTTTCAAATATCTAACATTATAAAATTCTTGCCCAGGAACTTTTTCTGATGCCAAAAGTGGAAGTCCCTTATTTATACACTCAGTCATGCAAAGTCCCCCACCCTTTCCAATCATAACATCACTTGCACTCATAATCAGATTTATTTCTTTGGAAAAGCCGATATTTTTTAGGAATATATTTTTAGGATATTTTGACATTTCTTTATCAATTTTTTGCTTCGTTTTCTCATCTTTTCCATTTACCATAACAATTTGGATTTTATCTTTAACATTCTTTAAGATTGTTTTCAAAACTTTATATCCGCCATGAAAAGTTCCACCACCATAAAAAATTAATATTGTAAACAGATTTTTGTCTAAACCCAATTTTTCTCTTGCTTCTGATTTACTTATAAAATCATTAAAATCAGATTTAATTGGAATTCCAGTGCAAATAAGATTTTCTTCTTTAAACCCCTTTCCAATTAAAGTTTCCCTGAAATCTTCATTTGTAATTGTCATATAGTCAGCACCACCAACCGATGCTTCCCAGAACGGAGATACAACATAATCCAACATACATACAATATTCACACTTGGCAGTTTATAGACTCTTCTTAGATTTGTCAAAGCCATACCACAATAGAATGATGTCCCAAATATGACATCAGGCTTAAACTCATAAATTTCTTTTAAAAGGTTTCCATAAACATTTTTCACAGTTATCTGTGATGGACAAAGATGTGCTTTTTTAGGATTTGATTTAAGATATTTATTATAAAAAAAGTCATAGATTGGCCTTAACAAATCGACAGAAAGCCCATAACCCCTATCAATCAACCATGTTTGGAGTTTGGTTGAATATTCTTTTACAATATCAACAACCTTAACTTCATGCCCTTCTTTGTTAAGACGAATTTTCAAGGTATTTGCCGCTGAGTTATGTCCGTTTCCTGCCGTAACGGTAAAATCAAAATCTTCATAGTATGATTATAACACAATAGAAAGAATAAAAACAAAGAAAATTTTTATTTTTTATATTTTTTATAAATTCGTTATGAATTTCAAAAAAAATGAGTTAAAATTATTATTAAATAAGGAGTTAAAATGAAAAAAGAAGATAACAAAACCAAACCAAACAAAACTACAAAATCAAGCACAACAAAAAATAAAGAAAAAAACACTGATAACAAGTCAAAACCAAAAAACATCTGTTTTGACAATAAGCTTTATTTAAAACTTCAAAGCGAAAATATAAACAAAAGAATAAGGAAATTCAATAACAAACTTTATCTTGAATTTGGAGGAAAAATTTTTGATGACCTTCATGCAGCCCGAGTCCTGCCTGGTTATGACCCAAACATTAAGACAAAGCTCTTACAAAAATTGAAAGACAAGGCAGAAATTATTTTTTGCATAAGCTCGAATGACATTGAGAAAAACAAAATTCGTGCTGACCTTGGACTTAGTTATGCAGATGAAGTTCTACGACTTGTTGACAATATGCGTGAACTTGGACTTTACATATCAGCTTTTGTTATCACTCTTTTCAAAGGACAACCAAGTGCCATAAAATTTGGAAAGAAATTGGAACAACGTGGAGAAAGAGTCTATTTCCATCACTACACCAAAGGTTATCCAAATGATGTTGAAACAATCGTGTCTGACGAAGGATATGGTGCAAACCCATTTGTAGAAACAACAAGGCCTCTTGTTATCGTCACTGCACCAGGCCCATCAAGTGGAAAACTTGCAACTTGTTTAAGCCAGTTATACCATGAATATAAGCGTGGCGTTAAAGCAGGATATGCAAAATTTGAAACATTTCCAGTTTGGAATTTACCTTTAAAACACCCTGTTAATATTGCCTATGAGGCTGCAACTGCTGACTTATACGATGTAAATCAAATTGACCCATTCCACTTTAACGCTTATGGCAAACTTACAATCAACTACAATAGAGATATTGCGGTATTTCCAGTGTTACACAATATTCTCACAAAAATCACAGGAAAAGAGATATACAAATCTCCAACTGATATGGGTGTAAATATGGTTGGCAACGCAATTATTGATGACAAACTCGCCTGCCTTTCAGCAAGAAAGGAAATTTTAAGAAGATATTATCGTGCAGAATGTGACTATAAACTTGGACAATGCACATTTGAGACACTTGAACGCAACAAATCACTTGTCACAGAAGCCGATGCAAAAGAAACTCTTGCAAATGTTATTGACATGGCAAAAAACACTTCAAAGGAAAGTGGATATCCATGTGTTGCACTAGAACTTCCAAACGGACAAATTGTAACAGGAAAAACAAAACAAATTGTTTCTGCATCAGCCGCGGTGGTTTTGAATGCTTTACGCACCCTGGCAGGACTTGGAGATGATTTTGACATAATCACAGACGACATTTTGTTGCCTATTGTTGAATATCGCACAAAAATTTTAGGTTCAAACAGCAGTGTATTAACCTTAGACGATGTTTTAGTTGCACTTTCAATTTGCACAAGAAAGAACAAAAAAGCAAAAGAAGCTATGAATCAAATAAAGAATTTACACGGCTGTAATGCTCACTGCACCTATATTCTTTCACATGCCGAAGAACAGACACTAAAAAAACTTGGCATCAATATCACTTGCGAACCTGTATTTTTAAATTCAAAATTATTTGAAGAATAATAAAGAATAATCATTTTTATAAATTCGACAACATTCAATCGTTTTGAAACCACCACCATAAAATAGGTAATAAGTTTTGGTTTTGACTTACGATAATTTGAACCTGATAGTTTGCTGTTTGATTAATTTTTTCGCAGTGAAGTGTTTTTTCATTTTCATTTCTGTCATACTCATTTTGCTTTTTGTCACAACAATCTTCATTTAGCACAAAATATTTCAATCTACGAGCAACACCATTTGTGCCATCAAAAAATTCAACCCCATCTCCTATGATTTCATAAATTTGTTTTTTCACTGAAAGATAGTGCGTGCAACCAAGAACAATCGCTTTCGGTTTTTGGTTTAAAAACGATGATAATTCATCTTGTAAATATGGAATAACAGCATCTAAGTTATCCAAATTTTTATCTATTAATCCCGCAAGTTTTGGCATACTTTTGCACAAAAGTTTGTCATTTTGTCTAATCAAAATATTGTTTTTCAAAGTATTTTCAGTTGCAAGCACAAGAATTTCATTTTGTTTCCACTTTTCAAGAGCAGGCTTAACAGCAGGAACAACTCCAATAAAAATTGTATCAGGGAACTCCTTTCTAACTTTCTCCAAACAAGTGCAAGAAAGAGTATTACAAGCCAAAATAACAATCTCAAACTTAAAAAATTTTTGAATATCTTTCAAATTTTTAAGAACAATTTGTTGTAAAATTTCAATTGGTTTATCACCATAAGGAAGATTTTTGTCGTCACAAAAAAGTAAATAGTCACAATAGGGACAAACTTTGACACATTCTTTAAGAATATTAACTCCCCCACTTCCACTGTCGATAAGAAGAACTTTTTTCATAAATATTATTTATGCAAAAAGCACCTAAAAATTTTCATTAGCGAAAAATTTAAATAATGTTGTGCTTTTTGTAATTTTACGAATAATAAACAATGTCGAAAAAAATCCAAACATATAAATATGTAAACTTACTTAATTTATAATAACAAAACCAAATATTTTTTATTTTTTTAATAATTTCACTTGATTTTTAAAATTTCTTGTGCTATAATAAACTGGTTTAATAAAATGTTGCAGTTAAAACGACTCAGTTTTGAGCAATTTAACAAAGAAAATCTTACAAGGAGAAATCAAATGGCAAACATCAAATCAGCAAAGAAAAGAGTTTTAATTGAAAGAGAAAGACGTGTTGCAAACAACTCTGTTAAATCAGAAATTAAAACTTACATTAAAAAGTTCAAATCTGAACTCACAGAAGATGTTGCAAAGGCAGAAGAAACTTACAGAGTTTTGGTTGCAAAACTTGACAGTGCATCAAGAGAAAATGTGATTCACCAAAATTCTGCAAACAGAAAGAAAGCACACTTTGCAAAATTGCTTGACAATGCAAAGAAATCTAAATAATAGCATAATTTAAAATATAAAAAAGAAAAAGGCTACATACAAATTTGTAGCCTTTATTTTTTTCAAATAAATCAAACTTTCAAAATATCCAAAACCTCTTTAATGGCTTTCATAGCCCTGTCCATTTGTTCTTTTGTGTGTGTTGCTGTGTAAGAAGTGCGAAGAAGAGCCATTCCTTTTGGTGTTGCAGGAGAAACAACTGGATTGACATACACCCCTCTTTCCAAAAGAAGTTTGCAAGCCATAAATGCCTTTTCATCTTCATAAACATAGATTGGAATAATTGGAGTGATACTGTCAATCAACTGAACCCCAAGTTTTTTCAGTCCTTTTCTCATATAGTCTGAAATATCCAAAAGAGCTTTAACGCGTTCTGGCTCAGCTTCCAAAATTTTCAGACTTTCAATTGCACAAGCAACGGAAGCTGGAGTCATGCTCGCACTGAAGATATAAGGCCTTGAAGTGTGCATAACATAATCCACAACTTCCTTCGTTGAAGCCATATATCCTCCCAAGCTTGCCAAGGATTTTGAGAAAGTTCCCATATAGATATCAACTTCATTTTCCAAACCGAAATATTCTGCTGTTCCACGGCCGTGCTTACCAAGCACTCCAAGTCCGTGAGCATCATCAACCATAATTCTCGCACCATATTTCTTTGCAAGTTTAACAATTTCTGGAAGTTTGCAAATTTCTCCGCTCATACTGAAAACGCCGTCAGTAACAATCAAAATTCCTCGATTGTCAGGCACGGATTTCAATTTTTTCTCCAAATCTTCCATATCACTATGCTTATATCTTATCATTTCTCCATAGGAAAGTCTGCAAGCATCATAAATTGAAGCATGGTTTTCTTTATCACAAAGAATAACATCATGCATACCTGCAACAGCACTAATGATTCCAAGGTTACTCTGGAAACCAGTGCTGAAAGTCATAACAGCTTCCTTATGTAGAAACTTTGCCAAGCGTTCTTCCAATTCCTTATGAATATCAAGAGTTCCATTCAAGAAACGAGAGCCACTGTTTCCAGTTCCATATTTTTTAAGAGCCTTCACCCCTGCTTCAATAACACGTGAATCAGATGTCAAACCAAGATAGTTGTTTGAACCAATCATGATAGTGTTGTGTCCTTCCATTAAAACTTCAGTGTCCTGCCCGCTTGTGAGAGTGTGAAAATAAGGGTAGATTCCTTTTTCACGAACTATATTATAAAATTGTTCACCTCTCATTTTTTCAAAAATATCCATTATTTACTCCAAAAATTATAAAAAATCTGTTTTTATTTTACAAAATAGAAATACAACTTGTCAAATAAATAAAACAATAAATGTAAAAAATTAGTTAAAAATTTTGAATAAACTAAAATAAACAACATAAAAATTAAAACTTTAAAACTATAAGAAACTTGATTATTAAAACAGTGTTTTTGAATTGACATTGATGTGAAATTATGATAATATAAAAATATGTTAAAGATAACTAAAAATTGGGCAAATCTTCTGTCTGATGAATTTCAAAAACAATATTTCAAAGATTTACAGAAATTTTTGGAAGACGAGTATTCTCGCACCACAATATATCCAGAAATGGAAAATATTTTTTTTGCTATAAATTCTGTCAAATATGAAGATGTGAAAGTTGTTATTGTTGGACAAGACCCATATCATGAACCAAATCAAGCACATGGACTGGCATTTTCAGTGAAAGATGGAGTTGAACTTCCGCCATCGCTTGTGAATATATTTAAAGAAATTGAAAGTGACCTTGGCATAAAGTGTCAAAATTCAGGAAATCTCACACGATGGGCAAAACAAGGAGTTTTGCTTCTCAACACATCACTTACTGTCAGAAGAGGGCAAGCGGGTTCACATCGTGGAAAAGGCTGGGAAATTTTCACAGAACAAATTATTAAACTTCTGTCTGCAAGAAAAGAGCCAATAGTATTTATTTTATGGGGTTCAAATGCACAAGCTTTTGCACCATTAATAGCCCCACAACATTTAGTTTTAAAAGCCCCTCACCCAAGTCCTCTGTCGGCTTACCGTGGATTTTTTGGCTGCAAACATTTTTCAAAAACAAATAATTTTTTGATAGCAAATGGCAAAACTCCAATTGATTGGCAATAACATAAACAACTTCAAAAAAACAAAACAACTCAAAGACTGTTTCAAAAAAATTACAAATCGCATATATGATTTTGTAAAAAGGAGAATATATGCGAAATTTTAATTCTTATAACAATAATTTAAAAACTAATTCTATTCAAAATGAAAATTTAATGCAAAGCGATAATAATTTTTTAACAATACAAAATTGCAGAGAAGATATAATTGGTGAATTAGATGCAATAATTCAATACGAAAAACATATAGAAATGACAGATGACTCGTCTGCAAAAGCAACAATACTTGACATTGTAAACGAAGAAAAATTGCATGTTGGCCAACTTTTTGGTTTATTATTTAAACTCGATCCAACTTCACAAACTCAATTTGAAAAAGGTTATAATGAATTTATTGATAATGATGATAAGAATTATTATTAAAATACCTATATGTACGAATTTTATATAATATAAACTCACATCATTTAATACTATAAAATAAAAATGTTTCAAAAAAAATACTGAAAAATGTTTGACAAATCTCAAACAAAATTTTAAAAATGATTGACATTATATCTTGAATGTGCTATATTTTATTGTACTTTCAAGTGGTACCATCGCCAAGTGGTAAGGCAAAGGTCTGCAAAACCTTTATTCCCCAGTTCAAATCTGGGTGGTACCTCCAGAATTTCCCCAAAGGTTATCTTTTGGGGAAATTTAAAATCATTACAATGAGAATTTGATTTTGTAATTTTTCATATTTTGTCGCCCAATATTATGGTTTTTAGCTTAAAAAATTCAAAATCAACAAATTGTCCAATTTATGCGAGTGTGGCGGAATGGTAGACGCACGGGACTTAAAATCCCGAGGATGAAAGTCCGTGAGGGTTCGACTCCCTCCACTCGCACCAATAAGTAAATACTGACTATTCGGTATTTTTTTATAACTATTTTGCTTTCAAAATTTGCTTTTTAAATAATGTAATTTATTATTTCTTGCCTCTCCATAATTAAAAAATAACTTAGAATTATGAATATATCAACCTACACTTGCACCAAAAAATGTGATTAATTATATTTTTCTATAAAAATCTACTTTTTGAAAGGATTTTTTTATTTAAGTCAATCTTTAAATTTAGGCTTTGTATTGACAAAAGCAAAATTTTATGTTAATATAACACTAGTTTTGGAGGTGTTTATGGCAGAAGATGAAAAAATTTTACTTTTTACTCACGGAATTGATATTGATGGTTATGGATGTGCGATTCTAGCAAAACTTGTTTGGGGAGATAAAGTTGATGTTATCTTTGCAGACAACTATGATTTAGACGACAAATTTGTGCATACATGGGGAGAAACGCAATTCAAAGATTACTCACAAATCTATGTCACAGATCATTGTCCAACATACGCCCTTTGCAATATGATTGACAGAACCCCATCTTTAAGAGAAAAAATAAAAGTCCTTGATCATCATGATACAAGAATTGGAAAACAAGACAAGTTTGATTGGGTGCAAATAATTGACAAAAATCCAAACGGAATGAAAGAATGTGGAACGAGCCTTTTTTATAAATATCTTGTTGAAAATGATTTGTTGAAGGAAACAAAAGCTCTTGATGAATTTGTTGACTTAACTCGCCTGTTTGATACATGGACATGGAAAGATAGCGAGAAGAAAGATGATGCAAAAATGCTTGATTCTTTTGCATCGGTGCTAAACAAAGAAAAATATATTGAGTATATGATTGACAAAGTTAAAAACAATTCAACTTTTAAGTTCAATAATTATGAAAAAGCTTATCTTAAAAATTATATGACTGTTGAACTCCCAAAGAAAATAGATGAATATATCAGCAAAATTCAAGTTGTAAATTTTGAAGGAAAGAAAGCTGGATATGTTGAAGTTTTAGATAAATTCAAAAATTATATTGGTGAAAGATTAAAAACACTTCCACTTGGTGAAAAACTTGACTTTATGCTTATGCCAATTCAAGACAGGACAACCGTGTCACTTAGAAGTATAAAGGAAGATTGTGATGTTGGTGCGATTGCATCAAAATTTGGCGGTGGGGGACATAAAGGTGCAGCAAGCATTCCAAAATGGAACTTTATGAAGATTAAAAATAATGTTGTCAAAGAGCATTGAAAATAAAATTGAATGATTTTAAATCATCTCTAAAAATCAACTTAAATGAAGAAAAATGATAATTTCCAATATTTTTAAATAAAAAAATAAAAATCAGCATTTTTGCTGATTTTTTTTCGTTTTTTATTGCTCTACTGTTTCTTCAATAATTCCCTCAAAAGCTAAAGAGAATTCACCATTCTTTGTTTGTAAATTATTGATTGAACCAACTGCCTTTATGTCAACTTCACATAACCTAATAAAATCGCTATATTTTGAAGTCACAGTCATTTTATCAATAAATGTTTTCAGTGATAATTTGTTTTCACTCTTAAATTGACGAATACCAGCGACAATTTTCATCACTTCCTCACCCTGCTTGATAAGTTCTTCATCATATTTTTCACCTAAGTCCAAATATGTTGAAACATGTATTGATTTTTGCCCCTCAATTTTTGCAAAATAATCTTGATAAATTTCTTCAGTTATATGAGGCATAAAAGGTGCAAACATTTTCAATAAACCAAGCAAGATGTGATAAGATGCAAATTTTGCACTTTCTGTCGCCTCTTTTCCATACACATCTGGATTATAAAGCCTACGTTTAACAAGTTCAATATAGTCATCACAGAATCCCCAGAAAAATCTTTCTGCTTCGCTTAGTGCAAGAGAAATTTCATATCTATCCAAATTCTTTTTAAAAGATTTGAAAACCTTTTTATATTTTTCCAAAATCCATTTGTCCATTGGAAGAAGTTCAATTTTTTTTGGTTTATAATCTGTCAAAAACGAAAGCACAAATTTTGATGCATTCCATATTTTGTTTGCAAGTTTTTTCCCTGCTTCAAAGGCATCAAGAGAAAAACAAGTATCCTTTCCAAGTGACAAATTGCTTGCCCAATATCTTGTCACATCTGCAGAATATTCTTTTATTATTTCTTGCGGAGAATTTTTGTTTCCACCTCCACTTTTCTTTGAAATTTTTTGGCCATTTGAGCTTGTCACATAGCCAGAAATCATAACATCATTCCATGGAAGTTTTCCAAAATGATACAAGCTTTTCACAACAGTATAGAAATCCCACACACGAATGTTGTCATGTGCATTTGGTCTTAGATTCATTGGACTCATTGAGTCATCAAGCCCTTTTCCAGTCAAAAGGTCGCAACACAACTGAGGTGTTAAACTGCTTGTTGCCCATGTGTCCATAACATCTGTTTCAGGAACAAATTCACAACAGCCACATTCACATTTTTGTTTTGGTGATGTTGATAGAGGGTCAACTGGCAAGTCTTTTTCATCTGCCATAAAAACTTTTCCACAGTTTTTGCAATACCAAACAGGGAACGGAACTCCAAAATATCTTTGTCTTGAAATACACCAATTCCATTGCAAATTTTCAACCCAATTTAAGAATCTTGCACGCATATTTTCTGGATGCCAATGAAGTTTCAAACCTGCATTATAGATTTCGTTTTTGTGAGAAAGCACATCAATAAACCATTGTTTTTTTACAACAATTTCAATTGGTGTTCCACATCTTTCATGTGTAGAAACAGCATGAACAAGTTCTTCTTGTTTAATCAAAAGTCCAAGATTTTGCAATTTTTCAATAACAGCCTTTCTTGCATCTTTAATTTTCATTCCTTCAAATTCGCCAGCAATAGCCGTCATTCTTCCAGAGTTTGTGAAAGCTTCTTTGATTGGAAGATTATGTTTTCTTTGCCATTCTTTATCAACGGTGTCACCAAATGTACAGCACATAACAACACCACTGCCCTTTTCCATGTCAACAAGTTCATCTGTTAAGACAGGCACTGCAAAATTAAAGAGAGGAACAATCAAATTTTTCCCAACCAAATGAGCATTTTTTTTGTCTTTTGGATTTATAAAAACACAATCACAAGCTGGCAGCATTTCAGGCCTTGTTGTTGCAACAACGATAAATTCATCACTGCCCTCAATAAAAAATTTCAAATAGTTGAATGTGCTTGGCAAATCTTGATTTTCAAGTTCACTTTGAGCAACAGCAGTTTGACATTCAGTACACCAAAGTGCAGGAGCTTCTGCGTGATAGATATAACCCTTCTTATAAAGTTCAAGAAATGATTTTTGTGAAATTTCTTGAGATCTTTTTGAAATGGAAGAATAATTTTCTGACAAATTACAGGAAAATCCTGCCCCCTTATATAAAGCATGGAATTCTTGTTCCAACTCATTTGTAGTTTTTAAACAAAGTTCAACAAAATCACGCCTTGGCATTTCGTGTGCTTTTTTCTTAAATTTTTCTTCGACATATCTTTCAGTTGGCAAACCATTATCATCAAAACCAAAAGGGAAATAGACATTTTCTCCCTTCATTCTATGATGTCTTGCAACAACCTCAATATGCGTGTATGAGGACAGATGCCCCATGTGAATTTTTCCATTAACTGTTGGTGGCGGAGTATCGATTGAATAAATTGGCTTTTTGCTGTCTTTATCAAATTTATAAACGTCATTTTCTTGCCAATAATCTTGCCATTTTTTCTCTTTTTCTTGTGCGTTATATTTTTTATCTAACATAATTTTCACCTTTGTCCTAATTTTTATCTAATTAATTATTATAATAACACAAAAATAATCAAAAATCAAAGTATTTTGCAAACAAGTCAAACTTAAACTAAACTTTAGTCATCAAAAATTTGTTAAATAAACAGTAAAAACTCATTAGTCTGAAATTTGTAACTTCACAATTTTACAAAATTCACATAATATGGATTTTGTAAGGAGGAAAAATGAAAATCTGGAAAAAACTTGCTATTTTCTGTATTGCAATATTAATGCTATGCTCAACAGCGTTCCTTGCAGTTGGTTGTGGAGAGAAGGATTGGAATGAAATACGATTAAATGAAGTTACACACAGCATATTCTATGCACCGCTTTATGTTGCAATAAATAATGGCTATTTTAAAAATGAGGGCTTAAAAATAGACTTAACAAATGGTGGTGGCTCTGATGTTTCAATGAACGCACTTGTATCTGGTTCTGCAGATATAATTCTCGCAGGCCCTGAAACTTCTGTATATACTCAGCATATTGCAGATGCTCCTGTTGTATTTGGACAGTTGACAACTTGCGATGGTTCATTCATTATTTCAAAAGAGAATATCACAAATTTCACATTAGAAGACTTAAAAGGAAAATCAATTATTGGTGGACGTCCAGGTGGAATGCCTGCAATGACTCTCAACTACATTTTAGACAAAAACAATATTGAAATAAGCAAAACTAAAGAAGCTGGAAAAGTTCAAATCCGTTCTGATATCAATTTCAATAGCACAGCTGAAGTTTGGATGGCTGATAAAACAATAGATTTTTGTGCGTTGTTTGAACCAACAGCAACAATCACAAAGAAAGCAAATTCAAACTATTCAATCGTTGCAAGTCTTGGAAAACTTCTTGAAAAAGAAGTGCCATACACCTGTTTTGCAGCAAGAAAATCATATCTTGAAAAACACGGAGATGTTGCTGAAAAATTTATAAAAGCAGTATTGAAAGGCTATGATTTTATTTCAAAAAATACATCAAGAGTTGTTGCTGAAGCAATCAAAAAATCTTTTGACGGAACAACTATTGACGAACTTGAAGCATCAATTGAAAGTTATCGAAGCATCAACGCTTGGTCAGAAGATATGATTTTGGAAGAAGAAACATTCCAAAATTTAATGGACATTTTGCTTTTCAATAACACAATCACAAAAGCAGCTGATTGGGCAACAATTGTCGATAACACAATAGCTGAAAAATTAAATGCTGAAAAAGCAGTTTAATTAATTAAAAAAAAACTGTAATTAAAAACAATTTTGAATTGTAAAGTTAAAAATAAACAACAAATATTTTTAATTAAAACAAAAGAAATGAAATATAATGTAATATTGTTAAAAAATATTAAAAAAATAATTAATAAAAATAAATATAAAATTATTAAAATATAAAAAATATAAATAAAAAATTATAAAAATTACAAAAAAAATACAGTTTTTTAATAAAAAATCACGATTTTTTCGTGATTTTTTATTTTTTTGTGAAAAATGATTATTTTTAAATAATAACCAAATTTATTAAATCAAATTTAAAAATTATTCTTCATCATCAGTTGAAACAGAAACATCTCCACCAACAAATTGTTCGCGAATTTTTGCTTCAAGTTCATCCATAATAGCTGGATTTTTTTCAAGAAATAGTTTTGTGTTTTCTTTCCCCTGTCCAACTTTCTCATCATTATATGAAAACCATGCTCCGCTTTTCTTGATAAGCCCAAGTTGAAGAGCCATATCAAGCACACATCCTGAACGAGAAATTCCTTGTCCATACATAATATCAAATTCTGCAACTTTGAAAGGTGGAGCCATTTTATTTTTTACAACTTTAACTTTTGTTCGATTTCCTATAACATTTTGCCCCTCTTTAATGCTGTCAGTTTTTCGAACATCCAAACGAATACTTGCATAAAACTTTAAGGCTTTCCCGCCAGTTGTTGTTTCAGGATTTCCAAACATAACACCAATTTTTTCACGAAGTTGATTAATAAAAATCACTGCAGTGTTGCTCTTTGAAGAAACAGATGTCATTTTACGAAGTGCCTGACTCATCATTCTAGCCTGCAAACCAACATGATTATCTCCCATTTCGCCATCGATTTCTGCCTTTGGAGTGAGTGCAGCAACTGAGTCAACAACAATAACATCAAAAGCTCCCGAGCGAATGAGAGTGTCACAAATATTAAGAGCTTGTTCTCCATTGTCTGGTTGTGAAACATAAAGTGCCTTTGTGTCCACACCAAGTTTTTCTGCATAGGAAGGGTCAAGAGCATGCTCTGCATCAATAAACGCAGCACGTCCATTATTTTTCTGTGCCTCAGCAATAATATGCAAAGAAACAGTTGTCTTTCCTGAACTTTCTGGTCCATAAATTTCAACAATTCTCCCACGTGGAACACCGCCAATTCCAAGAGCAAGGTCAAGAGTCAAACAACCAGTTGAAATAACTTCAACTTTTTGATATGGTTGGTCGCCCAATTTCATTATTGCACCCTTACCATAATCTTTCTCAATTTTTAAAAGTGCTTGTTCAAGAGCCTCAACACGAGGGTCTTTTTTATCTTTTTCTGCCATTTCAAACTCCTCAATTTTAATTTAATAATATTATAACAAGAAAGTTAAGATTTTCAAAACAAAAATTGTAAATATAATTAAAATAGATAATTTGAACATATTAAACGCCCAAATTAATATAACAAACAAATGCTAAAACTAATAAAAAAGCAGAAGTTTTCTTCTGCCTATAATAAAAACAAACATCAATTCAAAATTTTTAAAAGCCTAAACAGAGTGAAATCAACAACATTATCAAGGACTTGTTTTTTATCACCTTCAAAAGATGTTGAAAAGACATATATATTTTGAGAATCTCCAATAGAAACAAAAAATCGTCCTTTCTCTCCCAAAACAGATATAGCCAAATCTGTTTGAGATTTTTTTAACAAGTTTTTTGTCAATTCAAAAGAGAGTTCCTTGCTTGCAAAACCTTTTTCTCTTAAAAGTTCTTCTGTTATATCAAATTTTAAAAAATCATTCTCATCGGTTAAAATGTATGCTTCTTTAACCTTTCCTAAAACACTTCCACACACAAGTCCGCAAGTGGCTTGTTCAACAACTGAAATAGACATTGATTTTTCACGCAGTTTTCTTACGCAAGCATTTGTCAAAGATTCATCTTTAAACGAATAAAGAAAATCACCAATAGCACTTTTGACAAGTTCTTCATTTACAGCTGTAAAGCAATAAATTGTATGTAATATTGGAGTTTTAGTTATTATTTTATAATCACATCTAATCGAATCAAAGATGCTTTTAATTTGAGTTACTGTCTTTCCAAAGACACTGTAAATGTGTATGTCTGACTCGCCCAAAAATTCCTTTAAAAATTTTTCATAAGGGAGTTGAAGCGGAATTAAGAGCATTCTTTTTTCACCACGAGAAACGGTTACGGACTGTTCAAACAACAAATTTAAAACATCACCATCTTCTTTGATATTTTCAAGAAGATTGTCAAGTTTTGAATTATCACAAATCACAACTGCTGTGTCAAAATTATCCAAACATTCCTGTTTGCATTGTTCAAAATTTTGACATATATGGAAAGAAAAATCAAAAAATCCCAAAGAAAACAAAAAACTTTCGAGTTTTTCTATTGGAAAAGTTTCATTTTCTTCCCAAATTATGACTTTATTATTTTTCATCTTTTAACACCTGCTTATTGTTTGTTATATATTTTATTCCAGACACAATTGTCAAAACAACCGTTATAGCCAAAAGAATATATCCAATCAAGCAAAGAACCATATTTGCACTAAACACCCCTTCTGCCTGTGGTGCAATTGCAGAATAAAATTCCTCCACAATAAAGACATAGACAAAATAATAAATTAAAGTTATAAGTTGAAAAACTGTTTTAATTTTTCCATAAATGTCGGCTGCAACAACAACATTTTTTGATGCCGCAATCATACGGAAAGCAGAGATTATGAATTCTCTACCCAAAATAATTACTGTGGCAATAACCCCAACATAAGATGGCCAGATTGCAGGTTCAAGCAACTGCCCACCACTTGGAATAATAGGAACAGAAACTAAGAGCAAAAGCCCACTCATAACAAGCATTTTGTCAGCAATAGGATCAAGGAATTTCCCTAAATTTGTGACAAGATTTCTTTTTCTAGCAATATTACCATCGAGATAATCTGTGAAACTTGCTATACAAAAAATCAATACTGCAATCAATTTTCCATAAGGAATGAAAGATGCAAGGTAGAAAAAAATGAAGATTGGAATAAGCAGTATTCTGCAAATTGTGATTTTATTTGGTAAATTCATACACATTCTCCTTTAAAATTCTGTCCATCAAAATCGGTGAATTTCACAGTTACAAATTCACCAGTCTTTATTTTTCCATTATCAACAATTTCAACACCAAAGTCAACTGTTGGAGAAAGAAATTCGGTATGTCCAACAAAAACACCCTTATTATCGTCAAAAAAGTCAATCAAAGTCTTATAGGATTGTCCAATTTTTTTACCAGCAAGTTCTGTTGCAATTTTGTTTTGAATTTTTTGAATTTTTTTCAAGCGTTTTTTCTTTATGAAATCAGATAATTGCCCTTCCATAAAATAACTTGGAGTGTTTTCTTCACGATAGTAAGGGAAAAATCCTGCATAATCAAACTGGCTTTCTTTCAAAAATTCACACAATTTTTTGAAATCTTTCTTTGTTTCACTTGGATAGCCAATAATAAAAGTTGTTCTTAATGAAAATTGCGGATATTTTTCCTTAAGTTTTCCTACAAGTTCTCGAGTTTTTTCTTCATTTAAATGGCGTCTCATGCTTTTCAAGATTCTGTCATCAATATGCTGCAAAGGAATATCCAAATATTTGCACATTTTTTTCTCTTCTGCGATAAAATCTAAAAGTTTATCTGAAGTTTTTTCTGGATATGCATAGTGCAAACGAATCCATTCAATTCCATCAATTTTACAAAGTTTTTTGCAAAGTTCAATAAGTTTGTTTTCGCCATACAAGTCTTCTCCATATCTTGTCACATCTTGAGCAACAAGAACAAGTTCTTTAACACCCTTTTTGGCAAGATATTTTGCTTCATCAACAATTTCATCGATTTCAAAACTTGTGTATTTTCCTTTAATTCTTGGAATTGTGCAATAAGAACAAGCATTACTGCAACCATCGGCAATTTTTAAATAAGCATAATTCCCACGATTTGTCAGTATTCGCCCAAGTTTTTCTTTCGGTTTGCTTGGAACAACATCATAAAGTTTTTCAATAATTTCACAAATTTTTTCATTATCCTGTGCTGTCAAAAAACAATCAACTTCTGGAATTTCCTTAACCAACTCTGTTTTATGTCTCTGAGCCAAACAACCACTGACAAGGACTTTTTCAATTTTGCCCTTACTTTTAAGAAGACACATATCAAATATGTTTTTCAAAGCCTCTTCTTTTGCTGGCGTAATGAATGCACAAGTGTTCACTATAACAATATTTGCCTCCAAAGGCTCATCAACAATTTCAAAACCATAGTCAGCAAGACGATACAGCATTCTTTCTAAATCAACCCTATTTTTGTCGCAACCAAGACTTATCGCACTAATTTTTTTGTTCATCAATTTTTCATCCATAGTTCAAGTTCCTCACAAATTTTATAATCTGTTGCTGTTTTTAATTATTATATAAGAGATTTAAAAAAACAATTTCATCAATCAATATCTCCAAAAAGTTGTTCAAACTCTTCTTTAGTTATATACACAGTTCTCCCCTTTGGTCCATCTGCACAAGATATATATCCTGCTGCTTCCATTTGGTCAATAATCTTTCCAGCACGAGGGTAGCCTATTGAAAATCTTCTTCTCAACATAGTGGCAGAAGCTTGTCCGCAATCAATCGACACTTTCAAAGCTTGTGGCAGAAGTTCATCCATTTCATTGTTGTAACCAGGTCCATTTCCATTGCCCTTATTTGGATTATTAATTTGCTTTTCAATTTCTGGGTCAAAAATAGGTTTGTTATTATCTCTACAAAAATCAACAATATTATTTATCTCATTAGTTGTCAAGAAACAACCCTGCACACGAAATGGGTCTTTAGCACCATTTGGAAAATAGAACATATCCCCTTTTCCAAGCAATTTCTCTGCACCAACCCTATCCAATATTGTCATGCTGTCAACTGCACTTGTAACAGCAAACGAAATTCTTGAAGGGAAGTTTGACTTAATAAGCCCAGTAATAACATCAACCGATGGCCTTTGAGTTGCAAGAATAAGATGAATTCCTGCAGCTCTCGCTTTTTGAGCAAGTCGGCAAACTTTTTCTTCCACCTCTTTCTTTCCTGTCATCATAAGGTCAGCAAGTTCATCGACAATAATGACAAGATAAGGCATTTTCTTTATTTTTCCAGAAACAACATCAGGACTTTGATTAAATTCACTTATTTCACGAACTCTTGCAACACGCAAAACTTCAAATCTTCGTTCCATTTCATTCACTGCCCAATCCAATGTATGAATTGCCTTCTGGGTGTCACAAACAATTTGAGGCATAATAAGGTGTGGCAAACCTTCATAGGAAGCAAACTCAACGCGTTTTGGGTCAATCAAAATGATTTTAACTTCTTCAGGAGAAGCTTTGTAAATTATTGATAAGATTATTGAATTTAAGCACACACTTTTTCCAGAACCCGTGCTTCCAGCAACAAGAAGGTGAGTCAATTTTCTCATATCTGCACAAATTGTTTTTCCAGTAATGTCTTTTCCAAGAGCAAATGTCAAAGGTGAAGATGCTTGTTGAAATTCTCGTGAAGCAAGCACATCTTTAAGACTTATTGTTGCAATTGATGAGTTTGGAACTTCAATTCCGACAACACTTTTTCCAGGAATAGGTGCTTCAATACGAATTGTTCCTTCTGCAGCAAGAGAAAGTGCAATATCATCTGCACGACTTTTAATCTTTTGAACAGAAATTCCTTGTGGCATTTCAAGTTCATATCTTGTCACTGCTGGGCCAACAACAACCCCCTGCACTTTTGCAGGAACACCAAATGTTTCCAAAGTGTTTTCAAGCATAACTCTTTTTTCAGCAACATCTTCATTTAATGTTGAAAGGTCAACACTTTGAGTTGTAATAAGGTCAAGCGAAGGTTTTTCATAAACATAAGGTTCATTGATTTCTTCCTGTTCCTCAGGAATAGGCTCTACTTCTCGTGCAAGAGAACCATTTCTTATATTCATCTTATCAAATTCATTACGGAATTGCCCTCTTGCGTCTTTATCTTCTTGTGATAAAGTTCTTTCTTCTCTTTCTCTCAAACTTTGATTAAATGCATCTCTATCTCTAGAAAAATTCCTGTTGTTTTCAAAAGAATTTCTATTCATTGAATCAAAATTTCTATCCCTTGAAAAACTTTCTGTTCTTCTGTCAAAGTTGTTTACAATTTTTTCATTGTCATTATCAGTATTCAAAACATTTGATGACGAATCGTCATTTGAATTAATTGAGAAATCATCAGTTTCATCATCATTTTCAAAATTTGTATTTCTAGAAAAACTTCCGCTATTATCTCTTTCTGGAAGATTGTCAAGTGGAGAGAAAGACTCCTTGTCATTTTCAAGATTTTCAAAAATATCAGGATTTTCTTGTTTTTCTTCTTCTATTGCACTGCGAAGAATATCATCAGCACGAGCAACAAGCTCATTAGGTTTTTCTTCTGGAAGACTGCGACGAATAAATGGCGATGTTTCAACTTTAAATTCGTCCTCATGAAAGATTTCAGAAGGAGAATTTTCATCATTCTTCAATGATTCCAAATTTTTCTCAACTTCACTTTTACTTGGAACATTAGATTCTTTTTTAACATCTTTGAAATATTCATCTAAATCCACTTGTGGCGGAGTTAAAATGATTTCTTTCAAACTCTTTGGTTTTGTAGGTTCGTTTTTGGTTTCACTAACAACATTTTGACGTTCAAGACTTTGTTGTTTCAAACTTTCTTGCTTCTCACTATCAAATTCGTAAGCATAATTTCGTTTTTTATCAAGTCCTAAAATTTGTCTTGCAGTCAAAGGTTTCTTTTCTTCTTGAGTTTTCCTTTGCAAAATTTCCTTCTCTTTTTCTTCTTGCAAATTTCCTCCAAGCACAACATTTGGAATTTCTTGTTGTTGATTTTTCTGTGCCATTCCTATAGTGCTTGTTTGATTTTCAATTTGTTTTTGTTGGAAAGTTTTTTGTGAAAGCTCTTTCTTTTCATCTCTAATTTGCACACTAACTGGCTCTTTTTCATTTTTTTCTTTTTTCAAGAAATTAAGGCTGTCAATCATAAGTGCAACACTGATAACAAATCCAAGGATTGAAATAATATATGCTCCCCAAATGGTTGTTGCATAAAGGAAGATTGTTGTAAACAAACCAATAACAATACCGCCAGCAGTCACCTTTTGAAGATAATTTTTTGCAAGATAGTCCCCAAAAGAGATTTTTCCACCACCAGCAAGAGTGCTTCCACCAACGCAAATCAATTGGATAATGCACAGCAAAAAGAAAACTGCGAGGAAGAGGCAGATTGTGTAACGAAGAGGCATAACATATCTTCGATTATTCACTAAGGCAAGTCCAACAACAAACAAAACAACACAAAGCGGGAAGCCAAAAATTCCAAAGACACCCATAGAAAATGTTTGAAGCGGAGCAGAAATTCCAACAAGACAGAAAAACAACAAAGAAGCCACAATCATAAAGGTGAAACCAACAATTTTCTTTACATTTTTCTGTGATTTAGATTTCTTTTTTGAGTTTAGTTTATAAACTGCCATACAACCCCCAAGAATTTGCTGACATAATTTTACAAGATAAGTATAGCACTTTTAAAAATAAATTCAAAAAAGATTTACGCAAAAAATCACCTTTTTTTGTCATATTATTAATTCGTTCTGTAATTTAGAATTTCAGCAAAAAATTCAACAAACAAAATCAAAAGCCATTTAAATTTTCACTCACAGGGCAAAGTTCAAATCCTTTACTTTTTAAGGTTTTTATAATTTTGTCAAGAGCATTCATAGTTGCTTCAGTTGGATGCATAAGCACAAAATCACCACCCTTACAATTTTTTATTGCACGTTCATAAATCACATTGCTGTCATGATCTCTCCAATCAATAGTGTCACGCCCCTCTGTCCACATAATAGTTTTATATCCAAGTTCATTTGCAACCTCAACAGTTTTTTTGTTATAGCTTCCACTTGGTGGAGCAAAGAGATTCATTTCAACTCCAATCAGTTCTTTGACAAGATTGTGAGTGTTAAGGATTTCCTCATTATTTTTTTCAGCAGAAAGTTTCCCTTGATTCTTATGGTAATAACCATGATTTCCAATTTCATGTCCACAATCATGGATTTTTTTCAACATTTCACTTTCACGAACAGCCCAAGTTCCCCCAACAAAAAAAGTTGTTTTAACATCATTTTGAGATAAAATATTAAGCATTTCATCAATAAATTCTGTCCCCCAATAGACATTAATCATCAAACTTATTTTATTTGAATTTTCATCGCCACTATAATAAACACCATTATACATTTTTGCAGAAGTCACAAAGTTGACACCATAAAACGCCATACATGAAATTGTTACAAGCATCAAAACAATAACAACATTACAAATCATTCTTCTGCCATTGATTGTCCAAATTTTTGTCTTCATATTCAATAATATGATTAAAATTTTTCACATATCACAACTTTTAAAATTAATAAACAACAAAAAATTTCTGTTTAATAATTTTATGATATAAAATTTTTATAAAGAGATGTCTTAAAAAATTTTTGATTAAAAGAAAATTTTAAATTATGTTGCTCATAAAATTATAAATAGATTGACTAATTTTATTTTTAATAAATTAATTTTAATCACATAAAAAATTGCCCCTCTCCCAATAAAAATCAATTTAATGTTTGGTTGTGATGTTGTAATTTCTTTTTAATTATAAATTAAAAATTAGAATTAATTAAAAAATGAAAAACAAAAAATATAATAAAAAATATTATTTTTAATAAAAAAATGCAAAAAAATTATAAAAAAACACTATTTTTTAATAAAATTTATAAAAAAATAAAATAGAATTAAAAATAAAATCAAGGACAAAAAAAATAAAAAAATTACTTTTCCAATAAATAAAAATAAAATAACTGAATTTATCAGTTATTTTTTATTTCAAAAAATTTTTTATTAAAGCATATTAAAAACAAAAGGCTCACTTTCAAGGATATATTCTTCAGCAACAGAAATAAATTTAATTTGTTCATCAATAGCATTCAAAACAAAATCAACATCTAGAAAAGTCATCAAATATGTTGAGCCTAATTGTTTAACATCGTTTGGTTTTAAAGTTGCCTTCAATTCATTTCCACTCCAAATTTGAAATTCTTTTGGATTTAATGAACATTCAATTTCAATACCTTTAATATCAGGAAGTCTATTGATTGAAATTATGTTATTTTTTGCTTTCAAGATAATTTCTTTTTCTTCACTTGCACAAGATGGCAAATAATTCACATCAGTTGAATTTGCAAAAATATAAGCTTTAAATCTTCCCACCCCAAGTTGAGAAATTTTATCAACAAGCGAGAGACTGTTTGTTGGCGTGAAAAAATCAACAGCATTTGTTGTTGCATCAAAGGATTGAATCTTAACATTATAACCTGTTGCATGTGCAACATTTGCCCATGAAAGCAACAGTTCATTATCATCAAAATCTATACTTTCAGTTTGCACACTAGAAAGTGTCAACTGAGGATTCCAAGGCAAATATTTTCCAAACTTACCATTTCCAGCACCATTATCGGTTGCATAACACACTGAAAAACGATAGGAATTTCCAGCTATAATATCAAGTTTACTTTCAGAAATATTGATTGAATTAATGTCACTATTCACAACATCTAAAACAATAAACTTATCTTTTTCTGTTTCTTGTTCCAAGCGAAATTGGTATTTATAATTTTCGTTGAATTGTGCAACAAGATAAAAATCTCCATTAATATTTTCAATGTGCAGAGAATTTGGAATTTGTGTTATCATAGGATTGGAAAAGAAGAATAGGCAAAGACCAACAACTATTGCCAAAATTGCCACCAAAACTGCTGATAGTATATAAATTTGAGATTTCTTCATATAGATTTAATATTATTATAAATAAAACTATTCAAATTTGCAATTTTTTTAATAAATTTTTAGAAAAAAAACAAATTATTTTTAAAACGACTATTGACAAATAATTTTTATTGTGCTAGAATAACATTAGTTTTGGAGGTAATATATGATTTTGAACGCAGTAAATTTTGGAAATTTAAGTGTTGAAGGCTATGCATCATTCATATTAGCATTGTTCTTCACAATCATTTGCATTGCTTCAGCAATCTATTTTGCAAAGCATAAACACATCAGCACATTCTTGTCAGTTCTCATCACACTTGTTTTCCCATTTATAGCAATCTTTGCATGGACATATCTAATTCTCAACATCTATGATATGGGATTGGCACTCAACTTAGGAATCGCGTGTGCAGTTGCTGTCGGCTATGTTATTCTTGCCCTTTGCTTTGCTTTCGTTATTAACGCAATTATAAAAGCTTGCAAAAACAAAAAGAATGAAAAAGAAGAAGAAAAACAAGAAACAACACAAACAGTTGTTCAACCAATTTTAATGGTTGAAAACACTTCTTCAAAAACAGAAGAAGAGCATATTGAAGAGATGCCAGAAGAACAAGAAGAACAGACTGAAGAAGAATCAATCGAAGAAGAGATCGAGGAAAAGCCTGTTGAAGAAAAAACTTATGAATATGTTCCAACTTCAGTTGAAGAGGAAGAAGAGACAGTAGAACCTGTTGAAGAAGAAACAATCGAAGAAACTGAAAACACAACAGAAACTGTTGAAAATACTGAAGAAGAAAGTCCTGTTGAAGAACAAGTTGAAGAACCTGTTTCTAATGAAATTCAAGAAAATGTCACAGAAGAACCAGTAGTTGAAGAAATCAATGTCGTTGAAACAATTGAAGCTCCTGCAAAAAAACGTGGCAGAAAAAAGAAAGAAGTTAAAGTTGAAGAGACAGTTGTAACAGAAACAACTCCAACCGCTCCAAGAAGAGGACGCCCTCGTAAAAACAAGATGGTTGAAATCGAAACTGTAATTCCAGATGAAAATCATGACTAAGGTTCAATGAAAAATTAAGAATACATCAATTGATGTGTTCTTTTTTTTAATCAAAACAGATTAATCTTTTAGTTTTATAAGAATTTTATTTTATAAAATTTATCAAAATGCAAAATAATCTCTTTATTCCAATCAAAGATTATTCACCAAATATATTTATTTCTTCATGAACTTATTTTATTATATTAACAATTTTGTTTGGCACAAATATAATTTTTTTCAAAGGTTCGTCTTTTGAACAAATCTCAGGATATTTGTCAAACAGCAGATTCATAAGTTCTTCTTGTGAAATATCTCTTTTGGCTGGTATAACTTGTTTCAATTTTCCATTGATTTGTATTGGTAAATTGATATTATCTTCAAGCAAATATTTTTCATCATAATCAGGCCATTTCTCATCAAGTATTTGAGTTCCAAAAACTCTTTCAAAAATTTCACTTGTGATATGTGGTGCAAGAGGATTTAACAAAACCAAGAATGCACGAAGTTCACCTTTTGTTATAAAACCATCTTCACGAATTTTCTTTACAAAAATCATAAAGGAAGAAATACAGGTGTTAAGTTTCAAATCTTCCAAATTTTCACCGATTTTCTTGATAAGTTTATTTAATTCAATTCTATGTTCAACAGAAACTCCATCACCCTTCACAATGTCTTGGAGAGCCCACACTCTATCAAGAAAACTTGTTATCCCTGTGATACCATCATAAGTCCAAGGAGTGTTATCTTCATAGCCACCCAAGAAATGCAAATGAAGTCTTGCAACATCAGTCCCATATTTTTCAATAACTTCAAGTGGAGAAACTCCATTTGCAGAACTTTTACTCATTTTCTTGCCTGTGTCATCAAGAATTAATCCACTGCCCATTTTTCTTTTAAATGGATCTCTTGTTGGAACAACTCCAATTTCGTATAAGAAATTTTGCCAGAAGAACGCATAAAGCACATGGCGTGTGATGTGTTCTGTTCCACCCGTGTAGCAATCAACACTTCCCCAGTATTTTAATTTCTCAAAGTCTGCAAGAGCCTTGTCATTATGTGGGTCACAATAACGAAGCCAATACCAACTGCTTCCTGCCCAATTTGGCATAGTGTCAGTTTCTCTTCTGGCATTTCGTCCACATTTAGGACATTTACAATTAACAAAATCTGCAATTTTAGAAAGTGGACTGTCACCATTTTCATTTGGTAAATAATCTTTTGTTTCAGGCAAAACAAGTGGAAGTGTTTTTTCATCAAGAGGAACAACGCCACAATGTTCACAAAAGACAATAGGAAATGGCTCTCCCCAATATCTTTGACGAGTGAAAGACCAATCAGCCATTGAGTAGTTGATAACTTTTTTGCCAATACCCATTTTCTCAATTTTTTCAGCGATTTTCTTTTTTGCCTCACGAACAGGTATACCTGTAAACTCAGCGGAATTGAGCATTTTACTATTTTTTTCAATATATTCTTTCTTTTCGACTGCCATTTTTGAACAGTCACCTTCAATCACTTGAATCTTTGGTATACCAAAAACCTCAGCAAATTCAAAATCTCTTTGATCATGCGATGGAACAGCCATAGCTGCACCAGTTCCATAACCAGCAAGAATAAAATCTGCCAAATAGAGAGGAACTTTAGAATTGTTTATTGGATTTAAAACATAGAGTCCTTCCAATTTACAGCCAGTTTTTTCTTTCACATTAGATTTTCTGTCGAACTCACTCCTAAGTGCAGTTTTTTCTTTATATTTTTCAACTTCGTCAATATTTTTAATATGTTCTTTAAGTTTTTCAACCAATTCATGTTCAGGAGCAAGAACCAAGAAAGTTATGCCGTAAATTGTTTCAATACAGGTTGTGAATATTTCAACCTGCCCAACTTTTTGATTATTTGAATTAAAAATATCAAATGCAACCTGCATTCCTTCACTTTTACCAATCCAATTTCGTTGAGCTTCTTTCAAATTTTCAGACATATTTATGCGTTCAATATTTCCAAGCAGTCTGTCTGAATATTCTTTCATTTTTAAATACCAAACAAGGCGTTCTTTTTGAACGACTTCTCCACCACATCTATCACATTTTCCGCCTTGGCTGTCTTCATTTGAAAGCACAGTTTGGCAGTTTGGACAGAAATTGACAAAACCACGTTTTTTATAAGCCTTACCATGTTTTAAAAATTGAAGAAAAATCCATTGAGTCCATTTATAATAATCTGGACTACTTGTACAAATTGTTCTGTCATAATCAAAAGAAAGTCCAAGGGCTTTTGATTGTTCAATAACCCTTTTCATTCCATCTCGGACAAAATCATGTGGATTTATTCCTTTTTTTATTGCGGCATTTTCAGCGGGAAGTCCAAAAGCATCGCCTCCAATAGGGAAAAGCACATTATACCCCTGAAATCTCTTATATCTTGCAAGAGCATCAGCAGGGACAGTTCCTTTCAAATGTCCCATGTGAAGATTTCCGCTTATATTATAAAATTCATACAACACATAATATTTTGGTTTTGTTGGATGAAAATCTATTGCTTTAAAAGGTTTTTCAATATCCCATCTTTTCTGCCACTTTTTCTCAATGGCCCTAAAATCATAATTCATAACTTTCCCCCAAATATAAAAAAGTCAAAACTTTTTAGAAAAACTTTTTATATTTTTGATGTTTTAAAAATTTGTATTTTCATTTAAAATTTTTGTAAGACGAAAATTCTTACCGACTTCACTTCCACCAGTTTTTAATTTCCCAAACAGAAGAAAGAGCAATTGTAAAGATGCCTGGAATATAGAAGAAAAATGCAAAATCGTATTGATAGAACAACTCCAAAAATTTTCCAGTAATGCCAATCAAGTCTGCCCCGCCATTTGTTAAGCCAACAAAAATATCACAAATAAAGAATAGTAAGAATCCAATAAATGTCAACCACTCAAATTTTATATAACACAAAAGATTTACTAATGTTACAAAAGAGTTTACAATGTAAATCAAACCAAGCATTTCGATAGTTCCAAGGGTTATAAAACGTGGAACAATCAAACCAACAAGCAAGCATAATAATGCTCTTATTGCAATCCAAGTGACTTTCACACCAGGATTTTTAGGAAGAAAGACAGTGTAGATGAAGTAAGCAAATTGAACCACAAGGAAAATGCACAATCCAATAAGTTTATTTTCTTCGCTTGGCATAAGCACCAAGAAATAATCTGCAATAACATTCACTCCAAGTGCAATCGTAATCAAAATTTTTTTAGGAGATTTATTAATAAAAATCAAAGAAAGGATGAAAGCAGCTCCAACACAAGCAAAAGACAAGGCATTGTATGGATCATGTTTACTAATGCAAACATAAAGATACATTGCCAAAATTCCTACACCAAAGAAAATTGATGTGATTATTTTTATAATTTTAAGTTTTATACTATCCATGTTGATATTTTATCATAATTAAAAAAAAAATACAAAACATTTTACCCTTTAAAATGAAAATTCATTTAAAATATATTGAAAAATTTTATTAAAAAATTTGAAGAAAACCTCTTAATATTATTCATTCAATATTTTTTGAGTTCTTTAAGTTGGTGTAATGTTTCTTAAGATTTATTAAATCGGCATTTCAATATCTTATTTTAACAATCTAATTTTCTAGCAATTTAATTTTTATAATTTTTTAACAATTTTGATATTAACAACTTAATTTATAGCAACTTTAATTCCTGACAAAAAAATTTATTTCTAAATCTTTAATTGCAAATAAATCAACTAAAAACAAATAAAAAAAACAAATTTTAAAAGTAATCCTTATTTTAAAGTATAAATCCGAATTCACTGCTTTAGGAATTAAGAAAAATCTTTCTCTTTTACTTTACAAACTTTTTAAAAAAAATGTATAATATTAACGGACACCCTCAATTTAGGAGAGCAAAATTATGAAAAAAATTAAAGTTATTCTTGATGTAGACACTGGAGTTGACGATGCAACTGCACTCTGTCACATTTTAAATGATTCACATTTTGATATTAAACTTATAACTGTTGCAAGAGGAAATATCTCTTTGAATAATGCAGTAAGAAACACTTGCCATCTTATTGATATTTTTCATAAGAAAATCCCTGTTGTTGCAGGCTATCAAGAACGATTCAGCAACTCAACCGAAGATGCAACTTTTTTGCATACAAAGGAAGGGCTTGGAGGCTATCACCCACCAAAAACAACAATAACAAAACCACTTAAAAAGGATTGTGCAGACGCAGTTTATGAGGTTTTGAAAGCATACCCAAAACAAATCACAATGCTTATGATAACACCTCACACAAACTTGGCACATCTTTTTGTTAAACACCCTGATGCAAAAGATTTAATAAAAAATATAGTTATGGAAAGTGGAGCTCCAAACGGAATAAAGGCAAATCCAAACTATTGTTCATTTAACATTCGAGTTGATGCCCCAGCATTCAAATACACAATTGATTCAAATCTTCCAGTTGTCATGATTCCATCAAACATAGGACGAGATATCGCATTTTTGACAGAACAAGATGTTGAAAAGATAAAGAAACTCAACGACACAGGTTTGTTTATGGCAAAAACCTATGAGACTTACTGGGAACCAAACTATGAAGACAGAAGAATTGCATGTAATGATTTGGCTGCAATATTTTATATGCGACACCCTCGCCTATTCAAATTCAAACGTGCAAATATTGAGGTAAACACAGAAACCGGAAAAATTATTGCACATTACAACCGTAATGGAAATTTCAAAGTTGCTCAAGATTTAAATAGAAAGAGATTTATCAAAATTATGTTTTCACATTTAAACCAACTTAACGGAATTGAGATTCCAGAAATTCATAAACCAGAGTATGCAAAAGAGCATAAACATGAAACATTCAAATCCGTTTCCGCGAAAGGAAAAAGCACAGCAAAAAAGAAATCAAAAAGCACAGTTAAAAAATCCACTCAACCAAAAAAAATAGAAAATAAATCCATAAATTCAAACAAAATAGTGAACAAAAAAACTAAAACAGAAAGCACACAAAAAACTATTAAAAACAGTAAAAAATAAAAAAATTAAATATAAAAATTAATAAAAAAGAGAAAATTATATAAAAAATATAAAAAAAATAAGAAAAAAATTTGAAATTTAAAAAATTTAAGAAATTTAAATAAAAATGATATTTTATAAAAAGAAGAGATAAAAATCTTCTTTTTTAAATAGCAAAAAGGATAAAATATGTTTCAGGGATTTAAACCAGTTTTTGATGAAAATTCAAAAATTTTAATTTTAGGTAGTTTTCCAAGTGTAAAAAGTCGTGAAAATGGCTTTTATTATGGTAATCCACAAAATCGCTTTTGGAAAATGTTGGCAACAATTTTTAATGAAAAAACAGCAATCACAATCGATGAAAAAATAGCATTTTTAAAGAAACATAAAATTGCTCTCTATGATATTGTTTCAGAAAGCAATTTAAAAGGTTCAGCAGACATAACTCTTGAAAAATCTGCATTCACTCTTGCAGACATCTCAGCATTACTCCCACCATTCACTTGCGTGGAAAAAATTTTATGCAATGGCAAAACATCGTTTCATCTCCTTATAGGAAAAAAGCAAATTAAAGATTCAGAAAAATTTTATTTTGATTTATTAAATAAAAAAACAACATCAATTGATTGCCTAGAAACTATAAACAAAAATTCTAACCTTGAAAACAGAACTGGACTTGATTATAAATTTAATAAGGCAAAAGAAATAAATTATATTAATTCAAATTCAAAAAAAATTTCAATTTTCTGTCTCTCTTCAACAAGTTCTGCAAATCCAAGATTTTCAATTTCAGAATGGGCAAAACACATTAAAGACATTGATTAGACTTATGACAATTTCACTAATTTTTGCTTAATAGACTTCATTTCTTTCCAAGGATCTTTTTTATTTAATCTAGAAATCGCTTCCTGCATATCAATCTGTTCGGGAGAAATTTTATCAAGTTCGCTCCAAAAAATTGGACAAGACACTTTGGCACCAACTCTTGCACGCACTGAATACGGAGCAACACTTGTTGCCCCACGAGTGTTACGCATAAAATCAACAAAAATTTTCCCCTTACGATTTTCTTTGCGAATATTTGTTGTATATCTTTCTGGCCATTTGCTTTCCATAAGTTTTGCAATTTTTTCTGCAAAATCATGAAACGATTGCCAATCTTGCACATGAGCAAAAGGAACACAAATATGATACCCTTTTCCTCCACTTGTTTTAAGAAATGATTTAAGTTTAAGTTTATCCAAAATTTTCTTTAAATCTTTAACTCCTTGCCTAACCCTGTCAATCCCCAATTCTGAATCTGGATCTAAATCAAAAACCATATAATCTGGATTATCCAAAGAATTTGCTTTTGTCCCCCAAATATGAAATTCGAGTGTTCCAAGTTGCACTTGTTCGATAAGCCCAACCTTATCCTTTAAGGAAAAATATTTTAGTTTTTCACCATCGTCGTTTGTAAGGTAAAAACATTCCACATTATCACTTTCAACAGTGGGATGTTTTTTATAAAAACAATTTAAAGCCGAATTTGAACATCTCAAAACACTAAGAGGCCTATCCTTAACATAGTCCATCATTCTTTCCGAAACACACTCATAGTATTTTGCAATTTCCATTTTTGTTATTTTTGGTTTTTTAAAAATAATCTTGTCTGGATGGCTTATTTTAATATCAAAAATTGAAAAATCGCTTTTTTTTATTGATTTTTTGCTAAAAATAGCATTTTTTTTATTATTTTTTAAATTTTCCTTATTAGAATAATTTTTTGTTTCTTCTAAAACAACTTGTTTTGCATCTTTATCTTCACGAATTCCTTTAAAGCTTGCTTGCCTTAAAAAACCATCTTTTGTTAATTCTGCATATTCAATCTGCACAACAATTTTTGGTTTTAACCAAGTCAAAAACGAGTTATCATTTTTTTTAAAAATATTGTGAAATTTTAAAGCATTTTGAATTTTATTCTTATTATTTTCATCTAAAAGAAATGGACAATTTTGAGTTTTTAAATTTTCAAACTTTTTTAAAAGCAACTTGCTTTCCATATCATTAAAGCCAGTTCCACACTTTCCTAAAAATTGAAATTTGTCGTCTGTATAACAACCTAATATAATTGCACTTAAATTCTTCTTCTCCGAACTTAGAAATCCACCAACAACAAATTCTTGCATTAGTCTACATTT
>CANQDK010000007.1 GCA_947591785.1 uncultured Clostridia bacterium | reverse complement strand
AGAAATTTGCAACAAATTATTTGAATTTGCGAAAAAAATATTGTCTTTTTCAAACTTATGCGTTATAATAGGAGAAAGGAGAAATTTTATGAGCTCATTTTTTGAAATGATACAGTTGATTGAAAAAATAATAAAAATTCCACAAATGTCTTTCTCTGATCGCGAAAAAGAGATCATTAAGGAAGGATTGCTTATTATATTAGAAAATAATCCAAATTATGGTCCTATCACAAAAAGAGATTTTAAACTTATGTTGGAAAACACCGACAATTATTTTAATTTGTATTGCGAATTAGAAGCATATGCTCAAACGCATAATTTATCGTTGTAGGAGATGAAAATGAAAAACGCAGTGATATATGCAAGATATTCAAGTGACAATCAGACGGAGCAAAGCATTGAAGGGCAAGTTAGAGTTTGCAAAGAATATGCCGAGAAAAACGATTTTGCCGTTGTCAATGAATATATTGATCGCGCCATGACGGGAACGAATGACAATCGTCCTGCTTTTCAACAAATGCTTTCGGACAGCAAAAAGAAAGGTTTTGAGTTTGTGCTTGTATATAAGTTTGACAGATTTTCGCGTTCAAGACATGACAGTGCAGTAAACAAGGCAATTTTGAAAAAGAATGGTGTTAAGGTTATTTCTGCAACCGAACAAATCTCCGACACTCCAGAAGGCATAATTTTGGAAGGAATGCTTGAAAGTTTTGCGGAGTATTATTCTGCTGAACTCTCGCAAAAGGTCAAACGTGGGCTGAAAGAAAGCCGAATTAAAGGCAAATTCACAGGCGGTTGGACTCCTTATGGCTACAATGTAAACGACCACAAATTGACAATAAATGAAGAGCAAGCCAACATTGTTCGCCTTATGTTCGACGAATATCTTTCTGGCAAGAGAATTAAAGATATTGTTTTGTTGTTGCAAGACAAAGGAATTAAAAACAACTATGGCAAAGAATGGACAATAAACTCCGTTTCAAGAATTTTGAAAAATGAAAATTATAAAGGCTGTGTAAGTGCCGATAACACAATTTACACAAACATTTTTCCCGCAATCGTCAGAGAAGAAATTTTTGACGAAGTCAATTCAAGATTAAAGGTGGCAAAACGCACCTCTGCACACCACAAAACCGAAGTCAACTATCTTTTAAGCGGAAAGCTATTTTGTGCCAAATGTGGCGGTTTAATGACCGGAGACAGTGGAAGGGGCAAACAAGGAACAATCTATCACTACTACAAGTGTTTTACAAAGAAAAGGAATAAAGAACATTGCGATAAAAAGTCCGTCGCAAAAGATTATATTGAAGAATGTGTTGTCAAGGCAACGCAAGAATTTATGCAGCACACAGATTTGGTTGCAATTTCAAAAGTTGTGACGGAAGTTTACAACAAAGAAATAGAAAAAGACAGTATTTTGGAAAGTTTGAGCAAACAACTTCAGGAAAACAACAAAAAACTTGAAAATTTACTAAAAGCAGTTGAAAATGGCATTTTTAACGACACAACAAACGCAAGAATGAAAGAATTGGAAATTGCAAACAAAGAATTGCAAGAAAAAATTGCCAACAGACAACTGCTGACAATCAAACCATTAAAGGAAGAAGATGTTTTGGCTTATCTCAAATCTTTCAAAGACCTCGATTATTCGCTTGAAAACGCAAAGCAAAGGCTTATTGATTTGTTTGTGAACAGAGTTATCCTTTATGACGACCATTGTGAGATATATTTCAACATCTCAAACGACAAAGGAAAACAACTGAAACTCACAGAGCAGCCAAACATTGAAAACGAGGTAGAATTTGACAATAAAAAACAATCCAAACGCAAGGGTTCGGATTGTTATCACTTGGCGGAGAGTTAGGGATTCGAACCCCAGATGCCCTCTCAGGCATGCCAGTTTTCAAGACTGGTGTAATCGACCACTCTACCAACTCTCCATATATTTTCAACATTTAAGCCCTTTTGGGTGAAAACACTGTTGAAATGAAATTCTTTTGAATTTATGTTTTCATTTTATTTTGCTTACAAAAATTTTTATATAATTTTAAGCAAAAACATCAATATTATATTCAATTTTAATCTTTTTGTCAATGTTTTGTTGTAAAAAATTTAATTTTTAATATTTTTATTTGCAAGAGTATGCAAAATTAGTGTATTTTCCATAAGACAAGCAACGGTTAGTGGACCAACTCCTCCAGGGACAGGAGTAATCAGTGAGCATTTATCTTTTACAGATTCAAAATCAACATCTCCAACGATTCCTTTTTCGGTTCGATTTATGCCCACATCTACAATAACAGCACCAGGCTTTATGAAATTTGCGGTTATCATTTTTGGTTTTCCTACGGCAACAACGACAATATCCGCTTGTGAAACTTCATTTTCAAGATTTTTTGTGTGACTATGGCAAGCAGTGACTGTCGCATTTTCGTTTTGTAAAAGCATGGCAACGCTTTTTCCTACAAGCAAACTTCTTCCGATAACACAAACTTTTTTACCATCAAGAAGAACATTTGCAGATTTTAATATTTCACTAATTCCAGTTGCGGTGCATGGGGCAATTTTTCCAGTTCCAGAAAATAATTTGCCAAGATTTAGTTCTGTCAAGCAATCAACATCTTTTGATGGCAAGATTGAATTTATGATTTCGTTTTGAGCGTCTTTTAAGTGATTTGGCAGGGGTAATTGTAACAAAATACCAGAAATTTTATTATTTTTGTTAAGCGTTTCAATAAATTCAATAAGGCTGCTTTTTGAAGTGTTTTCTGGCATATTATAAATCAAGGAACGAATACCACATTCTTCACAAGCTGCTTTTTTTGAATTAACATAAATTTGACTTGCCTTATCATTTCCCACGATTATACATGCAAGACAAGGTGCGTTTTCGTTGGTAAAATTTTTTTTAACAAAATCCCCAACTTTTTCTTTTATATTTTGTGCGAGAACTTTTCCATTAAAAATCATAATTCTATATATCCTTTATGTCATTCTACAACAAAAATTGCTGTTTAGTAAAGGATTTTGCAATTGTTTATTAAAGGATTTTTAAATAGAAAATCAAAATAAGAAATTCTTGGTTTAATCAAATTGTAGATATTTGATTGCTCATTAAGAAATAAATAAGAAATAAAATTGATTTTAATAAAAACACCTAATGCATTTGAATAATAAATCTTTATGATGTCAAAACTAGCATGTGGAGGTTTTTATGAAATTTAATCCTTTTTTGGAAAAGCCAAAGAAACTTGAAAGTATAATTATGAGTTGGAAGGACCTTGCTCCAAAACCTTATAAGAAAATGGAGTCTAGTCCTTACACGCGTGTAAGATGTATTTTGATGAACGGCACTGAATATGAAGCGGTATGGTTTTCGCATCAATTTCACAGACACAGTTCGGACAATGATTTAAGACGAATGATGGCTCTTGTTCGTAGAAGTGAGCAACAACAGCAAAAAGTTATTGCAGGGCTTAAACCTGTTGATGAAAATTTGCTTGAAACAACGATAGGTTATGAGCAACTTGCTGTTGATTTGACGGCATTTTTAGCACAACATGTCAAGGATAAACATGTTAAAGATGCACTTGATTTTGCACTTCTTGAAGATTTTGACCATTTATATCGTTACTCCAATCTTTTGGAAAGTGATATGGGAGCAAAAGCGGAGGACTATGTTGGGGATTACACTGAAATCACTCCAGGCAGACCAACAATTTCTCATCATCGTCATCCTTATGACAGTGTTAAAAGACCTATAGACAACAAAAAAGCAGACCCATTCACAAAATGTGCAGTTTCAATTATCACTTCTGCGGAACAGCAGACGATGAACTATTATATGAACTTGGGAGGATTCTATAAAAATCAAAAAGGCAGAGAACTTTACACGGAAATTGGTATGGTTGAAGAACAACATGTTTCGCAATATGGAAGTTTGATAGACCCGAATCCTAGTTGGTTTGAAATGTGCTTAATGCATGAATATATTGAGTGCTATCTTTATTACTCAATGCTATGTGATGAAAGTGATACAAATGTGAAGAAAATATGGGAAAGATTTTTGGAACAAGAAATTGCACATTTGCATGCATCGGTTGAAAATTTAAGAAAATACGAAAATAAGGATTGGCAAGAAGTTATTCCAGAGGGCAGTTTCCCAGAACTTATTGCGTTTAAGTCAAACACGGATTATATTAGAAAGATATTAAAGAACACTGTTGAAAACACAGCCAATCGAGAGGAATATTGCAATATCAACGACATGCCAGACAATGCGAATTTCTTCAAATATCAAAACAAAGTCAATGAAAAACCTGATGAAGAAGCGGGGCATGTTGTAATTGAAAATCATATCAATCAATTTGGAACAGACTATCGTTTTGAGATAAAACCAAATCCCGTTTCGGATTTACAAAATCGCAAAAAAGACAATAACACTCTTGGAAGAGTCAAAACAAAAAAGTGAAAAATTTAAAATTTAGCACAATTATTAAGACAAAATAAAAATTTTGTGCATAAAAAATATCAAAAAGAGGAGTTTTTCATGATTGAAGGGAAAATAAGTTTTTTTGATAAAAATAAAATGTGCTTTGTTAAGCAAACATCTAATAAGTTGGAAACAGATGATTTTTCTATAAAAGAAAGACAAGGAAAAATGCTTTTCTGCGAAGGAGATGAAAGTATTGACGAAATTGACAAACGAAATTCAAAATCACGAGAAGAATTATCAGCATTGAATGTGGAAAAACAAAATGTTGATGAAAACGTTCAGGGTAGTCAACAAACAAGGATGCGGTTTGTTTGCGGAGAAGGAACACCTTCTTCAGCCCAAATTCAAAACACAATGAAGTTTATGCAAGGTGATGAAGATTTACAAGATAGGCGAGAAGAAGAATTACAACATTCATTTTGGACGGATAAAATTAGTGATAAAATTGAGCAAAATGAAGTTGGCAGAATGCAGTTTCGACATGAATACAAGCCTAAAAACAAAAATGTGGCAGAAAGTTGTTTGTACGCAGATTTAAGGCGAAACAATAGTGTGAGCAGAAGAAATGTAGCCGAAAATTCTGTAAATTTGTATAATCAATTTTTGGTTTTACAGGGGCTTTACAAATCGCTCCAAAATTTTGCAAAAGATGTTGAAATTCAAAACGAAATTTCACAAATGCTTCATGAACTTGAACTTGTCACTTATGGCATGGAAAATATATGCCAAATGCTCGCAAAGGATAAGTATATTTCAAGACAGATTCAGCAAACACCAAATATTCATGACTATTGTGGTGGCCTTATTACGACACAAAACTTTGTGCATCAAATTTTATGGGATATAAGAGATTTATTGCGAATGGTTGAAAATGATAATGTTCAAATTCAACTTCTTATAATCTATACAACTCTTTCATCACAGCAAGACGATTTGAGAGATTTTTATAAAGCATGCTAAAAAATTTTGTTTTTAAAAGAAGAATTTGGGTTCTTCTTTTTTTTTGTTACAAATCAATATATTGGGGGTTTATTAGGGTTAAAAAATGAAGAAAAAAGGCTTAAAATTTGCGGATTTTGTTTTTGCGAATAGTTTCTAAAAAATTTTTTTTAGTCACTTTTGTTATTGTTTAATAACAAGTGATTTTGGTTTTTGGAGAGATTTTTTAGCAGTAGAATTTTGAAAAATTTTTTAAAAGTCGAATTTGTGCGAAATTTTTATAAAATACCATATCTTGTGATTTTTCGTTGACATAAACACTATACTTAGTGTATAATCGTTTTTGAAAAATTTATTTTAAGGAGGCATTTATGCAGGTTATCAAAAGAAATGGCTCGTTTGTGGACTTTGACCCATCAAAGATTAAAAACGCCATTGAAAAAGCAAACAAGGAAGTTGAAGAGAAAGAGCGTGCAACAAAAGGTGAGATAAAGGAGATTTTGTCTTACATTGAAGGTTTAGGCAAGAAACGCCTACTTGTTGAAGACATTCAAGACATCATCGAAGAAAAATTGATGATGTATGGACATTACGAATTGGCAAAGAAGTATATCATATATAGATATACGCGTGCTCTTGTTCGTAAATCAAACACAACTGACCTTGCAATTAAAGAGCTTATAGATGGGGAGAATGAATATTGGAACACAGAAAATTCCAATAAAAATTCTCATGTTGTCACAACGCAACGTGACTATATTGCAGGAATCACAAGCACAGACATAACTCGCCGTTTCCTTTTGCCAGAAGATGTTGTGAAAGCTCATGATGAAGGGATAATTCATTTCCATGATGCTGACTATTTCGCACAAAACGCCCTGCATAATTGTGACCTTATCAATTTGGAGGATATGCTTCAAAATGGAACAAATATCAATGGGGTTATGATTGAAAAGCCTCATCGTTTCCTTACAGCAATGACAATTGCAACACAACTTATCACAGCGGTTTCTTCAAGTCAATATGGCGGAGCAACCATCACCTTAACACATCTTGCACCATTTGTTCGTGATAGTTATAACTATTATTTGAAACGTTATAAAAATCGTGGACTCTCTCCAGAGCAAGTTGAAAAATTTGCAAAAGAAGATTTGCAAAAGGAAATAACCGATGGCGTTCAAACTTTCCAATATCAAATCAATTCAATGACAACAACAAATGGACAAGCACCTTTCTTGTCAGTTTGTATGTATTTGGGTGAAACGGAAGAATACAAAACCGAACTCGCACAAATTATTGAAGAGGTTTTGAAACAAAGAATGCAAGGCATGAAAAATGAAAAAGGTGTTTATATAACTCCTGCATTTCCAAAGCTTTTGTATGTTTTGGAAGAAGATAACATTCACGAAAACAGTAAATATTATTACTTAACAAAACTTTCAGCACAATGCAGTGCAAAGAGAATGGTTCCTGATTATATCAGTGAAAAAGTTATGAAACAACTTAAAATCGACAAAAATGGCAATGGAAATTGCTATCCATGTATGGGTTGTCGTTCATTCCTTACTCCTTATGTTGATGAAAATGGAAAGCCAAAATATTATGGGCGTTTTAATCAAGGCGTTGTTACAATCAATCTTGTTGATGTTGCACTTTCTGCGGACAAAGACATGGACGAATTTTGGAAGATTTTTGATGAAAGATTGGAACTTTGTCATAGAGCATTACAAATCCGCCATAAACGTTTGAGTGCAGCAACGAGTGATGTTGCACCAATTTTGTGGCAACATGGAGCTCTTGCACGTCTTAAGAAAGGTGAAAGCATACACGAACTTTTGCATAATGGATATTCAACAATTTCTCTTGGTTATGCTGGCTTATACGAATGTGTGAAATTTATGACAGGCCACAGCCACACTGATAATGGTGAAGGAAAAGCATTTGGACTTCAAGTTATGCAACGCATGAATGATAAATGTAAAGAATGGAAAGCTGCAGAAAACATTGACTACAGTGTTTATGGCACTCCAATTGAATCTACAACTTACAAATTTGCCAAGGCATTAAAGAAACGTTTTGGAACTGTTGAAGGAATCACAGACAGAGATTATATAACAAATTCATATCATGTTCCTGTTTTTGAAGAAATTGATGCGTTTTCAAAGTTGAAACTTGAAAGCGAGTTCCAAAAACTTAGCCCAGGTGGAGCAGTTTCTTATATTGAAGCACCAAATTTGACAAACAACATAGATGCGGTGCTTGAAGTTATTAAATTTATTTATGACAACATCATGTATGCAGAAATCAACACAAAAAGTGACTACTGCCAAGTTTGTGGATACGATGGAGAAATTCAAATAGATGACAATTTGGAATGGTATTGTCCAAATTGTGGAAATCGCGATCATGATAAACTTAATGTTGCCAGAAGAACATGTGGATACATAGGAACAAATTTCTGGAATAAAGGACGCACACAGGAAATAAAAGAACGCGTGCTTCATTTAGATAATAAAGATGCGTAAATTCGATTATTTTAATATTATTTAGTTGTTTTATATATTTGTTATTATATATTATTTGATTAATTTAAATCAATAATTATCAAACTTTACAAAGGAATTTCAATGAGATACAATAAGATTCGCAAAATGGATATTTCTAATGGCCCAGGCGTTAGAGTTTCAATATTTATGCAAGGTTGCACATTTAACTGCAAAAATTGTTTTAATCCAGAAACTCATTCATTTACAGGGGGACAAGAATTTACTGATGAAACAATTCAAAAAGTTCTTTCCTTGTGCGAGCCTGATTATATTGTGGGACTCTCGATTTTGGGCGGAGAACCAATGCACCCACAAAATATTGATGGGACAGAAAAACTTGCAAGAATGTTTAAAGAAAAGTTTCCAAACAAAACTCTATGGGTTTGGTCTGGATTTCTGTTTGAAAATTTAAAAGGTAAAAAAGTGCTTAACTATGTTGATTTTCTTGTTGATGGGCAATTTGTTGACGAACTCAAAGATTTTCGTTTGAAATATTGTGGTTCAAAAAATCAAAGAATTATTGATGTTCAAAAAAGTTTGAAAGAAGGAAGAACTGTTGTTATTCAAGAATGTGATGTTTCAAAATGAAAATATTTCAAAATGTGGACAAAAAAAGGAAAGAATATGAGAAAATTTGAAATTGTCAAAAAAGAGCATATAAAATATGGAGTTGATCCTAAAACTTTGAAAAAACCTTATCGTGCAACGAAGTATGCAGTTGCATACGATTGTTTTTCGCCTATTGATGTTACGATAGCACCTGAAAGCACTGAGTTGGTGTTTATCAACTTCAAAGCATATTGCAATCACGATGAAGGCTTTATTCTTGCTTCAACAAGTGGACTTGGGAAGAAAGGAATAATCCTTGCAAACGGTATTGGCATTATTGAAAGTGACTATGCAGACAATGAAAGTAATGATGGAAATATTGGATTTCTTCTTCACAATCTCAACAAAACTCCTTATTATGTTAAAGCAGGAGATAAAATTGGACAGATTTTCTTCTTTAAATTTTTGACAGTTGATGATGATGTTCAATCTGAAAATATAAGAAAAGGTGGTTTTGGTTCAACAAATAAATAAATAAAAAATAAGAGACTTTCTCTTATTTTTTTTATATTTTTTGGTAAGAAATTATAATGCAAAAAAATAATTTTATATATGTGACAAAAATATAAAAATCTCATAGATTGATTATGGGAGGTTTTGCAATTTTTTTGAATTAAAATTTAAAATTATTTGCAATAAAAACAAAAGATGAACGAGACTGCAATAATAATATTGGGATTCACATTGCCATGCTTAATGACGACTTTGGGGGCTGTTCTCGTTTTCTTTTTTCGCAAGACTTCAAAAATAATAAATATGTTGACGATTGGATTGGCAGCAGGTATTATGCTTTCAGCATCAATTTGGTCTTTGCTTGTTCCAGCACTTGAAAATGCAGAAGAAACCTATTTAGATTTAGCTTTTTTGCCAGTTGTGTTAGGCTTTGTGTTTGGAGCAGTTTTTATGGTTTTGTTGGACTATCTGTCAAATAAAATTTTTAATTCGTCAAAATGTAAAAATATAGAAAATAATCAAAAAAAATCAGTTTTTTTAAAAAAAAGTGATAAAAAAAGTGAAAAAACAGAAAAAAATGTGTTTTTTTCTAAAAATGAGAATGACTTAAATAGAGAAAAACAAAAAGCATTTAAAATGTTTTCAGCAATAACTATACATAATATTCCAGAAGGAATGTCTGTCGGATTTGCGATTGGAACAGCTGTGTTGCTTGGTTCTCCACTTTTGTCGGCACTGATGTTTGCAATTGGAATTGCATTACAAAATTTTCCAGAAGGGTTGGCAACTGCTTTGCCAATATATACAAGTTTAAAATCAAAGAAAAAAGCTTTTGTTCTTGCAACAATAAGTGGAATTGTTGAACCGATTTTTGCTATTGCTGGCTATTTCTTGGCTTCCCAAATTACAAGTTTGCTTCCATGGTTATTGTCATTTTCAGCAGGAGCAATGATTTATGTCATTATTGAAGAAATGGTTCCTGAAATAAAGGTTGATGGCTCGCTGTGGGGGATTTGGGCGTTTGTTATAGGTTTTGTTGCAATGATGCTGCTTGATATATGTTTATAAACATAAAACATAAGAAGTAAAATAAAAAACGAAAAAATATAGTAAAAAAACGCATTTTTTATATTTTTTACTTTAATTTTATTTAATTTTTTATGAAAAATTAAGAATTTTTACAAAAAATAAGAAATTCAAGAATTTCTTTTGGATTTAAAAAAATCAGTTAAAAGTTTGGAAGATTCTTCTTCAAAAGTTTCATCTTTCATAAAATTGCACTTATGATTTAGTCTGTTGCTTTTCATTATTGTTTCAAAAATTTTGTCCGAAGATGTTTTCTCTTCACAAGCATAAACAACTTTTTTTATTCTTGCATTAAGAATTGCTCCTGCACACATTGGGCAAGGTTCAAGCGTTACATACATTTCACAATCATCAAGTCTCCAACTATGCAATTTTTTGCATGCACGATTTATTGCAATAATTTCTGCATGCATAAGTGCATTTTTTCTTTTTTCTCTTAGATTATGTCCTTTACTTATAATTTTTCCATTTTTTACTATAACTGCACCAATTGGCACTTCGTTTTTCTTTAACGATTTTTTTGCTTCAAGAAATGCAATTTCCATAAAATTTATTTGATTATTCATAAAATCCTCCCTATTTTTTTGTAATAAAATTTAAATAAAGTCATTTTTTTTGAAAAAAATAAATTTAAATAAAAAAAATAATAAAATAATTCAAAAAATTAAAAAAAATAAAAAATTTAATATATTTTTCTGATAGATTATGTATGACAGAAAAATAATTTTTAATATTGTATCAATTTTTATTAAATTTGTCCAGCAAGTTGTTGATTTTTTTTTAATTATGTGATATTATTTTTGCTGATGAAAAAAAATATTAATTTAACTAATTTAAAGGAAATTGACAAACAAGCCTCCAAGAATAATACGCAAAACCAATCTAATGAAAATTCAAAACTTCAAGTGTTTAAGAGGAGAAATTTTTATACTTTGAAAGATAGTGGTATTGTGTATATTTTGGCATTAATTTTTCCACTCGTCTTAGGTTTGTTCTTTGCATATATATCTGTTTTTATTGCAACATCCATGGGGATTGAGTTTGCTGAAGGCACAAATATAATTTATGAATTGTTTGACAATTATTTGTGGTTTTCAATTCCTTATATGCTTCTCACACAAATTGTTTTCTTATCAATATGGCTTATATATCATCCAAGTGCAAAGATAAGTTATTCGGCATCAAAAATCTCATTTAAGCATGCAAATTATAAGACAATTTTAATTTCAATCTTAATTGGCATTATTTGTGTTCTTGGTTTTATCTGGCTTATTGAGGGTTGTTTTGGAAGATTGTTCTCAATGATTAAACCTGATTATTATTCGCCAGAATTACCGCTTTATAATGTGGGTTGGTTATTTTTAAATTTGTTGATACTAGGCATAATCCCTGCAATTTGCGAAGAGTTACTCTTTCGAGGAATCATTTTTGGTGGATTGCGAAAAAATTATCCTGCTTGGATAAGTGTGCTTCTCACAGGGCTGCTATTTGCATTAATGCATCAAAATATTTTGCAATTCATTTATCCGTTCATTTTAGGCTGTGTGCTTTCTATTGTAATGGAAAAAACAGGGAATTTGTTATATCCAATATTAATTCATGCATTTAATAATTTTACAACTATAATAATTTCTTATATTTTTATTACTTGTAAAGTTGATGCAAAAAGTGTGTTTAATGTTCAATGGTGGGGAATTTTATTGGCTATTGTGTTGGCGATTGTGACTTGCTTAATTTTGTGGTTAATTTATCGATTTTACCTAAGCCGCCACAAAAAATTAGGTGAAGAAGATTCTTTGATTACAATAAAAACAAATGAGAACAATTTGAAAGCAATTGAAAAGGATAAAAACAGCAACACGATTTCTCAGCCTATAATGGTTGGTAAAATTTCTTTAAATCTTATTATTGGAATTCTTTTGGCAATTATCATGATTGTTATAAATTTAATCGGTTGAGAGTATTATAATTATTAGAAAAGTCTAGTAAAAGCGGAGAAATATGCTAAAAAAAATAAGTTACAACACAAATTTTGTCTATTTTATCGTTCTTTTAACTTTCGTTTTAGTAAGAATTTGTTCAAATTTGGGAGCATTTAATTTCTTAGGCGATAGTGCAAGCACGGTAATGTCTTTTGTTACTCAAATTGGAATCATATTTCTTTTACCAACATTTCTTTTTAAAACATTAAATAAATGGGAATGGAATGAAACTTTTCAGTTCTACACTTATAAAAAAACATCTTGGAAAGTGATTTTAATTGCATTTGGGCTTGGAGTAATTGTATTTCTTATCAACATTTATGTTTCTACATTTTTTAATACGATAATTCAATTTTTTGGCTATAAACCTTCTTCGAGTTTAGGAAATGAACTTCCTCCAACATGGTGGGGGTTAATTTTAGATTTAATCTCAACTGCAGTTTTGCCAGCAATATGTGAAGAGACTCTGCATCGCGGAATGCTTCTTAAAGGTAATTCCGCTCTTGGTATGAGAAAAAGTATTATTCTTTCAGGGGTATTGTTTGGGCTTTTACACTTAAATATTGAGCAATTTTTCTATGCAACATTAATTGGTTTCTTCCTTGGTTACTTATGTTGGAGTTGCAATTCGATTTATCCTTGTATGATAATTCATTTTATGAACAATGCATTAAGCGTTTTCTTTGCGTTTGCAAGAATGAAGGGCTGGGCGATAGGAAAAATATTTACGCAATTTGTTGTTTTTGTTTCTCATAATCAAATTTTAGGATTTGTTTTGTTTGTTCTCCTTTTATGTTTTTTAATTTTTCTTGGATACGAAGCAACGGTGTGTGTGATAAAGTGGTCGTTTGACTATAATTTTGGTAAAAGACAGAGAGAGTTGGCGAACATGGCAATACGTGAAAAGTTCTTTAAACAAGTTGATGACATAAAAAACAACACTTCAATGGGTGAGCAGAATTTTTATAGGACTGCTGACAATGTGGTGTATATTGACTTAAAAGAATTTGTAAATTTTGTTGGAAAATCAATTGAAGAAAATTCAAAGGAAAATCAAAAAACCGATGAAAATATTGAAAAAACGCAAAAAAATTGCAAAAAAATCGCAAATATTGAGTTAAAAACGAAGATTTTTATATGGGGAAGCCTTTTTCTGGGTGCGGTTGTGACATTGATGACATATATCTGGGGTGTGCTGAGATGATGACAATAAATTTGGTTTGTGTGGGGAATTTAAAAGAAAAATTTTCCAAAGATGCTCAAAGTGAATACGCAAAAAGGTTGTCTGCTTTTTGTAAATTAAATATTTTTGAACTGAAAGAACAGAATCAATATGACAATATAAATCTAATATTGGAAAAAGAGGGTGAAGAGATTTTAAAATCTTTGAAAGGATATGTTTTTCTGTGTGATGTAAAGGGTGAAAGTGTTACAAGTGAAGGTTTTGCAGAAAAAATCTCTCAAATTTCAATGAAAGAATCGACTTTAACATTTGTTGTTGGAGGAAGTTATGGGGTTTCGGATAAGGTGAAACTGAAAGCAGATGAAAAAATTTCTTTCTCAAAATGCACTTTCCCACATAATTTATTTCGTATAATGCTTCTTGAACAAATATATCGTGCATTCACAATTCTAAGCGGAAAAAAGTATAATAAATAAAACACCAAAATTGTGGTGTTTTTTTGTATTTTTTCACTCGAAAAATAATGGCGGAAAAATCTTTGGAAAATCAAAAAATAATAAAAAATATCATTTTTTTTAATTTTTTTTGCTGTTTTTATTGAAAAATTTGTTAATTTTTATTAATTTTTATTAAAATTTATTTTTGTTTTTTTTGTTTAATTTTATTGCAAAAATTTGGCAATATTTTTATTTTTTATTAATAATTTTTTCGCACATAAATTATGAGCGGAAAAACATTTTGAATTTTTTGTTAAAAAGCATAAACAAAACTCCAAAATAAGCTTTAAGAAAATTTTGGAAAAAATTGAAAAAATGTGTAAAATTATTTGCTAAAAATATTTTTTATATTTAAAATATAAATAGGACAAAATGGCGGATACTAGCATAGTTTTAACATCAGGTTTTAAGCCGATTGTCAATACATAAATTTACGCTGAAAAGTTGTGTGACTTAAAATTGGAAATTTCTTGTAAATAGAGATTATCAAAATGGAGATGAGGTTATGCAAAAAGAAATAAGAGATTTTGAAAAGGCAGGAAGATTTGGCAGGGTTGTGCTATCTTTCTTATTTTTGATTTTTTCAATGACTTTGACATCAGGACTTGTTCTACTTCAAAACAACAGAATAACTTTGAATGAGCAAAGCATTTCTACTGCAGAGGAAGGCAATGTTGACAATGAAAATGTTGATGACGGAGACGGAACTATATACTATTCCGACCCTCTATCATCCAACCCTGACGCAAGTGAAGATTCGGAAGAATTTTCTGAAACTCAAAATGCACAAGACTCAATTGATAATCAAGATGAAGAGCAAGAAGAATCTGGCACGGTTGATGGAACAAACGATGGAAATGGAACGAATAAAGAAACAGAAAATCCTGATGGAAACCTTCAAGAAAATGAGCCTTCAAATGGTGAAAATGGAGAAGAAAATGCAGAAACGCAAACAGACCCTGATGGAGAAAATGGTGAAACAGGTGAAGAAAAAGGAGATGGTTCAGACGGAGATGAAGAAACTTATGCAACGACAGACCATAATTTTACGATTTATCTTTATGTGAAATACGGGAATGGTTCCTCTGTTAACCCAGTATATACAAGTGGCTTAAATGTTAGTAATACGGCAACAAGTCTACAACAATTAATGCTTACATGGTATGTCGATGATGGTACTTTAGGAAAACTTACAGCGGGAACCTATGAATCAAAATACGGAAGTTCATCCGGTGGAAATTACAATCAATATTTCTCTTATTTTCATTATGCTTATTCTCATATGTTTTCATATAAGCGATATTTTAAATTAAGTGCTTATACAACATCTCCAATCTCTCTTGGAACTGCTCCTAACATTTATTATCAATTTAGAGGATTTGGGAAAACAGCTGGAACGAATACTTGGACATCATCGACAATATACGCTTATGGGAGTGGAAACGTAACAACATCGGAAGCAACAGCAAAAAGTGGTGCAAATAATGCTTGTCAAATCACCCTTTATGCGAATTATGCAAGAAGGTCTAACATAACTTACGATGGGCTGTCTTATACGGATTATGGTTTTTGTGGAGAATATTTTACAATCCCTTCAGGAAGGACTCCATCAAAAACAGGATATACTTTCAGTGGTTGGTCAACAACTAGTGGTTCTACAATAACAGTAAGTGGTTTTACATGTTTTGGTTCCGATGTAAAGCTTTATCCTGTATGGACACAAAAATCCTATGCCGTTTATCTTCATAATGGAAGCAGTACTTCAGCAAGTTATAACACTTATTATGCACATTATGGTTCTAATAAGTTGTTTAATTCAAGTGGGTCAACTGTCACACCATCAACTCCAAGCGGCATTGATTCTGAACAAGAATTTGAGGGGACTTGGTCGACTTTTGCAACTAGTGCTCCATCTAAATTTACTCGTACTGCGGGAACTTTTTCGAGTAATTGGACCTATGATTTCAGTGGAGTTCACTATACTGCCGATACTCACCCCAAACGGCATTCGGTAACGCTTAACTATTCTTCTAATGGAGGGACTAAGCCCTCGTATACAACGGTATATATGGTGTATGGTATTTCAGATTTATATACATCATCGTCTTATACCAGCACTTCAACAACTTCTCCTACTTCGTCTAAAACGGGATATGACTTTTTGGGCTGGTATTCGTCTTCTGGTGGAGGCTCTCAACTGATTAATTCTTCTGGTAGGGTTGTTTATTCAAATTTCTATAAATCTTGGACTACTGCCTATGCAAGATTTAGTGCAAAAAGATATAAACTAACGCTTGATGCTAACGGTGGAAGTGGAGGTACTACTGTCTATGCATTATATGATAGTAAAACTTTATATAAAGCTTTATCTGGAAGTGAAACAGCTACACCTATAGCAAGCAAGAGTGGTTATACATTTAATGGTTGGTATACTGCAAAGTCGGGTGGTTCACAATTGATTAATTCTTCAGGGAGCATGGTAACTTCTTATACAGTAGCAGGAGATAGAACACTTTATGCACAATACACAGCAAACAAATATAAAATAACGCTTAGCACCACAAATGGTGGAAGTTGTAGTTACTCTTCGGTTTGGACGCAGTCTGGAAGTACAACCTTATATACCAAAGAGGATCTATCAACATCGGTAACACCGACAGCAAGCAGGACAGGATATACATTTTCTGGTTGGTATACGTCATCTTCAGGCGGAACGCAGATGATTAATAGTTCAGGAAAATTAATTTCGGCATTTGCCGCAGCATCCAATGTGACATATTATGCACAATATACCGCGAGAAGATATAAAATAACGCTTAGCACAACAAATGGTGGAAGTTCTAGTTATTCGGCTGTTTGGGCACTGTATGGCAGTAAAACATTATATTCGTCAGAAACTTCATCGACAACGGTAAAGCCGACAGCAAGCAAAACAGGCTATACATTTAATGGTTGGTACACAGCATCTTCAGGTGGAACACAAATGATTGATAATTCTGGTTCCTTGGTAAGTTCTTGGTCTTCAACATCCACACCAACATATTATGCTCAATATTCAGTTAATAGGTATGCAATAACTCTTGATAAAAATACTGGAGATTCAGCAAATTATTCAACCGTTTATGCACAATATAACAGTTCTTCATTATATTCATCAACGTCATCGACGACAACAGTAAAGCCGACAGCAAGTAAAACAGGATATACATTTAATGGTTGGTATACAGCAGATTCAGGTGGAACACAAAAAATTAATAGCTCAGGTAGTTTGCTTTCAACATGGACATCAACGTCTTCGACAAGATATTATGCACAGTTTACAATAAAGACTTATACAGTTACCATTAATCCTAATGGTGGAAATTGGGGTCAGGGAAATGATAGTAATTCCAAAACTGCGAAAGTGAAATATGGAGGAACATTTTCATTATCAGGTTATTTACCTCAAAGAACAGGCTATATTCTTGATGGTTGGATTATTGGAACAAAAACTTATGGTAAAACTGATTCCATTACAATTACAGCAGACACAACCATAACTGCCAAATGGGTAGGACAGTCAGTTACAGTCTCCTTTAATATGAATGGTGGAAATGGTGGACCAAGTTCCTATACTGCAACTTATGGTTCGACTTATGGAACCAAATTGAACACTCATCCTACTAAAGTTGGATATGACTTTGCAAATTGGAGATTAAACTCTACTTCTGGAAGTGTTATTACAAGTTCAAGCACTGTTTCGGATTTGAAACCAACTTTGTGGGCAACTTGGACCGCTCACAAGTGGACTATCTCCTTTAATCAAAACTGCACAGACACTTCTGTGAAAGGTATGCCTTCATCTTATACTCTTGCATATAATTCTACTTATGGCTCTACCCTTAACACCTCTCCTACAAGAAGTGGCTACACTTTTGCTGGTTGGTATACATCTGCTACGGGTGGCACAAAGGTGACTTCGTCAAGCACTTTCCAAACAGATTCAAATCAAACTCTATATGCTCATTGGAATGGTGTGGCTTACACTGTTAAGTTTAATTCAAATCTCCCTTCAGGAATGACTACATCTAGTTTGTCTAATATGCCTAGCGATGTTTCTGCAAAAGTTGGAACTGCGTTCAATATTACTTCTCCAACTTTGACAGGTTACAATTTTGCAGGTTGGTCATCTAATTCTTCTAATGGACTTAACACTTCTTCCGCAAAAAGTGGAACTTCCACTTCAAATGTAAGTTCTTGGAATGGTACGGTTACAAAAAATTCCTATTTCAGTGATTTGACGCTCACTGCTGATGCGTCTGTTACACTTATTGCAAACTGGACTGCTAAAAGCGTGACTGTCACTTTGGATTGGGACGGAGGTGCTGGCTCTGTTGATTCTATTACGGTGAACTATAACAGCAATTACTCAAATTTGCCAACATCTGCAACAACAAATAAACCTGGCCATACTTTCGCAGGTTGGGGAACTGCTAAGCAAGGAACAGGTGCTCCAAATGTTAATGTTACGTCATCTACTAAGGTGACTAATGCAAACGCACATACCATTTATGCTCAGTGGACTCCTGTCACTTACACTCTTACATACGACAAAAATGGTGGAAATGGAACTGCATCCGAAAAAGTTGTTTTTGGTAAAACATTTACTGCAAACAACGGCTCTGCTTTCTCCAAAACGGGTTACCATTTGATTGGTTGGGGCGAAACTAATAGTGCTGTGACTTACACTCTCGGGCAACAAAATATAGCTTACAGTTGGACATCTGACAAAACACTGTATGCAATTTGGGAAGCAAACTCATATAGCATCGTCTTTAACAAAAATTATTCAACAACGGAAACTTATGAACAAACAGGCTTCGTTTATGACACAGCAAAAGCATTGTCAGCATTTAATGATCGTGCTTGGACACGAAAGGGCTACCATTTTGGCGGTTGGGCTGAAACTGCAACTGGTGGGAAATTGCTTAATGATAAGCAAGAAATCACTGGTGCTGAATTTACAAACAAACCTGTAAACAATGAAAAGAAAAATATCTATGTTGTTTGGGTTCCAAATTCTTATACAATAAATTATTACATCAATGACACACAAGCAAGCTACTCTGGTGAATTGACAACTTCTCAAACTGGATTTGTCTATGAAACCAACAAGGCTCTTCTTACTCTTCCAACTGATTGGGCAAAAGAAGGATATAATTTTGCTGGTTGGGCAGAATCCAGAACTGCAACATCTGCTAAGTTTTCTGGCGGTGCGTCAGTCAATGGTTCAACTTTTGACGTTGAGCCTCTTGATGGCGGAACAATAAACCTTTATGCTGTTTGGTCTGCAAGAACCGATATTAAATTGGAAGCGGATTTTGGTGGCGGAAAAGTTAAAGGAACTTTGCCAAGTGGCTGGGCAACAACTCAAACAGGTGCAACAAAAAATGTGACTTATGATGCAACTTATGGAGATTTGCCAACACTTGAAAAAGAAGGGTATTCATTTAAGGGTTGGTTTACTTCTGCAACAGATGGCACTTCTGTCACAAAGGAAACAAAAGTAGACACAACTTCAAACATTAAGATTTATGCTCAATGGACACCAAGAAATTATACAATAACTTATGATGCAAACACTGGGTCTGGAACTGCAACAGACAAGGTGGATTATGACAAATCATTTAATACAAACAATGGTAAAGCTTTCTCTAAAGAAGGATACTCTATCATTGGGTGGAGCTTGACAAAAACAACTCCTTCAAAAACTGCTGAAGCTCAGTTTGGTCTTGGAGTGAATCTCACATACAACACAACAAATGGTTTCTCAGCTGATACAACTGGAACAATCACAGGAACAACACTCTATGCTGTTTGGAAATCAAATGTTTACTATATTAAATATGTTGGTGGGGACAATTCGACTCTTGTTTCAGGGGAAGACGATATTGATGAAGCAACTTACAATGAATCTTGCACATTGAAAGGACTGGTGTTCACTCGTCCTGGCTACACGCTTCTTGGTTGGAGCACAAGTCAATTCTCACAATCAGTAACTTTCAGCTTAAATCAAAAATTGGTTTACAACACTGCAAATGGCTTCTCTGTTGACACAGTTGTTGATTCGTCATCTGGCGATAAATATGGAACAATGTTGTATGCAGTTTGGGGTGCTAGAAGAATCAAAATCGTGCTTGATTTGAATGATTCTGCAAGCGAAAAACCTTATGGCTCAACAACTGCGACAGGAAGCGGATATATTGACGGTGCAGTTTGGGCTCTTTATGACACAACACACATCTATCAAGATGAAGAAGGAGAAACAACTGCTTTACCAATCGCAACAAGAGATGGCTATGATTTTGCTGGTTGGACAATCAGTGGACAAGATAATCGCAACGGTGCTGTTGTTTTCGATGCAACAGGACGTCTGCAAAAGAATGTGTCTGAAAGAACAGATGCCAATGGAAATTGGATTTATGCTGGTGAAGATAAATCTGGAGTTTTGGTTTGCGTTCTTTATGCTAAATGGATACCACATAATTTTGCGATTTACCTTAATCTAAACAACTATAATGGTTCTTCTTTAAATACAACAAATCCAGTCTATGTTGTTTTTGATGATTCAAAAATTTATCAATCAGTTGGAGATAATGGTGTTGGTTCTGGTATTGTGACATCAGCACAAATCACTCCAACAAAACCGATTGGCTACACAAACTTCAATGGTTGGGCAATTGGTAAGGAAAATACTGCAAAAATTCTTATCACAGGAAATGCAATGCTCAACAATAACGATGGTTATGTTGCTAATGGAAAGTGGATTAGAGATAACAACACAAGAATAAATGTTTATGCTCAATGGGAACCAGGAAGTTATAATGTCACTTTGACAACAGGTGGTGATGGTGCAACAATTAATGACACAGGAATTGCAACTGGCTGGGATATTGATTCAACATCAACATCTGCAACGAAAAAATTGACATACGCAGAAGCTTATGGAAATTTGCCTGGACTTGATGCAGAAGGAAATGCTGTTCAGGGGCAGGTTGTAAAGAATGGCTATGAATTTGTTGGTTGGACTCACACTTTTGGTGGCGGAACTTTGAAATATAAGGACGTAAATTCTTTCACTCTTGTGAAGCCAACAGACTTATTTAACCCAACCTCTTTTGAAGATAATGATAACGAAACTGTCCAAACACTTTATGCAGTTTGGAAAGAAATTTTATACACAGTCACCTATGAAGGAATTGATGACGCAACATTGAGTGATAACGCAGTGAAGAGTTATACAGTTGGTGGAACAACTTGGACTGATGGAACAGCAACAGGTGAAGGAAGTGATGGAAATCCATTGCCAACAGCAACTATGCGTGGATATAAATTTGGTGGTTGGATGCCAAAAACAACTTCTGGAACTTGGAAAAGCGGAACAATCTACCCAACAGAAAACTTCTCGTTTAAGGGAATGTATGGAAATGTTACTCTTGTTGCACAATGGGAAGCAAACTTAATTGCCTTGACACTTGATTTGAACAGTAATGGTGCAAAAAACACAAATTCACAGGAAGCTTTGTTTGATGGCGTTGCACAATCAAATGAAACACCAGTGACTGTTTATGTGAAGTATGATGGAAATGAAATTAAGGTAGGTTATAAAGAAAACCAACTTGATGGGCAAAAAATTTCTGCTCTAAAAGCAAGGACAAATCCTGAAGGATATTTGTTCAAAGGTTGGTATATTGGCGGAACAAAAGTTATTGACGAGAATGGTGCTATTATTGGAAAATGGACATACTCAGCAGGAGACACAACTATCACAGCATCTTGGGAAGCACGCCAATTTACAATTCATTTTAACAACGAAATCTCTCCAATGACAGAAACAATGACTGCAACTTTCAACAGTTCAACACTTCTTGGAAAGATGCCAACAGTCCAGAAAGACGGATTTAATTTCAGCGGTTGGGGACTTGAACTTGGTGGAAAAACAGCTCTTATTGATTCGACTGGTGCACTTGTTCCAAATATTGAAGGACATACGGATTCAGTAGGTGCTTGGATTTTGGCAGGAGAAGAAACTCTTTATCCAATATTCACTCCAAAAACAATCAAATTGACTGTTAAGAAATGCAATAATGAAGAAGATGAATATCTATATTTAAAATATGGAATTGGATTCTATTCAAGTATTGATGCAAGCAATCAAGTTGTTGGAAATGCACTCAAAACTTTGTCAAGTTATACTCGTGAAGGCTACATTTTCCAAGGATACCGCTCGGGCGAAGCTGGTTCAGGAATTGCCTTGACAGACGAAAGTGGAAACATCTTGAAAGATGAAGGAGTTTTAACATTCACTGTTAAAGATGCCAACATTTATGTAAATTGGAAAGCAGAGAGATATTCTGTTCTTCTTAAAAACAGTGCAGGTGCAACAAGTGATTTGCTGATTTATGTTGAATATGACAATAGTAAACTCTTTGCTGACTCAGAGGGTGACACAGCAGCAGTTATTCCTGTTCAAAAGAATGGATACACTTTGAAAGGCTACACTGTTTCACTCGGTGAAAAGACTCAACTTTTGCTTAAAGTTGAAAATATTGAAGGAAACAATGTTTGGTCTTTCAGTAATGTTGATGGATTTACAGAAAATGGTGTTTGGAAGAGTGATAGAAGTGATGTTGGCTCAGCACTTGAACTATTTGCGGATTGGAGTTTAAATTCTTACACAATCACATTTAAAGCAAATGGTGGAACGTTTGAATTTGCTGATGGTTCAACATCGACTCTTGATCAGACGATGAGTTACACAATTAAAAGTCCAGAAGTTAAACTTTACATAACCAAATATCAAAAGGACACTTTTGTTGGAAACAACTTTATAATAAGAAAAGATGGTTATTCTGTGCGTTGGCTTGTTATTGCTGACGGAACTGATTCTTCAATTGGACAAACTTGGGAAAATGCCAGAATAAATTCTATTGCTGGAAATTTGGAAAATATAGATGGAGTTCTTTGGGGAAATGTTGTTTTGCAAGCTGAATGGAGTGAAATTGACACAGTTATCACTTTTGAACTTGACAATCCAACATCAACTGTTATTCCTGCTCCAAGTGGGACTTACACTAAGACAATAAAATACAACACTCAAAATCCTATGATTATTGACGAACATCGTGATGGGACTCCTGTTGCAGCAAGAACTGGATTTGAACTTGAAGGATTCTATACGGATAGAACTTCAGGAAATAAGGTTTTCAATGCAGACGGAACTATTGTTGACACTGAAGTTGCTGGCTGGTTGAGTGGTGATGGGAAATGGATTTACTCGCAAGCACTTACTGGCACTTTGTATGCTCATTGGACAGCAGTTGGTTTCAGCCTTTCTTATGAAGTTGGCGTTGGTGTTTTGAATGTGTCAATCAAAGTTAATGATGACATTGTTGTTGATAAACAGACAAAGAGTGGTTCGATAACGGTTATTTATGGAAGCAGTGTTGAAATAACATCTATTGCGAAAGAAGGTTACAGCATTTCACAATGGACTGCAGGAACAACTTCAAATCCTGAAACAGTTGTTGGAACAGTTGCTGGTGAAACTGCAACACATACTTTTGATTTTCTTTCAGCTTCTGCTTACTATGTTTCTGCACATGCAACACCAAAAGAAGATATTCAATATGTTGTAAGATTTGTCAGACAAAATCAAAATGGTGGTTGGGCAGCATACGAAAATGCTAGAACATGCGAAGATGGAATCACAGACTCAAATCTCTCGCTTGCAAAAATTTTAAGATTTATTGACAGTCAAGAATTTGAAGGACTTAAGGGATTTGAATATTATGGTTCTGTTTACTACACAGGTTTGGACACAGAACAAAAGAGAAATCCTGCAAAAGGTTTCCATAATCTTGCAACAGATGAAATAAGTCCAGAAGAAGTCTTTTTCAAAGTTGAAGGAGATGGAAGTCTTGTTATTGAAATTTACTACACGCCAAAAGAATATTATCTCACTTATTCATCAACAAGTTCGGATAATATTGTAGGCAAATGGGCAAATGGATATGTTTATGAAAATATCCCATACACAATCTACACTCCAATTGTTCTTCCAACAGAAACAAATCTTCGTGCAATAGGATATGTTGTCACAGAATGGGAAGTTGTTTCTTCAAACGGAAGTTGGAATGCTGGAGAAAAATTCAGTTCATCAATATTGGCTGGACAATATGGAGATATAACTTTAAGGCCAGTCTTTACACTTGAAGAATACAACATAAATTACACCGTTCCAAATGATGTGGTTTGGAATAATGGAAACAGAAAACAAACATACAACTACACAGATGAAGTTTATCTTCCAACTGCAGAAGATATGACTCGTGTTGGATTCAATTTTGAAGAATGGACAGAAACATTCACATTTGATAAGTGGTTTATTGGCACAATATCAAGCAGTGGAGATTTTGTCGCTAGTGAAGTAGGTAAAAATTCAATCTATACTCATGCTTTCACACTTAGAAGTGGTGTGGAATACTCTCTCAACACAAAAGTTGATTGCAAAGTTGCAACATTCAATTTGCGTGGAGAATTTATTGAATTTTTGACAGTCGCAGACGGAAAATTTAGTGCGTCACAAACCTGTGTTGCTTATCTTCTTTTTGAAGAAGCTCCAGATGTGTCAATTCAATCTTCACTTGTTGTTAAGGGTTCTTCCGCTGCAACAATTCCAACAAATAGTGTTGGCAACAGAACATATATATCAAATTGGAGTGAAGTAAGATATGCTTTACAATATAATCTCAACGATGTTAATGATGGATTTGGCTCAACAGAAGCAAAAATTTATAGTGCTGATGAAGAATTAACTCTTGCAGATAATATTGCTTACGTTCAGTTTGGTTCTACAAATATTTATGAAAATGAATTTCATGTTGATGACGAGATTGTCCTTAAACCTGTTGCATCACGTGATGGTTATAAATTCTTGGGTTGGGGAACATCAACAGACAAGACAAGTTTGTTGACTGACAATGAAGGCAATTTCTTGAAAGATATTTCACTTTATACAAACGAATTTGGATATTGGATAAAAACTTCAAGAACAAGTTTGTTTGCAATTTGGGAAGCTGAAACATATCTTTTGTCATTGGTAGGAAATGGTGGCGAGATTAAGAGTGTCACCGAAACAAGCGGAATGACTTTAAATTCTGGAACAACATACGCGTATGACTATGTTCTTGAATTTGATGATGAAAACATAGAATTCACCTCACAGATTCAACGCAATGGTTATGTGTTCACAGGCTGGGCAAGAAATGCTAGCGGTGATGCAAATAGAGATGGCATAACAAATGGCAGTATCTATGTTGATGAAAACATTTACACTTCATCAAAAACAAAACTTTACAATTTGGCAACAGGTTCAAATGTGACTTTGTATGCTAGATGGGAAAGCGTGTTTATTGAAGTGACAATCAACCTAAATGATCACGATGAAAATGGCAGACTTCAAGGTTCAACGGAAGCAAGACTTTCAATGACTTCAATTGCAGGTGAAAACGGTGCAAAAGCAGAGAGCGATGAATTTGGCAACAAGACATATAAATTCTATGTCCGCTATGATGAAACATTTGATAGTGCTGTTTCTGACAAAGATACATTGGCATCTGCAAGATTGTCCGACATCACAAGAGCAACAACTCGTCATGGTTATAACAACGGTGGTTGGTGGATTAATCGTGAAGTGACTGCAGAAGAAAGCAGAATCACTCCAACAACCCCAGCAAGAGTTGAATATGATGCCGTAAAAGATGGCTATTTCATGACTTTGTATGTTCGTTGGGAAGCAAAAACTTTTGATATAACATACAATCAAAACAAAGATGGAAAGGGTAACGGAACAACAAAGCCAGTTTCTGTGATATTTGATTCTGGTGCAGTGATTTTATCTGAAGAAGATTTGCCAGAACTTGCTGTTGAAGGTTGGACACTCAGTTACTGGTGCACAACAGCAAGCAATGGTGGAACAAAATATGAATTTGGACAAGAAATTGCAACTGGTGAAAATGGGCTTGAAAATGCGACAACACTTTATGCAAGAAGAGTTGAAAATTCATATAGAATCAAATATATAGACAAGAAAGAAGGCGTGGAATACGATTATCCAATCACTCCAATTGAAGATATTGAAACAGAAAAAGTTTATAGATATTCTGAAAGAATTGATTTGAGTCCAAGATTTGAATCAAGACAATATAAATTTGCTGGTTGGGCATACACAAAAGACGGAAAAGAGATTGTTTTAAATGAAGAAAACAATTTTGGACTTGGAAATGGATTGTTCCTTGCAAATGGCGAAGTTGATGGACAGGTATATCCAACAATAACACTTTATGCAACATGGGAAGAAAACACAGAAATTGAATATTTTATCACATATAATCTTAATAATGGTGAATGGAAAAACGAAGAAGAAATCAAACATTCATTCCATTCAAATGAACTTCCAATAACTCTTCCAACAGAAGAAAATGTTCAAAGAAAGGGTTACAGTTTCGAAGGGTGGTTTACAACAGAAGATTTCCAAGAATACAGCCAGATAACTGAAATTGTTAGTGGAACACTTAATGATGTTGAAGTCTATGCAAAATGGACTGCAAATTCATATTATGTCAACCTTGAACTTTGGAGAAGTGAAGCAGAGTATAGCGGCGAAAGAAAATTGAGTGCAACTTATGATGTCGCTCTCAAGATTCCACAAGAACCAACTTGTGCTGGTTATAACTTTGCTGGGTGGAGCACGGTTTCACCAGTTAAACTTAACGAAGAAGGCAAATCAAAATATACAGACGATTCAAAAGATATAACAAACGCTTTGCAAGACAAAATGGATGCTGATGGCGTTGTCAGTCAAGAAGATGTTCAAGTATACCTTTTGAGCATAAATGCGGCTGGTGGAATTTATAAAGTTAAACACGGAAGTGTGACAAGTGAATCAGAAATGCAAAAATACGACTTCTATGTGTTTAATCTTGAAAGTGAAACTGATGCAGAAGGAAAAATCTATGCAATGTGGGCTGGTGCTCCAACTGAATATAGAGTGGAATACTATTTGGAAGGACTTGACGGAACATATCATCTTGACATTGAAACAACAGATGCAGGAGAACTTGACACTCACACAGGAGAACTTATTGGATTTATTGACACAACTGTGACAATTGCAGAATATGAATATTTTGGCTTTAAATTCAGCAGTGAAGTTACAGAACAAAACAACGGAAAACTTGAAGGGGATGTCACACAAAAAGGTGAGGGTAACATCACTCAACTTGTTCTTGCAAGATATTACACAAGAAAGTCATTTACATTGACGGTTGAACTTAAAGAAGGTGTGTCAAAAATAGAAGTCACACAAAAAGGTTCTGAAAAACAAACTCTTGGCTCTGACGGAATGAAAATCAAGTATTATCAAGAAATCACTCTTGAAGGAGTGCCAGTTCCAGGATATTCTTTTGAAGGATTTTATAAAGATGATGTTAAGCTTGAAGATTTGACATTCAATTTTGCTGATGACACTCATTTAGTTGCAAAATCAACACCAAATAAAATTGGCTATACAGTTGAATTCTTGTATGAAACAACAGATGGAAAAGATTATGTTTCAAATCCAGAGGAAGTTAAAATTGTTCCATACAGTGGCACAAAAACAATGGCAACAGCTTTGACTTATGCAGATATTGAAGAAGTTGTCAATCAGGCAAGTCATTTGTTGACAGGATTCTATGCTTACAGTTTCAATGATGAATTGATTGAAAATGGTGAGAACTTGTCAATCACTATTGTCGCTGAACCAAGTAGCAACAAGATTGTGATTAAATATAACAGAATCCAGTATGAATTGACTCTTCGTCAATCACCAAACGTAACTTTAAAGCCTTTGGCTGATGATAGTTATGTTGAAAAGGTTGAAAAACTTGGTGATTCTTATGCAGAAGATACAGATGTTGACAATTCAACTGAAACAGTTTATAAAGTTCGTTATGGCACAAAAGTTGTTGTGACAATCTCTATTGCCGACGGATATAAACTCAATCATTTTGAAACAGAACCACCAGTTGTTGTTTCAACAAGTGTTGAAGATTTGACAGGAACATTCACAATGCCAAACAGCAATTTGCTTGTTTTTGCATCAATAAGTCCAACTTTGCAGGATTATATAATCAAATACTATGTTGAAACACTTGAAAATGATGGCGAAGATATTGTTGAGTATCAAGGAATGCGTTTTAAATCTGCAAATGAAATGCAAGACTTGAATGGCGAAACAATTAAAGATGCAACAGCACAAGCTCTTACAGGCACAGGTATTGCAGAAGTGCCAGTTGACAAGAATTTGACTATCAAAGGCTATACAAGATTTGATTTCAAAGCAGATAGAAAATTGGTTGGAGATGAAATTGTTGCAAATACAAATGAAAAGATTGTTGCAAATCCTGAAAAAACAATTTTGAGCATATATTACACACTTAAAGAAATTGATGTTAACGTTTCTTTCACACCAAACCTTATTGAAAAAATTGATGTTACAATCAACGGTTATGAAAAGACAGTTGAATCATTCACACAAAATGGCAAATTCACTTTAAAATATGGAACAACAGCAACTTTGTCTTACAAATTAAAATCTGATGCGGAAGTTGAAGGACAAGATGGTGGCTATCAATTTGACGGTTGGTTTATTGATGATGCAAAAGAACCAAAAATGAGTGGCGGAGCAGTTGATACTGGAAATTACACCACAGAAATCGCAACTGTTAATGAAGAAAATGAAGCAAAATCCATCAGTGTTTTTGCAAAAGCATCTGGAAAGGAATATGTTTTGACATTCCATAGCAATATTTCAGGGGAATCTGAAGAAAAAACTGCAACACAGAATGTTTTATATATGACAGCAACAACATTGAATGACAACACATTCACGCGTGAAGGATATCATTTTGTTGGCTGGACAAAAGAAGCTCATGATGATTTGACAAGAGAAGAAGAGGACAGTTTTGTTCCTGAATATGCAAATGCTTCTCCTTACACACTTGAAAAAATTGGAGGAGATAACCTTTATGCTGTTTGGTGTGCAAACACCTATTATGTCACATTTAGTGCTGGCGAAGGTGGAAGTGCAAAATCAGATAAGGTTGCACCAACATTGACTGTCAGATACGATGAAGATTTTACCGCACAAATCATTAATGGTGATGACTATTTTGCACGCACTGGATACCATGCTGATTATTGGACTTATCAGTCAGATTCAAACATTGTGACAAGACTTCCAGAAGAAGTTAAGAATTTGACAAAAGTTGAAAACAGAACGGTTGAACTTAGTCTTGTTTGGGCAGAAAACACATTCACTCTTGTTTATAACAGGAACTATTCTTCAAAAAATAAGTCAACAGAAGACGAAGACAATGAAAATGTTTTCAAAGAAGAAAATAAGACATACGAAGAAAACATCACAATAAAGAATGCAAATACAATTGGCTTTGAACTTACAGGCTATACATTTGCTGGTTGGGCAACAAAGAAAGATGGGCAAGCACAATACTTTGCAGATGACGTTCATAATCATTTGAACTTTATGGTTAACGGTGATGCAGACACTCAAACAGTCACACTTTATGCAGTATGGAATGAAAATTCTTACATAATCACATTCAATGCAAACACTGTTGATAATGATGGTGACAAACTTTATGGTGACACATCAAAAATTGTTATGCCAGAAGATATTACAGCTTATTATGATCAGAAAGTGACAACTTTGACAAAAGGTGATGTCAGATTGACAGGTTACGTCTTCCTTGGTTGGGCAACAAAGAGCATAAGTGAAAGCCCAGAAGATGCAGATTACAAATTCTTTGCATTGCAAGAAGATGGAACTTTTGATATTGAGCCAATCAATCTTGCAACAGGCACAGAAGAAGATAATAGAGTCACACTTTATGCAATTTGGAAAGCAGAAACTTATTATGTGACTTATGAACTTAATGGCGGAAAACTTGCAGGAGAACACGGACTTGACGAACAAAACAGAAAATCATTCAAAATTTCTGATGCTGACTTAACACTCTTAGATGGAGATTTTATCACAAGAAATGGCTACTCCTTAACAGGATTTGAAGTTGTTTCTGCTGATGGAAATTGGAAAACACAATTCCCAGATTCAACAATTCGTTTGAGTGCAAAGATTTTAGTAAATCAAGGGACTTATGGTGACATCACTTTGAAAGCAATTTGGGAAGGAACACCATATAAACTTACTATTGAATATTTTGCATATATTGGAACTCCAGGAAACAGAACAGAAAAGAAAGTTTTGGCAGAAAAACATGAAGTAAATGTTAACTATGGAGAAACATTCAGCGTTTCTTCGCCAGTTGTTCGAGGATATAGCCTTGTTAATCCAGAACAAGAAACAATTTCTGGAACAATGGAATTTGTTGGAGAAGAAGATGATTTTGCTTCATTTGATGGACTTAAATATAAAGTTGTTTATGATGCAAAAGAAATCAAATTGAATTTTGTAGAAAATAAAGCTGATGGAACAACTGGTGATGTGACAATTGAAAATGCGGAAGAAGACATTTTTGTCCGCTTTGGAGATGCTCTTGACAATGCTTACACAAAATTGGAAGGAGCAGAAACTCCATTGACAAAATTCCCTAACGGAACACGTAAGGGTTATAAATTTTTAGGTTGGGCTTTGACATCAAATGGCGAAACAATTTCCACAGATGCGTTTATTGTTGATGTTGAAGAAGATTTAACTCTTTATGCAATTTGGGAGAAAGCAGATTCAACATTTGATGTTGTGTTCAAGTTTGAAAATCTTGATGATAAAGATTTCTCAGAAGATGAAGCACACAAATACTTAACAGAGGATGTTGAAAGCAAATACACAGGATTGTCAGCAGAAACTGATACAATGCTTGACCTTGCAACAGTGTTGAGCAAAATCCCATTAGAAGAATTGCCAGCAATTGATGGATTTGCTTATACAAGTGAATTGTCCATCTTCGTTGCTCCAAGTGCAGACAAAGTTTTGACTGTTGAAATAAGATATGAAAGAGAATATATTGAACTCACACTAGGTGGAACAATTGACGAAATTTCTGTCACTGTTGAAGCATTAGGAATCAATAAAGAGGCTGATTTCTATGTTCGCAAACTTGGTGGAGCAACTTATGTTCGATATGAAGCACAATTGAAACTTATTGGAACATCAAGTGATAATGGCTATGAAATCACAAACTTCTCTCGTGATGATGGAAAATCTATTGAAGCAGTTTATGAAGAAAAGGTTGGCTACACAGGCACGCTTGACAGCATGACTGCAACACATTTGACAATCACTGCAAATCATCAAGGAAAACTTTATTCAATCACCTTTGACGCAAATGGCGGACAAGATGAAAGTGGTTCAAGAACTTTTGAAATGATTGAAAAATGCTATATGCAAGAAGTTGACATTGAAGAAGTTGCTACGAAATTCACACAAGAAGGCTATGATAAGATTCTTGGTTGGACAAACGATAAAGAAAACCTTGTTGCTCAATGGACAAACATTTATGTTCTTGACAAGGCACAAGGATATAGTGAAAAAGTTACACTTTACGCAATCTGGCAACCAAAAGATGTCAGTGTTATTTTGGAAGCAAACCCTTCAAATGGTGCAAATGTAAATAAACTTAAGATTTTCGTTAATGACATTGAAAAGAGCGGTTTCGGTAGCGAATTTGATGTTAAGTATAACGATGTTTTGAAATTCTATTCTGTCTATGATGACACAAGTGACTTCCTGTATGGAGGCTATGCATTTGTTTCGTTCACAGCGAAATTGCATAAAGATGCTGATGATGAAGTTGTTTCCTTCACAGAAGGCTCTGATGAACATGGAACATATTTCTACTTCACAATTAAAGGATTGACAACAGTCACTGTCAACACAGAACCAAGTGCAACAACAAAATATAAGGTTGTTCATCAAAGACAAGCCTTAAATGGAGAATTCACAATTGAAGAGGAAGACGAAGAATTCTCTGTCGGAATGACAGATGTCAACCTTAATATTGAATATTTAAATTCACATGACAAACTTAAAACTTATGAAGGCTTCACCGCAATCGCAACTGTTGGAAAAGATGGAGATGGCCCTGTTTACAACAGATTTGTTGACAAAGATAATGATGGGGAGCAAGATGAAGATGCAATAACTGTTGTCTATGTTCACTATCAACGTGTTCACTATGCAGTTTCTGTTGAAGCAGATGAAGATTCTCTCAGTGGATTTAATTCTTATGAAGTTCAATCTCTTGACGAGGTGAACGATATTGTTGACGGAAGCAATCCTTATAATGTTATGTATAATGGCAGAGTTAAGGTTGTTGTGTCATTGACATCTGCTGGATATGAAATCACAAACATCTCAGCAAAGGCAATCAAAACACAGGGTTCTGTTGGTGCTGGTGGTGACCTTGTTTGGAAAACTGTTGAAGGAAAGCAAGGATTCTATCTTGAAGAAACACTTATTTGTGAATTTAAGGATTTGGGCGGATATGCTTATGAAATTGTTTCAATGCCTGCTTATGACATTGAAATCAGCTTGACAATTTCTCCTAAAACATTCCACATAACTTACAATAAGAATGCTGGTGACGAAACTGAGCCAGTTGTTAAAAATGTTGTCTATTTGACAGAATATACAATTTTGAACATCTCAAATGTTGTTGAAGGTGGTTGGAACTATGTCGGTTATCACTTTGTTGGTTGGGCAACTTCTCAAGGTGCTTCAAATGCTGGTGAAGTGACATATAAATTCGACAATGAAAAAGACGATTTGTCATTTGAGAGTTATAACTACACTGATGATTTGACACTCTATGCAGTTTGGGAAAGAAATAGCGGAAATTATACAATTGAATTCTGGTTTGAGAATACAACAAATGGTGATTATGAACAAGATGAAAGTTTGTTGAAATCTCTCACAGGCCCTGCATTAACTGGTGATATCATTGGAATAGGTGATGTTGAAGATTCAACAATTATCATTCCTATGCAAGCAGTTGAAGGTTTTGAAGTGTTTGGAGAAGATGACCAAACACCAGATGGACAAAGAAATATAACAAGAATTGAAGTTAAAGATGCATCTAGTGATGACCTTACATTAAAACTTTTCTTCAAGCGTCTTTCTTATGACCTTACAGTCGTTGTTGATAACAACTCTGTTGAAAAAGTGCAAATAGATGAAGGTTATGGAATTGTTGTAACAGATGGGCAAGGAAAAGTTGATGAAACTGAAAACACCACAACATTAACTGCACAAGTTAAACATGGTGTGACTGTTTCTCTTACAATGACTTCAAAATTTGGTTATGAAACTCCAACAATCTCAAATGTTGAAAGTGAAGGAAACACATTTGTTATGCCACTTTCAGCAGATGGTTGTGAAGTTTATGTCTGTGCTGATGCATCTAAATTTAAGATTTTGTTTATTGCTGAAGAAGAAGGTGCACAGACTGAAAATGGCGAAAAACAGTATGAACAAGAAGTGATATACAAAGGTGTTGACCAAGCTTTGATTGCAAATCAATTTGCTTTGATGGGATTCAATTTCGACTATTGGAATATTCAAATTGGAGAAAACGCATACCATTTTGCAAACGGAGAAACTTTGACAAATGAAAATATGTTTGATTTGCTTCCAGATGAATTCTTTGTGAATGGTGGAGTTTTGACAGCCACTGCAGTTTGGACAACTCGTGGAACAGCAACAAAGTTTACTGTTGAATATCATGCAATTGACATTAATGGGGAAGATGTTATTCTTGGAACTGTTGACAGCATGACAAGGGAAACTTTGTCAAGCATTACTGATGAAATAGTTCAAGAGGGCTTCCTTAGAATTGAAAATATTGAATATGCAGGATATAAATTCAAGGCAATAAGAGAGGGTTGTGACACTCAAATCAAACCAGATGGTTCAAGCAAAACAATCGTTGACTATACTCTTGAACGATTTAATATTGAATTCTTCTTGACAGGTGAAGGTGTGACAGAAACCCAAAACTATAATGGTTTTGATTCAGTGACAATGACATACACTCAATCTTCAAAAGAAGAAGGCTCGTTCACATACAATGACGAAGTTGAAGGTGGAACGGTTGCAGAAGTGGAATACACATCAAGTTTGACTGTTGTTGTTACAATCAAAGAAGGTTTTGAATTTGATTATGCAAGAATTTCTGCAATTAATGGCGAAATGGAAACAAAGACTTTTGAGAGTCTTGAAGAAAATTCGTTTACATTTACACTTGAAAAAGCGTGTGACCTTAATGTTGAAATTGCAACATCTCTAAAAGAAATTACAATTACTTATCACAGCAATTTTGATGGTGAAGAAGAGGAAAAACTTTCTTATCAAACAGAGAAATGGACAAAAGACTTTGCACTTGCAGTTCCAAAAGAATTTGCAGTTACAGGTTGGAAGATTGATGGGTGGCTTACAGACAAAACTCATACAGAAATTGATTATGAAGCAACACAATTCTTTAAATTTGATGAAGAAACAAGTGTATATACTTCATCAATTGAATTGTGGGGAAAATGGTCACCAAACAACTATACTATCAACTTTGATGTTAATGGTGGTGTAACAGAAGATGGGACTCTTGGAGAAATTTCATCAATTGAAGCCTTTTATGGTGAAAAGAAAGAACTCTTTACAAAAGAAAGTCTCAACAAGTTCAGCAAAATAGGACACACATTTGGTGGGCTTGCAATTTCTGGCATAGAAAATGAAGTTAAAGAGAGAGAAAATCTTGACCAAATCAATGAGAAAGGATTATATCTTGTTGACGAAATCTATTATGCATACAATCTTGTGACAGGAGCAAATGGCGATGACGAAGTGACTGTGCTTGTTGTTTGGAATCCAAACAAATATAACATCATGCTTTATAAGAATGAAGATAAATCAGCAAGCAAAGATATTGGACAAGTGGTATATGGTCAAGAAGGCGGTATTAAACTTGGGTCATTTGATAATATTGTAAAAGAAAATCCAAATTGGAAGTGGTATGGGCACGATTTCAAAGGTTGGCAATATAAAGATGGTGACGAGTGGATTGAAATCGAAAGATGTGAAACATCTGATGATGTTGTTATATCTTCAACCTATTTCACAGGAGAGAAGGATATTGAACTTTATGCAATTTGGGAAAATGGCAAAGTTGATGTTAGAGTTCAAATTATTCGTGCAAATATTGATGGTGGCTATGAAGGAAGTTTGTTGGTTGATGAATTCACGATTCAAGTTGATATAAACACAAGCATTAGTGCAGACTCAGTTTATAGAACTTATGTTCGTGATAATGAAGAATATCAATATGTTGGATTTGATTATGATTTGAATAAGACAAGGTCAAATCCAGATTTGGAAGTGACAGATGATGAATCATTAAAGAACACACTTGTTGTTAAAGTTTATTTCTTAAGACTTTCATATACTTTGAGTGTTGAATATGACGAAAGCATTGATGAAACAACAATTCAAATGGATTCAAATGTTAACCCTGCTTACTATTCAGGCAGAGAAGTTGACACAGGAAATCGTATTGTCAAATTCAGTGTAAATTATGAAGCCACGGTAAAACTTGTCTTTAAACCTGCACTTGGATATAACAGTCCAAAATTGGAATTTGAGGCAATAACAGTTAAGGGAACTGTTGTTGAAAATGCAACAGTTGAACTTGAAGGGCAAACCCTGAAAATGCAAGGCTCATTGGTTGAAGATGGAATCAGGAAATATATTGCTGGAGATATTTATCTGAGAGTTAAAGCAGAGCCAAATCCAGACACTCCATACACGATTGAGATTTACAAACAAAAACTTGATGGAACATACAGTTATGAAGTTGGCGAAAGTGCGGAATACACAATCTCAAATGAAAGAACAAAAGGAGAAACCGCATCACTAATCACTTGGAATATTGTAAGTGCCATTATAGAACAAGAAACAGCTCTTGATTTGACTGGTTTCATTAAAGATAGTGCGGAAATGTTTGAGGGTGATGTTGTCAACGGAAAGGATATATTAATCAGGGGTGACGGAAAGACAGTTGTAAGAGTTAGATACAGGAGAGATTCCTTTGATTATACAATCAACTTTAATGAAGAAAATGAAAAATGTCCAAAAGCATTTGAAGACTATCTAGGAATTGTGCTTTACGGAACAGCACTTTATGAAGAAGAAGTTTCTTTGTCCTTCACACTCAAAAAAGGTTACACTTTGGCAAAAGAGAATATCACTGTTCAAATTGACAAAGGTGACGAATCAAGGGATATGGAATTCTCATGGGAACAAGAAGAAGGAAGTTTGGTTGTTACAATCAAATTTAACATGCCAGCAGAAAACGTGACAATAACTCTTGACCCACAAGCTGATATGATTAACTATACTGTTCATATCATGAAACAACCACTCAATCTCTCAGATAATGAAGAAGACTATGAAGAAGATATTTCTCTTGTTGAAATCAAGACAGGTTATGTTGATGACGAACTTAGTGATGAATATGTTGGTTTCAAAGAGAATGATACAACTCTTGCGGGAGAAGGTTTCTATGCATTAAAATCTTCTATAATAGCGGGCGACTATCTTGAAGTTGATGTTGATAAACAAGTTTATTTCTATTACAACCGTATTGTATATAATGTTGTTGTCACATTTAATGATGAAAGAAACGGTTTTGATAATGCAATGGTGAAACGTGAAAGTGATGAAGAAGAAATAGAGTTGGATTCTCCAGTCACACTTGCGTTTGGACAGACATTAACTTTGAAAGTATCCTATAAACAAGGATTCAAATTTGAAGATTACGAATTGGCTGTTGAAGGTGAAGAAGTTGAAGATAAAAATGAAGCTCAAAACAATGAGATAGAAAGAATTGTCACAATTTCTTACACAATGAGTAAAGCAGTAACACAGTCTGTTTCAATTGTAATCACAATTGCACCACGAGATGACACTCCATACACATTGGAATACTACACACTCTCAAGAGATGGACTTGAAACAAAAATCTGTCAATCAAATCAAGTTGGAACAACAAAAGATACTTTCACAGAGGAGCAACTTTCTGAATTTGCAGAGAATATTTCCAAGTATGTCAAAGATTTTGATACGCTTTACAAAGACAAATTTAATGGTTATGAATATGATAATAATTATTCATTTGAAGTTGAAGGCGTTTTAATGGAAGGGACAGCATACATTGATGGAAGCGGAAAATCTGTAATTAAGTTCTTCTTTACACCAAAACAAGTTAGAATCACAGTCACATACAACCCTGAGCAAATTGAATATGTTGACATTAATGGTGAACAAATTTATGTAAATGCTTCAAATCAAAATGAGATTTACTTTGGAGACGAGATTGAAGTTAAAGTTGTTGTGAAGAAAGGATACGATTTTGTTTCTTGTGTTGTGACAGTAAATGGTGAAGAAAAGACTCTTCCTGGTTGGGATGAAGAACGTCAATCATATATTTTCAGAATTAATGAAAGTGTTATGAATTTTGAACTTACCAGTGAACTTTCTTTTGAAATTCAAGCAAAAGCGATTGAAGGAAAGAGTTCGTTTATCTTGAACCACTATGTTGAAATTCTTGGCCAAGAATTTAAACTTGAAGTGACAGAAACAATTGAGAAAGTCAAAGAAAAAGATGTAATCACAAATTCATCTGTTGGTTGGGGTGAAGGTTACACCATAAATCTACATGACTTAACAAAGCAATTTAAGGGATACGATTATGAAACAACTGACACAGAATATATTGTTTCTGGAGATGGAACAACTGAAATAACAATCAGATATTTCCTTGTTTATGTTACATTCTCTGTTGGAAAAACAGTTGGTATTTCAGATGTAATTGTTGAAGAAGCAGAAGAATATGGAGTTCTTAGTCTTGAAGACTATCAAGGTGTCAGCGTCACAAGATATCGTATTAAATATTCTGCAATTCTAAATCTTACAGTTGATTTGGAAAGCGGTTATGAATTTAATGGTTGGAAATTGAACGGCTTTGATATCTCTGGTTCAACAATCGAAAGAAACTTCCGCTTTAGTGTTGAATCAATTGAAGACTTTAAACTTTATGCAAACGCATTGAGAAAAACATCATCAATAGTATTTAGGCCAAACAATGGAAGCATAGAATTCTTTGAACAAAAACCATTAACGTATGGTTCAACAATGACTCTTCAATCCAATACATTTAGAAATGGAAACAAAATTTTTGTTGGTTGGGGAGATAAAGATGGCAATCTGTTGTATTTTGACGGTGCAACAATTGTTGTTGACTTTGAAAGACTTGAACTCTATGCAATTTGGGCTGATGCAGAAGTTGATTTGGGCTGGTTGTGGATTCTTATAATAATAATCTTAGTTCTTGTCCTTATTGTAGCCCTTGCTTTAATAATAAGACGAAAACGAGATAAAAAACGAAAATATATGAGCAAACAATAGTTTCCAAATCAAAAAAAAGAGCAGTTTTGCTCTTTTTTTTGAATATAAAAAATGTGGAAGAATAAAAAATAAATGAATTGTTAATAAAAAATTAAATTTATTTACGAAAAATTAAATTGTTCAAAATGAAACTAATTAATAAAAATAAGAAAAAAAATAAAATAAAACAAAAAAAAGACAAAAATAAAAAATTTAAAATAAAAATATGAAATTTTAGTAAATAATTTGAAATTTTGAAGAAAATATTATAAAATGAAATTAACATTCTAAAAAAAGGAGAAGATATGGAAAAAATAAAAGTTGTGCAATATGGTTGTGGAAAAATGTCAAAATACACAATGAGATATTGCTTTGAAAAAGGTGCAAAAATTGTTGGGGCTTTTGATATTGATGAATCAAAATTTGGAAAAGATATTGGGACTATCATTGATGATGGAAAGAATTATCGTGTGAAAATTCAAGATGCAAAAAATTTTGAAAATTTCTTAAACACTAATGATGTTGATGCAGTAATTGTTACAACAATGAGTTTGCTTAATGATGTTGCTGATGCTTTGCTTATTTGTGCTAAATGTGGAGTCAATGCAATTACCACTTGTGAAGAAGCATTCTTCCCACAAAACAGCAATCCAAAACTTTTTAAGAAGATTGATGAACTTGCACAGGCAAACAACTGCACAATTTGTGGCAGTGGCTATCAAGATGTTTTTTGGGGAAATCTTATCAGTGTGCTTGCAGGTGCAACTCATAAAATCACAAAGATAAGAGGAAAGTCATCTTATAATGTTGAAGACTACGGCATCGCACTTGCAAAAGCACATGGTGCAGGGCTTTCAACTGAAGAATTTGATAAAGAAGTTGCTTCAATTGACCGCATAAGTGATGCAGAGAGAAAAAAGATAATAATGGCAGGGAAATATGCTCCAAGTTATATGTGGAATGTGAACGGCTGGCTCTGTAGTAAACTTGGATTGACAGTAAAAAGCCAAACACAAAAATGTGTTCCACAAATTGCAAAGAAAAACCTAAAAAGCAAAACACTTGAAATGACAATACCAAAGGGAGCATGCACTGGAATGAGTGCGGTTGTGACAACCACAACAAAAGAAGGAATCGTGCTTGAAACAGAATGTATTGGAAAGGTTTACGACAGCACAGAGTTTGATTGCAATGATTGGACAATTGAAGGAGAGCCAAACACAAGAGTTGTGATTGAAAGGCCTGCAACTGTTGAATTGACTTGTGCAACAATCGTTAATCGTTTGCCAGAACTTTTGGTTGCTCCAGCGGGATATTTTACAACAGAATTCATGCCAGAGAATTTTTATAAACAAGAGAGCTTGGAAAAATATCTTTTTGAAGATGATTGTTGCTGTGATGATGAATGCTGCTGTGAGCATGAAACTGAAAAATCAAAGAAAACAAATAAAGAAAAGAAATCAAAAAAATAAGTGAAAAAGCGTGAAAAACGCTTTTTTATTTTAAAAATTCTAAAAAAACTTAAAAATAAAATTTATTTATATATAAAAAATTTAAAAATTAAAAAACAAAAATGTTAAAAAAATTTATTAAAAATTTATGTAATAAAGAAAATAGAAAAACACTTAAAAAATTTGGTTTTTAAATGTAATTGAGATATAATCAAATTGGAGGTGAAAATGAAGAAAGGTTTTCTTATTTCATTTGAAGGTGGAGAAGGGTGTGGAAAAAGCACACAAATAAAAAAATTTACGCAATATTTGAAAGAACAAGGTGTTGACTTTTTGTTGACAAGAGAGCCTGGTGGAACAGAACTTGGGGAAGAAATCAGGAATATATTGCTTAACTATAAAGGGGACATTTCACCATTAACGGAATTTTTTCTTTTCTGTGTTAGTCGAAGCAAATTGATAAACGAGGTTGTGAAACCTGCATTGGAAGAAGGAAAGGTTGTTGTTATGGATAGATATTTTGATAGTTCCATTGCCTATCAAGGATATGCAGGGGGAGTGGATATAAACAAAATTATTCAAACGACAAAATTTGTGACTGATGGAGTTGAGCCTGATTTAACATTTCTTTTAGATTTAAAAACAGAAGTTGGAATGCAAAGAAAACAGAAAGATGAAAACTTAAAAAATTTTGACAGAATTGAGAGGAAATCATTATCTTTTCACGAGAAAGTTCACGATGGCTATCTTGAAATTGCTAAAAAATTTCCTAACAGAATTGTTGTTATTGATGCATCACAAAGTCCAGATGAGGTTTTTAATAACATAAAAGAAATATATCAAAAAAGAATAAAAAAATAAATTAATGTAAAAAAATAAAATATAAAAATATATAAAAAAATTTATAATTAAACTATCAAATTAAATTATCAAAAAAAAGGAAAAATAACAAAAAACACCAAATTTTGGTGTTTTTTTTTTTTAAATTTATTTTTAATTAAATTTACTTAATTTGGTTAAAAATTCTATTAATTTAATTTAAAAATTTATTAATTTAAGAAATTTTATTAATTTTAAATAATTTATTTTTTTTTGATTTTTTAGTTAAATCACAAGATATAAAATTGAAAATGCAATTGCAATTTGTGCGAGATAATATAAAATATGATTTACATAAATCCAAACTTTTTCATGTCTGTTGCCGAAATATTGCATTGACAACACAAGATCTGACAAAATGAAAGCAATCATACCACCTGCAAAAATCCAGAAAATTGGACTGAATATTGCAACTGCAATTGAATATGAAAGCATGAATGTCAAAATCAAACTGTAAAACGCAACAACATAGAACATTTTTCCAAACTGCATATTCATCTTTTTTGAACTTAGCATTATTACAGTTGTCAAAATGAGTGCAATTCCAATGGATGCTAAGATATTCCAAGGGAGAATTTTTGGTGAAATTTCACTGTTATAAAAAACTGTTGCAAGGAAGTAAAAAACATGTCCAAGTGAGAAAGCTGAAGTGCCAGAAATGAAATACTGATTGTTTTGTTGTGGATACATAACTTTTAAATCAAGCACTATATCACCGACAAGTCCACACACCAAACCACAGATTATGAGAAGGTCAATGCTAAGCAGATTGCCACTAGGAGATGCTCCTCTCACTGCAAAAATTCCACATAAAATAAAGCATAATGAAGCAACAATTTTTAAAATAAGTGAATAAACATTTGCCTTATTTGCTCTAAAAATACAAAACAAAATGCAAAAAATAAGACTAAAAATTCCAAAAATTAGTGTTCCTGTCATATTTTTCTCCTTTTTTAAATAAATTTTTTTATCTTTTAATATGATTGCAAGTAATTTTAGTTTTTAGTTGTCAAAGAAATTTAAGACATCTTTATAAACTTCTTCACGATTAATTTCGTTAATAAGTTCATGACGAGCATTTTCATATAGTTTTATTTTTGCATCAACATTTGATTTTAAAAGTAATTTATGCAGTTTTTTAACTTGTTTTGAGTTTTGACTGACAGGGTCGTTCGTCCCAGCAATTAAGAGAAGCTTCTTTGCACCGATTTTGTTTATCCCGCGATTGACTTTAGTCATATTTTTTATCATGGAATAGTAAAAACTGAATGGAAAACTACCTCCACAAAATTCATCGGCTTGATATTTGTCAAAAACAGCTTCATCACGAGATAGCCAATTCCCTCGTTCAAATTTTTTTCCAAAATTTTTAACGCATAACTTTTCTGCCAAACCGCCACGTTTATCATTTTTTTGGAAAGGTTTCATTAAACTGAGCAAAGCACTTCCCATTTTGAAAATGGCACAACCACCATTTGTTGAACCGCACAAAACGACTTTTTCAATTTCATTTGTTTGTTGTATAAGACTTTGCGAAACAAAAGAACCAAAAGAATGTCCAAACAAATATATTGGCAAATTCCAAGTTCCGCGAATTTGTTGAAGTATGCAAAGTTGGTCTTTAACACATTCGGAAAAAATATCTTTCTCACCATGCCCATATTCACTTTTATCTTTCATAGTCCTGCCATGTCCTCTAAGGTCGCTTGTCACAACAATGTAGCCATTAGTATTTAAAAACTTTGCAAAAGAATCATAACGCTGACAATGTTCTTGCATTCCATGAATAATTAAAACAACCGCTTTTGGTGAAATGACTTTATCGTAAATCATTGTGTAAATTGGTAAGTTGTGAAATCCTTCAACCCAAACAAATGTTCCTGAATGGTCAATGTCTTCATTTGTAAGTTCGGTTTTTGTTGCCGTTTTCTTCTCTTCATTTTTCTTTTTTGGTGTTTTTATTTTTTCATTTTTTTCTGATTTTTTATTTTTTGAACTTTTGTTTGGAGTGGCAGATTTAACAACATTTGATTTAGGATTTGCTTCAAGAGATACTTCTTTTTCAGGTTGATTATTCTTGGTTTTGCCATTTTTTGTGTTTTTTTCAATTATTTTGCTGTTTTTGTCTGATTTTTCTTCAATTTTTTTGGATTTTTTGTTTGATTCTATTTCGGTTTTTTTTGCATTTGCTTTCTTGTTTGTTGATTTATTTTCGTGAGATTCAGTTTTTTTTGTTGTTGATGCCTTAGCATTTTTTGAATTTTTTGCATTTACTGTCGATTTTTTTGACGTTGCATTATTTGTTTGCTTTGCAGTTTTTTTTGATAATTCCTCTTTTTTTTGTTCTTTTTCCATGTTTTTCTCCTTTTTAAACTTTTTTAATTGCTTTAATCCAACCGTCATATAGATGTTTTCGTTCGCTTTCTGTCATTTTAGGTTCATAAATTTTGTTTGATGATGTCAATTCTTTTATATCTGCTCGACAAAGAATTCCAAGATTTAATAAGGCGATGTAAATTGCACCCATAACGGTTGATTCGCTTTCTTTACTTTTGACAATTTTGTGATTTAACATATCTGCCAAAAATTGTAAAACAAAATTGTTCTTACTTCCACCGCCATCAACACTTATTAATCCAAGTTTCTGTCCATTTTGCTTAATTTCATCAAAAACTGCCTTTGTGTTGTATGCCATACTTTCAAGACAAGCCCTGACAATATGATTTTTTGTTGTGTCATAAGTCATTCCCAGAATCGCTCCACGAGAATCATCTTTCCAGTAAGGTGCTCCAAGTCCTGTGAAGGCAGGAACGAAGTAAACTCCTTCGTTTGATGATAAACTTTGAGCCATTTTTTCTGTGTCTTGAACATTTACAAACAAACCTAGAGACTTCAAAAAATTAACCGCACTACATGCTGAATAGATGCTTCCTTCAATTGCATAGTCGGTTTTTCCATGTATTGTCCGAGCAACCGTTGTGAGAAGGTTTGGGAAATCTTTGTTTGATGAATTTTCTCCAAGATTTGTTAAAACAAATCCCCCTGTTCCAAATGTGACTTTGCTTTCTCCTGCGGAAATGACTCCTTGTCCAACCATGCTGGACTGTTGATCGCCTATAATAGCAAGAAGGGGAGCATTTAAGAATCTTTTAATATTTCCGAAATGAGCATCACAAGGCAAAATCTTTGGAAGCATTTCTTTGTCAATTTTAAATTTTTTTAATAAATCATCGTCCCAATCCAAAGTGTGAAGATTCATAAGCATTGTTCTGCTTGCGTTTGTGGTGTCTGTTACAAAATTTCCAGTCAAGCGAAATGCCAAGAAACTGTCAATAGTTCCAAAGCAAAGTTGTTTTTTCTTTGCTAATACACGTGCTTCTTTGCAGTTTTCAAGAATCCATTTCATTTTTGTTGCACTAAAATATGGATTTGCAATTAAGCCTGTTTTTTGTTTGATTTCATCTCTTTCCTGTATGGTTAGTTTTTTTATCATTGCACTAGTGCGACGACATTGCCATCCAATCATTCGACATACTGGTTTTCCAGTGAGTTTATCCCAAGCAACAACGGCTTCTCGTTGATTTGTCAAAGCAACAGCAAGAAGTTCGTTTTTTTCGACAGAGGAGTTTTTCAAAACTGTTTTTGAAACTTTCACAATTTTATTTAAAATCTCTTCAGCATCTTGTTCCACCCAAGCATCATTTGGATAGAATGTTTTCAAAGGGAGTGAACTTGAATCAGCAATTTGATGCTTTTCAACATTATATAAAACTGCACGTAAACTTGTTGTGCCTTCATCAAGGCCAAGAACAAATTTTCTCATAATCCACCTTTCATTTTTATATAATTTTAACACAATTTTTTTGTTTAATAAAACAAATTTCAAAAATTCCTAATTTATTTGACATTTATTTTGTTTTATGGCTAAAATTTATATAAAGTAAATAACAATGTTTTTGCTCAAATGACATAAGGAGGAAGAGTTGAATAAAATTTATGACTGTTGTGTTGTTGGTGCTGGGGTTGTTGGAGCATCAATTTTTAATAAACTTGTCCGTATAGGAAAGAAATGTCTTCTTCTTGATAAGGCAAGTGATGTTGCAACTGGTGCAAGTAAGGCAAACAGTGGAATTGTTCATTCAGGATATGATCCAATGCCAAACACTCTAAAAGCAAAGTTAAATGTTCGTGGAAATGCACTCTATCCATCACTTTGCCAAAGGCTTAATGTTCCATTTTGTAATTGTGGTGCAATTGTTGTTGGTGATAATGAAGAAAAGATTTTGGCTTTAAAGAATAGAGCTGAACAAAATGGTGTTCCTGTAGAAATATGGAATAGGGATAAGATTCTTGAAAAAGTTCCAAACATTGCAGACAACATTTCAATAGGTTTATTTGCTCCAACCTCTGCAATAGTCAATCCTTATTATCTCACAATATCGCTTGTTGATGAGGCAATCATTAATGGTGGAGATGTGAGCCTTGAAGAAGATTTGGTGTCTGTGAAAAAATTGGAAAACTGCTTTGAGATAAAGACAAAGAGAAATGTTTTTCATGCAAAAAAGATTGTAAATAGTGCTGGAGATGGATATAACGATGTTGCAAAAATTATAGGTTCTGAAAAACACAAATTGATTTTTAGACGTGGAGAATATTTTGTTTTAGATGAAGATAGTTCAAAAGAAATTCCTCTCACAATCTTTCCACTTCCAACTGAAATGGGGAAAGGTGTTTTGGCCACACCAACCGTTGATGGAAATGCTCTTGTTGGACCAACGAGTGTGAATGATGACACAAGGACTGTTGTCACTCGCGAAGGGCTTGAAACAATCAAACAAAAATCCGCTCAATCAGTTAAAGATTTAAATTTTAGAAAAGCGATTCGTGAATTTTCGGGGATTCGTTCGATTTGCGGAAATGATTTTGTAATTGAAAAGTCAAAGAAGATTGACGGAGTGATAAATTTGGCTGGGATTTGTTCTCCAGGGCTAACATCAGCCCCAGCCATAGCGGAAATGGTTGTCAAACTGCTTGAGTTTAAGGATAAAGAAAAAGAAAATCTTAAATCGTTGCCAAAATTCACTTTGTTTAAAAACATGACAAAACAGGAGCAAGAAGATGCACTAAAAAAAGACCCTAGATATGGGCAGATTGTTTGTAAGTGCGAAAAAATTACAAAAGGCGACATCATTCAGTCTCTAAACCGCCCATTAAAAATCCGTTCCACAGATGGGGTGAAACGAAGAACTAATGCTGGCATGGGCAGGTGTCAAGGTGGGTTTTGTTTTACCAAAGTTATTAAAACGATTTGTGAAGAACGTGGCATAAAATATGAAGATGTCTTAAAGGAAAATCGTGGAAGCGAAGTTGCAAAAGGAAATATAAGGAATTTTTCAACTTCAGACTTCCCTACAACAACCAAAAAAGTCATAAAAGGTAAATTCACTAAAAAATGAAAGGAGAAAAAATATGACAAAAACAGATGTTCTTGTGCTTGGTGGTGGACCAGCTGGAATGAGTTGTGCTATTTCTGCATCAAGAAATGGAAGTCATGTGATTTTGGTTGAAAGAGATGCTGTTTTAGGTGGGATTCTTAATCAATGTATTCATAATGGCTTTGGATTGCACTACTTTAAGGAAGAGTTGACTGGCCCTGAATTTGCACATCGTTTTAGAAAAATGGTGGAAGCAGAAAAAAATATTGAAATAAGACTCAACACTCTTGTGACAAAGATTGATGAAGGGAAAAATTCTACTGGAATTGTTGAAGTTTTAGGAGCAAATGGTTTTGAACAAATTCAAGCAAAATCGGTTGTGATGTGTATGGGCTGTCGAGAAAGAACCGCAGGAAATATTAACCTTTGCGGAACAAGACCGATGGGAGTTCTCACTGCTGGAACAGTGCAAAAAATGGTTAATATTGATGGAAAGATGGTTGGAAAAGATGTTGTCATTTTAGGAAGTGGGGATATTGGGCTGATTATGGCACGCAGATTGACTTTGGAAGGTGCAAAAGTTCATGCAGTTTTAGAAATTAACAGCACAAGTGGGGGACTTCGCAGAAATATTATGCAATGTTTAGAGGACTTCGATATTCCTTTATATCTCAACACCACAATTTTTGAAGTTGTTGGAAAAGAGCATGTGGAAGGAGTTTACTATGGTAAAGTTGATGAAAAATTCCAACCGATTGAAAGCACAAGAAAATTTTTAAAATGTGATACAGTTGTTTTGTCAGTTGGTTTGATTCCAGAAATGGAACTGTCTCCAGAAGTTGAGAAATCTCGTGTTACAAACGGTGCTGTGGTGAATGAATTTTACCAAACACAAAAACCTTGGCTTTTTTCTTGTGGGAACATTTTGCATATACATGACCTTGTTGACAATGTCGCGTTGGAGGCGGAACAAGCTGGGAAATATGCAAGCGATTTTGCTCACAAAAAACTTCCAAGCACAGCGGAAAAGATTTATATTAAGGCTGGAAGCGGTTTTTCTTATGTTTTGCCATCAATAATATACGAAGGGGCAGGACAAGTTGAAGTTAAATTTCGTTTAAAGGAAAAAGTTGTCAAAAAAACTATTGTTGCAAAATGCGGTGCAAATATTCTTGGAAAGAAATATGTTTTGGCTGGAATACCTGGTGAAATGATGAAATTTAGTTTTGAAAAAAATGGTGCTAAGGGTGAAATTGAGCTTCAGATTGAATGAATCTGTTAAGAGGTGAAAAAATGAAAGAAAATAATAAAAATTCCACAAAAGAAGTCAAAGATTCAAAAAATCTAGATAGGGAAATGATTTGCATTATGTGCCCTATGGGTTGTAATCTTTCTGTGAAAGTTGTTGATGGCGAAGTTCTTGTTAAAGGGAATGGTTGCAATCGCGGAGTGGTTTTTGCGAAGGAAGAAATTTCGTGTCCAAAAAGAACCGTAACGACATCTGTTAAAACCATTGACGGAGTAAAATCATGTAAAACAACTGCTCCAATTCCAAAAAGTTTAATGTTTGAATGTGTTAAGGAAATTGAAAAGTTGCGTTTAGGGAAGGTTAAATTTGGAGATGTCGTTCTAAAAAATGTCCTAAATACTGGTGTTGATGTTGTTATAACAGCAAATGATTAGTAGGCAATCTTGAGAATCAAAGAAAACTAATCAAATACATTTTTCAATTATTTGGCCAAATCTTAATAAATCGTTTTGAGAATTCTGAAAAAAATATTATAATAAAGAAAATTGAGCCATAAATTTTGTCCTTGACAAAAGTGATAAATAAAACGGGAAGTCTATGGAAGAAAAAATTGAAGAAATAAATGAAAAAATTATTGAAGTAAAAGATTTAAAAAAGAATTATGGGAATGTTAAAGCTGTTGATGGCATTTCTTTTGATGTGCAAAGGGGCAGCCTTTTTGCTTTTTTAGGGGTTAATGGTGCTGGAAAATCTACAACAATCAACATTCTTTGTTCTATTCTTAAAAAGGATAGTGGGAAAATTTTTGTAAATGGTTTGGACCTTGATGAAAATCCTGAAAAAATCAAAGGGCTTATTGGAGTGGTTTTTCAAAACTCAACTTTAGACAAGATTTTGACAGTGAAAGACAACTTAAACATAAGGGCAGGATTTTATGGGCTTAAAGGTGATGTTTGGAAAAAAAGACTTAAATTCTTATGTGATTTATTAGACTTAAACAGTTTGCTGAAAAAACCTGTCAAGACATTGAGTGGTGGGCAAAAAAGGAGAGTTGATATTGCCAGAGGATTGATTAATATGCCAAAAATATTAATTCTTGACGAACCCACAACTGGGCTTGACCCGCAAACGCGTGTGAAGATTTGGAATTTGATAGAAAAACTTCGTGTATCACAAAAAATGACTGTATTCTTGACAACACATTACATGGAAGAGGCAAGCAAAGCAGACAAAGTTGTGATGATAGATGCTGGAAAAATTGTTGCAACAGACACTCCACACAATTTGAAAGTTGCATATTCAAGTGATTACATCAAGGCATATATGCCACGAAATAAAGAATTTGAAAGTGCTTGCGACAGAGAAATTAGATATGAAGGTGATTGTTATTCAATCAAAGTTACAGATAGCATTGATGCAAGGGAATTTATAAACAAATATTCCAAATATATCACCGATTTTGAAGTTCTCAAAGGCGATATGGACGATGTGTTCTTGAATATAACAGGAAAGAAATTACAAAATTAAGGGAAAAGCAAATTTTAGGGATAACTATGAAAAATTCGATATTTCTTCCGCTCTGCTCTTTAGTAAAGCGTAACATCAAAATTTATATGCGTGACAAAATGGCAGTGTTCTTTTCATTGCTAGCACCAATTATTGTGCTTTTGTTGTATATTTTATTTTTGGGTAAAATGCAGGTTGATTCTATCGTCAACGCAATAACAGACGCTTCAGTTGACAAAGCAGTCATTGTTTCACTTGCAAATATAATGATAAACAATTGGATGATTTGTGGTGTTTTAAGCGTATCTTGTATCACTGTCGCATTTAATGCGTGTGCTATAATGGTTCGTGATAGAGAGCAGGGAAATGTTAATGATGTTTTGGCAGCACCAATCAAAAGATGGGTTTTGTATGCTAGTTATGTCATTTCTACGTTTGTAATAACCCTTTGTATAGCTTTGATAATACTTGCAATTTCAATGATTTATCTTGTTTGCACGGACGGACTGTTTATGACTTTTATTGATTTCATTGCAATCCTAGGCATAACTGTTTTATCAACACTTTCAGCAGCGTTTGCAGTGGTTTTGATGCTAAGTTTCGTTAAAACCAGTGCGGCTCAATCTGCTTTTGGAAGCATTTTTACCACAGTGATTGGTTTCTTGATTGGAGCATATTTGCCAGTTAGCATGCTTCCTGTTCCAATTCAATATCTCACTTGCTTTGTTCCAGGGACATATTCGGCAGGGCTTTATAGAAACTTTTTCTTGCGAGGCCCGATGCAAAAAATGTTGCAAGTTTTGTCACCAGAAATTGTGCAAACCCTTAAAACAAACTACGCGATTGAGCTTCAAATTTTTGGGGCTAGAATTCCTGCTTGGTGGATGACTTTTGCACTGACATTGTCTATTGTTCTTTTTGCAGTTTTAATGATAATTTTCTATTCAAATAAAAAGACAAATTTCTTTACAATGACAATAAAAAAGAGAAAAAAGAAATAAAAAGAAAGCAAATAGACTTTCTTTTTTTTATAAAATATTGTGATTTTTTCAAAAAAGTGTGGACATTTTCAATAAACTTTGCTATAATATCAAAGCAAATAAAAATTGAAAATATATGCACTCGTAGCTCAGCTGGATAGAGCGTTCGTCTACGGAACGAAAGGTCTTGGGTTCGAATCCCCACGAGTGCACCAAGTTTTAAACAATTTTGCTCTCAGTTGGATAACAAATTGAGAGCATAATTATTGATATAAAATTTTTAGCGAATTATATTTTATTTCTTTTCTTTTATTGACACTTATATAAAAATGTGTTAAAATAAAACTAAGATTTTTTTGAGGGTTTTATGAAAATCAAAAGAATAATTTTTACAATTTGTGTCGCTTTATTATTTGTTTGTGTTGGAGGATTTTTAGAGGCATTTGCTTCTTCAAACATAAACTTTAAAGTTGATAATGGGCAATGTGAAGAGAGTCAAGTTGAAACTCAACCAACATTGTTGGAAAACAATTTTGACATATATCTTCCTGAACATTTCACATACAAAGAGAATGAACCATCAGTTGTTACAGGTTTTTCGCGTCTTGCAAAGAATATTATTGGGGATAGGGTGGACATAAAAATGTCTTTACCAAACATTGAGAGTGTGAAAGAAGTTTCTAATTTTGCATTTGACAGTGAAAAAGCCATTGCGTCAGTTTATATTCCAAGCAATATTACAAAAATTGGAACTTTTGCTTTTTCTCATGATGAAAACCTTATTGATATTAGATGGGAAGATGGTGAAGAAAACTTAACACTTGTTTCGCAAACATTCTTTAATTTGAAAAATTTAGAAAATCTCTACATACCTGCAAGAGTATCTGAAATTGATGGTGGGTGCTTTGGGTTTTGTCCTAAATTGAAAACTGTTAGGGTTGCCCTTGAAAATCAAAATTTCACAAGTAATGACAATGGCGAAGAAATTAATGCAGTTATAAATGTAAAATCAAAAGAAATTGTTGTTGGTTGCCAAAACACTATTGTTCCAAATTATGTTGAATCCATTGGAAAACAGGCTTTCTCAGGAGTGAAAGGACTGACAACACTTCTTCTTCCAGATTCTTTAATAAAAATTAAAACAAGTGCTTTTGCTGGAAGTTCCATTCAAACAATAAAAATTCCAGATAATGTTGAAAATATTGGACATCAAGCATTCAGTGGTTGTCAAGAATTGATTAGTGTGGCAATGCCAAACAATGATGTTGAACTTGGAGATGATGTGTTTAAAGATTGCCAAAGACTTGAATGCATTATCGCTCCAAGCAAAATGATAGCCGAAAAATATATTTCTTCAACGACGCAAGAAGGATTTCAAAACGGTTCATTAGAAGAGCAGAAAGATAAGATTACATATATCATAAGATTAAATTTTGAACTTTTGAGTGGGAATAGATATTCAGAATATAAACTTTTCCAGAGAGATATTGATTGGACTCTTCTAGAAAATGGAACATGGGATAAAAAATCGTTCATTTTTTCAAAGGGAGAATGGTTTAATGAAAATAGTGAAGTGATTGACATAGAAACCTTGGCAGAAAAGATGAAAAATGGTGAATTGACAGAAGAAACAACATTCTATGAAGATGCTTCATTATTGTCAAGCACAAAAGGAGAATCGTTGGAGCCAGAAACTCTAATTCCTGCGTTGCTTTTGCCTATATTACTTATAATTGAACTTTTAATTTTTGTTATCTATGTTAGAGTAAAAGTCAAAAAGCCTGAAGAAATTGAGTAAAAATAAAAATTAGAGCAATTTTGCTCTAATTTTTTTCTCATTTTTTTCACCGCTTATTTGAGAATTATAAATTTTAAAATTTATTTTTGTTCTGGATTTTCTGTGTTTTCAACAGGAGTTGCTTCTGCTGCAGGTTTATTTTGTTCACGAATTCTTTTATTTTCAAGGCAAAGGTCAACAATTTGCAAAACAATTGTTGCAACAACAACCAAAGCCAAAATTATTGTCCAAATGGTTGTATAAATAAAACCACAAATTGCAGTCAAAGCATTAAATACAATTGCTGTGATTATAAGGGCTTTCTTTTTTGAAAATTTTTCAGCAGATGCAGAGAAGCAATTGATTGTGCAAGCATTTAAAATAAGTGCAACAATACTGAAGATTGCAGCAATAGCTACAATGATTGTTACTAATCCAATTGCTGCACCAGCTTCTGGAGCTTGTCCACCTGCGATTACTCCTCCAAAAATCAAGACATAAGCAGCAAGTGCATACAGAATCACAAGCCCAACATTTGCAACAGTTCCCAAAATCCCTGCGGTGAGAGTGAGAGGTCTTTTCATAAAAATTCTCCTTTTATTTATGATAAAACTATCATAACAAAAAACAATTTTGTTAGTCAAATAAAATTAAAAATTTTTAATTATAAATTGTAAATTTAATTAAAAATTATAAAAAATATAAAATAAAATTATTATTTTTTGTGAAAAAATGTAAAAATAAAGAATTTTTGCGATTTTTAAATTTTGATTTAATTTCTGATTTAAGAATTATTATTTAAGATTTTTTAAGTATTTTTAATAAAATCGCTTGAAAATTTGAATAAAATATGTTAATCTATGAAAGATTATATATATAAAATTGTTTTTAAAATTCAAAAAAGGACTAAAAATAAACATTATGTATTATCAAATTTTTCATACAGGGAATGTTATTTTCTATATTTGCATGGCTGTTAGTGTGGTTTTGCTCATGCAAAAAATTATATATCATATTATTGGGCTGTTCCCATCAAAAAGATGTCCACCTGCAAAAAAGAATCATAAATATGCAATTTTGATTCCTGCTCGAAACGAAAGCAGAGTTATTGAACAACTTCTTATCTCAATAAAAGAGCAGGACTATGACCAGAATCTTTTGGAAACATATATTATTGTGGAAAGTTCGTCTGACCCAACTTGTGAAATTGCAAAGAAATATGCCAACACACATGTGTTTGTTCGTCAACATTTGGAACTGAAAGGAAAAGGACATGCTCTAGATGAAGTTATTCAACATATCTTTGCTTCAGGGAAAAAGTATGAAGCCTTCTTCATTTGCGATGCTGACAATGTTTTGTCAAAAACTTTCATAAGTGAAATGAATCGTTCCTATGATGCAGGTTTCCAAATTGCACTTGGTTACCGAAACAGCAAAAATTGGAACGATGGTTGGATTGCAAGTGGAAGTGCCTTAACATTCTCAATGTTCAACACATTTCAAAACAAATGTCGTTCAAAATTCAATCAAAAAGTTATTCTAAGCGGAACTGGGTTTTATATTGCAAGTGAAATCCTTGAAAAACTTGGTGGCTGGAAATTCTTTGAACTTGTTGAGGACGTTGAACTTTCAATGCATGCAATTGTGACAAACATTAAATCCACTTATAATGAATATGCAGAATTTTATGATGAACAACCTTCCAAAATTAAAGCTTCGTGGAATCAGCGTATAAGATGGGTTAAGGGGTTTACAACAGTTCAGAGCAAATATCGTAAAAGACTCTTTAAAGGATTTTTGTTTGATAAAGAAAACAAATTGACAAAATACGAATACACTGTAAACATCCTTCCTGTCATTTGCATTCTTGCAAGCACAATAATCTATTCACTTTTCAATCTTGTTCTTGGAATTGTTGGTGCTGTAAACGAAGAACCGTATTGTGCCAAAGTGTTCTCTGCATTTGCAATTGCAGTTTCTGTGATTTACTTGTTCTTTGTTTTCTATGCTGGACTCATGCTTTTTGCAGAAAGAAAACATACAAATATCACTGCATGGAATTCTATTGTTTGTTGTGTGATGTTTCCAATTTATATGGCAATGTATATTCCAATTTTCGTTGAATCAATGTTTAAAAAAGAAGTTGAATGGAAACCCATTGTTCATTCAGTTACAATGATGGATAATGAAACTGTTGAATTGCGTCTTGAAGAAAGTCGTTCTGCTCGTGAGAATGAAGAACCTAAAACATCAATTTTAAAAAATGAAAGAACAATTATGAAGCCAATCTCTTCTGAAGTTGAAATTGAAGAAGACATGGAAAATAATTCAATTCAAGAAAAAACACCATAAACAATGTGGTGTTTTTGTTTTTTTATCTATGATTGTGCAAAACTTATTTGTTTTTTACATTATTTGTTGTCTAAATTGTTTAAAAACTCTTTGATTTTATATGCAAGTGATTCATGAATACCTTTTACAAGCATCAGTTCTTCCACACTTGCTTTTTTGATTTCCTCTGTTGTTCCAAAAGCTTGAAGGAGGGCATCAATCTTAACTTTTCCAAGTCCGTCAATTTCTTCAAGTTGAGAATGTGTTTGAGTTTTTGCACGCAATTGTCTATGAAAAGTGATAGCAAAACGGTGAGCTTCATCACGCAAACGTTGAAGAACTCGAAGTTCTGCACTGCCGATTTTTAAGATTACTGGGACGTTATTTTTTGTTATAAAGACTTCTTCAATTCTTTTTGCAAGAGAAATCATTTCTATTTTGTTTTCCATTCCAAATTCTTGCAAAATTTCATAACAAGACGACAGTTGTCCTTTTCCACCATCAATAACAAGCAAATCTGGTGTTTCCTTGAAACTTTCGCCATTTTGCTCTTTAAGACGCGTTAGGCGGCGGGTTAGTGTTTCTTTCAAACTTGCAAAATCGTTGTTTCCTTCCACAGTTTTTATTTTAAATTTTCTATATTGATTTTTTGCAGGTTGTCCGTCAATAAACACAACCATGGAAGCAACTTTATTTGTTCCGCTTATATGAGAAATATCATAACATTCCATTCTGTGAGGAATTTTTTTCAGCCCAACTTTTTCTTGCAATTGCTTTATTGCTCCGATTCCTTGATTATATTCCAACTTCTCTTTTTCGAGATGTTTATGCAAATATTCTTCTGCATTTTCCTCAGCCATTTTGAGTAAAGTTAAATTGACACCATGAGGATTTGAGATTATTTTAACATTTTTCCCAAGAAAATCTTTAAGTAGCTCACCGTCAATTTCGTGAGAAACAATAATTTCGTTTGGAACAATACAGTTGGCATAATACTGACAAATAAAATTAAACAAGGTTTCACTTTCTTCTAATTCGGCGTCATTTTGGACATAGTTTGCAACTCCGAGAATTTTTCCTCCGCGAACAACCATATTCGTGACTACACCTGATAAGCCATCAGTGTGAAAAGCAAAAACATCTTTGTTGACATCTTTTGGCAGATTCGCAACAATTCTGACTTTCAATTTTGCGACCATTTTTAAGGCTTCACGCAGTTCAATTGCCTTTTCAAAATTTTCAAGTTCGACCGCAGTTTGCATTTTTTCTTGTAAAATTTTTTCAATTTCGTCATCGTTGCCATTTAGGAATCTTATGACTTTTTTAAGTTCTTCAGCATAATCTTGCTTACTTACTTTTCCTGTGCAAGGGGCAAGACAGAGTCCAAGAGAATAGTTTAAGCATTCTCTTTTTGCTTTACCATTAATCTTTTGAGAGCAAGTTCTCAATTTAAAAGCGGAATTGATAGTTTTTAATATCTCGCGTGCATCTAGGCCTGCAAAGTATGGGCCAAAATATTTTTCTCCTTCTTTTTTTGAAACTTTACGCACTATTTCCAACCTAGGAAAATCTTCTTTCATGTTGATTTTGATGTAGGGGAATTGTTTTCCATCTTTAAGCAAAATATTGTAAAAAGGTTGATGTTTGTGAATCAAGTTGCTTTCAAGTCCAAGAGCATCAAGTTCGCTTACTGCAATAAAGTAGTCAAAATCGTCAATATGTTCAACCATTGCCTGAACCTTTGAAGGCTTTGGGGTTGCACGAAAATATTGGCTCACTCTGTTTTTAAGATTCTTAGCTTTGCCTATATAAATTATTTCACCATTTTTGTCACGCATGATGTAAACCCCAGGGCGAGTGGTGAGTTTTTTCAATTTTTGCCTAATTTTTTCATTCATAACTTTATTATAAACCAATTTTGAAACTAAAATCAAGCACAAGCAATTGAAAATTTGCGATTCAAATTAGTTGAAAATTGGAATAGGGATTATAAAACAAATAATATGGTTTTAATTTATAAAATTCGTTGAATTTGACGCGAAATTTGTTGCAAAATGTATTTTAATTTGTTAAAATGAAAAAGATATATAATATAATTTTTAATTTTTAGTCTTTTATAAAAGGAGAGAACAAATGTTTGATTGGATAGGTGATTTCTTTAAAGCCTTATTTGATTTAATTCCAAAACTTGTATATTTGTTCTATGCCTCTCTTTCATGTCTTATTGATGTGCTTCAATTCTTGTTTAGAAAGTTGGCAGGACTTGATGTTTATTATTTAAATGGAAAAGCTGTTGCAGGGGATTTGGTAACAAATTTCATTGCTGGAATTTTAGGAATTGATTTCACTGCAGGGGCATTCGGAACAGACACCCCATATTCTGCTCTTTCAACTGTTTTCTGGGCATTTATTCTTTTTGGAATCATTGTCACATGCATTGCAACATTTGTTGCTCTTATCAAAAGTCACTATTCTTATGATGATAAATCTGCAAAAGGTCCAATGCAATATGTTTATGCTGCAGGAAAGGCTGTTGTTAGAATTGTATCTGTGCCAGTTATTGTTGTTTTAGGACTTTATCTTTCACAAGCAGTTTTGCAAGCACTTGATTCCATAACTTCTGTAAATAATTCAGTGTTAATCCAAGATTTTGGACAGGATGCTTTGGATACTTATTTACAAGAGCCAACCATGACGTCACGTGGTCAAGCAGAAACCTCAAATGTCAAAGGTGAACGAACCTATATTTATTATGATATATTTGGCTTTTCGTGTCAAATTTCGTATGGTGTTCAAAATCAAAATGATTGGCCTAATAATGATTCGCTTAAAAAGGAAAGTGCTCTTGTAGCCTCAACAAATCAAACTTTTTCAGGCTCTATGTTTAAAGTGGCAGCTTATAATGCAAATCGTGCAAGAACATATAAATGGAAATCAAACAAAGTAAATTTCACTGGGAGTGAGTATGATACTTTTGGAATAATAAATAATAATGGTTGGCAGGGGTTTAAACTATTTCAAAATGCAGAAACAGATGAAGAACTTGCAAATTTGATTGACACTGCTTTTGCATGTAATTTGCATCCAAAGGGATTGGTTTTATTAAATTACAGTGGCTCAAATGCTGTTGCAAATGCTGGAAATGTTGTTGGAGGACTTTTGCCTTGGGTTTCAGAGAGTTATTTCACAAACTTTTTGACATCTTTTGCTGGTTCATTTTCAAAATTTAATGTTGGTGCAGTTTGGTATTATTATGACCTTTGGAATTTCAACTTTATTGTTGGATTTGGCTCTATAATTATTTGCTTGACAATTTTCTTGAACATTATAATGGGATTGATGACAAGGCTCTTTATGTGTATTGGCTTGTTTTTGATTGCTCCACCTATCTTTGGGCTTGGTCCTATTGATGCCAGTGGAAAGTGGTCCAAGGGCTGGACAGAAAACTTTTTGAAACAAGTTTTGATGGCGTATGGAGCGGTTGTTGGAATGAATATCGTTTTTCTTGTTTTGCCATATATAAACCAGATTGATTTCTTTAGAATTCCAATTGCAGATGCGTTTGTGCAGACGCTTATCATTATTGTTGGGCTTATTACAATCAAAGCATTAATTGCAACCCTAAGTGGACTTATAGGTGCTGCAGATGCAAATGAAACAGGTGGAAAAATTTCAGAAGAAGTTGGTTCAACTGTCGGTAAGGCAACTACAATGACTTTGGGTGCCGCAAAAATTGCAGGAAAAATGGGATTGGGTGCAACTAAACTTGTTGCTAAGGGCATCAATAAGGCTACTGGGGGCAAACTTACAAACAATCGTTTAACACGTTTTGCTAAGTCAAAAATTCGCGGTAAAGCAGGAATTAATTTAGATAATGCACAAGCAACATTTGATAGTGCACAAGAAGCAACTGCAAAAGCAGAGAGTAATTTGGCAGAGGCTCAAGAAGAGCTTGCTTTGGCTCAAACACCAGCAGAGATTGCTGCTGCAAGAAGCAAAGTTAGTGCTGCAAAAACTGCTTTGAAAACTGCAAAAACAAATGAAAATACAGCTAAAGTGGGCTTAAAGACAGCACAAACTGCTTATGATAATTCTAAATATACAAAATTTAAAAATGGAACAATGAAATTTGCATCAGGAGTGTCTAAGGGTGTAGGACAAACATTTAACGCAGTATTTGATACTGCAAACAAAGTCTTGGGTGGAGATAAGTTCCTTTCTGGGTTCAAAGAAAATACTTTCTGGAAGAAAACAGATTGGCAAAGAAGGAATGCTGAAGCCACAGAAAGTCTTAGAGATTATTTGCAAGGTGCAAAAGGAAGAAATGGCAAGCGAAGTGGTGGAGCATTTGCACAAATGCAAGACACTGTGGGCGGAATACATAATGATATGAATAGAGGGTTTTCAAGGGTTAATTCTGGAATGTCAAATGTTAGAGATGCTGTTGACGAAGGAACTGAGGCAACAAGAGAGGTAAGAGGTGAAATTTATAGCGGAATTACTGATTTGAATACGAACATGAGTAGTGAGTTTGATAAGACTCGAACAGATATGCATAATGATTTGACTGATGTCAAGAACAGGCAAAGTGCAACAACTGGTGCAGTTACCCGTGCAAGACATGCTGTGGAAGCCATTAATAACGACACGACTGCTATTAAAGCTGATACAGCAAAAATGAGTGCCGACTTGGATCAAGTGAAAACAAAACTGGCTAAGGCGGAAAGAGATCGTGCTGACGCCTTGGCGAAACAAGAACAAATCAGAAAAGAAGCTGAGGAAATTCGCAAAAAAACCGACAGCATTGATCGAAAGATTCCATGATAAAAAAACCGAACTAAATGTTCGGTTTTTTTGATAGAACAAAATTGTTTTTTTTATTCTTTTAATTAAAATTATTTTTCTCTTTCTTTTAAATAATTATTGATTCCTTCCACTGCCTCTGCGGTGCGTTTTTCATAGTTTGGTTTTGGACTGAATTTTGATTCTTCCAAAAATGCACGTATAAAACTGTTTGTTTTAAAAACTTCTGTGGAAAGTTTTGCAGGTTCACCAATCATGGTTTTTCCAATTTCTTTTATTCCTTTAAATATGCCTTGAAATCCACTTACAAATCCCTTTCTTTTTTCACTCATGTTTATAAAACTCCTAAAATTTTTATAAAATCTATTTACCATTATAAAAAATTTAACATATTGTTTAAACTTTGTAAGTTGTGTTAAAGTTTATTATAGTGGTGATAGGTGGGCTTGAACCTTAAAGACTTATATTCTACTTGCTTCAGATAAGGAGATAGTTCTCGCTGAGCATTAATGTTATTATGGTGGTGATAGGTGGGCTCGAACCACCGACCTTATGGGTATGAACCATACGCTCTAGCCAGCTGAGCTACATCACCATAGCGAAAGAATTATAGCACAAATATTTTTGTAAGTCAACAAAATACTGAAAAAACTTTCAAACATTTGATTTTATTAAAAAAAAATATTATACTTGAAAGTGTTAAAAAGGAGAACTTTTATGATTGAAGAACAAATAAAGAAAGCCAATATTGAGGCTATGAAAAATAAAGATACAGTGGCACGTGCTTTTTTTAGTGTGCTTATGAACAAAATTCTTTTGGAGAAGATTGCTAAAGGTGACCGTGAAAAGCCTCTTGCTGATGCAGAACTTTCCAACATTATCCAAAAAACAATCAAAGAACTTTCCGATGAAAAAGAAAATTATTCAAAAGTTGGTAATGTTGAGGAAGTTGCAAATATTGACAAACAAATTGATATTGCAAAAAGCTATCTTCCAAAAATGTTTAGTGCTGATGAGATTAAAAAGATTATTCTTGGCCTTGATGATAAGAGTGTTCCATTTGTTATGAAGCACTTTAAAAACAATTTTAATGGGCAAGTTGATATGCGTCTTGTTCAAGAGGTGTTAAAAAGCCTGTGAAAATTTTTGCAATTAGTGATTTACACCTTTCCGTCAACAATCCGAAACCTATGGATATTTTTGGGCCAACTTGGGAAGGATATGTTGACAAGATTTTTGCCGACTGGTGTGAAAAGGTTGGAAGCGACGACATTGTGCTTATGGCAGGAGATTTTTCTTGGGCGATGAAATTGGAAGATTCTGTCGCAGATTTCAACATGCTTAAAAGTTTGCCTGGAAAAAAAGTCATTATTCGTGGTAATCATGATTATTGGTGGAATAGTATTAGTGCTGTTCGCTCAATTTTGCCAGAAGATTTCTTTGCTATTCAAAATGATGCGATAAAATTTGATGATGTGATAATTTGTGGAACAAGGCTTTGGATTTTACCTGATAAGACAAAACCAATGACTGCTGAAAATGAAAAAATTTATAAAAGAGAGCTGATTCGTCTGGAAATGACATTGCAAGCAGCAAAAAAGTTGCAAACCTCAAATGAAAAAATAGTTTGTATGTTGCATTATCCACCATATACATTTCGTGAAGAGGACAATGAAGTGACAAGACTACTTGAAAAATATGGTGTTTGTTATGTGGTTTATGGACATATTCATTCTTACTGTAAGCAAAATTTGATTTATGAAAAAAACGGCATTAAATATTTTTTGACTTCATGTGATATTGTTGGAAACAAGCTTGTTGAAATTTTGTAAGGTTTAATCTATTGTAATGTTTAATCTATAATGTTTAAATTATATTCAATATATAAGTAACAAAAATATAAAGGTTGGAGATATATATGTCAGGTTTCTTGATGAAGTGACAAAAGAAGTTTCAGGCGAAAAATTCCACAAAGAAAATGAAAAATAAGTGAAAAAGTTAGAAACATAGGTGTATAGTTACAAATTATTCGCTGTATTCGTTTTAATCTTATTTACTTTATTGCGTTTACATTTACACCAAATTGAATAAATAACTCTGCAACATCTTTATTTTATTCCTATTTTATACATTGATTTCTATTGATTTACCCTTTGTTTTATTTATTAAAATTATTGTTTTTTTTGATTTTGCAGATTAAAAAAATATAAAATTAACTGACTTGACGAAAAATTATTGACTAATTAGGCAATAATGTTGTATAATTAAACTACTTTGGAGTGTTTACTATGAAGAAATGGACAAAAATTTTATGTTTTTCCTTTTTGTTCGCCTTTGTTATGGCAGGAGTGTTGACTGGTTGTGCAACAGTGGGAAACATTAAAAATTTAGAAAAAGAAATTATTATGAATGGAACCAGTGCTGTTATGGTTGGTGACCATCTTTATTTTGGCAATGCTTATGCTGAAAGTGTTACAAGTGAAAGCGAATATTCTTCCGCTTCAAGCAGCTCGTATCTTGCACGTGTTAACACAAAAAATTTCAGCAAAGATCTTGACAGAAATTTTTCTCCAGATGTTGAAAAGGTTTCTGGTGGTGTTGTTGGATATGAAAACAATTTTATGTTTGTTTTGGGGCAGAGCATATATTATGCAACACCAAACACACAGATGATAACAACAACAGATTCAAATGGGAAGAAAACAACCGAACATCATTATGATTACACAACTTTCTATAAAAGTGGGCTTAATGGTGATGGAAAACAGAAACTTTACACATCAACAGCAACTGTTTCTCAGTGTGAAGTTCTTAAATGTGAAAATGTTTACTATCTCGTTATATATTCTGGAACTAATCTTGTTAAAATCAATCTTTCAAACAATAAAATTGAAGAGATTGAAAAAGAAAATGATGTCACAAGTGTTGCTTTACAGAAAACATATCAAAAAAACATTCACAGTGAAAAAGACCTTAATTTTGATGGATACATCTATTATGCAATCAACAGACCAGACCCAAATGAATCAGGTTTGTCTGGGACAATTGTGAAGAGAGTAAAACTTTCAGGTGGTGAGTCAGAGGTTGTTTATAACCAACAAAGTTCAGTTGCACTTCTTGGAAGGGATAAAGATTATGTTTTTTATTCAGAGAAATTTCAAGAACAACAATGGCTATGCAGATATTCAGTGAAAGAAAATTCTGAATCCTTTGGCTCGGAACATGCAGCAAGTCGTTATTTTTCTGTAAAAACAACACAAGAAGCCACAACATTTTATAGAATAGAAAGCGAAAGTAAATTCTATGGCTACTTGTTTATGATTGACAATACAATTTATTATGTTTCCGCTGACGGAAAAAGTGGAACAATAAAATTTGTTTTTCCATCTGGAAGCGAAGAAACAGACTTCTCACTACTCTTTGTTGACGGAAAAGAAAGAACATTATATATTTCCACAAGCACTTCAATTTACAGAGTAAGTCTTCCTTATGATTTCTTTAATGTCAGCAAAATTGGAAATGAGGTTGATTGCGAAACAATTGTTTCAATGACTGCAATAGCTTCAAACAATTCTTTTGCGTTTGATGGAGAATTCATATATTTCTATGGTGAACTTGAAGAATTGCCAAAAGAAGAGGGTGATGAAGAAGAAAATGATGAAAATGAAGAAACGGAAGAACCTGATTCAACAAAATATCTTTATCGTGCAAGCATAAAAAAAGTTAGTGAGCCAAGCAAAAACTATCAACTTTTAGGTTTGACAAAATCTGCTAAAAGACATTCAAAATAACACAAATTTGTGTTATTTTTTTATTTTTATCTCCCTGTCACACAATTTTCTTTGAAATTCACTGACAAATTTAACCTTTTGAGTATATTCGACACTTTCTCACTAAAATTGACAGAATAGGAGATATTTCTTTTATATTGTTTTGTTGGCTTTATGGTAAGATTTTTTTGTTTTGCAAAGCAACATAAAAGGAGAAATAAAATGGAAAATACAAAAAACCAAAATCTGCCAAAGATTTATATAGCAGATGCAACAGAAGAGAATAATTTGATTGAATATTTTGAAAAAAGTGAAAATTTTAATTACTTAGGTGCAAGTTTCGATGGACAGAAGGTTGTTGAAGATGTGCTTGAAAAGAAACCTGATGTGCTTGTTATGGAGATTATGCTTGCAAATTTAGATGGATTCGCTGTGCTTGACAAAATTAAAGAACTTGGCTCACAAATGCCAAAAGTGTTTTTTGTTTCAAATCTTTCTCATACTGGATTTGTCACAAAGGCATTACAGTCTGGAGCAAGTTATTTCATGGCAAAACCTGTTTCTGCGGAAAATTTGGAAAACAGAATCAATGAGATATTGTCTGATGGTCGTCACCAAAATGAAAACAGACAACTTGATGAAAAAATTTCAAATATATTTATTAGTATAGGTATTCCAGCACATATAAAAGGGTATCAATTCCTTAGGGAAGCCGTAAAATTGGCTGTTGAGAAACCTGAAATTATTGGTTCAATAACGAAAAAATTATATCCAACCATTGCTGAACGTTTTGAAACAAGTTCGTCAAAAGTTGAAAGGGGTATGCGTCATGCAATCGAGGTTGCTTGGAATAGAGGAAAGATTGAAAATATTAACAATATTTTTGGTTTAAAGATATATAATAGAAATGAAAAACCAACAAATGGTGAGCTTATTGCCCTTATTGCAGACAAAATGATTATGGATATTTAGGAAAAATTGCAAAATTTTTGAGTAAAATTGACATTTTTGTGCTAAGAATCTCACTTTTCAGAGGAAAATAGTAAAAAAAGTAAAATTTTTAAAAATTTTTTGAAATAGGTCTTGAAATCCAAAATCTGATGTGATATAATAAAGGCATCTTAGGAGGTAATTTATGTCAAGAACACTTTCAAAAATCTTAGTTATTTGTGCACTTGTCGTTGTTATTCCACTTATGGTGGTTGGAATAACTCTTGCAGCATATTATTCAATTGACAATAAGATTAAAGTCACAACTTATGTTATCGACAATATGTATGCTCATAACGACCAAGATTTGCCAGATGAAAATGGTGAAGAATTTTTTGCAGGATTTTCTTATGCAGGAAAAAATCATATATCAAAAGATATAAATGCGGGACATTCAAAAACAATCAGCATCAGTGCGGAATACAATGAAAATGCTTATAAATTTGAAGGCTGGTTTAAAGGAACTCTTGCTGAATATCAAACTGCATCAACACAAGGGAATGCAGAACTTGTCAAAGAGAACACTTTAAGTGTGAATATGTCTGAAGAAGGCTCATATTTGGCAGTTTACTCAGTTTATAAATTCAATATCACATACACATATTATGAAAATCCAGAATCTCAAAGTGGTTCTCCAAAAACTGAAACTGTTAACGATGTTATTTATGGCTCAGTTTTGAAAGACCTTTCAAGCACATATTCTGGACAGTTGTATCGTTTTAATCCAAATGGTTGGAAATTTGAATCAACAGAAGACAGATTTATTCGTGCAACTTTCAATCAAGAAGGCGGAGATGTTGCTTTAAGCGACCCTTGGCAAGAAGCTTCAAAAGTTAACTTAAACTACTTCGTCAACAAAGATAAAAAAGTTTACACTGAAGAAATCCTAAAAGGTAAAGACCATACCCTTATGTCAGTTGAAGCTATTAATGCTATTATCACTGATGATATCGAGCTTGATAATGGTTACACTTATTTCTGGGAAGATGCAGAAGGGAACAAGATTGCTGAAAATAAGGTTAACACAGATGAAGCAGAATTAAATGTATATCTTAATAAAGAAGCAATTGAATATACAGCAACTCTTGAAATTCCAGAATGGATGACATTCTCTGGCAATAAAGAAGTTAATTTCACAGTTGAAAGCGATTACACACAAGTGTTTGCAGAATGGGTTGATTCAGACAAATATACAAACACAAACGGTTATACGTTCTGGCACATTTATAGCATTTTCAATTATAATGGAACAGATTATAAATACAACAAAAATGATGATGCAGCTCAAACTCTTGGTGCTTTAATTACAACAGTTGCAGCTGAAAGCCCAAGAGAAACAAAGAGTGTTGCTCTTAAAATTAAAGAAGAGAAAAACTTCACAAAACTTACTGTTGAAGGAACTGTAACCGCAAGAGCTACAACAGATCCAGACCCAGATGCAGCATACTTTGACCTTGAAATCTATAAAGGAAATAGCAAATTCAATTGGAGCCTTAGCGAATCTTATAATACAGAAGAACTTACTCTTGCACAACTTTTACAATATGAAGACTCTTCATCATTCAAAGGTGTAGAAGAGGGGTCAAGAACACAGCATAATGTTGAATTGAAATCCATTAAAGTTGTTGTTAATGGTTCAACAAAAACAATTGATATTAATTCTGATTTGTTGAATAAGAAATTGGTTGACTTCGTTGCTGAATTGATAAAGACAGTAGAAATCAATGAAACAGAAACTCTTACAATTTCTTCAATGGTTCTTACATTCGTTGCTGTTGACTAATAAGGATTAATTAAAAAAAAGGTGAAGTCTTGATTAGACTTCACTTTTTTTAAAAAAATATAAAATTTCTTAAAAATTATTAAAAAAACAGTTGACAAGGACTCTCTAAGTGTGATAAACTTAGAGAGCATTGGGAGTTTAGCTCAGTTGGTAGAGTACCTGCCTTACAAGCAGAGGGTCATAGGTTCGAGCCCTATAACTCCCACCAATAAATTTTGAGAACACAGCATAAAACTTAATGTTGTGTTCTTTTTTTGCAAAAATTTTTGTGAAGAGATTTTTGGCAGAAAAATGATAGCAATGTAAATTACATAATTTTTGTTTTTTGATTTTTTTAGTTTTTTTTGAAAAATACTTGACAAGCGTAAAAAATACGCTTATAATTGCGTATATAAGACGCATAGTCCGGACATGAGTCTTATAAAAATGGAGGAATTTATGAAAATTGTAACAAAATCTTATTTCAGTTCGCTCGATGGGGGTACTACTCAGGAACAAATTGGCGATTTTTTGCCAGAAGACCTTGACAAAAATGGAAAACTTATCTTTGATACAGAGTTCTTAACTAAAAGTGATTGTATAAATGATAATGCTTTCGATAAAATTAAAGATTTGGTTAGGGAAATTGAATTTCCAAATGGGATTCATAAAGGTGTTCGAATATGTGATTTTAAAAATTTGACAACACTTTCTATTCCAAGGACAATACATGACCTAGATATTAGCAATTGTCCAGCTTTAGAGTCAGTTCATCTCAGTGAAGGTGTTAAGTCATTAGGGCATAATGCTGGTTTCAATGGTTGCAAAAGTTTACGTTTTTTAGTTTTACCTGAATCATTTGATATGCTTTACGCTGACAGTTTTATAGGTTGCGATTCTTTGGAGAAAATTGTAATTAAGGGCGATAAATTTAGTGTTTATGACCCTTCCAAACTTAACAATGAAGTTTTTTGTAATTGCAAAAATTTAAAAGAAGTTGAATTTTTAAAAACAGAATTTGGAAAAAAATATTGGATTAATTCTGTAGATAAAAACGCTGATGCTTTCCTTTTGATTCAAAGTGAGTTTATGAATGATGAAAAGTTTGTTAAAAATTGCTTAGTTAAGATTGCAAGTAAATTTGGTTTAGACAAAGCTGAGAGCATTTTGAAACAAAAAAAGGAAATTGAGAAAAAGAAATTTACAGTAGGAAAAAATAATAAAGAAAACATTAAGAAAAGTAATAAAGGGAATAGCAAAAATAAAGGTATAGAAAGAAATAAATAGATTAATAAATAGTTAATTTGTTTTGATAACTGCTGGGTTTGTGCTAAAATGAATTTGGAGGGATTTATGCAAATAAATAATCCGCTTTACAAAAATCAGGGAATTCATGTTGTTTTATCACTTTTCACAGTGGAAGATGGTATATTTAAAGTATTTTTGATAAAAAGGAAAAATCCTCCATTCAAGAAGAAATGGATTTTGATAGGAGGTGCTTGTTATAACAACGAAGATGTTGACACGGCTATGAAACGAGAATTGTATGAGAAAACCCGAATAAAAAATGTGGTATTTGAACAATGTGGAGTCTTTTCTCGTCCAGACAGAAGTCCTGTTTGTCGAATGATTGCAATTTCTTATATTGGGGTTATTGACATAAATCGAGTGAAATATCTCAAAGAAACAGAAAAGACCGAAGATGCTGACTGGTTTTCTATTGACCGTGTTCCTCCACTTGGCTATGACCACGACGAAATTTTAGCTAAATCTATTGAAGTTTTAAGACAAAAAATATTTGATAGCGATATTTTAAAAAATTTATTTCCAAAAAATTTTACTCTGCCAAGTTTACATAAGGCTTATGAGAGTATATTAGGCAAACAGATTGACAGAAGAAATTTTAGAAAATATCTCTTGCAAAGAGAAATCATTAAAGATACTGGCTTATATGAAGAAAAGACTGGAAGAAAACCTTCAAAACTGTATGAATTTAAATAAAGCATAAAAAAACAATAAAAAGGTTTGCAAATTGCAAGCCTTTTTTATTTAATAATATTATTTAAGTTTTATTTGAGTCGTTTTAGATGTTTAAATAAATTGTAAATAAAATTTAATTAATTTTTTATTTTAATAAAGTTTTTTATACTCAGTTATCAGGGAAGGTGAATACATACAATAAGTCCAAATCTTTTCTGGGTCAAATTTCCCCCAATAAAACCTAGAGCCATGTTGTGTTTCAACAAAATTATCAATATGGAATTGATTTTTCAAAATGTTATCATAATCACATACTGCATCAATACAAACATTTTTAACTTTAACTTTTCTGTTCTTAGCCAATTCATATAGGTTATATACATTATGTTCATTCATCACTCTATGCATTTCTGCTAAACCCCAATTTGGTAGGCATGCATCTGACAAACAAAATAAATTAATTCTATCGTTTTCTTTTGGTTTTACCAGCATTGCTTCGCCAAGAGTAAAATATGAAACCTTATTAGTTTTGAATAATTCAAGTGTTTGGTCAGAGATAAACAAATAAAAAGAATATGCAACAACCTTTTGGGTTTTTGTGTCATACAATACAGAACACATATCATTATATTTTTTTAACCACTGCTCCACTTTTGCTTGATTGTAAAAATATTTCTCTTGAAAAAAATCTTTGTCAATTTCAAAACATTGTTTAAGCATATTAGGGGTAATATCTTTACCTGAATAACAAACGAATCCATGAAACCCTTTTCTTTCTGGAATTGTTTTGTCTTCCATAATTACCTCCTAGTTAAACTAGTTTTTTGCAAATTTTTCAAATTTGAGGAATCATATAACTCCTCACAATTTTCAGATGAAACAACTCTAGGTTTTTCTTTGCCATAGGCATTTATTATTTTATCGACATTTTTACAATGTTTAAAAGCTTCACATTCAGGATTAAATTCACTACCATACATATAAAAAGCATTTTCTTTATCAGCATGAATTAAAGAATCTTTACCACAGAATCTTTGAACCACGCCAACTCCTTTATCTGAAACCCCTTCTCCATATACATATTCAACTGTACAACCTTGTCTTTTTAAATCTACTAAAGCATCTATAAGTCCTTCATGTAATAAGCGAACAACACGAGTTGTTTCATTTGGGTTTTGTGGGTCAGGAATTGGTTTAGTGCGATAATCTTTTCTGATAGCAATTGTCCACAAATATAAATTGATTGATTTGTGACCATAATCCAACAATTTGCTTCCATCAAGTTCATGGAAAGAAGCTTCGCCTTTTGTGTATCTCTCTTCAAAATCTTTTTTCATGGCAAAGGTTTGGAAATAGCCAATAACATCATTATTGTCATCAATCACGGCGACAGTTGACTCTTTACTCTATTTTTAGGAAAATAATTTAAAGATTTAATTTAAATGGTGGGTTGCCGGGGGCTCGAACCCCGGACCCTTCGATTAAGAGTCGAATGCTCTACCAACTGAGCTAGCAACCCAAATAAATTTTTTTGTAATAAAAAACTATGTGTATTATACAACACATTTTAAGCTTTGTCAATTAATTTTTGAGATTTTTTAATCTTCTGGTTCGTCAACAATTATTTCGCCATGAAGATTTTCAAAATCCCTAATATAGCGTTTTATGGCAGTTTCTATTTCTCGATTTTTACTTCTACCATTATATGTGGCAGTGTATTGAATTTTGTCGAGTACAGACTTTGGAATTCTCAATGTAAATCTAGGCAAATTTGTCATTATACACCTCCTTTATGCAAAATTTTACAAGAATTTTTAATAAATTACATGAAAGTGGTGTCACCATTTCGTCTTTTATACTATTTTTCGACAAATATTTTTAAGGTTTATAGTAGCAAAAATGTTTTTTCAAAAGTATATGTTATTATGAAAAATTTCAAAATGATTTCATCTAAAAATTTATTAGAGAATCTTTCCTATTTTCAAACAAAAAAAATATGTGCAATGGTTAAATCGAATGCCTATGGACATGGAGTTGAACAAATTGTTAATTTGATTGAAAATAAAGTTGATTATTTTGGAGTTGTCAATGTTGAAGAGGGATTGGCAGTAAGAAAGCTGACAAAAAAACCAATTTTAATATGTTCGAAAGTGACAAATTATGAATGTTGTCGAAAAAACAAATTGGAAATTATGATTGATGATGAAAGCGATTTAAGAAATGCTGTAAAATGTGGATTAAAAAATTCGTTACATCTTAAAATAAATTGTGGAATGAATCGTTTTGGTGTTAAAAGTCTTTTTGCATTAAGAGGTATTGACAATTTTTTGCAAACTGAAAATATTAAGCTTAAATCAATTTATACACATTTTCCAAGAACAGAGGATTCCAAATCAACAAATGAAAGTTATCAACTTTTTGAAAAATTTCGGAGAGAAGTTTCACAAGACACAATGGTTTGCTTTGGAGGTAGCGGAATCTTTGATTATGGCTTTGAATTTGATATGCTTCGACTTGGCATTTGTCTTTACGGATATAACAATAAAAACCTAAAACCTGTGATGAAGATTGTTTCTTTTGTGAGTAAAATTTTTTATGCAAAAAGAGGGGAACATATTGGATACGGCAATGAATATATTGTTGGAAAGGATTCTTTTTTTGCAGTCGTTCCAGTGGGATATGGAGATGGATTAAGAAGAAATTTGAGCGGAAATTTTAGAGTTACTATAAATGGTAAAACTTATCAAAGTGTTGGAAATATATGCATGGACGCTTTTTTTGTCAAAATAGATGGAAGTGTTGGTGTTGGAGATAAAGTTGAAGTTATGAATGATGCCGAATATTTTGCAAAAAAATTAAAAACAATTTCCTATGAAGTCCTTACATCTTTTTCTTGCTTTAGAGGAGAAACTATTATTGTTTAAAACACTAATTTGAATTACAAATTCAAGATAAAATTTAAATTTATAAACTTAGAATTAGAATGGAAATTTAAATTATAAATTTAGAATGCAAAAATTTAATTATAAATCTTAATAAATAAAAAAAATTGACATATATAATACAAAAAAAGAAAAAATTAAATAAAATTTTAAATTTTTATTTAAATAATATAACTTACTTAAATAATATAATTTAAACAAAATAAGTAATGAAATATATTTATATTTTACAATTTTGTTTTATCTATGTTATAATAAAAAAATGAGAGTTGATTCTGGAAAATTTAAGGGACACAAATTTATTGAAAATAAATATGCTCATATTAGGCCGACAACTGATAAAGTCAGGCAGGCTCTTTTTGTCAAGCTACAATTTTTTTTACCAGGAAAAAGAGTTTTGGATTTATTTTGTGGAACTGGTGCATTGGGTATTGAAGCATTGAGTCGCGGTGCAGAAAGTGTAACTTTGGTTGACAAAGATTTTCGTAGTGTTTCTCTTACAAAAGCAAATTTAAAAAATATGGGAATAGAGCAGAAGGTTGTGAAATGCGATGCTCTTGTTTTTCTTAATAAATGTGCTGAACAGTATGATTTAATTTTAATTGATCCGCCATACAGAAGTGGGCTGTATTCTTCTGTTTTGCAGAAAATATATGAAAAAAACATTCTATCTCAAGATGGAATTATTGTTTGCGAACATCTTGGTGAAGAAAAATTTGATGATTCTCCTTTTGATGTTGTTGATAAAAAAAGATATGGTGATACATATCTGACATTCCTAACTTATAAACAATAATAAAAAAGACAAAATTACTCAAAAAATTTTCACGAAAAAATATTTTATTTCATATATTTTCATAACTTAGGTAGGAGAATATATGTGTGGAATTTGTGCAGGATTTGGAAATGGCAATCAAATAATGAATGTAATTCGTGGTTTGAAAGAACTTGAATATCGCGGTTATGATAGTTGTGGTTTGGCGTTTATTAATTCAAAGAAAAATGATAATTTGGAAATTGTAAAGTGCGTTGGTGGAATAAATTCTCTTGAAGAAAAAGTGAAAGAGAATTTTTCATCGGAGATTGTTATTGGACATACACGCTGGGCAACACATGGGAAAGTTTGTGAAGAGAATGCTCATCCGCAACTAAGTTTTGATGGAAATTATGCTATTGTGCATAATGGAATTGTTGAAAACTTTGAAGAACTTAAAAATTCTATTGATGTTCCATTTTTATCTCAGACTGACACAGAAGTTTTTGTTTCACTTATTGCAAAAGAAAATGGTTCGACATTTGAGAAATTGCGTAAGGCCTGTCAAAAGGTGGTGGGAGCATATTCTTTGGCTTTGCTCGAAAATAAATCCAAAAAAATTTATTTGGCAAAAAAGGGTTCTCCTTTATGGGTTGCAGTAAATGAAAATGAAGTTATGGCAGGAAGTGACATTTCTGTTTTTTCAAACAAATTTAAAAATGCCTTTTGTTTAAATGATGGTGAATTTGCAGAAATTTCATTAAAAAATGTGATTTTTTTTGATAAAAATGGTAAAAAAATTGAAAAAAAGTGCATTCCTATTGAAAATGATGGGTTTTCTTATGATTATTCTTCAAGTGATTCGTTTATGTTAAAGGAAATAAAGGAACAGCCTCTTGCAATAAGAAAAACATATTTGAATTTATGTGTTTCACAAAATAATTTTGATATTAAAAATTTTAAAAAATTTAAATCATTCCATTTTATTGCTTGCGGAACTGCATATCATAGTTGTCTTATGGCATGTCGGTTTCTTCAAAAGTTTTGTAACAAGCCCTGTGAAGCAAGTGTTGCAAGCGAATTTAGATATGCTGAAAATGTCCTATCAAAAAATTGTCTATATGTTTTTGTAAGTCAAAGTGGGGAAACAGCAGACACAATTGCATCTGCAAAACTTGTCAAAGATGCAGGACTTAGCATTATGTGCGTGACAAATGTTCCTTATTGCACATTGAATTCTCTTGCGGATTTTGTTTTACCAACTTTTGCAGGGAAAGAAATTGCTGTTGCTTCCACAAAAGCATATACAGCACAAATATTTTCGCTTTTAATTTTTGCTCTTAAACTAGCTGGACTGAATATTAACAGCATTTTGAAAAATTTTTCATTAAATTTTGATTGTGAATTTGATGTTGAAAAATTTTGTGAGCTTGTTTTACAAAGTGATAAGGTGTTCTTTATGGGGCGAGGGCAGGATTGTATAACAAGTTTGGAAGGGGCTTTAAAATTAAAAGAAATTGCATATTTAAACTGCCTTGGAATTCCTGCTGGGGAACTGAAGCATGGAACACTTGCACTTATTGATGAAAATAGTTTGGTGATTGCAATTTCAACACAGGAAAAAACCAAAAAGAAAATTGAAAGCAATATTTTAGAAGTTCAAGCACGAGGTGGGAAAATTGTTTTGATTTCCAATATTGAACATAATATCAATGTTGCTCAAAAAATTTCTCTTCCATGTTTTGAAGAATTTTTAATGCCAATTGTTTCAATTGTTCCTCTTCAACTTTTGGCATTTTCGGTTTGTCAAAAACTCGGCTTTAATCCAGATAAACCTAGAAATTTGGCGAAATCAGTGACTGTTGAATGAAACTTAAATGCAAAAAACACTTTGAAAAAATTAAAATTTTGTTGTAAAATAAAATTAAGAATTTTTGAGAGGTTTTTGAAGTGGAAAAAAGAATAAGTTCAAGAGCAATAATTTTTGTTGATGACAAAATCATTTCAATGTATAGAGAAAATTTTGATAGAAAATATTATACTTTTCCTGGTGGTAAGCAAGAAGAGGGAGAAACTGAAGAAGAGTGTGTGAAGAGAGAAGTTTTTGAAGAATTCGGAATTGTGGTTAAACCAATAAAAAAGGTGTATGTCTATGAGTCCAACAAAAGCATTGAAAATTTTTATGTTTGCGTTTGGGAAAGTGGTGAATTTGGAAGTGGTAAGGGAGAAGAGTTTCAGCCAAATCAAAACAAAGGCGTCTATAAGCCAGTTGAGATTGAAATTTCAAAAATTCCAAACCTTCAACTTATGCCACCAGAAGTTGCAACGCAACTTGTCATAGACTTTGTCAAAAACGGAAAAGAGTTGACAAATAAAGTTAAAAAGATTTATGGAGAAATAAAATAAAAAACAAAAAACAGCAAAAAATGCTGTTTTTTTTAATATATTTAAATTTTTTTATTATTTTTATTAATTTTTGTTTAAATTTTTATTTTGCAAATTAATTATTTTTTTTGTGATTATTTTAATTTCTTTTATTCTAGCCTATTTTATTTTAATTAAATTTTGATTTAATTAATTTGTATTTTTTTAATTTTATTTTTTATAAAATTATAATTTTATTAAATTTGCTATTTTCTAATTTTATTGTTACAAAAATTGATTTTTTTTATATTTCTGGTTCAAAATTTTCAAAAATCACATTATCACAATATTTAATAATATTCATATATTCTTCTTTGCTTTTAACAGCCCAAGCGAGAAGTGGAAGATTTTTATATTTCTTTGTATATCGATTTGGCAGGGTGCTTGCTTCATAAGAAATGAAGTGTGGCTCGCTGACTTTTTTGTTTAGACGCATACTTTTCAGCATAAATTTTTTGAGCCAAGCAAGTTTTTCACCTTTGAAATAGCCCGAAAGTTGCCCGCGAAGGAAATTTGGTGCATGTTTTTTGAAATAAGCAAGAGAGTATGGGTTGAAGGACTGAATTGCAAATTCTCCTTTATAATGTTTCAAAAGATTTATCACAGCCTGCTCAAGTTTTCCAACTTTATATTTATTTTTAACCTCAATAAGAAGTGGAACTTTTCCATCAACAAGTGCAAGAACTTCTGCTAAGGTTGGAATTGTTTCCTTTGTGCCAGCAAGTCGCAGTGATTTTATGTCTTCTTTGTTAAGATATTTTAGGTATCCATCATTTGATGTCATTCTTGCCAAAGATTCGTCATGAAAAACGACAACTGTGTCGTCTGCAAGTAGGTGAACATCAAGTTCAATTGCATAACCTTTTTCAATTGCTTTAGCAAATGCTCCAAGAGAGTTCTCTGGGGCTGTTTTGTCATGATAGCCTCTGTGTGCTATTGGGGTTTCAACTAACCAAGATTTAAAAATATCTTCCATTCTTTTTCCTTTTTAATTGATAATAAAATTTAAAACTATTGTAAAGAATTTTTATTTTTATAGTAAATTTTAATATGTTTTTGACATTTTTGTCAAATAAAAATATTAATTTTTGTGAACAAAAAATGCTTTAAAACAATAAAAACTGTGTTTTCTACAAATTTTTACAAACTAATTGCAAAAATATGTTAAAATTTAAATTTTAGATTTGAGTTTTTATAATTGATTTTTTTTGTTATTTTTTCATGTTATTATTTTTAAATTCCTGCAAGACGCCTTAGTGTTTGCATTCTCTCCATTGCATCTTTTTTGTTTTGTGTAAGAAGTTTTTCACCTTCTTCCCCTTTAAGTTCCTTGATTGCACTAAATCTGCTTTCTCCTTCAAGGAATGTTTCAAATCTATCAAAATCGCTTCTGCTGTCTTCATTAAAGGTGTTTGTTTTTGGATTGTATCTCAGCAAACTCCAATATCCGCACAAAACTGCATCACGCATGTGAGTTGTCGTCTTTGACATGTCAAATCCATGATTGACACAAGGGGCATAGGCAACAATTAAACTTGGGCCATCAAAGGCTTCTGCTTCTTTGAAAGCCTTAATACACTGTCCCATATCTGCACCAAGAGAAACTTGTGCGACATAGCAGTTTCTTGATGAAATTGCAAGAGCGACTAAATCTTTTTTCTTTGTCTGCTTCCCTGCATTTGCAAATTTTACCATTGCTCCACGTGGAGTTGATTTTGACGCTTGTCCACCTGTGTTGGAATAAACTTCTGTGTCAAGAACAAGAATATTTACATTCTCATGTCCATTCAAGATGTGGTCAAGTCCACCATAGCCGATGTCGTAAGCCCAACCATCTCCGCCGATTATCCACACAGATTGATTTTCGCCAGAATATTTGCTTCCAAGTTTGAGTCCAAGTCCAAATTCCGCATTATCTTCAAAAAGCGAATTTGCCCACGCTGGTCCACGGCCGTTATCATCTTTGAAGTAAGGGCAACTTGGATAAGAGCCACCATAGATGCTTGAACAACCAGTTGCGTTTGCAATCAACATTCTGCTACCAAACAAATTTGTTGCAAGTTTGATATATGGTGTTTCTCCACAACCAGCACATGCACCAGAAAAACCAAAATAACAATCTTTAAATTGCAATCCTTTTGGAAAATCTGTTGGGAAAGGAGTCTCTTTTTCTGCTTTCAAGGTTTTCACAAGAGCATAATTTTTCTTCTCTTTTTCAAGCAATTCTTCTGCTGGACACATAACAAGTGCTTTGTTTTTTGCAGGACAGTTGTTTGCACAAACTCCGCAACCTGTGCAATCTTCAGGACTGATTTGCAAGCGGTAGTAATAGCCGTTCATCCCAAATGCAGAAGCAAATTCCAACTCTTCGGGTGTTTCACCTTTAACCAAAACAGGCCTGATTGCGTTGTGAGGGCAAGCAATTGCACATTGTCCACATTGAATACAGTTGACAGGCAACCACTTTGGAAGTCTTGAAGCAAAGCCACGTTTTTCAAAATCGGCTGTGCCTTGAGGGACTTTTCCTGCCTTATCAAAAGCGGAAACAGGGATTTTATCTCCTTCAAGTTTTTCAATTGGTGCCATAATTTTTTGGTAAAATTCATTTGGAATGTTTTTATAAGACAAACTATCGCCTTTCAGTGTAAACTTTGAAATATCAACTTTTTTTGCACCAGTTTCAGCCATTCTTGATGCTTTTAAGTTTTTGTCAATCACAGATTTACCTTTTTTCTTAAAGGTGTTCTGAATATATTTTTCAATTTGTTCTTTTGCAATTTTAAAATCAATTATTTTTGAAACTTTAAACAAGGCAGTTTGCATAATCATATTAATTTTACCGCCAAGTCCAACTTCTTCGGCAATTTTTTGAGCGTTTATAACGAACAAAGTTGCATTTTTCTCTTGTAAAGTTTTCTTATAAATGTCAGGCAAAATTTTGTCAATTTCGTCAGGAGCAAATATGGTGTTGATAAGCACTTTTCCATTTTTTTTCAATCCTTCAAGACAATTATATCTATGCACGAAAGAAAAGTTGTTGATTGTGATTATGTCCGCTTCGCTGACAAGATAAGTGCTTTTGATTGGTTTTTCACTGACACGAATATGTGAACGAGTCAAACTTCCACTCTTTTTGCTGTCATATTCAAAATATCCTTGCACATATTGGCCAAGTTCTTCGCCCAAAATCTTGATGGTGCTTTTGCTTGCTGAAACTGTTCCGTCCGAGCCAAGTCCCCAGAATTTCATTTGGAAATTGTGTGCAGGCAAATTGTATTCTTTCACTGGCAAAGAAGAATTTGAAATGTCATCATTGATGCCCACAGTGAAGTTGTCTTTCATAGTGTTGAAATTTTCAAAGCATGCAACCGCCATTGCAGGAGTGAATTCCTTTCCGCCAAGGCCATATCGTCCGCCAACAATTTCCACATTTTGAGAGAAAGCATTTTTAACATCAAGGAAAAGTGGCTCTCTTGCACCACATTCTTTTGTTCTGTCCAATACAATAATTTTCTCGACATTTGGAAGAGTTTCTACAAGTTTATCATAATCAAAAGGCCTATAAAGATGTACATCAACAATAGCGATATCCTGATATTTTTTGTCAAAAGAGATAACTTCTTCCAAAGTTTCGCATGCCGAACCCATACATACAACAACTTTTTTAGCTTTTTTGTTTCCAATTAATTCAAAAGGAGCATATTTTCGTCCAGTAAACTTCTCAAATTCCTTCAATATTTCTGCCAAAGTGTTGTAAACATTTTTATACGAACTTTCGCTTGCTTCACGATTTTGGAAAAAGACATCAGGATTTTGTGCAGTCCCTTTTTGATAAGGAGAAGATGAAGTCATACGAGAATTCTTGAAATTTTCAATTTCCGATTTTGGAAGCATTTTTAAGATGATTTCGTCAGGGATAATTTCAATTTTTTGAACTTCATGAGAAGTCCTGAATCCATCAAAAAAATGTATAACAGGCAGAGATGTTTTGAGTGCAAGAATATGTGCTATAAGAGCAAAATCGTGTGCTTGTTGAACTGATGCAGAAGAAAGAAGAATTGCACCAGTTTGCCTTGTTGCCATAACATCACTGTGGTCACCAAAAATTGAAAGAGCATGAGTTGCAATACTTCGAGCTGCAACATGCAAAACAGCAGGAAGATGTTCTCCTGCAAGTTTGTAAAGATTTGGAATCATGAGCAAAAGCCCTTGGCTTGATGTGAAGGTTGTTGAAAGTGCTCCAGCCGACAGACTTCCATGTAAAGTTCCTGAAGCTCCACCTTCTGATTGCATTTCAATTAAGGTTGGAATTTCTCCAAACAGATTTTTCTTTCCGCTTGCAACATTTCCGTCACAATATTCTGCCATCGGAGAAGATGGAGTGATTGGATAAATTGGAATAACTTCAGAAAGTTTGTAAGCAATCATAGCAACTGCAGTGTTTCCATCAACAACTTTTTTCATAGGACACCTCTTTTATTTAATAAAGTTTAAACTTTTTAAAGATTTAAGTCAAATTTATTTTAAATTTTTAATTGATTATTTATATCAAAATTTGTAAAATATATTTATTAAATAATATGAAATATAAACATATTGAAAAATTTTAAAAACTTTGAAAAACAAAATAGAAGGTTGAGAAACAAAAAACATGAGAAATTTTAAGATAACAGTTGAATACAATGGAGCAAACTTTTATGGTTGGCAAAAACAAAATGGTAAAAGAACAGTCCAAGACGAGCTTGAAAAAACAATAACGGAAGTGACAGGTGAAACTGTTACAGTTGAAGGAAGCGGCCGAACCGACAGGGGTGTTCATGCACTTGGACAAGTTGTTTCATTTACTTTGGAAAGCAAAATTCCATGTGTTGGACTTAAAAAGGCTCTAAACAACCTTCTTCCAAATGATATTTTTGTGAAAAAAGTGGAAGTTGTCGATGCCAATTTTCATGCACGTTTTTCGGCTAAGAAAAAAACATATCAATATATTGTGCAGGTGGGTGGAGATAGAAATGCGGTTAAAAATGCGACATTGGCCTATTATCCCTTTTCAGTCAATTTTGAAAAGATGGAAGAAGTTTCAAAGTTGATGATTGGAAAACATAATTTCAAAGGGTTTTGTTCTTCTGGAACAAATGTAAAGGATTTTGAGCGTGAAATTTACGATTTAAAAATAAAGAAAAAAGGAAGAATCTTCACTTTTGAAATTACAGGAAATGGATTTCTATATAATATGGTGAGAATAATTGTTGGGACACTTTTAGATGTTGGACGAGATAAGTTAACACAGGAAAATGTTGAACAAGCACTTGCAAGTGGAAAAAGAGAATACGCGGGGCAGACTATGCCTGCTTGTGGGTTGTATTTAAAAAGAGTGGAATATCCACAAAACGCCTAATCTTGATTAAACATAGCGATGAATAATTACATATAATGAGTGTGGGAGGAGATTAAGCAGGAGTTTAAGATGACAACAAATCAGATTTTTGAATTAATATCTCTTTGTCTTTCCCTCCTTGTTCCAATCATTGGTTTTGTCGGTGCACTTGTGAAAGTGATAAAGGACAAAAACTGGAATCTATTGAAATCTGCACTTTGTGATTTTGTTATAAAGGCGGAAGAGATGGTTGGCAGTTCTGGTGCAGAAAAAAAGAATATGGTTCTGGAATGGGCACAAGAATTTTGTTTAAAAGAAGGAATCAAATTCGATGCAGAACAGGTGTCATCTGTTATTGAAAAATTGATTGATTTATCCAAAAAGGTTAACACAAAATCAAAAAATACAGTATCAGATGAACAAGAACTTAATCAAGAAAACATCTCGCTTTCACAAACAAAAAGTCCAGGTTGACGAGAAGCGGACAAAGAAATCTTTTGAGGGCATTTGCTCTCGAAAGATACATAGCAAACATCCCATTTTATTTGGACTTATTTTTAAGTTTTATGACAAAGAATATAAGCTCACATTCAAAAAGAATGGCACAAAATTATATAAAGCAAAAAAGATAGCAAAAACAGTTGACAAGAAAAAGGACAAATGATATAATCAAATCGACCATAGAGAGTGTGCGAGGGACAGCCCCTGTGACCACACAGCAACCTGCGTTTGCAAGGTGCTAAAGGCTGAGTCGATGGGAGAAGAAATGATTTAACCCATCTTTATGATGGTTTTTTTATGCTCTCTATGGAAAATTATTTTGAAAAGGAGAGTAAAAAAATGAAAAAAATTATCACAAGTGAAAGTGTGAATATTGGCCATCCAGACAAGACCTGTGACACAATTGCCGATGCTTTTCTTGATGAGGCATTAAGGCAGGACAAAGACAGTCAAATGGCGGTGGAGTGTGCAATCAAAAACGACAAACTTTTTATCTATGGAGAAGCAACCACACATGCAAAAATTGACTATGATAAAATTGCAATAGATGTGTTGAAAGAAATTGGCTATACCAACAATTTTCAAATTATAAAGGAAATTGGACAGCAGAGTCCAGACATAAACAAAGCGGTGGTAAAGAAAAGACTTTGTGCGGGTGACCAAGGAATGATGTTTGGCTATGCAACAAATCAGACTCCAGAATTTATGCCATTGCCAATTGTTGTTGCTCATAAACTTATGAAGCAGTATGAAGCTTTCAGGCGAACAACTCAAATTTTTTATGCAGATGCTAAAAGTCAGGTGTCTGTTTGTTTTGATGGGAACAAGCCAGAAAAAATTGTGACAGTTTTAGTCAGCGTTTCACATAGTGAAAAACTTTCAGCAGAAGAAGTGAGAGAAAATATATTAAAAAATGTTGTTCAGCCAGTTTTAAATGAATATAAAGGGATGTATGAAGAAACAAAAATTCTCATAAATCCAAGTGGAAAATTTACGATATGGGGAAGCTTTGGTGACAGTGGCTGTGTTGGTAGAAAGATTGTAGTGGACACTTATGGTGGGGTTGGGCGTGTTGGAGGCGGATGTTTTAGTTCAAAAAATGCGACAAAAGTGGACCGTTCTGGTGCTTACTATGCTCGATATGTTGCAAAGAGCATTGTTGCGAATGGGCTTGCAAATGAATGTGAGATTCAAGTAAGTTATGCGATTGGGCTTGAAAAACCTATATCTTTAAATGTTGATTGTTTTGGAACAAACAAAGTCCCACAAGAAGAAATTTTGCATATCATTGAAAACAATTTTGATTTTTCATTAGAAAATATTATACAGGAACTTGACCTATTGCAACCTATATATAAGAAAACTGCGTGCTATGGGCATTTTGGCAGAGATGAATTTCCATGGGAGAAAATTAAGGGACTAAAATTTGAGAAGCAAATAAATGAGGTTTTGAAAAATAGAAAAAACAGTTGACAAAATCCCCCCCCCAATGTTATGATTGACTTGTCAAAAGACAAAATCAGTTGAAAACAACGGAGGAAATTGGAATATGAAAAAATTTTTTAAAGTCTTTGCAGTGATTTTTGCAATAATTATTGCTGCTGGTGGCGGTATGGCATTGGGATATTTTTTACCAAGATTCACGGATGAATTTGCAAACGCTGAGATAATTCCATACACGCAATTTGATGCTTTCCAAAAGGATGGTGCAGTAAACACTCTTGATGGTGGATATGAAGTGATTATGGATAATACTACTTTGTCGACAGATATAACTATGACATCATATCTTTCTGCAAAAGTTGAGGCTCTTGCAAAAGGTTCACCAGAAAATGCTGTGGCAAATATGACATTTACGGTCAAATTTAATATCGATGCTGTGACACAAGGTGTTGCAAAAAAACAAAGATATAATTTGAAGGTTACTGTTGTCAACACAAAAGTATCATCTCAAGACACCGTGATGATTTATTTTGAAACAGCTTCAGGAAAATATAGTAGTACATATGAAGACTTGAAGCGTATGAAAGAAGAAGAGGAAGAGTCTGGCATTTATGGTATGTCAGGCGACATGAATTTACAAATTCCATCTCTGATAGAATCGTTAAATACACTAAGAAAACTTGATATGTCTCAAATTCAAAAAGAGGATGTTGCTTGCAGACGTGTTATCTCGGGCGATACAACAAAATTTGAAGTTAAAGAATTTAGTTCAGATACGGAATTTGAAATCGAAGACGATATGAAACTTGTTTATAATAAAAAACAACTTGTTGAATATTCAAAAACAGATAAAACAAAGAGTATAGAGTATAATTCTACAGACACACATTTAGTATCTGTGAAAAAAGGATTTAATGGAACAATAAAAGCACCAACGAATACAACAGAATATCAAAAATATGAGTCACAGTAAAAGTCATTTGATAAAAGTGAACGAGAAGAATAATTAAAAAATGTGGAACAAAAGTGAATAGAAAAAGTGTGTAATAGAAGAGTAATGCACAAATAAATAAATCAAAAAAACGAGCCAAAGTCGGCTTGTTTTTTTTGTGTGGAAGAGGTGAATAATTTCATTTCAAAGACATGGAGCAAAATAAAGGAGCAGAAAATAAGTATAATGGTGGGTAAAAGGTGTGCAATTTTTGGATGAAAAGTGGCAGAATTTGCGAACAGGTGGGGACGTTGTGGGAAGAAATTAAAAAAAATGCAAAAAAAATAAAAAAAAGTTGAAAAATTTTTGAAAAAGTGTTGACAAAGGAATAAAAGATGTAGTAAAATGACAATGCTGACGCAAACGGAAGTCAGCGAGAACTTTGACAATTGAATAGTGTAAGACAAGAATAAAACAACTTAACAAACTTTAACGCAAAGTTAAGAATAAGTCAATGTAAGTTATCGAAGTCAGGAAAATAAAAAAAGTGCAAGTGTAAGCACGAACTACTTTAACCTAAAACTTTTTCAGAATTGGAAAAGGATAAAGATTTTTTAGTAGAGTTTGATCCTGGCTCAGGACGAACGCTGGCGGCGTGCTTCAAACATGCAAGTCGAACGGATAAGTTGTTGGCACTAAGATTTCTTTGTTCAAGCCAATTTTGAAAGAAAAGGAATTTTAGTGCTGACGACTTGTTAGTGGCGGACGGGTGAGTAACGCGTGAGCAATCTGGCTATCACAGGGGGATAACAGTTGGAAACGACTGCTAATACCGCATATGACCACGGGGAGGCATCTTCTTGGGGTGAAAGAGGAGACTCGGTGATAGATGGGCTTGCGTTTCATCAGCTAGTTGGTGAGGGTAACGGCCCACCAAGGCGACGACGAATAGCCGATCTGAGAGGATGACCGGCCACACTGGTATTGAGAACGGACCAGACTCCTACGGGAGGCAGCAGTTAGGAATATTGGGCAATGGAGGGAACTCTGACCCAGCAACGCCGCGTGAAGGAAGAAGGTTTTCGGATTGTAAACTTCTGATCTAGGGGAAGAAGGAAGTGACGGTACCCTAGGAGAAAGCCACGGCTAACTACGTGCCAGCAGCCGCGGTAATACGTAGGTGGCGAGCGTTGTCCGGAATAACTGGGCGTAAAGGGAGCGTAGGTGGTTATTTAAGTTAGGTGTGAAAGCCCAAGGCTCAACTTTGGAACTGCACTTAAAACTGGGTGACTAGAGTACAGGAGGGGTAAACGGAATTTCTAGTGTAGCGGTGAAATGCGTAGATATTAGGAAGAACACCGGAGGCGAAGGCGGTTTACTGGACTGCAACTGACACTGAGGCTCGAAAGCGTGGGGAGCAAACAGGATTAGATACCCTGGTAGTCCACGCCCTAAACGATGATTACTAAATGTGGGAGGTATCGACTCCTTCCGTATTGAAGCAAACGCGATAAGTAATCCGCCTGAGGAGTACGGCCGCAAGGTTAAAACTCAAAGGAATTGACGGGGACCC
>CANQDK010000006.1 GCA_947591785.1 uncultured Clostridia bacterium | reverse complement strand
TGGTCCAATCACCCGACGGCTCCCCATTTTTGCCTAATCCCGAAATAGAATTCATTGGAGTATAATATGGAATTTTGTCCAATCCCAATCGCTCTACTTCACTACCCTCATCAGTATTACTGTGCACTCGAAGCCACTTAAAGCCACCACCACCGCCACAGAAAGCAAGCGTGTAGCCATCTGGAACAACATAATGACAGTCAAAATCCACCCAAGTAGGTCCATTCGCCAATTCCTTCTGTTCTTTCAGGAGTTCTGAGTCAGATTTTATTCTTAAAGGTTCAATTTTGTTATTTGTCAATATACTATGGTCTTGTCTTTTTGCTTTAACGTCGCCACTATCTGGGGCAGGTGTTACACCATTTTCATCTTTGTAGGTAGGAATTAAATACATATCAAGATATGGAAGTTCGTCTCCCTTTTTCTCCAAACTTTCTAGTGGCACACCAATTCTTGTGATTGTTTTGCCTTCAAACAAATTGGTATCTTGCTCAGTATAAGCATACATATATGCTCCCCATTCTTCACCTGCAAACCTGAGATCGCTTGTCAAACCTTTAAGACCACCGATGTCGTCTTGGACGTGTTGACGCAAATCTTCAAATATAGGAACATCTACCGTCAAGGACATCCTGACTTGAATGGCAAGTGTGTCATTGTATTCTTTTCCAGTTTTTTCAAGAAGTTCTTCGTGAGGTTGTTGGTCAATCACTGCAAAGTTTCCCGGCTCATCATCAACAGGAATATCCTTTGCATAATAAAGCGCAACTGAACCTTTTCCACCTGAACCTTTTCCACCAAGCACAATTGTTTCGTCATCGTCAATATGAAGAGTGTGTTTAATGACATTTTTGCCTTTCGAAACAGTTAAATCTTTTTCATTTATAATTAATAGTTCTGTGCCTTTTGTTCGTGCGTCAATAACATTGCTAATCTTTGCCGACCCAATTTGCAAAGTCCCTTCATCTTGTGCATAGACAGTGATTTCAGTCAATTCCATTCCAGAATAAAGTGTTTGATTGACATGCTCTTTATAATAAGGCATAAGGGCAATGTAATTGCTTGAAAGGTCAACATAATCACTCTCAAAATACTTGCTCATCACTTCGGCAACCTCAGTGGTGTGTTCAAAAACATCTTCTCCAGCGGTCGCATCAGGAATATACCAATCTGTCCTTTCTGCACCGCGCCATATGTATTTGTCATAGCCCATATACAAATCGTCTGCGTCTTTTCCAGCTTGTCCGTCTTCACCTTTTATCTTGGTGACAAATTCCCATGATGAAGAATTTTTTCTATACAAATTCCAAGTTTCAGTGTTAAGATAAAAATCGCCTTCTTTTCCTTCTACATGTGCATCTTGTGATGTTGGGTCTTGTTCTCCCACTTGCCATGTTGCTCCATCATCACCTTTTGCACCTTTAAAACTTCCAACTTGTTCCCAATTCTCTGATTCATAATGATATATATCAGAATTGTCAAGGTCTATATAATAATCCCCTTCATTTGGGTCTTGAATACTTTGTGTTTCTGGCTTTCCATTTCCAAAACTCCACTTTGCTCCATCTTTTCCTGCATCACCTTTCTCGCCTTTGATGTTTGCAACATGCTCCCAGTTTGAATCACCTTTTTTATACAAATCCCATGTATCAGATTTGAAATAGAAATCTCCTTTCTTTCCTTCAACATTGGATTCTTGTAAGGTTGGGTCTTTTGTGCCAACTTGCCAAGTGTTTCCATCTGCTCCATTAATGTTTCCAACTGAAGTCCAACTTGTTCCACCATTGCATTTATAAACAGTCCAAGTTGTCTTGTCAAGATACATATCCCCTTCATTTCCACTTTCTATTCCTTCTGGAGATGAAGTTCCAACTTTCCATGTGTTTCCATTCTTTCCATCAAGCCCTTTGATTGAGCCAACTCTTTGCCAATCTTCACTTTGGAAACGATAAACCTCAAGGCTTTGTTCGTCTAAATAATAATCCCCTTCTTTGTCTGTTTCAGGTTGTTTCTGTGGTTGTCCATTTCCAAATCTCCATGTCGTCCCTGCTTGCCCATTAAGACCATTCTCGCCTTTGATATTTGTCAACAACTCCCACTTTGATGGACCTTTCTTATACAAATTCCATGTTGCAGTGTTAAGATAGAAATCACCTTCGTTTCCGTCAACATGTGCATCGTCTGAAGATGGGTCATCTGTTCCAGTTTTCCAAACTGTGCCATCTTTTCCGTCTTTACCAGCTATATTTCCAACTTGACTCCAACTTGTCTCTCCGTTACACTCATAAACCAGCCATGTTGTCTTGTCAAGATACATGTCACCTTTATTTCCGTTTTCTTTACCATCTGGAGATTGTTCGCCAACTTTCCATGTGTTTCCTGCCTTACCTTCAACACCCTTAACTGTGCCAACATCTTTCCAACTGCTTCCTTGATAACGATAAACTTCAAAATTTTGTTCGTCTAAATAATAATCTCCCTCTTTTGCATCTTCAATGCTTTGGTCTTGCGGATTTCCATTTCCAAATCTCCATGTTGCTCCCGCATCGCCTTTTTCACCTTTATCTCCTTTAATGTTTGTTACATGTTCCCAACTTGAATCGCCTTTTTTATACAAATCCCATGTGTCAGATTTGAAATAAAAATCTCCTTTCTTTCCTTCGACGTTGGATTCCCTTGCAGTTGGGTCTTGTGTGCCAACTTGCCATGTTGACCCATCTTCACCATCTATATTTCCAACTGAAGTCCAACTTGTTCCGCCATTACATTCGTAAACAATCCATGTTGTCTTGTCAAGATACAAATCTCCTTCATTTCCGCTTTCTCTTCCTTCAGGAGATTGGTCACCAACTTTCCATGTTTTTCCGTCTTTACCGTCATTCCCTTTAACTGAACCAACAAAACTCCATTCGCCACTTTGATAGCGATAAACCTTTAAGTTTTGTTCATCTAAATAATAATCCCCTTCTTTGTCTGTTTCAGGTTGTTTTTGTGGTTGTCCATTTCCAAATCTCCATGTCGCACCGTCGTCGCCTTTTTCACCTCTTATGTTTGTCAACAACTCCCACTTTGATGGACCTTTTTTATATAAATTCCATGTTTGTGTGTTAAGATAAAAATCGCCTTCATTTCCGTCAACATGTGCATCTTGTGATGTTGGGTCTTTCTCTCCCACTTGCCATGTTGCTCCATCATCACCTTTTGCTCCTTTAAAACTTCCAACTTGTTCCCAATTCTCTGATTCATAATGATATATATCAGAATTGTCAAGGTCTATATAATAATCCCCTTCATTTGGGTCTTGAATACTTTGTGTTTCTGGCTTTCCATTTCCAAAACTCCACTTTGCTCCATCTTTTCCTGCATCACCTTTTATATTTGTGACAAATTCCCATTTTATTGGTCCTCTTTTATAAAGATTCCATGTTTCAGTGTTAAGATAAAAATCTCCTTCTTTCCCTTCAACATTGGATTCTTGTAAGGTTGGGTCTTTTGTGCCTGCCTGCCAAGTTGACCCATCTTTGCCATCAATATTTCCTATCTGCTCCCAAACTTTTCCACCTTTACATTCATAAACAAACCATGTGTTTGAGTCAAGATATAGGTCACCTTTATTTCCTTCCACAACACCATTTGGTGGAACCATTCCTGTCTTAATTAAATTTCCATTTTGGCCGTCTTCACCTTTAAGGTTTGCAACATTTATCCATTGCCCTGATTTAAAGTTATAAACATCTCCAGACATTGTGTCTAGATAGAAATCCCCCTCTTTGTCTGTTGCAAGTTTTTGAGGAAGTCCTTTACCATATCTCCAACCATTTCCATCCTCACCCTTTTCGCCTTGCTCTCCTTTGCCAATATCGTAAATCTTCTTCCACATTGAATTTTGTTTTTGCCAAACAGAACCATTATCTCTGTCAAGATAATAGTCTCCATTTTTCCCTATCTCATTGTCAGGGACACCTTGTCCATCAAACCAACTTGGAGTTGTAACTTCTTCATTGTTTTGCCCCAAAACAAAATACAACACTGGTGACACTGTTGACAATGTTAGAGATAAAACCAAAACAATACAAAGCAAGCATATTTTCCAATTAAATTTCTTACCCATACTTTCCTCCAAAAATGAAAATTTATTTCTCTAAAGTTTACATAGATTCATTTAATCTATGCATTATGTACCATAAAAAGTTTAACATAATTTTTGTAAAAATCCAAACACTTTTAAGATGTTTAATGCAATTTTTCATTTTTCTTAATTATCTATGCACTTCTTAATTATTAGTTTTTCATAGATTAAATGAATCTATGCACTTTTTTTATTAAATCACACTTATTTTTGAAAGTTTATTTATCATCTCACTTTTATGCTCCAAAAGACAGTGTGCATATCTCTTTAATGTTATCATTGGATTGGAATGCCCTAAAATTTCTGAAAGTGTTTTCACATCCATTCCAACTTCAAGAGCCCGTGTCGCAAAAGTGTGACGAAGTGAGTGAAATCCTTTATGTTCGACTCCAAGTTTTTTTAACATTCGCTCAAATGTGTATTGATAACTCCTTATTGAAATTCCTTCATTAGTCCTTCCCTCTATCACAAAATCACTTTTTGCATTTTTCTTCATTTCTTTCAACTTTGGCAAAAGATTTTTAAAAATTGGTATTATTCGAGTTGAATTGTCCGTTTTGGGTGCGTCAAGAACTTTCACATATTTTCCATTTTCCCAACTGTCATAACATGTCTTGTTCACATATATGCAATTTTTAACAAAATCTACATCTTTCCATGTCAATGCCAAGAGTTCGCCAATTCTAAGCCCCGAATACAAACAAAGCAAAATACCAAAAAGTTTTGATTTGGAACTAGAACTTACATATTTTTCAAATTTTTGCTGTTCAGTTTTTGAAAAACAACTTATTTGTTTTTCGTGAGTTTTTGGCAAAACCATCAAATTTATTTGCAAATTTTTGGTTTTTTCATTAATTCTTGCTAACTTTAATGACAATTTTAAAACGGTAACAATTCCGCTTATTGTGTTTGTTGACAAATTTTCAGACACAAGTTCAGCAATAAATTGTTGTAATATTTCTGCACTCAAGTTTTCAAGTTCACACTCTCCCAAATTTCGCTCTATGTGGTTTTTGACAATTCCTTTGTATTTTTTGTAAGTTTGCATTTTATTTGTTGGCTTAACAAAAACTTCAAGCCACTCTTCCAACCAATTTTTATATTTCATAATTTTCACCTCCAACTTAATTTTAGCCAGTTAAATAATCACATAAAAGAAAAAACCAGTCGAATAAGGACTGGTTTTATCAAAACCTAAAAATTTGAAAAAAACACGAAAATTCGTGTTTTTTTTATTTATTTTTCGTTTTTTTCTTCAACTTTGGCCGATTTTTCTTTCTTTTTTTCAAGAAAGTTGTGAACAAGAGCTGCAAGAGCTCCGCCAATTAATGGTCCAACAATAAACACCCAAACTTGACTGATTGCTGCTGTGCCACTAAACAAAGCAAACAATGCTGGAATAAGACTTCTTGCTGGGTTGACAGATGTTCCAGTGAAGAACAAACCGAGAAGGTGAACAAGTGTAAGTGTAAGACCAATCACAATTCCGCTTACCGCTTTGTTATGTTCTTTTGAAGTTACGCCACAAATCACAAGCACAAACACAAAAGTCAAAACGATTTCGCTTATAAGAGCAACAACAAGTTCAACTCCGTATGAATCAGTGTATGGTGCAAGAGTGTCTTGAATTGTGTTTGCACCAAAGCCACAGCCTTTTCCAAACACAAGCCAAAGCAACAAACAACCTATTGTTGCACCAACAAGTTGACTTGCAACATAAACAAGAAATTCTTTGAAAGTGATTTGTTTTTTTATTAACATTGCAAGAGAAACTGCTGGATTAACATGACACCCTGAAACATTTCCAATTGAATATGCCATTGCAACAATTGCAAGCCCAAAAGCAAGAGAAGTTGCCACAGTGTCCACTTTGGTTGCAATTGCAACACCACACCCAAAAATAACAAGAACAGCTGTTCCAATCATTTCCGCAATCGACTTTTTAACTAATTCTTTCATAAAACCCTCCTTTTATATATTTCATTATAATGCTTTTATTGTCGAATTCAAAACAAAATGCTAAAATTTTATCAAAAAATAATGATTTTTTCATTTTATTTGGATTTTTTATAAAATTCTTAACAAATTTTTAACAATAATTTTTCACATTTTCTTAAAATGTTTACAAATAAAAAAGAAATATGCTATAATACAAATTGTGAAATAAATTCACCAAATATAAGCGGATATGGCGGAATTGGCAGACGCGCTGGATTTAGGTTCCAGTGAGCAATCGTGGAGGTTCGAGTCCTCTTATCCGCACCAAAGAGGAGCAATCCGAACCAAAAGTGGATTGTTCTTTTTTATTGCAGATTTCTTCACAAAGATTTGAATAGTCTTCTGCATTTTTAAGTTTTATGTTCTGGGAATCATCATTTGAAATTCTAAAAATAATATCAAAGTCATTATCTCGCAAAATGATTTTGTTGACAAACATATCAATAAGCCTTTTACAAGCCATTAAATCCGTTGTATCTATGTCTGCAAAAGACATAATCCAATTGTAAACATTTTCAGCCTTAATTGGTCTTGTTTTTCTGACGGATTGTTCGGCGATTTTTATCTCCAATTCTTCTTTTTGTTTTTCAAGAGAGTTTAACTTCTCGTTTGTTGTTTTGCTAAAAATTCCGTTGGCGATTGCGTTAGCCAAATTGTTGAGTTGTCTGTCAATATCCTTAACTTGTGCGTTTAAAGAGTTTAAAAGATTGTCTTGTTCAACCGCTTTATTAAAAATTTCTGCAACCTTTTCCGAGATTTGTTTGATTTCTTTACAATTTTTCAAAAATGCTTGCGTTGCTTGAACTACATAATTCTCAATATAATTTTTCTCTATAGTCTTTTTATCGCAAGCCTTGTTCTTTTTACGATTGTGACATTTGTAATAATAATGAATTCCGTTTCTTCCCGTTCCGCTGTCACCCGTCATTTGAGTATAGCATTTTCCGCAAATTAGTTTTCCGCTTAAAATGAATGGAACAACAGCTTTCTTTTGTGCACCTGTGTGTTTGCCTACAGAAAGCATTTTGTTCACTTTGTCGAAAGTTGTTTCATCAATTATTTGTGGATAAACATTTGTATAGACAGTATCATTAGCATAAAATCTCCCTGTGTAAATAGGGTTTCTCAACATTCTTGAAATAATATTTATACAAAATTTCCCGCCAAGCACATTCTGCAAGCCAAGGTTGTTTAACTTGTCAGCAATATCTTTTAATTTCATGCCACTAAGATAATCATTGAAAACTTGCTTAACAATTTCGGCATTTTGTTCATGTAAATATACTTTTTTGTCTTTAACATAATATCCGAAAGCAATTCTTCCTCCAACATATTGTCCTTTGATTAAACTCTCTTTTCTTCCACGCTTAACCTTTTGAGAAAGTTCGGCAGAATAATACTCCGCAAAACTTTCAAGCATTCCTTCCAAAATTATGCCTTCTGGAGTATCGGAGATTTGTTCGGTTGCAGAAATAACCTTAACGCCATTCTTTTTCAAAATTGCTTTGTTTACCGCACTGTCATGTCTTGAACGCGAAGATCTGTCAAACTTATACACAAGCACAAACTCAAAACCTTTCTTTTTGCTGTCAGAAAGCATTTGCTGAAAAGCAGGACGATTGTCATTCGTTCCCGTCATTGCTCGATCTATATACTCATTGACAATAGCAAAATCGTTTTTATCAGCATATTCTTTGCAAACTCTAACTTGCCCTTCAATACTTTGCTCCGTCTGATTGTCACTTGAATATCTTGCATATATCACTGCGTTTTTCATTTTTATATCCTTTTAATTTAGAAGTTGCTTAACTAAGTTAATTACAATAGATAGATCTTGACTATAATCGATTTCTATTTTTTCTGTTGCCAATTTTTCAATCACTTTTTTGCAAAGTAATTTTATTAGCCATTCTAATACAAAATCATTCACTTCTATAACAGTTGGGGATGAAACAGATTGAGTATTATAACTTGGTTGCATTTTGCTGATTTTAAGGATTTCCTTTTCATATTTTTTAAAAATTACTTTTGATGTGTTCATGATGTCAATCGTGTTTAAAGACATGCGTATATTTAACAAACTTTTAATGTCCAAGCACATAGACCAAATGTCCTTATCCTCTTTTAGTTTGTAAGAGAGATTAATCATCTCTTTGATATTTTCAAGATTCATTGTTTAAACTCCTTTGTCAATTATAACATAAGTTTATCAAAAAGTCAGCACCTAAATTAAAAAAAGATGGCCGCAAAGTCATCTTCTTAATCTAAATCCAAGTTTTCTGCTAAAAAAGCGGGGTCATCTATAAATTCGCTAGGTTTTATTTGAAGTCCATCCGCTAGCATAATTATTGTTTTTAAAGTTATTCCTTTTGTCCGTCTTTGCATTATGCTTTTAATGGTTGGGAAAGGGATCCCGCTTAACTGTGACAGTTTGTATTGTGTAATATTTCTTTCGCCCATATATTTACATAATCTTTCGACTACGACATCACTTATTGATTTCATTAATTACAATTTATCTCTCCTAATATTAGTTTAAAACATGAATTTATAAAAAATAGGATGATGGGTCATTCTTTTGGTTGACATATCATCCTATTTTGTGTATAATTAAGTAGGATTATGTATAATCCTGGAGGTGTTTAATGGAAGAAATTAATTTAGATGTTAGCGAACAAACAAAAAATCCGAAAAATAAAAAAGGAATTTGGATAGCGATTATCGGAATCGTCATAATTGTAAGCATTATTGTAGTTGCATCTGTTTTTGCGGGAAGCTCTGGTTCTTCTAACGAAAAACTAGCAGTATCTGGAACATCAATGTCAGTTGAATATAATGAATATTTAGGCTACTCGGCAAAGATTACTGGGGTTGCAAAAAATGTGACGAGTAGAAATTTTTCATACGCAAGTGTTGAGTTTAGTGTTTATGACGCTAACGGAAACAACTTGGGAACAGCTTTGGCAAATATTAATAATTTGTCCTCTGGAGATACTTGGAGATTTGAAGCCACCCTATTTGATTTCCCGTCAACAAGACCGGCAACATTTAAACTCGTAGAAATCGTGGCTTGGTAAAAGGAGAAGAAAATGATTTATATTTATATATTATTTGTGCCTTTTATAGTTTTTGCAATTACATGCGTAATTGTTTTTGCGGCTTTAACAACCCGAAAAAATAGTATAAAAAAATCACAAGAAGAAATTAACGAAAAGGCAAATCAAGCAATAAAATCAGCAAATTTTAATACCACAAAAATTTATTATTTAAATGATTTTGCTACATATGATCAAACAGAAAGATGTAAAAAAATTGTTTTTGTTGATAGTGGTAATAAGCAAATCGCACTCGTTGATTATTCTACGGCTGGAGTGACTATAATTGATTTTAAAGACATCTTAGATTACGAAATTTACGAAAATGGTACGACCACTACAACAGGTGGGGCTTTTGGCGGTATGTTTGCGGGCATATTTAATGCAGAAATAAGTGGACAATGCAAAGATTTAAAACTTATCATAAGGTTAAATAAAATTGAAAAACCGCATATTACATACGAAATTATTTCTAATACAGCTTTTAATTTAGGTATCAACAAATCTTCAAGGCCATATAGGGCTTGCATTACAAGTCTTCAAGAAATGGTATCCTTTTTAGAAGTTATAAAGAAACAAAATAGTTTGAAAAACGATGAAAAAATTGAGAAAAATAGTAAGCAGGATAAGGAGTAGCATCAAAATTTCGCAGACAGCCCTAAAATAAAGGGCTGTAGCCGACTCAGTCCCAAAGTCCATGATTCAATTTTGATGCACTCCCCAAATGCTGACCAAGTGGGATACCCACTTCTCGTCAAAGCACAACCTTTGCGCTCAAAATTTTGTTTTCACAAAATTTGTTTCGCCTTTTCGGTTGGCTTTTCCTTTGCCCCAAAAATGGCAAGCATTTTCGGGGAACCCCATGCAAAAATGTAGCAAAAATTCACAGTATATGTTATAATAAAAATGTCAATTTCTGGCCAAAGAATTGACAGGATTGAAATCGATAAGTTGTTGACATTCTCATATCTAAAAAATAAGAAATGAACAAACTTGTCGAGCCAATTTGTTGTTGCTATGACAAAACGCAGGCTGACTATGTGGGGAATATATACCTTAATACTAAGGTATTAAGGCTGGGCAAGTGTAAACTGTCGCAAGAGCATATAGATGAAATAGCATTTAAATTAGCCCATGATTTGTTAGAATTTGCCCAAAACGGTGGCGAGATGGAGAACTTATCGGCAAAAAGCCTTTACAACTTCCTAAGCCCCGTCCACAAGCCTTAAAGCAACAACAAAACAAAAAGGAGAAGGCATAAACCTTCTCTTTTTTCTTGCTTTATCTTATAATTTGTGTTATAATTATATAGTGACATGGAGAATTATAAATCCTATGCCAATTAAAACTTCGTGGTTCGGATTTGATATCGTTTGTCGCACCAAACTTTTAATTACATGCGAAATTAAATAAACTAACCAGTTTATATTTTAATTGTAGAAAAATTAAAAAGAAACACTTATTAAAAAAGGAGAAAAAAAATGATTGAATATAAAGTTGTTAAAAGCAGTGTAAAGAATGCTGAAGAAAACATGAATCTTCTTGCAAAAGATGGTTGGAAAGTTGTTTCTGTGTCACCAAACATTGCAATGCTCAGTGGAGTTATCATAACATTTGAAAGAGAAAATAGATAGGAATTTTATATGGAAAAATATATTCATAAAGTTCAATATTATGAAACAGACAAAATGCAATTCACACATCATTCAAATTACATTCGTTTTATGGAAGAAGCACGCACCGACTTTTTAGAAAAAGTTGGCTTTCCTTACAAACGGCTTGAAGATTGTGGCATAATCTCGCCTGTTATTGCTGTAAATGTAAATTATAAAAAAACAACCACTTATGCAGACAATATTGAAATTGAAGTTAAACTCAAAAATTTCACTGGAGTGCGTTGCGAGTTTGAATATATTATGACTTGTAACAATAACATTGTTTGCACTGCAACAAGTGAACATTGTTTTCTTGATAATAATGGAAAACCCATTTCAGTTAAAAGAACAAATCCAGAATTTTATAACTTAATGGAAACTCTTTGTGAACAAAATAAAAACTGAACAACTCAGTTTTTATTTTTTATTTGATTTTAGTATTATAATAATTAAAATTTTTGTGGAATTTCTGTAAATAATTCTCCGTTTCTCTATAAGGTACTTTTACCAAATTCTTTTCATCAACACTATAAGATGAATTTTGTAACCAACCATTCACAACAGTTGGCCCCGCATTATAGGCACATAATGCAGTGTCAATCACATTATCAAATTTTTTTAAGAGTTTTGAGAAATAAAAAGTTCCAAATTTAATGTTTACTGATGGATTTTTCAATGCATCTTCCATCTCTTTTTCATCTATAACAGACATATTTTCATCAACTTCATTTTTCAATGAAAGTGCGGTTGATGGTAACACCTGCATCAATCCAACAGCTCCCTTTTGAGAAACAGCATTTTTATTGAAGTGACTTTCTGTGTTAATTATTGCAAAAACAATTGTTTTATCAACATCATAAAGTTCGCAAGCAGTTTCAATTTCGCTTTCAAATTTAATTGGAAAGAAATATCCATAGACACAATTAATTCCAAAAATCGAGATAAAAACAAAAGACACACTAAGAAAAATTGTTAAAAATATTTTCATAACGCTATTTTATGAAAAAGCGAATATTTTATGCTTTTTGAATAAATTTACAAAAATAATTAAATCATATTTTATTTTTCATATTAAAATTTTTTATTAAAAAAAGTAAAAAATTATAAAAAAACGCATTATTTTTGCGTTTTTTTGCTATTTTTTATAAATTTTTGTTAATTTTCTTATATTATTTTTTTATTTCTTAAATTTTTATAATATTCATTCTGCCATTAATTTCAATCATAGAATAAAAACCATCAAACTGACTTTGTCCAATATTCACCAAAATATTTTTAACAATTGGAAGAAAGTCACTTAAAAATTTGACTGATATTCCACAACTATGCGAAATTACGCTTGGAGTGTTTATTATTGCAGAAGGGATATTCCTAGACTTTAATATGTTTGCAAAATTCAGTGTCGCAAAGCGAGATTTAAAAACTGCTAAAGTATATTTCACACTGCCTCCTTATGCACAAAATCTCCCCTAATTCATTATATTATAATATACCTTTTTTCGTTTCTAAATTTAATGCATAAATAATTTTAATTTCATAAAAGGACAAGAAATGATTTATTTTGATAATTCCTCTTCAAGTTTTGTTAAACCAAAAAATGTGCAAAGAGCAGTTTTAAATGCACTTTCTTTATATACAGCAAACCCAGGGCGTGGCGGCCATAGAGAAGCAATAAAAACAGGAATGGAAGTTGAAAAAGTTCGAGAACAAGTTGCAAAACATGTTGGCACTTCTGCGAACAATATTATTTTCACTTATAATTGCACTGATGCAATAAATCTTGCTATTCAAGGTTTGCACAAAAGCGGAAACGTTGTTTGCACAGTCAATGAACATAATTCTGTTTCTCGCCCTCTTGAACACTTAAAAAAAATAGATAAAGATTTTTCTTACACAGTTGCTAAACAAAGTGGAAAATACGGTGTTACATGGGAAGATATTGAAAAAGAATTGCAAGATGACACTTATCTTGTTATAGTAAATCACATTTCAAATGTTAATGGAGATATTGCTGAAATTGAAAATATTGGAAAGCACTTAAATGAAAAGAACATTCTTTTTATGGTTGATGCTGCACAAAGTGGTGGCCATTTTTTGTATAATATGCAAAAACAACATATAAATTTGTTAAGCCTTGCCCCTCACAAAGGATTTTATTCCCCACAAGGTGTTGGTGTGCTTTGCATGAATGGAGATTTTGAGATGAATCCAATTCGTTTTGGTGGAACTGGAACAAATTCCTTAGAACTTTTTCAACCTGAAACCATTCCAGAAAAATTTGAAAGCGGAACAATTGCAACTCCAGCAATTCTTGGTTTTGGCGAAGGAATTCGTTTTGTTGAAGAAAACTTTGTGAATATTCAAACAAAATTAGAGGATTTGACAACATTTTTACATTATGAATTTTCAAAATTACCTTTGAATATTTACACAAAAACAGAAAACACAATGGGAGTTTTTGCTTTCAATGTTCCAAACCTGCATTCAAATGATGTTGCAAATTATCTTAATGAAAAATGGGGAATTTGCGTTAGAGGAGGTTATCATTGTGCGGCATTAAAGCATCAAGCACTTGAAACAGTTGACACTGGTGCAGTCCGAGTTTCCCTATCCTATTTCAACACATATCAGGAAATTGAAAAACTTGTTTTTGCAATAAAAACCCTTTTAAATAAACCTTTTAATGTAAAAAACAATTAAAAAACTTAAGTAATATTCTTATAAAATTAATTAAAAATTAAATACAAATATTTTAAATAAAACGATACAAAAATTAAAATTAATATTCTTGAAAAACAAAAACTTGAATTATTTGCAAATTTAAAATCTAATAATTTAAAATGTAATAATAAATAAAATCAAAAATAAAAGTCTAAATAATATAAATTAAGAAATAATAAGAAAAATTTAAAAAGAAAATAAAATTTAAAAATAAATTTTAAAAATAAAACTAAATATAAAAAAAATCGGAAATTCCGATTTTATTTTGTTGGCATATATATAAATCTTTTGCAATGTTCACAAGTTATAACGCCAGTGTCTTTTATTCTAGAAATTGCAACTTTTGGAAGTTCCATTCTGCATCTTCCACAAAAAGTTCCATTTTCAAGCGGAACAATCACTGGAAAAATGTTATCTTGACGTTTCTTCTTATATTCATTCATCAAAGTTACATCAACATCCTTTTCTAAAGATTTAAGCTCTTTTGAAATACGATTTTTTTCAGGTTCATAAATCTTGCTTTCTTCGTCAATTTTTTGTTTACAATTTGAATATTGCGATTTTGCTTCATTAAATGTTTTTATTGTGCGATTAAAATCCGCTAATATAAGATTTATATTTTCAGCACTTTTTTGTAACATTTTCTCCAAAATATTAAGATTTGAAATAATTTTTGCTTTTAAAACATTAAATTTTTCTATATCATCAAGCGTTAAAGAAGAAATATCACAATTAAGCATCTCGTCCATCTTTGCCTTGTTTATTGAAAATTTTTGCTTTAAATCTTCAATTTCAGAAATAAGTTTTTCTGCCTCTGTTTCAAGTTCTGTTGATTTTGTCTGAGATTTTTTTGCTATATTTGCAAGTTCAGTTGCCTTCTTTTTATATGGGCTGTTAACAAGTTTTTGTTCAACTCTATAAAGTTCTTCATCTAACTTTTGATATTTCAAAAGGTTTTCAATATTCATAAAATCACGCTCCTATTCATTGATATTAAACAAAAATTAAATAAAAATCAATAAAAACATTAAAAATTTTAACATTTTTTTTGCTTTTTTCTACTTAATTTTTATTTTTTTTATTATTTTAAAGATTTTACCACAGCAGTTATTCAACAAAATCCATCAATCTTTTACTGCGATTTGGATGCTTAAGTTTTCTTAAAGCTTTTGCTTCAATTTGACGAATTCTTTCTCTTGTAACAGAAAATTCCTTTCCAACTTCCTCAAGAGTTTTTTGTCTTCCATCCATAAGCCCATATCTTTGACGAATAACTTCTTGTTCACGAGGAGTGAGTGTGTCAATCACTGCAAGAAGTTGTTCTCTAAGCAAACTTTGTGTTGCACAATCAATTGGAGATTTTGCACTTTCATCAACAATGATATCAGCCATTTTTCCATCATCTTCCTCACCCATTGGTGTTTCAATTGAAATTGGGTCTTGTGCAGTTCTTTGAATCTCCATTACTTTTGCAACAGACAACCCCATTTCTTCTGCAATTTCTTCAATTGTTGGTTCTCTTCCAAGTTTTTGCATAAGAGCTCTTGTCACCTTGACATATTTGTTTATTGTCTCAACCATATGAACAGGAATTCTTATTGTCCTGGATTGGTCAGCCATTGCACGAGTGATTGCTTGTCTTATCCACCAAGTTGCATAAGTTGAAAACTTAAATCCTTTGGTGTAATCAAATTTATCAACCGCCCTTAAAAGCCCCATATTCCCTTCTTGAATAAGATCCAAGAAAGACATTGAGGTTTTCCCAACATATCTTTTTGCAACACTAACAACAAGTCGAAGATTGGATTCACAAAGGATAGATTTTGCATATTGGTCTCCTTCCATGCAACGTCTTGCAATATCTCTTTCTTCATCTCCGCTCAAAAGTGGAACTTTTCCGATATCCTTCAAATACATTTTTACAGGGTCATCAACGCTAACGGACATAACAATATCTGAAAAATTGTCTTTATATAAATCATCATCTTCTTTTGATTTAATGATTTTAATCTTTCTTTTTTCCAATTTTTCAAGGAATTGTTCAATATTTTTGGCATTTTCTCCTGCTTTAACAAGTGAAAACCAAACATCTTCTTCATTTATCGAGCCTTTTTTCATAGCCAAGGCTTGAAGTTTTTCATACATTAATTTAATTTTCTCACTATTTTCTTTATCTTCTGGCATAATATTCCTCCAAACTTTTACTTTGTAATTGTTTTGCAATTTTTCCTAGTTGTTTTGCAATTTCAACTCTTTCATTCATATCTTCGCTAATTTTATATTTTTCATTAAGAATTGACTGCTCTTTTTTTAAATTTTGTTCTGCAATTTTCCACAAACATTCATTAAAATATTTTTGTTCTTCATTTTCATATTTAGAAAAATTGAAATTGACAAGTTCCAACAAAAATTCATCATTAGCAGTGCTTTCATCATCATAAATAAATGATAATGGCAAATTTTGATTTATTATATCCAAATAATTGTCAAAACCTTCCAACAATTTTGAATAATCAATTTGCTTGTCCACATAAGACTTTTTGTGAAGAAGTGAAGCTAATATAAATTTTAATGCCTTTTCATCACCTTTCTCAGTTGGAACTGTTGGCATTTTTTCCGCAACTTCCTTCACCTTTTCATGAACACCTGATGAAATGTTCCTTCTAAGAATATCAATCGGGACTTTTGTTAAATCTCTCACCTGTTCTAGATAAGGTTCAAACAACGTTTCATCTCCAAGTTTTCTTATCTCAGCCAATATCACTTTCACAAATTTGTTTTTTTCTTCAGGTTTTTCAAAGTCATATTGCGATTGATAATATTCCAGCAAAAATTCCATATAATCTTTTGCTTCATCAATCATTTGTTGCAAACTATCTTTACCTAAATTTTGTAGAACTTCATCAGGGTCTTTTCCCCCAGATAGTTTGATAACTTTTAAATTGACACCTTCATTTCTTAGCATTTCAATTGCACGAAGTGTTGCTTTTAATCCTGCTCCATCATTATCAAAACAGAGATAAATATTTTGAGAATATCTCTTTAATTCTTGAATATGGTCTTTTGTAAGTGCCGTCCCCATGCATGCCACGGTGCATTTGAAACCGCTTTTATGCATTGCAATAACATCCATCTGCCCTTCAACAAGAATAATCTTATCCAAAAGCTGCTGCTGTTTTTGAGCCTTTAATATGTTGATTCCAAAAACAACTTTTCCCTTTTGAAAAACAATTGTTTCCGCAGTGTTTTTATATTTTGCAAACTCTGTCTTTTCAAGTGCCCTTGCACTAAAACCAATACACTCATTGAACGAATTAAAAATTGGAAACACCAGTCTTTCACCAATACAATCAAAAAGCTTATCATTTTTCTTTGCACAAATCCCTGCAGAGATAAGTTCAGTTTCTGTAAAGCCCTTGGCAGTGAGATAGTGAACAATGTCTGTCCAATCTTTTGAATAACCTATTTTAAAATCTTCTAGTTCTTTTTTTGTAAATTTGCGAAGTTTAACATAATCTTGGGCCTTCTTTGCATCTTTTCCATAAAGATTTTCCATGTAATGCTTATAAGCAAAATCCAACGCACTTAAAACTCTTTCTTTGAGTTGTCTCTTCTTGTGACTTTCTTCAGTGTCGTCAGTCGTTGGAATTTCCAATCCTGCTCTGTCAGCAAGAATTTTTACCGCATCCATAAAATCACAATTTTCCATCTTTTCAACAAATTTAATTACATCACCACTTTCCTTGCAACCAAAACAATAATAAATTCCTTCTTCTTCATTAATATAAAAAGATGGGGTCTTCTCACTATGAAAAGGGCAACATGCCCAAAACCGTGAACCTTTTTGCTCCAAGCGAACATAATTTGATACAATATCAACAAGACTGTTTTTTCTTTTAAGTTCAAACAAAAAGTCGGTGAAAGTTCCTTTGTTTTGCAATAATTTTCTCCAAAATTGTTATGTTATTCTTAATATACCACAAATCTTTGAAAATTCCTTAAAAAATTGAATAAAAAATTATTTTTTTATTACTTATTTACATTTTTTCTTAAAAAAAATGATGGAATATATAAAATTTCACTCGTTATTTTCAAAAAAATGAAGTTTTTCACTTCACTTTTTCTTTTACAGGTTTATTTTCCTTCTCTGTTTCAAAGCCAAAATTAAATGGTTCTCGCCCTTTCATAACATCATTTGCAATAACATTGACACAGATTCTCAGTTGTGGAAGATTATATGTTTCCATATAGCCCCTAATCTTATCTCGAAATTGATTAAAAACATCAGCATCTCCAAGGTCAATATCTCTATCTTTGTTCTGAACTTTAAGTCCTTTAAATTTCTTTTCAACAAATTCATCAAAATCATGATATTTTCCATTTGACAAAGAATCCTGGCTTGGAAATAAAAATTTGACTTCACCCTTAACAGATGTAAGAAAATCATATTGCTCTTTTGTCAAATTTGAATTTTTTTGAACTTGCGTTGCGAGAGTTTGAAAAGCATACGGAGAAATTGGCATAACAATAAAGAAATTTGCAGGGTAGTTTTTCCCATCTTCACTAACATAACTGATAGCCTTGTGAAGAACTTCACATCTTTTTAGGAATTCGTCGATAATTTCTTTTTTATTTTGTTCAGTCATTGACTTGTTTGTTTTTAAAGTTGCTTCATTGACTTTTTCATACAAATCGCTATATCTGGCACCCTTAACATTTCTCCCAGCATAGTAAACACTTGTTTCGTTTAACAATTTATCCAATCCTTCCTTGACTTTCACAATTTCTGGCAAATTGCGAGTTTTGTCAGTCATTCTCATTTCAAGATTGTTAAACATAAATTCAATAGCTCGCATATATTTATCAAAAACTTCTTTAGTTGGCTTAAAAGGTAAATTGCTTGCAAAATTGTCAATAAAATTTTCTTTGCAGAGCAAAAATTGTTTGATTAAAAATTCCTGATTTTCTTCTTTTATTTCAAATTCGTCTTTTCTATTAAAATCAACAAAAAGTCCAGAACGATTTAATATCTTTTTAAATCCACGCTCAGTTAATTCATTTGAAATTATAGATTGAAACTTTGTAGATGTTTCATCATTCTTTCCATAATTAACATAAATTGCAGAACCATAAGTTTCAATCATTGCATCAACTATATATGAAATGACTTGTTTAATTGCAGCGTCAAGTCCTGTAAAATTATATTTATTTTCCTCATCACAAATATAGTTATTTAAGAAATTGTTGATGATTTTTGCACCAGTTGTTTCTAAGTTTTTAAGATAAAATTGTGAGTCTTTTATTCTCCCTTGATTCTTTACATTTTCTAGGATTGTAGTTTCAATCATGTATGCAAAGTCTGTTCCAGTTTTCAATTCTCTGTCTTTAATATTTTCAAGAATATCAAACAGTAATTTCTTTTTTTCTTTGTCAAGTCTTATTGAATCTTGTGCCATATCTTTCTCCTTTAAACCACTACAAGTTATGATTTTATCATATCTTAATTTTTAAGTCAAGAAGTATTAATGATTTATTTATTAAAAAAAGCGATGTAAAATTTTGCTCCTATTTGCGTAAGAAGCTTATTTTTAAAGATGAAAAAATTTGTTTTAACCAAGAAATTTCAACAAAAAAACGGCATAATTGCCGTTAATTTTTATATTTTATAAAATTTCAATTTTCATTTATGTTTTTGAGAATTTTATAAGATTAATACACATCTCTCTCTTGAACATTCTTCTTTTCTTCAATCTCAACAACAAGAGCCTCTGTTGTTAACAGCGTTGCCGAAACTGATGCCGCATTTTGCAATGCCGAACGAGTCACTTTTGTTGGGTCAAGAATACCCTTTTTTATCATATCTCCGTATTCATTTTTGAGAGCATCAAATCCAAATGCAGATTTGTCTAGATTTTCGTAAATCTTGTTGACAACAACTCCGCCGTCAATCCCAGAATTGCTGGCAATTTGTCTTATAGGTTCTTCAAGTGCTCTTAAAACAATTGCTGCACCTGTTTTTTCATCACCTTCCAAAGTTTCAATCAAATCTTTGACTTTTGGTGTTGTTTTGAGAAGTGCAACTCCTCCACCAGGAACAACACCTTCTTCACTTGCCGCTTTTGTTGCTGAAAGAGCATCTTCAATTCTAAGTTTCTTTTCTTTCATTTCGACTTCTGTGGCTGAGCCAACTTTTATAACCGCAACACCGCCAGCAAGTTTTGCAAGTCTTTCTGTCAATTTTTCTTTGTCATAGTCACTTGTTGTTGTCTTGATTTGCTCTTTAATTTGAGCAATTCTGCCCTTAATTTCTTTTTGTTCTCCTGCACCTTCGACAATAGTTGTTGTGTCTTTATCAACTTTAACAGTTTTTGCTCTTCCAAGATTTTCAAGAGTTAAGGTTTTTAAATCAATTCCAAGTTCGCTTGAAACAAAATTACCACCTGTCAAAATTGCAATGTCTTCAAGCATACTCTTTCTTTTATCACCAAAACTTGGAGCTTTAACAGCAACGACATTCAAAGAACCACGAAGTTTGTTCAAAATAAGTGCTGTCAATGCTTCACCTTCAAGGTCATCTGCAATAATAAGCAATTTTCCGCCAACTTTCACAATTTGTTCAAGAAGTGGCAAAATTTCATTCAAACTTGAAATTTTTAAATCTGTGATAAGAATATATGGATTTTCAAGTTCAGCAATCATCTTTTCAGTGTTTGTGCTCATATATGGTGACAAATACCCTCTGTCAAATTGCATTCCTTCAACAATCGATAGTTCAGTCTGCATTGTTTGTGCTTCTTCCACAGTGATAACACCATCACTTCCAACCTTTTCCATTGCGTTTGCAATAAGTTTTCCAATTTCTTCATCACCTGCGGATATACTTGCAACTTGCTCAATATCCTTACTGTTTGAAACAGGTTTTGAAATCTTTTTAAGTTCCTCTGTCACAACATCAACAGCCTTAAAAATTCCCTTTTTCAAAATTATTGGATTTGCTCCTGCAGTAAAATTCTTCAAGCCTTCACGAATAATTGCCTGAGCCAAAACACATGCTGTGGTTGTTCCATCACCAGCAACATCATTTGTTTTCACAGACACCTCTCTTATAAGTTCGGCACCAAGATTTTCAAATGGGTCTTGAAGTTCGATTTCTTTTGCAATTGTCACCCCATCATTAGTGATAAGTGGCAAGGCATAATTTTTTCCAAGAACAACATTTCTTCCTTTTGGGCCAAGTGTAATTTTCACGGTGTCAGCCAAGCGATTGACTCCCGCTTCCAAACATTTTCTTGCTTCTTCGCCTTGTTTTATAAGTTTTGCCATAAAAAACCTCCTATTTCCCCAAAATTGCCAAAACATCTGTTTGTTTCAGCACGATATACTTTTTCCCATCAAGAGAAAATTCTGTTCCACTATATTTTGCAAAAAGGACTTCATCTCCAACCTTAACTTGCATTTTTATCTCTTTTCCATCAACAATTCCGCCTTCACCAACTGCAATAACAGTCCCAATTTGAGATTTTTCTTGTGCAACAGTTGGCAAAATGATTCCGCTTTTCGTTTCTTTTTCCGCTTCCTTCGGAATTAAAACAACTCTATCAAAAATAGGTTTTATTTCCATAAACAACTCCTTTTCTTAATCATGTTTCGTAAATCATTTGTTCCTAATTTTGTTCAAAAATTCCTCCAATGAAATTTATGACAAGAGCAGTTAAAATGACAAAAAACACAATTAAATTTACACAAACAAGTATAAACCTTCATGCAAAAAAAGTAAAGTTTTTGTGCCAACAAATAAAAAAATTGACAGAAGATTTTGTCGAAACAAAACTTCTATCAATCAAAAATTTATCATTTTATTATTTTGAAAACTGTTGAATTAACTAAGCAAATCAAATTTCTTTCAAAAGTTCGCCAAATTTAGTGTAACCAGATGCTTTATTAAAATGTCCAGCATCTTTCACAACAACTTTTCTTGCATCAACTTTTTCGGCAAATTCTTGAAGTTTTTCAAGTGTAACATAAGGGTCATTGTAAGAAAAGAAACAAACTCTTTCTTTGCACAATTTTTTAAATTCATTTGTGCGATTTGTGAACATCGTGCAATTGACATCATCAAAATCTTCGTCAAGTCCAAGATAGTGATTAAAGCCAGAAACAAAAACTGCTTTTCCAATTTTAAGATTATGTTTGACGCAATATTTCACCAAAAAAATACAAGAAATTGAATGACAGAAAAAGACACTATCTTCGTTTATAAATCTTTTTATACTGTCAAGCACCATCTCCCAATTTTGATAGGTTTGCTTGTTCACACCTATTGGAAAGTCGAGATTAAAACATCTCTTCTCCCCCCCCCGCAAAATCTCATTTTCAAGCCACGGAAACCAATTTTCTTGAGAGTTTCCAAAACTTCCGTGAATAATAAAATAATTTTTCATTCTTTTTCTCCAAAAAAACTTTCATTTTAATTGCTTGCAATAATAAAATCAAACTCAATTTTAAAATTTATTTCTTATTCAATTTAAATCCATCTTTGAAAGCATCACCAACTCGATAACAAACTTTATAATATCCATGAGTGTATGGATCAAAAGCAATAGCTTCAAGTTTATCAATGTCAACTTTGCCATTTTTCAAAACACTTTCTTCCGCGGAAACATTGACAACTTTTCCCACAACTCCAGCATCTTGATATTCCACAAACTCACATTCCAAACAAATTGGAAATTCATTAACTATTGGAGCATCAACAAACTTTGATTTTGAAGCAGAAAGTCCACTTTTTTCAAACTTATTTGGAGTGTTATTTGCAGAAATAACTCCAAAGTAATCAGCTTCCACAACATGTTTTGCATCTGCAATGCTGACAGTGAAAGCCCTTCTTTTTTTGATGTTTTCAACTGTCTTGTGGTTTTCTGACAAATTTAACACAACATAGTCACGTTCCAACATCATACCCCACGCGGCATTCATAACATCGACACTTTCATCTTCATTATATGTTGCAATCATAAGCACAGGCATTGGAAAGATTGCTTCTGTTGTTTTAATATTTTTTTTCATAAATCCTCCTTGAAACATAATTTTGAAATATTATATATTTGCTAAAATAAAAAGTCAAACACAAAAGCACATGAATTTTTAAGAATCTTAATTTTTACCTTGATATTTTTTAATATCCTTTTTTTGCGTGATATTTATGGGGACTTATACCCCAAATTTTGACAAAAATTTTGACAAAACTTTTTACACAACTTCGACACAAACACCAAAAATTAAAAAATATCCACAACATATTCTATTTGTTGTGGGTAATATGTATTAACTGAACACAGAGTCTTTTTTTGATTTCTTAATTTTGATTTCGCGATTGCATTTTGATTTTGCGGAAATCAAAGTTCTCGTTCAGGGTTTCTTTTTTCAAATTCTGGGCCAAACTTTACTTGTCGATTAACCAAATCTATTGTCCCAATGATATCTTCTGGGCTCACTTTATATTGAACTCCAAAAGGCCCAGTCATAGAATAATCAACGCTGACATTTTCATCTTTAAGCACAGGACTCGCAACTGCACCTTCCTTTAAAAACACAATGCCTTCCCCACGAGTCCTATCAAAGCCTGTTCTATATAACAATAAACCATTTAGTAAAGCATCTACATCTCCAAACGTGCGGAATCTCCGCATTAGATATGAAGTCGAGTCCAAATTTTTCTGCACCATATACAAGCCATTTTGCATAATTGACTCCAATGCCGAGCAAGATGTTCCATGATATCGATCATTTTTTGTCAAAAGTGAAATCATTTTTTTGCAATCACTTATAAATTTTGGATTTTGATAATATTTTGATAATTTGGCTTCATCAGACAACTCTTTCAATTCACGGCGTATTTTTGCTACAACCTCCAGTTGTTTTTTCACATAAGGGCAACTTTCCAAAAATAATAAAAGATTTTTGATTTGTTTTTCATCCACTCCGTCCATAAAAGAATCCATAAAAGGTATTGTTTCATCAATAACGTATTGTCCAAAAGGCCCATAACCTCTGTTCAAATCAGCGTTTGCATAAAACACTTCGTCAATAATTTCATCTGGCGAGAGTTCTTTCAATTTTTGCATATATGCTTCTGGACTTTGTAGAAACTTTAAATAATCTTGTGTGTTTTTAAATTCAAAAAGATGTTCTTTATTATTGTCATCGTTGAAAATTTCGGAATATCTATCAAACCATTGTTCAAGTCTTTCTTCCAATATCTTGACTGACTCATTTGTGCTGAAAGGAGGAATTTGAAATCGCTTTGCCATTTCAACTGCACACTTGTGTAAAAAATCATAGCTTTGTTCATATGATTCTTTTTGTGAATCAGGCATATTTAGATCAAAAATCCCATCTCTGATAACGAAACCTATTTCATCAAATAATGAATGAATATGCATTTTGCTTTCATGATTCAAAGCAACTCCATTTTGATTAAAATACTCTTGGAGATTGTTAAATGGCCGGACACAATCTTTTGAAGATGTAAATTCCTTGATTATCGGCCAAATTATGTCTAAAAAACTTTCCTGAGTTATTTTTTTCAAATTTTCTCCTCAAATTAAGACTTTTTACTTACTCTATTTGGAGCGGACGATGGGAGTCGAACCCACCTCTCAGGCTTGGGAATACCTTCCACAAAACGCTACATCAACGAAAATATAAAACGAACAGGCTTTTTGACAAAACTTTGACTAAACTTTTAAAATCTCAAAAAAACACTTTGAATTTAAACATTTTCATAGTGTGTCCACATTGATTTAATAATGACAGAATCACCTCTGACAGCATAAACAATTCTGTGTTGTCTATTTATTCTTCGCGAATAATATCCATACAAATCTCCAAGCAGTTGCTCAAATGGTGGTGGAAATTGAAATGGGTTTTCTGATAAAATCGTCAACAATTTTTTAGCATTCCTATTTAAATTTGAAGATTTAATTTTTTCAAAATCTTTTTGAGCTTCACGAGTCATTTGTATTCTATAGCTCATTTTTCCAGTCAACCTCAACCAAATCGTTTTCTTCTTCCAAAATTTTGTCTTTCATTTTAGGCACACTATTCAAATAGCATGTTTCAGCGAAATTAAGCAACTCCGTGTGTTCATCATTAAATTCTCTAATCAAACTCTCTCTATTTTTCAAAAATTCTTCACGAATGTCTGCATTTGGAATTTTAATGTTTGGCACATTTTCTTTAAAATGTTTCTTATAAGGCATCTGCTCGTGAGAAATATTTCTAAGTTTAGATGCAGAATAAATCCCAAAGTGTTTGTAAACCAATTCTAAAAGCACGGATGTTTCCTCATCAATTTCTACTGGATTAACATCTTCAATCGGCTCAGCCTTGCAAACTTTATAGATGCAATAAATTGATGGAACAACAGGTCCATGTTGCCATGCTTGTAATTCTTCCTTAAAAAGTGGCCTATTATTTATTGCAAATGAAAAACCTTGTGCAAAATACAGAAGTTTTTGCAGTTTCAAGTTGGTCATATATTCGCCAAAAAACATCTCTGCATCCATTGCAGCACGATTTATAAACCATTGTGCAATTTCTTTTGCATCATATAGTTTTACCATTTTGCCCTCCTTATAATAAAATTATGCCATTATTTTCCACAAAAGTCAAGATTTGAATGTAACTTTTTTAAAAAAAATTGCAGACTTATTAAATATATAATATAGTATATTATATATAACACACGCGAGCGTATACACGCGTTCAGTTATTTTTATTTATTTTTTATTAATCTATCTTTGTCTATTCAAATAATATACTTTATTTTGTTAATTAATTTTATTTAGGAAAAATGGAAATTTTTTTCTAAAATTATAGAAATTTTTTTCTAAATGTGGATAAATTTTGTTTTTTATATAAAAAAAATGCCTGGCACATTGTGTCATTCAATTTTTAAATATTAAGCGTGGTTATGTGAACAGAGGCTCTCACTCTGGATGACTTCTATCTCAAATAACTAGAAATAACAATTTTTATTTTATATACAATGTTTCCACTGCTTCACCATCGCATATCCAACCTCAATTGGTGTTGCACTTCGTCGCTCCACTCTTTTTGCTCCATTTCCACTCATTCTTGTTATAAAATTTCCATAATTTTTCAAGTTAATTTGTTCTGGAATTAATGGGGGTAAATTTTGTAACCATAGACAAGTTGGCTTTGCAAAATCGGCATAGTCTCTATAGTCAATTTTGCAATCAGCTTTACGCCAAAGTTTATTCAATGCACTACCACCAGGATTTTCAAAACATTTCGCCCTGATTGGAATTTTCCATAAATTTTTTATCATTTCTAAATCATCAAGTTGTTTTTCTTTTCTTCCTTGTTGTGTGTTTAAATAATGAAGTCCAGCCTTTGAGAAGTAAGTGCATGGTGGAAATGCTATAAGCAAAGAAAATTGTGAAAAATCGAGGTTCAATTCATTTATATTTTTTTTCAAATTAAATTGTATATGATGCGTGTTATCAATTTTATGTGGAAGAATATCTACTGTTGTCACATCAAAACCAGCTTCTCTAAAAGGAACGGATACCCCCCCGAAGTCTCAAATAAAATTAACACCTTTTTTTGTTCCATATTTCTTTCCTTTTTGTTAAAAATTACTTATTTCTGACGATAAATCTATCTAGCAGGCCCTCACGGGCGTTTTTGGGCCATTCTAAGCCATTTTTTGAGGGTATGCAGTTTTAAACATTTTTATTAAGCCAAACTCGAATGAATTTGAATTTTGATTTTGGATTTTGATTATTTCTGTGAATTTTGATTAGACATGATTTTACATCTATACCTAAACTGCGTGCCATATCCTTAGTGCCTTCAAAACATGCAACTGGTAACTCATATTCGTCATTTGTCACTTGTAAAATTACACTGTTTTTCATATTACACCACCCCTAATATTACAACGAGAATATCAAGTAGAATCACAATGATACCTAATGCAACATAACCCCATTTTTTTGTTATTTGCCATTTGCTCTTTTTAAATCTGTTATCTACGTTCACCTTGGAAGCTTTCACAAAAAGAGATATAGCATTACCTACAGACGAAAGTAGGAAACCGATAGCAAATACTCCAGCAAAAAAAGATAACAGGCCAGAAAATGGCACGTTAAGTTTCAATGTTTCAATAAAAACAGGAAAAAGAAAATAGGAAACTGTGGTTGTCAAAATTGCACTTATGACAGTCCACAAATCCCCCATTAAAAATGTAAATATTTTTGACAGTGTTCTCATTTCTTCACCTCATTTAACTTTCTTTCAAGTTCTCTACACTTCTCTCTTTCTTTTAACAACTCCCTTTGTAATCGATTTTGTGGTATTTGAAGAATATTCTGCAGTTCCAGGATTTTCTTTTGTTCTTTAATAAGAGTCTTTGCTTGCTTGTCTAAAGTTTTTTCTTTTAAACGTATTGCTTGTTCTCTCTGTAAAATTTCAAAGTTGTTGAGTTCTTTTAAAGATTGCATTTGAGATTTTAAAACCTCTGAACACTGTTTTTCAAATTTTATCCTATCCAGAAGCCCCTCAATTGCTTCTTTTTCACTTACAGTGTCAATTTGGATTAAAACTTCAACCTCAGGAAATCTTTCTTTATAATAAGACTCTTTCTCTTCCGCTTCAGCACTGTCAAATGTAGAATAAAAAGGCACATTATTTACAATAACAGAAAATTTTTGCACTCTCAATTCCTCACCTCCACAAAATCGATATAACGAAAAATTTTAACCTTCGTCTGCCTATGTGGGTCATTTGGATCTCCAGTGTAAATCTCTGTAAATGGCATAGACACTCGAGCCTTAGCTCGAAGTTCTTTGATAGACATTTTTATCCCGTATGCTTCCATTCTTTCTTTATTAATTTTTGATATGGAAAACATTTGGTCCGTATCAACTTGGTTCTCAACTGTGTATCCCATTTTTTCTCTCCTTTAGTTCTTACATTACAGCAAGCATATTTTTTAACTTGTTTTCAGAAAGTCTTATCGCACTTGCTTCCTTCCCCTTATTAATGACAGAAGACAATTCAGCAAGTGCTTTTAATAATTCTTTTTTTACTTTTTTATTGTCTTCGCTATCTTTCTCACATTCACAAAAAATACATGCAAGCTTTAAAATTTTTCTCTCACATCCACTCTTTGTCATGACATCTGGAAGACTGAAATCAATATGAATCTCTTTCAGATTTTCATGTATTAAGCCTTTAATAATTTTATCGTTGTCTTTATCATAAATCAGTTGTGTCAAATTTCTACACAAACGAATCGTTTCATTTATTAAATCTTTTTGTGTCATGTTTCCTCCAAAAAATTAAAAAAATCTTGAAATTTTTTAAAAAAAATTATTTTTTTACTAAACTTTTTTAAAAATTTTAAAAAAATTGAAAATTTTTAGAAAAAAAATTTTTAAAAAAATTAAGTTATTTAAAAAAATGTCGGCGAGCCTCACGCCTAATCGGCGTGAGGGTAAGGAAAAATTTTAGAGCCTATGTATCGGACTAAAAACGCAAAACATCACCTTCGGTATCAGTATTTGCGTTTTTGTCCTCAATTTGTAAAATAGACTCTTTTGTTTCCAAAAGACCAGATTCTCGTTGAGAATCTGGAGAAGCAATGAAATGAGTAGCCTTATTGCTTTGCTGAGCCTCTTCGGTATGCTGTTGCTCACCGTCTGACTGCTTGTTTTTCTCTTCTTCGGCATGCCTTTTATCACTCTCTTCGATTGCTCGAAGTTCTTTTGCAATACTTTTTAAACGTCTACGTTCTTTAAGTCGTTCCCAAAAGTTTAGTTCTTTTCGATATTGAGAAGATATTTCAAGAATATATGCAACCTTTTCATGCAATGCAAGTGTCAAGTCTTTCATTAAAGAGTCAAACTCACGAGTTGAACATTTTGGTGCAAGGGTTGAAAGAGTGTTTATTAAATTCAAGTATTCGTCTAAATAAACAAGTTCTTCAGCACGCCTGCGTTGTTGTTCCGTTTCCATTGTCTTGCTTCTTCCTCCTATCTCTAGTATTTTCAACATTTTTTACTATTGTTTCTGCTATGCCAATTTTGTGATTTTTCTCAAATTCTTCAAAACTTTCTTTTGTAAACTCAACTTTTTGCACCTTTTCCAAAACAAGCGGTTTCCTTTTTCCGCCTGTATACCATGCAGGTGCAAAATAATGTTGATCGTAACAATCAAATATGTTCCCTCGAAATACAAATCTCACTTTTTTATCTACATACTTCTCATCGTGTGAAGACAAATATGCTTCGAGGTTTGCATTGTCATAAATGATATTGCAGTCCCAAATTGTTCCCAGGATATTTGAATATTTGTCATATCCTGTTTTCATTCTGACAACTTCAATAAATGTTACAAGGTCTCTTATGTCCTTTGGAACTCGATAAGGTCTTTGTGTCGTCAAGCAAATGAAAAGTTCAATATGCCTGGCTAATTCCATTCCCTTTGAAATATGCACTGGCAATGAGCCATTGTGACTATCCCATTTGTCTTGAATCTCTTCAAAAAACAACTGTGAAAATGGCAGGATTGTTCCTGTATCAAATTTGTCATTTGGCAGTCCAAAGTCAAGAATTTTTGTCTTATATGGCGTGCGTATATTGTCTGGGTCACGGTTATCCTCAAAATATGTATCCATAAAGACAAGATTATCCTCTGGTGGCCAAATGACAATGCCTGCATCGTTGAGCTTCGAACATAGTTCTTTGGAATTTTCTATAAATTCCTTTGCTATCTCTGGACGCATGAATTCACTCATGAATTTCCCAGCTAAAGAACTTTTCCCTTTGCCACGTTTTCCCCAAATAACAACGGCATCATGTCGACTTATTATTCCATCTTCAAACATGTCTTCAATTTTGTCATACTCTTCCACGGCATAATGCCTCCTTCATATATTTAAGGTCTGATAATAATGATTGTTTGACGCCCTTTCTTTTTGCCTTGCTTGTCCGCCTTTGTAGTTCTGTTCTGTGACTTCACAGAATGCGTTGTTGGTTTTTTAACCTTTTTTGTTGCTTTTTTTGTGTTTTTTGTCGTTTTTGCCATGTTTCCTTGCTCCTTTTTTTTGTTTTTTTGGCCAAAACAGCGTCTTTGCAGCCGTTTTTGCCATATTTTTTGTTTTTTTGTCAAAAGGTATTGACTTTTCTAAAAAATGTAGTATAATGTAATTGACATGTATGTTAGTGGCAGTCGCGAGGTCCATTACATGTTTTGGATTTTATCCAACAATCAGATTGACCTTAATTGAGTCATAAATGAAAAGGAGCCCTTGTTAGGACTCCTTTTTGTTTTTTGAGCCCTTCAATTCCGCCAATGCCCTTCTGTTTTGTCTTCTTGCCTTACGATTTTTTGCATTAGTTGCTTTATCTCTCATAACTTTTGCATTTGCTTCAGAAACATCAAATCTGGAATTGCCCCTCTCAAACTTGTCCCCAAGTTTAATTGGATTCCCTTCATCATCTTTTATCTTTATATGTAAAGAATAAAGCTCTTTTTGCCCAGCTTTATTTATGACAAATTCGGTCCCACCTGACTGGATCTTTATTAAAGCGAGTTCGTCTTCCCTGTTCGAATCAACCACAATGCTATCTCGATATTTTATCTCTGTTCCTTTATATTTAGGTTTCTCATATCCGTTGTTGTCCTCAAAAAACTCATCTCTTGTCATTATTAGAGTGCCATTCCTTATCATTTTGGAGACATTTTTGTTTTTCTTCTTGCTCATTTGAAGCCACCTTTTTTGTTTTCCTTTGTGTTTTATTTGCCATTTTTTTCATCTACAGCACCTCGAAAGTTTGTTTTGCTTGATTTTGTTAAACTCGGATTTGTTAATTCCTGCAATACAAATGATGCTCTCATCCGTTAACGTTGTATATGTTCTTAAAACATTCACAAGATGCTGTTTCTCTTCAAAAGTCAAATCTTTTTGTTTTCTATGAATTTCCTTTGACATAATCTTTCCTTTGTGATAAAATATTTATGTATTTGATTTGGAAGTCCACTCTTGTGGGCTTCTTTTTTTGTTGATTACATTGTTGAATTTGTCTCTTAGGCAACCATTTTTGTAGCAAGTTTTTCTTCTAATGAAACAGCTTCACTTCCATGTCCAAGAGTATCTTGATCGCTTGCTTCAACTTTGTTCTGAGCATCTTTGATAAGGTCAACAGTTTTCCAAACTCCGAGTCCAGTAAAACCAAGAACAATAATCCCTACAACTGTAAGAGATATTGCTTTAAGCCAGTCAACCCTCTTTTTCCCTTGCTTTCTCATTTGGATTTCACCTCCTTTCTTTAAAATTCCCTTTTAGGGTGGTAAGCGAGATTGTTTATCTTAGGCAGGATTTTCAATCTCGCTATGGTGATGGGTAGTATTGTAACTGTCCCCATCATCGCAGTTAAAGTTTTACCGTCAAATCCCTCACATACAAAATTGTTAATTCGTAAGTGTCAATGTTGAACTTATATGTTGCATAGCCATTTGAAACGGTATAATCTATTCCGTCCCAATTCCAGTCATATTTTGTTTCATACATGCCCATTTCTTGATTATATGGCACTCCAAATATTATCTGTTCTCTATTGCCTTTATGAACATTAAAATCACTGTCCAAAATGGCGAATCGCCCATCATAATTCCTTAAGAAATATTTATCATTTACCTTCGTACAATCATAAAAACAAGCTTCTTCAAGTTCAGCAGTTATCTTTTTAACCTCTGAACACTGGTTGTCCAAAATTAAAAGTTCTGTTTGGCTTGAGAGAGCAATGTGTGAAGCATCTATCTTGAACAGTTCCTGATAACCTTCTCTTCCTCCACCTTCCTTGACTACCAAAGAAAGTAATCCATCCTCTCCCAATTTGTAAAATTTAGTTTGGTTTTCATATGCTCTAAAGAACAGAATGTTATTAACCTCTTTTATTTCCCAATTTATAATCTCATTATCCTTATCTGGCTCTTCACAGTGAAGTTTCTTGATTTTTAAATTCTCTTTATCAAAAAGAAATAATTCTTCATCTCCGCCAAATTCATTTTGTGGAATTTGAATAACAATCTTATTGTCATTTTTAAATCTGGAAGATGTCCTGATGCTAGAAATAATGTTATCACGATATTCAACATTCAATGACAAATCACTTTCCATTTTCTTAAATGTTTTTGTTTCCTCGTCAAATATTTTAAAGACATCTTCCTCTTTCTTCCCAGTTGTGTAAAACATCCCATTGTATAAATTTTCCCATTTTTGAACGTCTAAAATAGAAGCTGGTTTTTCTTCAACAATCTTCTCTGGTATCTCTGAGTCAAAACTTAAATAAGCAATATCTTCGTATATAACATCCGCTGAATCTAACAAAGAATAACTTGCATGAAGCAAAATTCCTTTCTTCAAAACTGTAGCATTTACACTAAAAGTTCCAAATCCAGAAACACTATCTACAACTTCAATATTTTTCAACTCTCGTGTGGATTTATCAAATTTTCCAACGGTTGCTTTCACTCCATTCTGTTCAAAGTTACAGAAAATACTATCACGTGTTTTTGCAATTATACCATTACAATCTTCAGATAATTGTTCGTATGTTTGTGAATTTCTATCTAAAAGATATGTGCCAGGTTTTTCCCCATTTTGAACAATGAAAAATGTGTAATCATCGTCAATTTGTTCAATTTCGATATCTCCAATGTCTCCAAAATCCTCAAGGCTAAATCGTTTTCCACTTGTGCCATGTGTTTTTTGGTCTAGCAAGCCCTGTTCGTATCCCTCGTCATATCCCTCTTGACGTGCATTTTCTTCTCTCTCTTGCACTTCGTCTTCAGAAACACCAACGTTGACTTTTACGCCTTCACCGTATCCTTCATCATATCCTTTTTTCTTTTCTTGCTCAAGCCTGGTGTTAATATCATTATTTGCTATTGCTACCCCTCCAGCAATACCTCCACCTATGCCAAGAGCAACCGCCAATGTCCCAGCAATAACTTTTCCTGATGTGTTGTTTTTCTTCTTTGTTTTTTTCATTTTCTTTTTTTTCTCCTTTTCTTTTAGTTTTTTTATTTTTTTGTAGACAAAAATTATAAAATTTTATCTGGGTTTTCAGGGTCAACAAGAACAAATTCTGAAAGTTTGAAAGAATCCCCCAAAGCATCTTTTAATGCAGCATACGAAATCATCCCTTCCCAATTGACTTGGTTTTTATCTTGAAGGTTCGCAGCTGCATAAACCGTTACAGTTTTTGTAATATTAACTTTGTTATCGGTGATTTTTACAAAAGCAACGTCTGTTCCTGGAGAACCTCCCGTGGATACCTTTTCAACTAACTTTGAACTAATCACATAATATTTTGTTTTTGATTCTACTTCTTCTCGAAATTTGGCGATATCATCGTTGTTTATGCCCTTTTGAGATTTGAGATAATAATCAATATCGACTGAAAATGTGTTTCCAATGGTGAGAGGGTCAATTTTATTTACTGCTTGAGCAAGCTCATCCTCGCTGTCACACAATTCTGTTCCCAGTCCAGGAATGTTAAACATATAAAGCGAATCTACCGATATTCCATCGAGCATTACATCAATACCCTGAACATAAATGTTTTCACCATCAATGATTGTATTGTAGATATCAAAAAGTGGATGATATTTTTCAATCGCTTTTTCAAAAATCTGATTTACAGTGTTGAGAATGACAAAATTTTTGTTTCTTCTATAATCTGTTTCGCGAACACTGATTTCAAAGTTGTTTTTATTGACATAAGAATTCCAATATTTTACTGCATCTTCTCCACCATCAGTCTTAAGTGAAATTCGAGTATAATTTTTGTAGAAAACGATGCTGATTTTTAAACTATCCGTCATTTCCAAATAGTCCGACTCCGTATAATACGAATATGTATAATTTGCCGTAATGAATTGGTTACCTGAGAATAAATAATAAGAAGCGTTAGAACATGGAACATCATTTATGAAAATGTTGTAATTTTTAGTTGTGTCTAATTCCATTATTTGTTCAATATCTACTGTCAATTCATAATCTGTTTCATCTCCAACCGCCTTAAACTCTGTATTATGAAGATTAAATTTTAAATTATCAACAACCTCAATTTCATTTTTGCCATAAACACCTTCGAGTTTGCCATGCGTTCCACCTGTTGCAGTGTTTAGAAGAAATATCTGATAACCTGTGTAAACTCCACTTCCCAAAACTGCAACAACAATAAGTATTTTTGCAAGAATTTTCATCCACTGATATTTCATACACAAATATACAATTACTCCTGTCATCACAATTGCAACTATAAGAATCACCCAATTTTGCCAGCTCATACGCCACCTCCACTTGTTCGTGCATTTATGTCCACATCATTCTCTTGGATATGCCCTTCAATAGTCTTTCGTGTTTTACACTCCAAAATTGTAAATTCATTAAGTCCACTGTTTTCTGTAAAACCTCCAAAAACAATGTTGTTTTTTTCAAGTTCGTCAAGATCTAAAATTATTCTTAGTGATATTTGGTTTACAAAAGGTAAATATGATGTGACAAAATCTTCTTTAAGTTTCAAATTGTAAGTCGTATTCTCTAAAAAAACATATTCAAAATCATAAATATCAACATCTAAAACATTTTTTCCGTAAAAGTAATCCCCTGTGCCACCTTCATAGTTCCCTGTTAAATTAAATCCAGCATCACCTTTAATTGCATTGAACATACTATCTGAAGCACGTTTTGCACCATTTGCATGAACTTGAATTTTTATGTTGAAATAATTCTCAACTTGACGATTGAATAAGTCACCTTCCGTTGCTTGTTCCTCGTATTTTCCGTTTTTTTCATCAGTGCATTTATAGAAATTAAAAAGGTCTGCAAATTTAAAAACTATTCCACTATCAGTTCCAGGCACAACTGATTGAATTGCATCATAGACTTTCAAAGAGAAAAAGTTTAAGTCTGCGTAAGAAAGCCAATAATTCCATATTCTTCCAAAATGCCCATAGTCACGCATTTCACCTTGTCCATATAGTGTGGCAGGATTTATCACAAATTTGTTGCTTGAGTCAATTTCTTTTTTCGCTCCGCCAACTCTTGCATCGATACTGTCCCACTTAAATTGCATTGCATATATTTCTTCTCCCAGTGTAGTTTTAAAAACTGAGTCTGCACCAATTTCATTTGTGGCAAGTATCGGTGATTTAAAATTATCAATTGACTGATATTGATATGAGAGTGTGTTTTCAGTTGGACGTTGAAATCCCCATGTCACAATCTGTTCATTTTGATCAAAAATCCACCAGCCACCATTAAAGAAATGCTCTACTCTCCTGTTTTTGTCCACAACGTATTCCCATGAAAGTTTGTCACTTTCAGTTTTTCCAACAAATTGAATACCTTGTGAAAACGTGTTCTCTCTATTCTCTCCTAACAACGAAGTAAACTTTATTTCAAACAATTCCAGTCCATCTCCATCCTTGTTTTGAAAATAATTAACCTCAATTGTTGGTTCTTGCACACCATCTTTCAATGTGACTTGGTCAACTATATTAGTGTCAAAAAATATCTTCTTCCCACCAAATAAAATGACTAAATAAACAGCATCTAAGATTAAACAAACAATCATTATGATTGCCAAAATGATTTTGCCAGCCATAGCAACAGTGTCATCTTTTCTTCGTGAATAATAGTAATCGTCATAGTTACTCATTTTCCCCTCCAGTTTGTTTTGATAAATGTTTTTTCTGTTTAAACTCTTCAAAGTCTAATAATTCCTGAATAATTTTGTCGTTCTCTTTCCTATGCTGTTCAAAATTTTTTAAGCCCTTAGCAATGTTGTATTCTTCCCAATAAAGTTTTGAAATTGATGCCAAAACATACAATGTTAAATGCTCAATTTGTGAATATTTTCTCATGACACTTTGAATTGTTTTCCAAGCAACTTGAAGTGAGAAATGTTCAACTACATATTGTAAAAACTCTTGTGAAATAACAGCACCATTAACACTCATTCTCATATTGTAATACTGCTCATCAAAGAGACAATTTGCAAAAGTGTGACAAAAAATTCGACAATAACCTTTGATTCTATCTGAAAACTGTGTAAAAGAATCAATGTAGGAATTATAATAATTCAATGCTTCAAAGGTGTTTCTTAACAAGGTTCTATCTGATGTTAAGAAAATTGCTTTTCTTTGACTTCCTTGAATCAACTGATTTTGCAAATCTGGACAATATTCCAAACATCTTCGTCCGTCTCCAAACTTAACTGTTTTCAGATAACCATATTTTTTCAATTCCTGTTTCCAGTTTGTTATTTGTCTTCTTGAAACCTTAAAAATGGCAGAGAAATAAAAATCATCGTCAAAACAGTCTATTGGCGTGCCATAATATTTACTGATTTCCGCTAGATAAATACGTGCCATAGGTGACAGACGGTTATCATACATAAATCTTTGTTGACGTGCTTCCATACTCTCCTCTAATAAATCTTTTCTATTTTTCCGTTAACATTCTTGTAAAGATTTCCTTCAACTTTTATTTTTTTTAGCAATGATTTACCTTCCTTTTCCCCAGGAACAAAAACTCTACAAGTGCCAAAGTCAGAGTTCCATTCAACAAAAAAACCACAGTAGTTAGAAAATGAACGCGTCATTTTTTCTTTCTCTGTGGTTTTTATAATTTCATTATGAAAAAACTGTAAAGATTCTGACGACTGGTCACATTGATTTTGACTGCACCAGAATTCAAACTCTGCTTCTTTGTTGTTTGCAAGCAACCATGCTCGATTTTGAATTGCACTCTCAAATGTCATATTTTGCCTCCTGATTTTGAGTTTGTAAGACTTCATTATAAGCCTCTATTTTTGCACATAGACGTTGAAATTCAATCCCATTTTCAATTGACTTTGGAAGAGAAAGGATTTTTAAAGTTTTTATTTCAGCATCTTCAATCAGGTTTTTAATTTCCTCTTCAGTTAACATCTCTTCACCTCAATCTAAAAATTTTCTAAATTCACAAGGAATCTCGTCTTCCCATTTGATTGAAGCAAAATCAAAAAATTGAATTTGTTTAAATTTAGAAGATGTATTTTCCAGATGTATTCTCCTTCTCTTGGCTCTGTTTTATAAACATAAAGATCGCCATCTTTATCTCTTGCAATCCATTTGTAATCTTCTGGAAGAGCTTTTAAAAATCTTTTTTCTTCTTCTGTGAATTCCCACTTTTGAAGTGAATCAATTTCTTCTTCCAAAACCTTAATTTCTTTTGAAAGAGCCTCGACTCGTTCTCTTATTTCATGAAGTTTTTGCTTTTCTTCCATTTTTGCACCTCTTTTGAACAACCATATTTGTTTTTACATCTTGATTTTATAAATAATATTGGTTTTTTGTCAAGCGTTTGAACAAAATTTTTTGTTTTTTTTTAAAAATTTTAAAATTTAGTTGGAGGTTTCTATGAATAATTTAAAATTTTTGCGTAAAAATTTGGGTTTAACTCAAAGAGAAGTGTCTCAAAAACTTGGAATTCCACAAGCAAATTACGGCTACTATGAACTTGGAAAAGTTAATCCACCCATAGAAGTTTTGTTTAATTTGGCAGATTTTTTTAATTGCTCGCTGGATTACTTATTAGGTCACAGAGTTCGAGACATAACAAAAACACAAGAGGCGACCCCTCTGCAGAGGTCTCTTTGCACCGACATTTTGGCTTTTGGTGAAGAAGATTGTATGCGTGTTGAGGCATTTGTGGAAGGGCTGAAGTCAGCCAGAAAAGAACAAAAGAAATCAAAAAATGCAAATTTTGTGGGCAAAACGGAAAAGTAACCTTTCACGAAGGAGGTTTTGTGTGGAAAATTTAATTTTAATATAGGGGTTTACTATGGAAATTTTAAAAATTCTTCGTGCAAATGAAGGTCTTAATCAGCGTGATATGGCAAAAAAATTGAATATTGCCAAATCAACTTATGCCCACTATGAAAGTGGAAGAAGCGAGCCAGACATATCAACTTTGAAAAAATTGTCTGATTTTTTTAATTGCTCAGTTGATTATCTCATTGGACACAAAGTTCAAGATATTACAAAAACCAAAGATGCTACACCATTGCAAAGAACTCTTTGTGCAGATATTTTGTCTTTTGATGAAGAAGATTGTATGCGTGTTGAAGCTTTCATGGAAGGCTTAAAATCTGCCAGGAAAGAACAGAAACAATCAAAAAATTCAAATATTGTGGACAAAACCGAATAAATTTACAGAAGAAGGTTGTATGAATAATTTAAAATTTTTGCGGAAAAATTTGGGATTAACGCAAGCTGAAGTGGCACAGTTCCTCAAAGTTTCAAAACAAACATATTGCCACTATGAAAAAGGACGATACGAACCAGACATCTCAACTTTAAAAAAACTTGCAGATTTTTTTGAATGCTCAATTGATTATTTAGTTAACCACAGAATTCGTGACATCACTCGAACACCAGAATCCACACCACTTCAGAAATCTCTTTGTGCAGATATTTTGTCTTTTGATGAAGAAGACTGTATGCGTGTTGAAGCTTTCATGGAAGGCTTAAAGTCCACCAGGAAAGAACAAAAACAAAAAAGCAAATTTAAGGAAGGAGAAATTTAATGGAAGAATATATAAAAACAACTTAAAGAACTTGACAAAAAATTAGATGAAATCGACACTCATCAAAAAGTCATTGATAAAGAACAAGAAGCAATTCGCGTTGCACAGAAGAGTGCCAAACTGCTTCTTGAGACAATCACGATTTTTGAAAAATCAAAAAATATTGTTAAAGGGCCATTTTTGCTCGTTGACAACACAAACAGTTTAGAAAATTTTGAAGAAAAGTCTGTTCCTGAATTAAAAGGAGCAGATTCAATGAAAAAAAATGTTTATAAGCGAAAAGACGGAAGGTGGATGTATTCTAAACAGCAAAATGGATTGTTATATTATGCTATCTCAAACACCTATCGTGGCTTGTTAGAAAAAATCAAAAATATTTCTCCTAAACAAGTGAGAAAGGTGAAAAAACTTAAAAACTCAAAAAACTTTACTTTTGCTCAGTATTTTGATTTCTTCATTGATAATTTTATACGAAACAAAAATTACACCAAAGAAACTGTTGAAGAATGGGATAGAATCAGCAAAAAACAAATTGCTTTTGCATTCAGTTCCGTTCCATTGGAAAAATTAACAACAGAACAATTACAAGTATTTATTGATAAAATTGAAAAAGAAAGATTGCAAGAGAAAGTTTTTCAGCGAGTTGTTAGAGTTTTAAAAAAAGCATTTGTAACTAATCGTATAAAGAGAGATATTACACTTGGACTTGAAAAGCCAAAACGCAAGAAACAACTTATTAGAACTCCACTAAATCTTGAAGAACAAATAGCCTTTATAAAAACTGCCAAAAATAAAAGTAAAAATGTTTTCTTGTTTGCAATGTTTTCATTAATTGTTGGTAGTAGAAGAGAAGAAACAGTTAACTTTAACATTAAAACTGATCTTGACGAAATTAAAAATCGCATTCATATTCGAGGAACTAAAACTCGGAATGCAGATAGATTTGTAGATGTAACACCTGCATTTGTGCAATTTCTCAAAGAAAACATGACAACAAACACTTTTGGTATTAGTAAATATTACGCGACTTCTGTAATAAAAGAAATTTTGACTGAAATCAACTGTGATAAATGTTTACACTGCTTAAGACACACATGTTCAGCAAATTTATATTTTCTTGGTGCACGTGATAAATATCGCCAAATGCAACTTGGACATGCTTCCACCATAACAACAAATGATATATACACTAACATTCGAGAGAACATAACAGAAGCCTCTTTGCGTGATATTTATGGGGACTTATATCCCAAATTTTGACAAAACTTTTGACAAAACTTTTTACACAACTTCGACACAAACACCAAAAAATTAAAAAAATACCCACAACATATTGTAGTTGTTGTGGGTAATATATACAAAATGGAGCGGACGATGGGAATCGAACCCACCTCTCAGGCTTGGGAAGCCCGCATACTACCGATGTACTACGCCCGCAAACTTGTTGCAAACTGTTTTATCATTATAAAAAAAGGCATTTACAATTTGCAACTTTAATTAAAACAGATGTTTTCTGTTTTTGTCCTATTTTCTGCATAGTATCAAAAAATTTTAAAAACTTTATTTTTCACAACCTTATAAATGGTTTAAAAAACAATTTATCACTTTCTCTTACAAATTATTCTTGCAAATTTGGTGGTGTGACAATTGGCCCAAGGATTGTGTTCATAGAAAGTGTTGTGATGATGCTTGAAACATAGGATATTAAAATCCTTACAGGAGCACTTGTTTTTATATATTCCTTTGGATCAGGCAATTTCATAAATTCAATGCTATCAACAGGAATGTCGATGCTCATTGAAACTGCAAGTTTCATAAGATTTGCAGGGCTTATCACCAAACTGCGAACAAGTGTCACTTTAACAATTTCTTCAGTCACTTTGCGAATATCAATCACATCTTCAGGTTTTATGTTTATCATTGCGTTTGCTTGTGGCAAAGAAATTTTTTCATAGACGACTTTTTCCAACATTGGTTTAACAAGATGTGGTTTAATTACATTTTCACTCATATTTTTTCTCCAATTAATTATAGTTTTGCTCAATTTTATAGTTTAATTGATTTGTTTCTTATCAAATTTGCGAGCATCTCAAATTTTGACTTATCGACTTATAAGAATATATTAACACATTAAGAAAGAAAAAACAATTTTTTTTCAAAGAAAAAGTATTTAAGCATTAGTAAAGAGATTTTTTCTTTATTATTTTCATGCTTTTCCATCATCTTTGTTTTCAGATTCAGTTTCATTTTCGTTATCAATATATTTAATTTTTAAGTTCACTTTATTGACTTTTCTTCCATCCATATTTGTAACAGTGAATATCATATTAATTTTATGCAGAGTCAAATTTCCTTCATCATCAAGAATTTCATCTATTGTGTGATAAACATACTCACTTCCTTTTTCTGGAATATCCTCTGATAAATCAAATAAAAATGAAGTTAAAGTTTGATACGGATTTTCTGGAAGCGTTTCAATTTCCAATCTATCAAAAAGGTCCTCTATTGTGATTTCTGTGTCAACAGAATACTCATCATCTCCGATTTGTTCAATCTTTGGTTCAGTTTCTCCAACATCTGTTTCGTCAAAGATTTCTCCAAAAATTGTTTCAACACAATCTTCCAGTGTGACAATTCCTGAAACTCCGCCCTTCTCATCAAGCACAATGGCAAGATGTTTTTTCTCTTTTTGCATTTCTTTAATAAGTGTGTCAACATTAGTGTTTTCTGCAACAAAAAGCGGAATAGTCATAAGCTTTGAAAGTTCAACATCTTTCCCCTCAATTTTTGCATAGATATAATCCTTAATGTTTAGAACTCCAACAACATTGTCTGTGTTGTCTTGATAAACTGGAAAACGACTATATTTATGTTCCAAAATTGCTTTTTCAACGACTTCTGGCTTATCATTAATTTCCAAAAACTCAACATCAACACGATGTGTCATAATGTCGTGTGCAGTTGCTTCTTTCATTTTGAAAGTGCCTTGCAACATATCAACTTCATCTTTTTCTAAAACACCTTCTTCTTCCATAGTGTCAATAATGCTTTCCAATTCATCTTCGGTGAAAGTTGCTGTTTCATGACGTTCGGTGTATTGTTTCTTCGTGAAAAGCTTTTGAAGCCCATAAAAACAAATAACAATAGGATACAAAATTTTCATAAGTAAATATAAAATTAGCGAAAATTTTGTTGCTGTCTTTTCTGGATTCGCTTTTGCAAGAGCTTTTGGCAAAATTTCTCCCGTGATTAAAATAACAATAGTCATAACAAGAGTGTTCAAAACATTGAGAAGAGTTGGGTCAACAAGTAGATCAGACAAAATAAAAGCACAAAGAGTGGTTGCAAGAATATTCACAATGTTATTTCCAACCAAGATTGTTGTTAATGCACGGTCAGAGTGTTCTGATATATAAAGTGCTTTTCTCGCTCCCTTAACTTTGTTTTCCGCCATTGTGCGAATTCTTATAATATTCATAGAAGAAAAAGCGGTTTCTGCCGCCGAAAAGAATGCCGAACAAACAAGCAAAATCACAATCACTGCGATTAAAATTCCATGTGTAGCATTAAATTTTGTTGCAAGCATCATACAACTGGGGTGCATAAAAACTCCTTAATGTTTGAAATGTTTTTATAATATGTCCTTGAAAAAAATATTTTCAAAAATGTTTCCATTTCAATTTACTTTGTTATTATAACATATATTATGAATTTTGTCTATATATTTTCAATAATTGTAAACCCTAAAATTATTTAAACACCGAAAAACTTGACAAAAAACAAATCTTTGTGCAATAATAAGTCAACATTTCTTTTAAGATAAAATGTCATATTTGCTAAATTTTTAAAGGATAAAAATTAAAAATGTCTAAGATTTGAACTAAAAAGGTTATTAAAAATTTGAAAAACAAATGTGAAATCTGTCCAAGAAAGTGTGGCGTTGAACGTTGCACAACTCCAGGCTTTTGCAATGAGACTGAAAAATTGAGAATATCCAAAATAATCGAACATTTTTGCTGGGAAGAACCATGTCTTTCAAATGAAAAAGGAGTCCTTGCAATATTTTTTTCTGGCTGCAATTTGAAATGCGATTATTGTCAAAATATTGAAATTTCAAGAGGTGGAGTTGGAAAACTTTATAGCATTGAAGAATTTACTCATTTGTTAAAAGAAAAGCAAAAAAATCATTGTGCCATTGATTTAATCACTCCAACACATTTTTCAAAAACTTTATGCGAGGTTTTTGAGCAATTTAATAAAGAAATTCCTGTCATTTGGAATTCCAACGCTTATGAAACCACAGAAACAATTAAGGAAATTTCAAAATTTGTTGACATTTTTCTCCCTGACTTCAAATATTCATCAAATCTTCTAAGTCAAAAATTTTCCTCATGTAAAGACTATGTTGATTATGCACTTCCAGCTATCACAGAAATGTGCAAACAAAAAACAGACATCTTTGACGCACAGGGATTGATGAAGCAAGGTGTAATAATTCGACATCTTGTTTTGCCAAACCATGTTGAAAATTCACTTGAAGTTTTAGACTTAATAAAACAAAACTTCCCAAACAGAATGCTTAGCCTCATGAGTCAGTTCACTCCAAATGGAAACAGCTGTTTAGATAGAAAAATTACTCCTATCGAATATAAACTTGTGCTTACGCATCTCGAAAAACTAGGAATCACAAATGGCTTTGTTCAAGATTTTGAAAGTGCTAACTCTTGCTTTGTGCCAAATTTTAAAAACTAATATCAAAATTGGCATTTGATTTAAAAAAATTCAAATTTTATTTGACATATTTAATTTAAAAACTTATCATTATATTAAATGGAGGTGTTTGATGTCTAAATCTGCAAGACGCTACCTTTTAATTGGTTTGTTTTTTAGTTGTGCGGCTGTTGTTTTAGCTTTGCTTTATTATTTCAAAGTGATAAGATATCTTGACTTATATTTGTCTGTAATATATATTATGTATTTGCTCGGACTTGCACTTGTCTTTAATGGCGTTTATAACAGAGATAAAAATCACCCATCTGTTATTTCAAAAAGAGCCAACTACATTGTCGGTGGATTGTGTATTCTAGGTTCTATAGGAATGCTGATTTATGGACTTGTTTCTGGGCAAGTTGAACTTTTTAAAATATTAATTTAAAAAATTTAAAATTTTGATTTAACAAAAACTCAAATCTCAAATCTTAATTTTTAGAATTCATTGTTTAATAAACTAAAAATAAAAAAGACCAAAATTTTTGGTCTTTTTTTATCCTAATTTTTGAATCTGGTCAAGGAGTTTTTCAAGCTTTGCATTTATTTCAGCAATCTTATCTTCTGTGTCAGCATTTTGAATGACATTTTGTGCTTCTGTTTGTAGTTTTGTGATTTCCTTGATCAGCTTATCACGACGGGCCTTATTTTCATCTTTTGTGTCAGTGCTTATTTCATCCATTGCTTTTTGCAAATCTTGATTTAAAGAAGCTCGAATTTTATTTATTCTTTCTTCTTCTTCTGAAAGACGTTTATTGATTTCTTCGATAGACTCAACATTTGTTTTCTTGGGTCTTCCTCTTTCCAACTTAGGTTTTGGACTTTCGCTTTCCTTCACAATTTTTTTTGGACGTCCAGCACTCTTTTTAGGCTTGTTTTCATTGTCCTTTGTGCTTGCTTTCGTTGGTCTACCACGAGATTTTGTTGATTTCTTAGGTTTATCTTTTGATGTGTTTTCTTTAGTTTTTTCTTCTTTATTCTCCACATTATTTTCAGCTGTCAAATCTTCTTTTTTAGATTCAGCCTGTGTGTCATCAGTTTTCAAATTTGTGTCTTCAGTGTTTTGTTTATCTGTATTTTCATTATCTGATTTTTCATTTTCTGCAGATTCTATATTTTCAGTAGCATCTGTTTTATCTTCAACAACACGTCCTTCCATTATGTTGTTTTTCTTACTTTTATTGACAACTTTAACAGTTCTGTTTTCATCAACATCGTTAACGACTTTCTCAGCAACATCATAAACTTCGCCTTTTTGAGAAACATCATTCATAAAGTCAAACTCATTAAAGTCGTCAAAGTCAACAACTTCTTTTTTCTCTGCAACTTCAGGGACTTTTTCAGACTCAAAAATAAGTTTCCCATCTTGAGAATAAACATTTCCGCGTTCATCATGGAAGTTGCCTTCCTTGTCAAAGAATGTGCCATTTGGATAAACATAGTTTCCGTCTTTATCGTATGTCCCCTCTTCATTAAGAGAACTTTCAGCATCTGGAGTGTTCTTCAATTTAATTTCAAGAGTTGTGATATATTGTTTATCTTTTTCATTTTCATCATAAAGTTCGTTAAGTCTGTCTTTAAAAACTTGAGCAACAACTTTCTCTGCACTTGTGCAGAATTTGTTAAAGAAGGTTTGATATTCACTAAGCATTGCGGTTTCTGTTGCTTTTCTGTCGGCTTCAAGTTGAGCATTAAGTTTTGCAATTTCTTCTTCACCTTCATTCTTTTCAAGCAAATATTTAGCTCTTTGTTGTTCAAACTCTTGTTCGTATTGCTCCTGCTTTCCAATTTCTTGTGTCTGTTGTTTACGATAATAGTTGCTCTCAATTCTATTAGTGGTTTCTTCCTGCATCTGACGCAATCTTTCAATATTTTCTTTAGATGCCTGAATTTTTGTTTGATATTCCTTTTGAACATTATCAAAATTCTTTCTTCTGGAATCAACAGCTGATTCAAGTTGTGAAATTTGAATAAGAATTTTTTCTTTCTTTTTAAGGAAAAGTTCACTTTCTCTCATTGCTCTGTCAAGAACAATAGAACCATCAATACCTGTTGCAGAAAAGTCGTATTCTTCATGTGCGAATTCATTTTCCTTCGCTTTGTTGAATTCTTCTTTCTCTTTTCTTGCCTTATAATCCAAAAATTCTCGCAAAACAGGTTGTCCATTTTCAATTTCTTGTGGAGTGAACAAAATTTGATAGTCAATGTAAGTTGGAAGATCAACGCAAGCATTATCCATAAAACGTCCAAACAATGATGTGTTTTGATATAAAGAATTTAACACAACATTTTTTCTTGCACGAAGGAAAACAATAAAAATCACACCAATAATCATAACAAAAACTGGAACCATTATTGCCATCAAAATTGCGTTTCCATTTAAGATTGAACTTGTTGCACCCGAAACTGCCCAAACAAGCATACCAGAAATAAAAGCCCAAAGAGTTGTGAAAATTGAAAGGTTTTTAATATTTGAATTAAACGAACTTGTTTTTAAAGGTTTTTCAATCAAATTTTCCGTTGAAAGATAAGAAGAAGGATTACCTTCTCTGAAAAGTATGTATTGTTGCCAATAATAGCAAAGACGTTTTGGGCCATGCGATTTAAAAAGCATATTTAATTCTTGAATATTTTCTTCCGTGACAAACTTGTTTTGAAAAAGCCAATAGTTTGCCTTATCAAGAGTTCTGTTGAGTGATGACTCATAGGAATAAAGACTTTTCACAACAAACAACACAACAATTCCAGCTTCCACAGCGAGAGCAAGGAAAAAGATTAAGTCAGCTGAAAGGCTCTTAGATAAATTTGTGAAGAATGTCGCCAAGTCAGATATGATATCACTTATAGTTGAAATCATAGTAACCTCCTTTGATTTATGAACAAACTTTATATTCAAGGAAGTGATTAGAAGAAATCAAATGTTCATATATCAAACATAGTATATCACATCTTAAAAAATATTTACTAACAATTTTTAATAATTTTTTAAAATTTTTTCATACATTTATTCTTGCGATAAAATAAGGGATTAAAATATATGAAAAATTATGTTTAAAAATCAGAAATTAAAAGTTCATTTCAATAAGCTCTGCAAACTTTAAAGACAGCAAAAAGGCTTTTGAAACTTTCATATTAAAAGCATTTTCAAGAGCAATTTTATATAGTTTTAGTTGTGTATTATATTTATTTATTAAATAATATTTATCATGATGATTTGTATATTTATAATCCACTAATATAATTTCATTATCTTTAATTGCAAATAAATCCACAATGCCTTGAACCAAAATTTTGTCATCAACATCTGTTTTTAAAAGTTCACAAAGTTTTTCTTTCAAAACAAATTCTTTTTCCTTAAAAATTTTTGCACCATTTGTTAAATCTTTTAAAATCAAAACATTTTTCAGTAAAATTTCTTCATCAAGCAAACTTCTGTCAACAACATCTCCCAGCAATTCCAATTCTTGCTTTAATGACTGTAAATCAGAAATTTTTTGAAAATCCAAACTTTTAAGTGCAAGATGATAAGCATTTCCAGTTTCAATATAATTATCCGAAAAATTGAAGTTGTCATTTGCAAATTTCTCAAATGTATTTTCCTGGTTCATTGATGTTAATGCAGTCACACTTTCTTTCAACTTAAAATTTGAACTTGAATCTAATTTGTATGAAAAATTAAGATATTTTTCAATTTTTTCAGCTATTTCCGGCAAAATTTCCATATTTTCTAAATTTTGTTTTTCAAAAATTTCATCTGGAATTTTTCCATCAACAACACTTATTCTCAAATTTTCTTTTTCATACATATTCGATTTGTCAAGTTCAGGTTTAACATCTTTTAATGCAAAGAATATAAAGTCGAAATAAGAGTCGCAATCACGCAAATCAAGTTTTTCAAAAAAAGATTCATCATAAAATCCAAACAAATAGAGTCTGTTTTTAGCTCTCGTCAAAGCAACATAGAATATCATCAGTTCTTCAACAAATTCTCTTTGTCTTCTGCTATCTTTAATTGCTCTCATTCTAACAGATTGAAGTTCGCTGTTGTTCGCCTTATCATAAAGCTTCACTGCGAATCCAAATTTTTCATCAATCTCAACATCAACCTTTGGAGCCGCCTTTGATAAACTTACATCACAATTAATAAGAAAAACAATAGGATATTCCAACCCTTTACTGTCATGTATTGTTGTCAAAAGCACATTTTCTTCACTTGCACTAGCTTCTGCAGAAACAGAAATCTCAACATTTTCAAAATAGTTTATAAGTGCAGGCAAATCATAATCAAATTTCTCGCATTCTTTTAAGAAATTGTCTATAAAAATATTAAGTTTAATTCCATTTGGTTTTAGGTTTATAAAGGCTCGAAAATCACGTTTTGAGAAAATTCTTTCAAGAGATTTTCTTATTCCAAAGACTTGATATTCAAACCTAAATGTTTTTAAATCATCATTAAAATCAGAAAAAAGTTTGTTCTGATTAGATTCAACAATTTCACGAAGTTTTTTGTCCCCTTTTTGCTTTAAAACATCTTCAAAACTCAAAGAATATAAACCAGATGTCAACACACTCAATAGAGCAATTTCATCGTCAAGCGAAAGTGCTAATTTCAAGAAATTTATCAAAACCTTAATTTGTGGTTCATCTGAAAGGTTTTGTCTAGAATTTGAAAGCACAGGGATATCAAAATTTGTTAAAAATTTTTCAATATCATTAAAAAGCCCATCTCTTTTCCTAGATAAAATGGCAATATCGCCAAACTTTACTTGTCTTAGCTGTCCATTGTCAGAGATTTGAGAAGATAAAGCATCTTTAATTTTCAACAAAATATCGCAAAGAAGTGGAAAATTTCTTTCATCTTTTATAATCTCTGCTGTCCTAACATCATAGAATGTTGGAATTATAATTTCTTTTTTTTGTGGAGCAACAACAAGTTCTATATTAACAGCTTTTTGTCCATCATTTGCAAATTCGCTTCTCCCTTGCAACATTGAGGTGTTTGCATAGTCAATTTTTGTGATTTCTTCAGTCATACACACTTTAAACACATCATTGACAAAATCTAAAACCTCTTGAGCACTACGGAAATTTGATTGCAAGAAATTTACTGCAGAATCTTCACCTTCCTGAAAATCCTTCAAATCTTTCAAAAAGATTTCTGCACTTGCAAGACGAAAACCATAAATCCCCTGTTTTGCATCACCAACAGCAACAAAATTGCAATTTTTTGCAACATTTTTTATAATTTTTTCTTGAATTTTGTTTGTATCCTGATATTCATCAATAAAAACATACTTAAAATCTTTAAATAAATTTTCATGTTGAGACAACAGACTCATATTTTTTTCTAAATCGTTAAAATCCAAACAATTTAATGTTGACTTTATTTCTTCCTGCTCTTTATCATAAATTTGATACAGTTTTAAAATCGCTTTTTCAAGCAAGCCTTCCCTTTGGAAATCTAAGTTTTCTTTATCTCCCAATTTTAAATCTTTCAGTTTTGATATCCTAGCATTAAATTTTGTTCTAAGCACTCTAAGTTTTAAAACAAGTTCTTCTCCAATTTCTGATTTGCGAGGTAAATTTGGAAATTTAAATTGTTCTGCATAAGAATAAAATTCAAAAATATCCTTTGATTCAAGCATTTTTGCAACAGATTCTTTCAATAAATCATAAAAATCCTCCAGATGAAGACTGTCAACAGTTTTTAGAAAACTTTGCAAATAATTTTTGTAATATTCAAAAAGAAATACAACTGCACTATCAAAAAACATTTGCGGATTTTTTAAATTTTCTTCCAGAAATTTTTCTTTGTTTGCCAATGCAACAACAAGTTTTTCAATTTCAAAAATAATTTCCTTGATTTTCTCTGTGTTATGTTTAAAGCATTCAAGAACGAGTTCATATTCTTCACAGCCATTAAATTTTTTCAAAGACGAAGCAAAAGCTCTTTCTTTTATTTCTTGTGCCATATTTTCATCTAAAAGTGAAAAATTTTCATTTAAATTCAATAAATTTGCATATTTTTTCAAATATTTTTCACAAAAAGAGTGAATTGTAGAAATATTTGCAGTCGAAAGTGCATCAATTTGTTCAATGATATATTCATCTTGTGGCTGTTCTTTAAGTTTAGCCAAAAGCCTTTGTTTCATTTGGTTTGCGGCAGATTTTGTGAAGGTTAAAACTAAAAAATCCTTAACAGGAACTCTGCTCTTTTTATCACATATAAGTTGACAAATGTATTTTATCATGATATATGTTTTTCCACTGCCTGCGGAAGCACTGATTAACATATTTTTTTTAGTGTTTTGAAGCACTCGATTCTGTTCTTCTAGTTCCATAATCCCTCTTTTTCTGCAAATTTAAAATTTGTAAACTTTGTAAAACAATCAATTTTTTAAAATTTTTCTATATCCATCAACATCACAATGCTTACAAATTGAAATATATGGACATAAATCACATTCATCAGCAAAAGGTTTAACGGCAAAATAGCCATCTTTGATTTCTTTGACTGCTTGTTTTGAAATTTCGACTGCATACGAAATTTTATCTTCAATTAAATCCAAGTTTGAACCCTTAAAAATAAATTCTCCTTTTTTAGGATTGCTTCTGGTTGCTATCCCAGTTATATCACTCTTAAAATCGCCCAAAGCCAGCCTTTTATCACTGTAAACAACTGCTTTTTCATCTTTTAAAGTCAAGCCATGCAATAAATTTTTTGCTGTCCCTTGTTTTATATATTTGGTTTTGCAATCAAAATAATAAACCCCTGCACACTTTTTATGTAATTGTTTTTCCATAGCATCAGCATATAAAAACAATTGAAGTTTTTTCCCATAAAAAAGTTCAGTTTTTAAAGTTCCTGTGTTTCCAGTTTTATAATCAATTATCCTAAAATAATCACCACAAACATCAACTCTATCAATTCTTCCATTAAAATAAATCCCTTCAAATGGAAGCTTTATTTGTTTTTCATAATATAAAGGACGAAATTCACTATAATTTTGCTCTTTTATGACATTTTTTAAGATTATTTTACTTTCATTTCTCAAATATCTCAAAAATGCGGGTTGTAAAACTTTGTTATCATAAACTTTTTTTGCTTCCACTTCAAGATTTTTATTAAGAAATTCATCAATTTGTTTCTCTTTAAAATCTTTCAAATCAGAAAATTGTGTCATAAATATTTGAAGAATATTATGCTGTAATGTTCCAAATTGAGCATGTGTTGGTTGAATGTTTTCTCGTGCCGAAATTCTTAAAACATAGTTCATAAAATATTTAAAAGGGCAAGCAAAAAATGTTTCAAGCTGAGATGCAGAAATTGATTTAATAACATTAAATTTACTAAAGTTTTTGAAAGTTTCAAAATTTTTCTCAACCGGTATAGTGTTTTTTATCAAATTTTTTATTGTTCCAACATATTTTTTAGGCAAAGTTTCTTTAAACTTTGTATAAAAATGAGAAAGATTTCCAATATGGCCAATCAAAAATAACAATCGTTCTAGTTCTTCTTCTGGCGTAAACAATGCAACGTTAAATTCTTCCATTGCACTGGTATGAACAACATTTTTTCCAAATATTTTAATTAAATCTTCAACAAAATTTGCTTTTTCTGTTTTCTGCCCATCATCGTTTATTGGAGTTGTTACAATCAATTTTTCTTTTGCATGTTGCAATGCTTCAAAAAGTTTAAGCCTATTTCTGCGATTTAGCACTCTAATTTCAGGTTCAAGAGCAAATTCAAAACGTAATTTCTTTATTTCCGTGTCATCAATAATTCCAAGATCAGCACGCGTTCGTGGTAAAAGATTTGAAGTTGCTCCAAGCACAAACATAAATTTTTTATCTTCAAAATAGCTATCTGTTGCATCTCCAACATAGACAGCATCTATATAAGAAGGAATAGTTTCCACTTTGACACTCTCGAATGAAAATTTTAAAAGATTTTCAAAATCAAAAATAGAAAATTCCTCATCACCGCCAATTTCAATAAGTTTATCCAAGACTTTCAAAATTAGACTTGAAGTTTGCAAATTTTCACTTTCTTCCTTAAAAAATCCATTTTTTTGCAAATTTTCAAGTATTTTTTTGTGATTTTCTTCACTTTTTTCAAGAATTTCTATTAAAACAGAAACAAATTCTTTAAGCTTTTTACACAATTTGAGCCTTTTTATTTGGTTTACAAAATCTGTATAGGCAGGAAATTTATCTACGAATTCTTTTTCATCTTCTATACATAAATAATATAAATCCTGAACCACTTTTTCGTCTGGAATTGCCAAGTCACTTGACGCAAGAAATTCAAAACTTTGTCTGTTAAATCCAACTTTTGCTATTTCAATCAATTTAAATAAAAATCGTCCAAGTAAAGTTTGTGAAAGATTGACAGCATCGTCACTATAAAAAGTTATATCATAATCAGAAAAAATGTTTTTAATAATATCAATATAATTTTTATCTGGCACTGCAATTGAGAAATCCTTAAATTTATTTCCAGAATAAATTTGATATTTTATGTATTTTGCAACATATTCAACTTCATCATATCTATTTTTTGCAACAACATTAACAAAAAAATCGCTCTTTTTTTCATCTATATCAAAACCAAACAAATTTTCGACAATATTAAGTGTTGAGCCTACAATTTTTGTTGGAATATTTTCAACTTGAACAGTAATCTTGTTTTCTTTGGCAAAAGAACTTATCTTCTTTAAAATATCATCTTCAAAAATAAACGAATTTTTTAAAGAAATTGGTTTCGCCATGCCTATATAAATTGAATTAACAAGTGGAATTAATTCACAAATAAAAGAACTTATTTCTGCAGAAAAACTATCAAAATTTGCGAAAAAAAGATTGATTTTGGATAAATTTAATGATTTTTTTGCATTTTCAACAAAAAATTTTAACAATTTTGACAAATCAAGCTTTTCTGCAAGAAGAAGTTCATAATTTTCATAAATGAGTTTTAAATCACCCATTTTTTTATCGAGATTCTCGTCACCAACATTTTTTATTTGTTGCGGAGCAATCTTACAACCTTTGAACTGTTTTATGATTTGTAAAATTTTCATACACAATTCAACATTAATTGATTTAAAATATTTGAAACTTTGTTTGCTCTTTTGCATCGCCTTATAAACACAAAAAACTTCTTCCAAAGAACTGATACGTTTAAAACCAATATTATTATCTCTCAAAAGTTTCCCAGCAAGACGAGAAATTCCAACAACTTCAATATTAAATGTAGACTTAATTCCCAACATATCAAAAATCAAACTCTCAGCTTGCATAGAAAAAGCATCTGGCACAACCACAATATTTTCAAAATCAAAATTTTTTGTGTCAATCTTTGATAAAACATTTTTTGTTGCTTCGTAAGCTGTTGCTCCTGTGACAAGTTTAATTTCCATATTAAAATCATATCACAAAAAACATCAATAAATCAACCTCTTTTTCTCTTTTGCTCACTTTCATCATTTTGTTTTTGTTTTAAGTGTTCTTCAAGGGCTTTTGTCTTACTTTCTGTTTCAAACTGCAATTTCTCTCGCAATTTTGTATTTTCTTTTTTTAGGTTCTCTAATTGGTTTTTTATTGATTCAAACTCTCTGTTTTTTATTGCAATTTCATTTTTTAAAAGTTCAATAGGATTCTTTCCCTGCTCTAAAAGTTCATCTTGTGCAGTTTTCTTTATTAATTTCACAAGTCCAAGAAAAAGACTGTTTATATCACTATCAGTAAGAGTTCTCTGTTTCTTAAATGGTATAATGTTATTTTCCATTTTTGTATTTTTAATTAATTTGCGTTTCATGTTTTGATATTTGTTTTGAAAACGAGTCATAAGTGCCAAATCCCCATCACTAAGTTTCAAACATGCAGAACGCACAGACATTCCTTGAGCAGTCATCTTGTCAATTTCTTCAAACAAGTCATTTTCTTGAATTTTATCAAAACACACGAAATGAGATTTGTCATGTTTTTCTAAATCTATTTCAAGAGATTTACACCTTTTACTATCATTTATAAGATTATCCACTTCATGATAATAATAATTTCTCACGCTGTTTGGTTTTCTATTAAATTTTTTTGCATGCTCCGAAAAAGCAAAAACAAGTGAATTATTTTCTTCTTTACATTTTTCTACTGTTGAAAAAAGAGATTTAACTTCATTATCATTCCAATTTTTCATAATATTCCTCCGCAAATAATGTTGACAAAATAAATTAAATTTACACCCATTTTTGTAACATTTTATGTCTTTATTTGTCAGAGCAAATTAAAATTTGTAAATAAAAAATAATTTATCGTATAAGTGAATTAAAATTTGAATATATTTGTTATATGAAGATTTTTTTAAAAACACCATATTCGTGTCTTATAAAATCCAACGACAACGAATTTGAACTTGACACAAACGATATGGCAGAAATTATTGACGAAAAAATTATTTATGTTTATCCTCAAAATCAAAACATAATTCCTTTTTATATCAACACACAGAATTTGAAAGACTGCACAAGATATTCTGTTGTCATTCAAAATGAAAAAAAATATATTATTTTAGAAAAAAATGCCAATTTTTCATCAAAATTTAAAAAAAAGTTATATATTTCAGGCAAAAATTGTGAAATTTCTATAAAAGATAATATACTCTCTTTTGAAACACAAAACAAAAGTATTCAATGTTTCGCCCCTTCCAATTTTAACGAATATAGCACCACAAAAATAGGAAATTTTGCTTGTGCAATATTTGATAATGATTTATATGCTTTTTCAATTAAAGAAGAAAAAATCTATCACTTTAATGGACAAATTTCAATAGACGGCAATCAAATCTGTGTGACAAAAGATTTTAATGACAGCGTAAACAGAAAAAAAATGTCGGTTTTTAGACTTAACGAATCTATTGAACTTGTAAGCGAAGAATTTGATGTTTCAACAAACAAAATTCTTGGAGAACTTCTTCCATATAGGCTTTTGGAAAGTGTAAAAGCAAAAGACTATACTTATGCAACAACCTGTTTAAGCGGAACACTAAAAAATAATATAGACATTTCTCAAATGAAAGATTTTTTTGGAAATGTGACTGATTTTTTACCAATCTCAACAACAGAATTTATTTTAATTGATAAAAATAATAAAAAATATGCTTCCTTTTATATCAAAGATAATGAAATAGACGACATCACTATTGATAATTTATAAAAAAAGCACATCCACAATGTGCTAAAATTAAAGTGACAATAATTTTCAATTTTTAATGTGTATATCTTTTGCTATTTTTGGTTTATCTTTAATTTTACCATTTTTAATTTGTTTTTATATTATAGTATTTAAATTAAAATTTATATTTCTACAACACTTTTGCACTTAAAAAAACATTTAAAATTAAAAAAAATATTATTTTCTTTTTTTGCTTTTTAATTTAGAATTGAATCTTGAAATTTATTCAAACATTCCAATACATTTAAGAGATTCGTCAAATCTTATTTCAAAATTTTTTACCAATATTTTTAATAATTTTTTTTCACTGTTAGGCGAAAGTCTTACTGTTGACAATTTTTCAAAATCTGTATTAGAAAAAATTTTAAGTGCTAAATAAATTGGTTTAGACAATTCATCAGAAATAAAAGTTTTACACCCTGTGCAAACAAGTTCACCCGTTGCATAGTTTACATAAAGTTTATCAAACGCATTTGTCCCACATACAGAACATTTTGAGCTATACATAGGAAATCCATAAATCGCAAACAATTCCACAAAAAATTTATCTATTGCATATTTCGGCTTTAAATTTCCAAAACAAATATTTTTCAAAGCATTTAGCAAAAGCATAAACACTTTAACCCTTTCAAAATCACTTGAAAAATTAAGTTTTTCAACAACTTCTAAAATTGCTGAGGCTTCAAAATATTTGTCCACATCTTCAGCAATTTCAAAGAAACTTTCAAGACAATTAAATGAAGTGACAATTTGCCCTGATTTGCCTTCTTCCAAAACAAATTCGCCAAAACAAAACATCCTTTGAGCAAGCTTCATTTTTGAATTTTGACTTTTTATTCCCTTCAAAGTCACCCAAATTTTACCTTTTTCAAGAGAAAAAAGAAGAACACTCGAATCCTTCTCTTTTCTATCGTTTGATTTAATGACAATTGCTTTAACTTTGTCTGACATTTTCTTGCTAAACTATTCCTTCTCTTTTGTGCTTACATTTGTTTTAATCAAAGCTCTGTTTTTATTTCGCTCTTGAACAATTCCTTCTTGCATCAAATAAGGGTTTCCGTCAAGCTTAAAAGCTTCCCAATAAAGTTGTTGAAATATATCAAACTCTTTTGGATTATATAGTTTTGACATAAACACCTCCACTTTTAGTTTGTTGCAAAAGCAATATATTATTCAACTTGAAATAGCACTTATTTTATTATAAAACAATTAAAAATTAAAGAAAAACCATGTTTTTTTATATTTTTTGATTATTTTTTTTGCTATTTTTCGTTTTTCTTTTGTTTCTTACAATTCTATTGTAAACCAAGAAAATTAAAAAATCAAACAATTTTCAAAGAAAGTTATGTAAAGTGCCAAAAATTTGGCACTCTGTTTTTTTTGATTTCTGTGTTGCATCATAATTTTCTTATAAACATGCTTGCAAAAGTGAAATTTGTAGTTTCATTGGTTGTGTTAAGCAAAGAGATTGTTCCACCATTCAAAGCAGACACAACTATAGTTCTTGTTAGATTGACTGAATTTCCAACACTTTGAGTGCTTGTTATTGTTGAACCTGAAACAATTGAACCATTGAGAGAAAGAGAAACACTTACCGAGCCTCCCGCAGGAACGATTCCTCCTGCAAAATAATTTATTTCATAAGTGCCTGGAGATAGAACAACTGAACCTTCACTTGGCAGAATTCCACCGCCTTCACCACCAAGAAGAACAAGCGAAACAGGAATTAACCCATTTGAAGCAAAACTCCCACCAACTATATTGTTGAAAAATCCAAAAGAACTGCTTACAATAGGGTTTACAACCTCGTTTAAACAAGTGAAATCAATGAAAGGACAGAAAATTGGGCAAGGATGATTATAGATGCAACAGTTAAATCTTCCTGACATAACTTTCTCCTATTGGTGATAAAAAAATCACCTATAATCATCATATTTAAAAATCGGACAATTTGTTAAATCATTTAATGTAGTGCACAAATATTACAATGAAAATCTTAACCTTAATAAATATAAAATCTAATTTTTATATTGACAATCATTAAAGATTATGTTATTTTATCTTTTAGGGGGATGAAAAATATGAGCAAAGCAGATTGGAAATACTTAGAAATATCACAAAAAATTTTAAAACAAGGCTACTGGGATACAAAAGAAAAAGTCAGACCAAATTGGCCAGATGGAACACCTGCTCACACAGTCAAGCTTTTTGGCGTAAATGTCAATTACAATCTTCAGGAAGAATTTCCTATCACCGCATTAAGGTATACAAATTGGAAGGGTGCAATTGACGAAATACTTTGGATTTGGCAAAGAAAAAGCAACAATATTAACGATTTAAACGCTCACATTTGGGACCAATGGGCAGATGAAAAAGGAAGTATAGGCAAAGCTTATGGCTATCAAGTGGGAAAGAAAAGAAAGTTTAAAGAAGGTGAATTTGACCAGATAGACCGCATCATCTGGACTTTAAAGAACAATCCTGCAGATAGAGCAAATATTGCTGAACTTTTCAATATAGATGAACTGGCCGAGATGAATTTGCGTCCTTGTGTTCATCACATGCAACTTGATGTTACTGGTGACACTTTGAATATGTTTCTAAAACAACGTTCAAATGACACTTTAGCAGCAGGAAATTGGAATGTTGTGCAATATGCAGCACTTCTTGAAATGCTTGCTCAAGTTTCTAATCTTAAACCTGGTGTGATGCAACATGAAATTGTAAATGCACATATATATGACAGGCATATCCCATTTTTTATAGAACTCACACTTGGCAGATTAGATGAAATTCAAAATCGTCTTAATAAATTCAATTTAGAACAAACTCCTGAACAAAATGATTACATAAACAAAATTTTAAATTCAGACGAATCAAAAACGAGATATGAAAATATTATAAATTCAATTGATGAACTTTCAAAATTGTTTAGTGATGGGATTAATTTTAAACCTATGATAGAAGAAGCAAAGTATTACGAATCTCACCCAACGGACTATTATGAACTTTGTCAAAGATTTGTAAACTCAAAAGCTTTTCAACTGGCAGACAATGTGATTGAGTTAATGCAAAAATGTCCAGACATTGAAAAAGCTCTTGGATTTAGCACCCCACAACTTGAACTAGACAAAAATGTTAAAGATTTTTATAAGTTTGAATCACCAAAAATGAGAAATCAAAACGGAAAAATTGTTGACAATCCAAAATCGAGTTTTCAAATGTCTAACTATCACCCTGAGAAAGAAGGAATAAAACTTCAAGAAAAAGTGCCTGTTGCAGAATAAGAATTTTAAATTATTAAATTTGTTTATAAATTATAAATACAAAAAAATTAAAAAAAATTAATCAAAAAAATTAAAAAAATAAAAAATATATCAAAAATTACTAAAAAATTAAAAAAAAGTGCAATTTTTTGCACTTTTTTCATATTTTTTGATGTTTTTTAGAATTTACAATTATTTGGTGTGCGAGGGAAAGGAATTACATCTCTAATATTTTTCATTCCTGTGACATACATAATGAATCTATCAAATCCCATTCCAAAACCGCTATGCTTAACGCTTCCAAATTTTCTCAAATTCAAGAACCACCAATAATCTTCTTCTTTAAGTCCAAGCTCTTTAATTCTTCTCATCAAAACATCATATCGTTCTTCACGTTCACTTGCACCGCAAAGTTCTCCAATTCCTGGAACAAGCAAATCCGTTGCTTTGACAGTTTTGTTGTCATCATTAAGACGCATGTAAAAAGCTTTAATTTCCTTTGGATAATTGTAAACAAAAACAGGTTTCTTATAGACAACTTCTGTAAGATATTTTTCATGTTCAGTTTGAATATCACAACCCCAAGAAGCTTTAAATTCAAAGTTTGCATTATTTTTCTCTAAAGTTTTGATTGCTTCATCATAAGTCACTCTTGCAAAAACATTTTCTGTTACATTGTGAAGTTTTGCCAAAAGTCCATTTTCAACAAAACTATCAAAGAATGCAAGTTCGTCTTTACATCTGTCAAAGAGATGGTTGATAACATACTTTATCATTCCTTCCATAACATCCATATCATCAAAGAGTTCATAAAATGCCATTTCAGGCTCAATGTGCCAAAATTCATTTACATGCTTAATCGTATTACTATTCTCTGCACGGAAAGATGGCCCAAAAGTATAGATTTTTCCAAGGGCAAGTGCAAACGCCTCCCCTTCAAGTTGACAAGAAGGTGACAAGAAAACTTTGCCTCCAAGAAGTTCATCTTCAGGTTTCAATTTCTTGCCAGAATAGATGTCCTGAGTGCTGACTCTAAAGAGTTCCCCTGCACCTTCACAATCTGAAGATGTTAAAATTGGAGCATGAACATAAACAAATCCAAGATTATGAAAATATTCATGGAGAGCAAAAGCACTTTCACTTCTAACTCTAAAAACAGCATTAAAAAGATTTGTTCGTGGACGAAGATATGCTTGTTCTCGCAAAACTTCCAAAGATGTTCTTTTCTTTTGTATTGGATATGTTACATCTGTTGTTGAAATAATTTCAACTTCGTTCGCAACAAGTTCAAAAGGTTGCTGTGCATTTGGAGTCACCTTCAAAACACCTTCGCACAAAACACTGCTTCCTGTGTTAAGTTTTGTTATTTCTTCATAGTTTTCTAAAGTTTCCGCATTCAGCACAACTTGAAGTCCCTTAAAAGAAGTTCCATCATTTAAGTCGATAAACCCAAACGTTTTCATGTCTCGAACAGAACGAACCCATCCACCAACTTTTATTGTTTTTCCTTCAAAGTCTTTATGCTCTTTTTGAAGAGTTCTAATTTCAACCAATTTCATTTATTTCTCCTCCTTTTTGATAAGTTTAAGCCCAAGTTCTTTCAAAGTTTCATCTGGAACTATACTTGGTGCGTTCATCATAAGGTCACGAGCATTATTGCTTAATGGAAAAGCAATAATCTCACGCATCATCTTTTTGTTTGCTATTATCATTAATAATGTGTCAAATCCAAATGCACAACCAGCATGTGGTGGAGCACCATAAGAAAACGCATTATAAAGAGCTCCAAATTTTTGTTTAACAACATCTTCTCCATAACCAACTTTCTGGAAAACTTTCAGCATTATATCTTGATCATGGTTTCTCACTGCACCACTCAAACATTCATGCCCATTAATAACAAGGTCAAACTGATAAGCCAATATATCATAAGGATTTTTGGTGTCAAGTTCTTCCAAAGTTGCTTGTGGCATACTGAAAGGATTATGCCCAAAATCAATTTTTCCAGTGTCTTTATTCTTTTCAAAGAATGGAAAATCCACAATCCAGCATATAGCGATTTTGTTTTCGTCTATAAGGTTCAGCTTTTGTCCAAGTTCATTTCTAAGCACATTGGCAAGTTTGACAGCCATTTCCTCTTCATCAGCAATCATAAATATGCTTTCGCCACCTTTAAGAGAGAATGTTTTAACAAGTTCAGCCTTGTTTTCATCTGTCAAAAATTTGACTATGCTTCCAGAAAACTCATGTCCATCAAATTTAAGCCAAGCACAACCTTTTCCTTCATACGCAACAATAACTTTTCCAATTTCATCATACCATTTACGTGACTGCTCACCTGCATTAACACAAACTGCTTTAACAGTTTTCCCTTTAAAAGCATTAAATTCACTTTTTTCAAACATTTTTGACAAGTCTTTAACAGTCAATGGATTTCTCAAATCTGGCTTGTCACTACAATATTTTTCCATTGCTTCACGATAAGGAATTCTAACAAAAGGTGGTTTTGAAAATTCACGATTACAAAGTTCTGCAAAAAGACTTGATGCAAACTCTTCACACACCGAAAGAACATCTTCTTGTGTTGCAAAACTCATTTCCATATCCACTTGATAGAACTCTCCTGGAGTTCTGTCAGCACGTGCTGGCTCGTTGCGGAAACAAGGAGCAATTTGGAAATATTTATCAAAACCAGAAACCATCAAAAGTTGTTTAAATTGTTGTGGGGCTTGTGGCAATGCAAAAAATTCTCCTGGAGCATTGATTGTTGGAACAATAAAATCACGTGCTCCTTCGGGACTCGAATTTGCAAGAATTGGTGTTTGAACTTCTGTAAAACCCATATCTGTCAATTTATTTCGAGCAAATTGTAACATTTTTGCACGCAAAACAATAAGATTGTGGGTTTCAGGATTTCTCAAATCAAGATAGCGATATTTTAAACGTAAATCTTCTTTTGTGTTTGGAGCACTTGCAATTTCAAAAGGAAGAACTGCCTGACATTTTCCAAGCAGAGTCAATTTTTCTACATTTATCTCAATATCCCCTGTTGGCATTTTTGGATTTTTGCTTTCTCTTTCAACAACCTTTCCAGTCACTGTTATAGTGCATTCTTTATTTATTCCCTTCAAAAGTTTATCATCACGCACAACAAGTTGAGTGATTCCAAAATGATCACGCAGAGTCACAAAAGTAAGCCCACCGAGTTCTCTTATACTATTAACCCAGCCAGCAAGACGAACTTCTTTGCCAACATCATTCAAGCGGAGTTCTCCGCAGTTGTTTGTTTTGTAAATATTAATCATATCTTTTCACTCCTTAATAAAAATAATCCCAATGCAAAACAATTGCATTAGGACGAAAAAAACTTTCCGCGGTGCCACCTAATTTGTCAAAAAAATTGACCACTTTAAAAATTCAAACTCCAAAGTGTCTTTCATTTTGGACTGATAACAGGATTTCAGCACCCCTGTCTCTCTGGAAACAGAACCCCAAAACTACTCTCTTTTTCATCGTTTGATTATTTAATTATAAATCAATCTGGTTTTAAAGTCAAGGAAAAACAACAAAATTACACAATTAAACTTCCAATTTTGTATTATTTTCATCATTTTGATTAACATTTTTATTATCATTTTGATTTTCAACAATTTCATTTGATGGCTTGTAATAATTTTTTAGTTTATTAAATTGTGCTTTTAAAACAGGCATAACTTTTCCGCCATTCTTTTTCAGTCTAACAAATTCAACCGTAAGCAGAACAATAAGATGAAGAATAAGGAAAAGAAGCCCAGTGAAATACCATGTGAAAGGTGTTCCTTCAATAAGTGGAGAATAAATCACAAGTGCATCGCTAAATCCAAGTGCGGTAATGAGGAAAATTCCCCAAACCATTTCAAAAGCGAGTCCAACAGGAAGATAAGCCCATCGTTTGATTGAAATTCTCATATACCCTGTTGCAATAATTGTCACGCAAAGGAAAAACGCAACCGTGTGATGCATAAGTCCTGACAAAGTTGGAAGATAGAAAAGAGATGGATTTTGTGGAAGGAAGTCTGGATATATCATTGTCAAAAATCCACCCAAAAGTCCACAATAAACAATCCAATGGAAAAGTTTTGAGTCCTTTTTAGCAAAGAGTCCAACAAGTGACAAACACATACTCATAGTTCCACAGAACGAGTCAGGCAAAAATCTTAAAGGATTTTTTGTGTTGACAGCAATAAGGGCTCTGTTCATAACAATCCAGAACAAAAGGACAAACGAATAAATCCTGATTGCAATTGAAAGGGCTTTATCAGACTTGCAGAACTTTTTGATAAGAACTGTCACTGCAACACCAATAACAATCATGACAGCCAAATATGTAAAATGTTCCCAACCGAATAATTGTGGATTCATAATTTCCTCCAAGAAAATGTTAGTTATAATTGATTTTACAAAAAAGAACTTAAATCTGTCAAATAAATTTTCATTTTGACACAAATAAAACCAATTTTAATTTTCATTTTTATCAAAAAAAACAAGCATAACGCTTGTTTCTTTGAAATCTTTATCATCTAATCATAATTAAACACGATTGATTTTTTCCAATAGCCAACATTATAAGTGTTCAGGAAATATGCAGTTTGTTTGGATTGATATTCCACAACTTCGTCCCAATTATCAACCTTGCTTCCGTCTTCATTATATTTCCCCAAATTTCCAATGATTGCTTCATCAACACCTCTTCCTGCTCCACCAGAATTGAATGCAAACCATTTCTTTGGATCGTTAAATTTTGCTTTAACAAGATTTTTGCAACCAGCAAAGGCATTGTCACCAATATAATCAACAGTTGAAGAAATGATTATGGATTTGATTTTTAAATTGTTTAAAAATGCACCAACAGCAATTGAAACAACCTCTTTTTCCTCAGGAATTTCAAAGTCCTCTGAAATATCTGTGCTGTCTGTGGCAACAATACAATGTCCAACATACATAACTCCATCTTGCCAGAATTGATTATAAAGTCCACTTTCCTTATTCATTAAAGAAGAACCTTTGAAAGCATTCAAGCCAACATAATCAAGCTTGCAATCTTCATCAATCTCAAAAGTGGTTAAGTTACAATTTTCAAATGCTTCTTCTCCAATTGAAACAATATTGGAATGAATTTTAACACCTGTGATTTGAGTGTTTTTAAATGCTCCTGCTGGAATCGAAGTCACGCTTGGATCATTTGGAATTTCAACAACCCCCTCTGAACCAGTGATTTGAATGTGCGTTGCAATATGCATTGGACTTGCAGCATCATTTGCGAATTTAATTGCAACCCATTGTGCCAAAGTTCCATTAAATGTCACGTAGTCAAGAGAAGAACAATTTTTAAACGCATCTTTGCCAACTTCAACAAGAGTCCCAGGAAGAATAATCTCTGTCAATTGTGTGCAATCAATAAAAGCTTCAGCTGTTATTGTGAGAGTTTCGTCAAGAACTTCATAACGCGAATTTAAAAGATGTGGTTTTGTGCCAATGAGATGATGATTGATATAAAGAGCACCATCAACAGTCCAATTTATCTCATTTTGGAAGAATTTAGTCCCTTTAAATGCATGATCTCCAATATCAACAACGGAATCTGGAATATAAATTTCATCTAATTTAGTGCAACTTGAGAAGGAATAGTTTCCAATTGTTTGCAAGCCTTCTGGGAAAATTGCTGTTAAAAGTTCTTTACAATTTTCAAAAGCCCAATTTCCAATTTTTATCAAATTAGAAGGATTTTCATCAGTTGTCTTAACACTAACCGACTTCAAATTTAAGCAATTTGAAAAAGCGTAATTGGATATTGTTCTCAAAGTGTAAGGCAAATACAATGTTTCAAGGACTTTATTATTATAAAATCCACCAGAACCATAGATAGTGTTGTAAGAAAGTCCAGAAACAATTTCTGTCACAGGTTCTGCTTCATAAAATTCTGCTATTGTGATTGTTTTTGCATAATTCACAACATTGTTGTCAGACACAACAACTGCATAGCCATCTCGAGTTTCATAAATCAATCCATCATGTCCACAATAATCACAGAAGTTTGTTTGGTTTTCATCATAAGAATGTGGTTTGGTTTCGCTATCACCACACACAGTACATGTTCTTGTGTGATTGGTTTCTGTAATAATCCAATCGTCAAAATCCTGTCCTTTGCGTGCCCATGTATGCCCAAGTGCAGGGATTTCTTCGTAATCCACAAAGCCACACACAGTGCATGTCAAAGTGTATTGTCCTGCAGTGTCACAATCTGGTGTTGCAGTTTGTTCTTTTCTGTATTTTGTTGAACACTCAACCTTTTCAAAATGTTCAGGATTTCGTTCGCAATAACGAATATGATAGTGAACACCATCTTCTTCAATTTGTTCCCAATTATCTTTATATATATGCCCAAGTGCAGTTCCGTTTTGATAGTCATAAGAATAGGTGCATTTGCTACAATAATTATATCCTATGCCATCTGCCTCACAAGTCGCATCTGATTCTTCGTTTGTGTAAAATTCTTGACAATTTTCTGTTATTTCAGGGATTTCACACCTTGAACAATGATATTTGTGTTGACTTTCCTGCCCAACTGTCCCTTCAACATGAATAGGTTGTGTCCAAGCGTGTCCGAGCATAGTGTGTTCATAAATTTTTGTTTCACTTCTTCCACAAACAGAACACGATGTCAAATCCTGTCTGTCTGTTGTGCAAGTTTCCATTGTGGTTTGAGTTGTCTTTCCACACAACTCAGTCCAAACATGCCCGCAATCACCTCTTGTGCATGTTTTTGTGTGATGCCAATCGTCATCTTCTCCCTGTGTCCAATCGTCAGGATATTGATGTCCAAGTTCATCTTTAATATCTTTGCTGTAAAATTGCTTACAAGTCTCACAAGTGAAAAGTTTAGTTTCCTTCGTTGTGCATGTTTGTTTTGAAGTTTCAACACCTTCGTCAAAATTGCATTGTTGAGGTTCTTCCTGTTGTCCACATCCTTCATATTCACAAATGCGTGTGTGAATGTAATGCCCCTCTTCGTCTTGCCCTAAAGGAATCCACACATTTCCAAATTTATGTGGAATTTTTTCTTTCACATCATGTTTAAAACTGTCACCACAAACCGAGCAAACATGAATGGTATAACCATCTGCTCTGCAAGTTGGTTGAACAACAATATCTTTTTCTCCATAAGTGCAGGAATCTTCTTCTCTTTCATCACAACCATTGTTTAAGCAATGTCTTTCATGTCTTGCACCAGAGCATTGTTTTTCTTCATCTGGTATTTCAATAACCTGCCAATTGGACATATTATGTTTAAGCTGTTCAATAGGTTTTTGTTCTTTAAAAATTTTGTTGCAGGTTTGACAATATTCCCCTTCAGTCAAACCAGGGTGAGAACAAGTTGGTTCAATTCTTTCTTTCACAACTTTATCATGCCCTTTTGCCTTGATGATGACGGTTTCGGTAAATCCACATTCATCACAAGTGCGTTCTTTTTGTCCATCTTCTTCACAAGTTGCTTCATTAGTAATATTCCACTCTCCAAACGTATGTTGATGCCCACAGCCAGTAAAAAAGATTCCTGCACCAAGAACAAACAAAATGGCAGTAAAGATTCCAAAAATTATTAAAGTTTTCTTAAGTTTAACAACCATAACTTGCCTCCTTGTTATATAATACATTTTTCATTCAAATTTTGCAAGTGGATTTTTGAAAAATATATTCCAATTTTTGAGTCAGCAAAATTAAAAAAAACAATAAACAATTTATAAAAAATTTCGTCTAAAATTACAAATAAATTTCTATCAATAAATTTATTCTATTATGATAATTAAAATTAATTTTTGTGTATAAAAAAAAACAAAAAAACATATTTCTTCTAATAAAAACCTAAAACACTATAAAATCATAAAAATAATTTAAAAAAATATAAAAACAATTAAAAAATATAAAAAAATCGCATTTTTTCATTTTTTTGCGATTTTTTTACAACTTAAAATTATTAGAATTATTTGATACTTAATTCAATTAATAGGTAAAAATTTATTTTTTTTAGATTATTACCTTTTTGAAGTTTCAATTTTCTCTCTTTCTTTTAAAAGCAATTTTAAATAGTCGATTCCTTTTTTTCTTTCATTTTCAAGATTTTTATTAATTTCATCATAATTCATGTCAAAAATTTTATCTTTATCTAAATCTTTATAATCGCGATTTCCGATTTTTAAATTTTCTGAAAGAGTCTTCATTCGACTGTTCATATTTAATAGCGATGCTTTTCTATTAAATATAACAAAAGGCTTTTCAAAAAGTATTGAAAAAACACATGCGTGAAAAGAGTCCGTGCAAACAAGTGAGGCATTGGAAAAAAGCGAAACAAATTTTTGAGGACTAGCAATAAAGTTTTTTTCATCGGTTGCATCATTAAGGTGAATTATTTTCAGTTTGTCTCTTTCATCATTGTTCTTTACGATATTTTCAACTTCTTCTTTATGAGAGCCCTCTTTTCCAAGAAAATATGTTAAAACATAAGGTTCTGTTTCTTTTTTCTCTTCTTTGCAGAAATCTAACCATTGTTCTTTTGTTAAAAGCATTGTTGGGTCAATATGAACTTGTGCAGAATTTTTCCTTAAATATCTATCAACCAATTTTTTGCCAGAATTTTCTCTCAGCGAAAGATGCTTTATCCTTTTGAAAGCTCGTTTATATCTCCAACTTATCCAGATTGGAAGCATAGGAATTGAAATGCTTGCTGCGTAAGATGCACTCTTTTCATAATCAGCAAACTCTAGAAGCATTGAGTAAAATTCTCTCCCCAAAAAAGGATTCCAGACTTGGTCACTGCCAGCAATAAATAAATCATATTCTTTATTTAAAGCTTTTATCTCACTATGTTTGCTGAATCTAAACTCTCTAAAAGGAACAAAATTGTTTGTAAACACCTTAAAAATTTCTTCTCTTTCTTTCATTAAATTTGAAAAATGCTTTCTATCATTATATTCTATTCTTTCAATTCTCTTTGTTATTGGAACAATTTCTTCAACTTGACAATCCAAATCTTTTAAAATTTTTTGCAAAGCGTATGCTTGCAATCTGTTTCCGTAATTTGTGTTTACATGAAGAGTTATTATCCCAATTTTGAGTTGATTTTTTATTTTATCCATTCTTCCTCCAGTGTAGGCAATTTAAATATCATCACATTCAACAAATTTTTCTTTAACAAAAACATCTCGTTCTGTATTTATAGCAACAGAAGTTTCGAGTCCACGTGGTTTTTTGTCATTTATCAAGATTCTTTCTCCAATTGGACATTCAAAAAATATTTTATCAAATCGAATTTGAGATTTTTTTAAAAATTTTATTGTTTTTCTTTTATATTTTTTTCCCCTTGCGGTAATTATAAAAATTTTATCCTTTTTTGATAAATTTTGAAAAAATTCTTTCACACCATCTAAAAGGCTATCTTTACCATCAATTAAATATCCATTATGTTTTACAAGAGTTCCATCTAAATCAAAAATCCACAACTTTGGTAATTTTGAAACTTTCATAAAACTTCTCCCCTAAGTTTTGCTCCAATTCCTCCACCTGGGTGATTTTTGCTATACTCTTCAAGTGTAACGCCCATTCTTTTGGAGAGTTCAATAGCAATTGCTTGTAAAACAATTAAAAAGATTGTAGTTGAATTGTTTGGAGAAATATCCCATTGGTCTCCTTCTGAATCTAAACTCATACACAAAGAGTCTTCTGCCATAGAACTCATTTTCCCATTTTTATTAAATGTCATAATCCACAAATGAGCGTTTTTTACTCTTAAATGCTCAATAAGTTCGATTGATTCTCTTGTGTTCCCACTTTTTGAAAGCACAATAACCAAATCTCCTTCCTTAACAAGTCCAAGGTCACCATGAACAGCAGTGTTTGAATGTAAAAAATTCGCATTAAGTCCAAATGAATTCATTGTTCCAACAAATTTTTCACATATAGGAACATTTTTTCCAAGTCCACTTGCAACAATCTTTTTCCCAGCCTTCAAAACTTCTTCACATTCATTAATCAATTTGTTATATTTTTTTTCATCTATAGAATTTAAAGATTTCTCTATAATAGATAATGTATTTTCAAAATATTTAATCATTTTCAACCTCTTTAAAATATTCTTCTAAAACTTCACAACCTTTATAAAATGCTCCGCAAATTGAATCGTAATCGTTCCAAGCATAAGTAGTCAGCGAATACCAAATTATACTGTGATAAAGTTTGATTTGTTTTTTAGATACAATTTCGTCTTTTATTAAATTGAAAAACTTCTCTTCTAGCCCTTCAAAATTTGATGATTGGATTTTTAATTCAACATCATTTTCATTTATTTTCAATCTAAATCTTCCCAAATTAAATTGGTCATAATTTCCAACAAGAGAATAAAACAATTTCGCCCAATCATAAGCAACATCACCAAAAAGTTTTGTTTTCCCAAAATATCCTCGTGGGTCAATTAAAACAGGTTCATTTTCGTTTGAAAGCAAAATATTGGAAAATGTTGAATCGCCGTGAATTAAACAAAATTTGTCAGGATAAAATTCAAAAACTTTTTGTGAAACTTCTTTTAAGTAAAATAAAATATTTCTGCATTTTTTTTCGTTAATTTTGATATATTGCTTGTCAGCAAAAGGAATTAACTCTTTCACTTTGTTCAAACGATTTACAGTTTTTGTCAAATATGTTTCAACAAAACTTTCATAATCACAATTAACTTGCTTAATTTTATGGATTTCTTTTAAACAGCAAATAATCTTTTTTAAAATTTGTTCTTTTTCGTTATCTGAAAGTTCATTCCCCAATTCATACAAATGCTTACCACCACCTATTTTCTCTATTGTAAGTGGAGTAAAGTCATAGATTTTTGGAAGGTTTTTTATATTTGAATTTTGAGAAACATATTTATACCAATTTATTTCATTCTCAGCGAGAGTAAAACCTTGTTGGTCAACTGGTTGTTTAACAACCCTATCCTCTAAAAATGTTAATGTATTAAAAGGGCGGCATAAAGGTTTTTGAAGTTTATCAATCACTTCCAACAAACCAAATTCTTTGGTCTTTGGAAGGAAAAGTGTCTTAAAAGATAATTTACTTTCACTTAAATAGTGAACAAATTCGCCGTTTTTTGGCAAATTTTTTAAACATTCTTTATTTTGAAAAACAAACACTCCTGCAACACCATTCTTATCAGAGCGAATTTCTTCAAACTTATTATTTTCAAATCTCCATCTGCAAGGGAATTCATTTGCAATTCCAACATAATTACCATCATCAAAATTTTGGTTTTTAAAACTCTCTGCAAGAATAATGTCGCTCCAAATAAGCATAAAAGACTTTCCATGCTCAACAAAATTTAATGCTTCATTTAAACCTGCAAGTGTTCCAGAATATCCTGATGCAGAAACTAATCTGTAATCAACATCACAGAAGCATTTTAGATACTTTTCAAGGACATCAAATTTATAGTCGCCTATAATTATATATTTTTTATCTGGAAACAATTTAAACAGATGAAAAATCATTGGTAGATTTTCTATTGACACCAATGCTTTTGGTTTATTGTAAGTCAAATGCTCTAATCTACTGCCTTTTCCACCTGCCTGAACTATGATATAATCAAACATATTTTCACCATTCCTACCATAGTTAATTATAATTAAAATATCATAAAAAAGCAAGCAAAAGTGTTTAACAAATAATTTCTTTTTCAAAATAAAAAAACATCAATAAATATCAAAAAAAATATCGAAAAATTTAAAATAAAAATAATAAAAATTAAAATAAAAAAACCGATTTTTTAATCGGCTTTTTTAATATTTGTTTCGTCAGCTTTAAGTTTTGCATCATTAATTTCTTTTCTTCTTTTCTTAACTTTATGCCAGTGAATATAAGAAATTAAGATTATCAAAAGGACTATCAATCCAGCACCAATTCCAACGGCAACATAAATCAAAGTGAAATCGCGAACATCTTTTGTGATAACAACAATTCCTATGCGATTCATGAACAAAACTATTTCTCCGTCAAAGATTTCAAGTTCATTCAAGTTTTCTCCATCTTCATTTGTTATATATAATTTATTTTTAGTTGTAAAGCGTTCTCCATGTATATAAATCATAAACATTTCAGGGATTTGACTTTCTTCTTCAGTTTCAAAACTTAAAACATAGATTCTATCGATATTTCCAAGTTTTTTATATGTTTCATCTCCCAAAATTTGACGAATTGAAACTTTATCAATATATTCTTCTGCTTTCAGTTTTAATCCTTCATCAAAACCTTCCGAGCTTTCAGCATATATGCCATCAACATTGCTTAATAATGTTAAGGATTTCACATATCTTTGAGTTGGAACATTTGTAATATTGAAGTTTTTATTATTGAGCAAAACATTGATTTCATAAGTTTTTCCACCTTGCAAATCTCTCTCGTCAACCAGTTCATTATCCAATTTAAATTCAACTTGATATTCAAATGAATCTTTCCATCTTAAGAATTGGTCTTTATCAATCTCATAGACTTCTTCAAAAATAAATTCCGGAAGTTCTTGACCGTAAACAAGGTCATCTGGCATATTGATTATGCTTATGTCAATTGGATAAACAGTGATTTCATAACTTATCTCTTCTTCCCACTCAACATCAACCAAAGAAATCACAACTTTATCAGTTTCAACAGTTAGTTCTGTTCCTTCCTCAATGCTTAGTGTAAAGGAGATTTCATTTGATTCTCCATTGTTGTATATTCCAATAACCTTAATTCCAACTGCAGAGAATTCTTCATACGCTTTGAATTCTTTTTTAACATTTTCAAGCCCTTGAACTTCAATTTCTTCAAGAGCAACCTTTTTACCAGTAACTTCAATTTGCCCTGTAACTTCTGCAAGGTTATCTCTATATTCTTCACTTGGAGTAAATTTCCATTCAACTATATTTGTCCCTTCAACAATTTCACTTGGAGAAGTGATTTCAATATTGCCATATTGAGAATCGAATGAAAATTCAATTTCTTCTTTTGTTGTGCCTTCAAACAACTCTGTTGGAAGAACTAACTCAAGGTCCTCAGCATCAAATTCAAGTGCTGTGATTTCAAAATTGAGAGTTCTTTCACCATTAAAATTATTAATACCTTTGATTGTTATGCTTGCATTTCCAACATGATCGTTGTTTTTATATTTTAGTTCATAGTCCACATCTTGAACCATATTTTGTCCAAGATAGGTCAATGTCAAACTCAAAGTTGTTGCACCTTCAAGGCTGTAAGGTTTTGTTTCTTCAAATCCTTCAATAAAAATTTCAGCATCTTCTTCGTCACTTATATTTTTTGCCTGAATTTCATATTCGACTTCAACTGTTCCTTCAAAATTGTTTATACCTTTAATTGTGATAATCTTTGTTCCAGCACTGATTATATCCTGTTGATAAGAAATTGTATAATCCTTACCTGCAACCAAAGAAATTTCATTCACAACAACAGTAACACTTTCTGGTTTAATTTCAGTCCAATTATAAGTGAATGGAGAGCCTTCTGAAAGAGTGACATCTTCTTCTGTGATAGTCAATTTATTAATGTCAAACAAAACATTCAACACACCTTGATAATTTCCATTGCCTGTGAGAATAATTTGACCAGCACCAATACCAGCATTAATATTCTCGCCATATTCAATCTCATAATCTTGCTCTTCGACTAACGCAACAACATTGTATTCCAAAGCTACATTTGGAGTTATACTCTTGCCTGTGTAATCTTGTGGTGCGACTTTTTCTTTAAGCATAGAACTTTCAAGCGTCTTTCTGTAAATCTTAAATCTAATAAATTTTGTTCCAGAATAGTTGCCATTTTCTTTTGCAGTTATTGTGACAATACCACTTTCATCTCCAGCTTCAATATTGTCACCATAACTGATTGTATAATCTTTATCATTTTCCAAAATCAAACTGCCATACATAACTTGAATTTCGGCTTCAATTTTACCACCAGTAAAGACAAGTTGTTCTTCGCTTGATGTAACTGTTATCACAATATCATCAGAGTCCAAATCTTTTTGAATAATGTCATACTCAGCAGAGATTTCTCCTTCAAAATTTCCACAACCCTTAATTGAAATAGTTATTGTTTGCCCTGCTGTTATAAATTCATTTTCATGAACCAATTCTGTTGTTGAATAAGAAATTGTGTAGTCACTCAAAATCGCCAAAACTCTTTCATTATATGTGACAACAGGTTCAACATTATTTTGCAACTGCCCATTATATTCAACATTTTCAATCTCTGCAACCATATCTTCAGATAGAGTTCTTCTCAAAATGCTAAATGTTTGTGTTTTGCTACCGCTAAAGTTTGCACCTGGATTTGCAGTGATTGTCACACTCCCCAATTCTGAAACATTAATGTTTTCGCCATAACTAACAGTATAATCTTCAGCATTCACAACTTCACCATTGAATTTTACTTCAATGTTTGGAGTTATTTGTTCGCCAGTGTAAGTTAGATCATCTTCTAAAGATGTTATTGTAATTTCAATTTCTCCATCTTCGAGATTCAAAGCAGTGATTCTATAGGTGATAACTTTTGTTCCATTAAAATTGCCATTTCCACTAATATTAACTGTTATTGTTTGAACATCTGTGAAATTTTCATCTCCTATTTCGCTGACATAAGAGAAACTAAAATCTTTTGGGCTTTCCAAGGTTTTCCCATTATATTCAAGAACAGGAGTAATTTTTTGAGCTAATCCATTGTAAGTAACTTGAGTTTGAGTTTTATTTTCAACTTCTGAAATATCTCTACTATTAATAGTAAAGTTGGTTGTTTTATAGCCTGTAAAATTATTCTTTCCATTGATTGTTATAACGCCTTGCCCAGCATCAATATTTTGTGAATATTCAACATCATAATCCTGAGATTCAACAGAATTTAGGATATATTTGTGACCATTTGATGTGAAAGAAACTTCAATCTCTGGAGTTTGCTCTGAGCCATTATAATAAACATCTTCAAGCACTTTTATTTCAATCTCATCACCACTGTCAGTAAAGTTCTTTGAAGTGATTTCATAAACCACCGTTCTTGTGCCTTTATAGTTTCCTTGTCCTGTCACAGTTATTGTGATTGTTCCAACATTTATGAAATCATCATCTAAATTGCTCGAACTTGCTTCAACCTTGAAATCAATATTCTTTTCAAGAACAATTTCTCCCATTCTAAGTTCAGGGTCAATCAGTTGTGATTCCGCACTATATTGAACATCTTCATACTCTTCATTTGGCGTCATTGTGATGTCATTGATGTCTTTTGCTTCAATTTCAAAATTTATCGTTGTTTCTCCATCAAAGTTGCCCTTCCCTGAGATTATAATGCTTGCTTGCCCAACATTTTTGTTATTCTCATATCTAATATCAAAGTCGGCGTTTGTCAATTTTATCTCACCGAGCGATAAAGAAATTTCTGGCTCAATATCTTTCCCTGTGAATGTCACAGTTTCAGTGATTTCACTCTTAACAACACTTTCATCACCAATATCAAGTGCTTCAATTGTATATTCAACCGATATTGAACCTGTAAAGTTGTTTTCACCTGTTATTTTGATTGTGATTATCTGCCCAGCATCAATGAAAGCTTTTGCTTGCTCTGTTACATTTGATGTATAAGAAACACCAAAATCAACATCTTTCTTCAAATCTGATGATTCATAAGTAAGCTTTGGCTCTAATTTTTGGATTTGTCCATTATATGTTGCAGACAAATCTTCTGGAATTGCTTCTCCAATATCTCTTGGCTCAATCTTAAATTTTTTAGTAACTGTTGAACGGTAATTTTTAGAATCTTTTTTTGCAGTTAAAATCAGTTCTGCCCCTTCAATTATTTCTCCATTTTCATCTCTCTTAACAATAACATTGTCTTGATATGAAACTTCATATTCTGCATCTGTCAAAGTCAAAATATTGTCGTCATCAACGATATATTGCACGACAACATCTCTTGTGATTCCTTTTCCAGTGTATGTTGTGTCGCCACTTTGTTTAACTAAAATTCTTTCGTCATCAAGAGAAATTGGTGTAATTTCAATCGTTCTTGTGGCTGTGCCAGAGAAATTCCCTTTTCCTTTGATTGTTATTTGAATTATTCCTGCATTAACAAAATCGTTTGTGTCTTGCCAAATATCACCAACCTGTCTTTGATAAGACAAAGAATAAGATTCTCCTTCCACCAAAACTGTTTGAATATAAGTTACAACAATATTTATTTCCGATTTGTGTTCTTTACCATTATATTCAACACTTTCAAAAGTTTCTGGAGTTATTTTTGTTTCAGAACTGATGTCAACCTTATTTATTTGCAAATAGACAGTAAATTCACCACTGAAATTTCCACCTTGTTTTGCAGTAAACTTCACATAAGCACCATTTTCGTCACTTTCAATATTTTCTCCATAGGTTCTTTCATAGTCGTAGTTATCATCAATCGCACTTGATTTTTCAACCAAAGTTTCTCCAATATATGTCAAAGTTAATTCTGGTTTAATTGGTTCACCAGTGTATTGATATCCCCCTTCAAGAAGCCCTTGCATCATTGTTCTTTCAAGTGATTTTGGAAGAATGTTGAATATGCAAGAAACATCTTCCACAAAATAGTTCTTATTTGTTGAAACAACAACAATCTTAATTGTTCCAGCATTAGTAAAATCAACCTCTTCAATATCAAAATAGTCTTTTTCATCTTTAGTAAATTTTAAAGTGTATTCATCTTGTGAAATTTCATTGCCATTCGCATCTTGAATTGATAGTGTTGGTTTATGAGAAACCCTATCAAAAATTTGATTGTTTTTGGTTGCAATAATTCTATAAATTTCTGCCTGTTTAATCGTGTAAGTGTAAGTTCTTACAGAAGTGTAATTTCCATGTTCTTTTGCAGTGATTGTAATCAAAATCTTTCCTGCATTAGTAAAATCAACGCTATCAAAATCAACAATAGCATCGCCATCATCTTTTGTGAATGACCAATCAAAGTCATTTTCTTTGGTCAGTTGCATTCCTTTATAAGTCAAAGTGATTGTTGGCTTATGTTCGTTTTTATCGTATGTCACATCTTCACTGACAACCAAAGACACATCATCTGCAGAAATATCCTTTTGCTTAATAACATATTGTTGCTCAATCGTGAAGTTAAAGTTGTTCAAACCTTTGATAACAACTTTGTGTTCTCCTGCTTTTGTATGGTCATTATCGTATTCAACTGAATAATCTGACCCAAGAATAAGAGTGTAAGGCTCTTTATCACTTCTTGCCCAAACCACTGTCGCTGATGGTTCTTTTGCAGTTCCATCATAAACAATGTCATTAACATCATTTAAAGTTGCACTGATTTCATTCTTATCATTTGTGACTGGTTTTATTGTGAAATGCACACAAATAATTCCTTCTCCAAGGTTTTCTGTTTTTGAAACAAGAAAAACCATTGCTTCTCCAGCCCTAATGTTGTTTGCATAACCATTCTTAACTTTTATTGTGCTGAACGAACCTTGAATTTCGCTTGATTCTTTGTAAATCTTCCCTGCATCGTCAATATAAACAGTGTCCCCTTCAAAGTAGTAATAATCGTTTCCTTCTTCTTGTCCAAATTTAAGTTCAACCCACAAATCTTCTTCTGTGTGTTCTGTTTCTTTATATGTTCCAACAAATGCGGAATCAGGAACAATTATTTCTTCACCAGTATAGAAATATTCACCAGTAATTTCAATTTTCACTCTGTCACTTGTGAATGGTGCAGCACTAACAGAATAGTTTTTCGTGATTTTCCCACTATAATTCCCCACTCCGTTGACAGTTAATGTGAATTCTCCAACAGTCTTATAATCATAAGCCTCATTTTCTTTTGTTGACTCAAAAGTGAAATCCTTTTCTTTTGTCAATTCATTTGCATTGAACGTTAAAACAGGCATAACTCTTTGTCCAACATACATTTGATTGTTGTCAGAATTCATCTTTGTTTTTTCTGTTCTTTCTTCAGAAGGAGTTCCATCAGGTTCTGCCCAACTTTCAAAATCTCCAGATTCACTTCCTATATAATAATAGTAGTCAATCTTAACTTCACCATCTGAAATACTTCTTGGAAGGATTTTAAATGTTTCACTTTCAACTTCACCTGTAAAATTACTCTCTGTTTTTGCCTTTACAACAACTTTCCAAGAATTTGCATTAATCCAATCAAGCTGTTCTGGCTCAACATCTGTCCATTCAGAATCGCTTACATGTTTTTTATAAACAACATCATATTCAGAATCCGAAGCATCAACAGTGTCACTTGTAACTTTTCCAATAACAAGTTTATGTTCTTTTTCATCATAAACATTTTCAAGCGAGCCAATAAGTGAAACAGCACTTAAAGTTGCTGGCTTAATTTCAAATGTGGCTTGTTGTGTTCCTGTGAAGTTGTTTTTTGCAGTGATTGTTACTTGGATTTTTCCAACATTAATCCAATCAATATCTTCCTTAGCACCATCTCTTTCAAAACTTACATCATAGTCAATTCCTTCTGCCAGGCTCAAATCTCCAGACTTAACTTTGATACTTGGTTTCTTTGAGGTCCTGTCATAAACCGCTTCTGTTTCCATCTCAATTTCTGAATCTATGGTTGCAGGATTAATTTTGAAATTAAGTTTGATTTGGCCTGTATAATCCCCTTTTCCATCAATAAGAATATAGGCGTTTTCAAGAATCTCTTGTTCACTTCCTCTGCTTACAGAAATGTTGTCGTAATAATCAAAATTAAAATCTTCTTCACCAAGTGAAATTCCATCAAGTCCATCTGGTGTATATGTCACTGTGAAAGCAGGTCTAATTGCTTGACTGGTGTAAGTGTATTCACTTCCATTTGTGAGTGTTGCCACAACTTCTTTTGAGTCACTTATATTCTTTGCTAAAATTGAATAACTCCTTTTCAAAGTGCCTTTATAATTGTTCATTCCAGTGATGGTATAAATTATTGTTTTTGCGTGAACAAAATCTGTTGCAGAGCATGTAAGAGTATAGTCAGCACCCTTGACTAGTTTTGTTTGTTTGGTTTCATCTTTCCATACCTCTGGTTCAATTTCATGTTTTTGTCCATCAAAAACAATATCTGATATTTCTTCAACAAAAACATTATCCAAAGATTCTGATTCAATTTCAAAACTTAGAGTTCTTTCCCCTGAGAAATTTCCAACACCTGTGACTGTGACTGTTCCGCTTCCATATATGTTTTCGCCATATTTCAAAGTGAAATCTTTTTCTTTTGTCATTGGCATTGTTAAGTATCTTCCACTAACTTCTGGCTTTATTGCTTCGCCTGTGAATTTCAAGTCAGAATCAGCCGCTATTTCAATTTGCAGTTCTTCATCATCTTCATCTGAAATATCCTTTGCCTTGATAACATAAGAAACTTCTCTTTCATCGGTAAAGTTTGTTTTTCCAGTTATATGAATTGTTATTGTTTGTGCCTGAATAAAATCGTCTTTTGGTTTTGTAAATGTCCAAGATATATCATTTGTTGAAAGTTTGGCTCCATTAAACATAAGGATTGGACTTTGTTCATGCTCTTTCCCATCGTATGTGTAAGTTTCAAGCACTCCCTCCGTGATGCTCTTGTCCATAATTGACAGAGGATTTATTTCAAAATTCTTTGTTATGCTTCCACAGTAATTCCCTTGTCCAGCGATTGTCATTAAAACTTGGCCAGCATTGATATTGTCATCATAAGTAATTTTGTAATCATCACTTGTAAGACTAATAACATTGTCTTGTCCAGCTGTGTAGGTTATTTTCAAAGCAGGCGTTATTTCAAATCCAGTATATGTCCAAACCTTTTCTTCCAAACTTGAAGAAATTTCTTCATCACTTAAATCTTTTTGAGAGATGACATATTGAATTGTTGCTGTTCCACTATAATTTCCACAGCCAACAACATTAATTGTGATTGTCTGCCCAGCATTGATATATTGTTTTGATGAAGTTGTTTCTGTCGTTGAATATGTATATGTGAAATCAACTCCTTCGTCTTGCGATGAGTTTCCAACAAGTTTTACATTATCAAAATACAGTAATGGTTCAAGTTTTTGAACTTTGCCATTAAACACAGCTTTTGCAGCGGTTCTATTTTCGATTCCAGAAAGTTCTGTCAAATCTTTAGCAACAATTTCAAATGTCACATCATCTTTTGTTCCTTCAAAGTTTTCAAGACCTGTGATTGTTACATTTGCAGTTCCAACTGATGTATTATTAGAAAATTGAATTGAATAATCTTGTTTATTTTGCAATGTTGTTTCTCCAAACCTAACAACCACAGTAGGAATAATTTCCTTGCCAGTGTAAGTTTGATTTGGAATTTTATCTACAGAAACTTTCGTAATTGAACATTTATTGATTGTGTAAGACCCTGACAATTTTCCAGTAAAGTTTCCAACGCCAGTCACTTCCACACGAATAGTGCCAAATTTTGTGAAGTTGTCGGAAACAACATTTTCACGATAATAAACAACAGTATAATCGCTCGTTTTATTCAATTTAACACCGTTAAACATAACAATTGGTTCAACTTTATGAACATTTCCATCATAAACAACATCATCAATTTGTTCAATATTGACACCACTGTCAACTGCAGCAATGTTTCTTTGAGTAATCTTAAATGTTGTTGTTAAAGAATCCGAATAGTTTCCTTTTGCAGAAATTGTTATTGTCACAGTTGAAACATTTGTATGGTCATTTTTGTCAACTCTATCACTTGTATAAGACAAATCATAATCTTCCCCTTTCACAAGCGTGATTCCACCAAACATAACATCTGGCTCAGGTTCAACTGGATTTCCAGTATACTCAACATCACTCACCTTGCTCACAGTGACGTCACTTGCAATTGATTTTTGAGTGATTCTGTATGATTTAGACTCTTCTCCTGAGAAGTTGTCACTTTTAGCAACCACTTTAACGCTTATTGTTCCAACATTTGTGAAATCGGTTGTTTCACTTGTTCCGCGGTAATATTTGACAGAATATTCAGAAGTTTCCAAAGTCAAACTGTTGCTTGTAACAACATTGTTGACGGTTCTTTTAATAGCACTTCCAGAGAAGACAGCATCATTTCCATTTAAGGTTATTGTTGCACCAACAAGAGAAGCCTTTTTGATTTCAAAGCTGTAGGCATCAGCATCAGTTGAATTTTCATAATTACCTTTTCCAGTCAAAACGACTTGATATGTTCCAGCATCAGTTGGGCTTTCGACAAGTGAACTATTTTTATAGTAAGCCACATCGAAATCTGACGAGGTCAAAGTTCTTCCATTGACAACAGCGGAAATAGTTGGAGTATGAGCATTTCTATCATAGGTAAAGTTTGCAGAGACAGTGACAGTTGCATTTTTAACATTACCCTTAGAGATTGTGAATGAGCCAGTTTGCTGACTTGAAAACTTTCCAATACCATTAGCGACAACGTAGTATGTGTCAGGATTAATGATTTGAGCTTTTTCGATAGTATTTCCAGAGCCGATAGTTCCCTTATAGAAAGTCAAAGTATAAGCGTCGCCTTCTTCCAGAGTTGAACCAGCCAAAGTGATTGAAACAGTTGGAACTTGATTTTTTGCGTTATATTCAAAAGAAGTTTTGGATAGGGTCATAACTGCTTCACTAAGGGACCTTTGAACGATAGTAAAGACAGTGCTAAGGCTTCCCTGATAGTTGTTAACACCGTCAACAGTGACCGTAGCTTGACCAGGTTGAGTGTTTTCAGAGAGAGAAACTGTATAGTCTTTGTCCACAGTAAGTTTCCCCAACAAAGAGTCAGTGACGACAACTGTTGGAGATATAGGGCTGCCAGTATAATCCTGGTCAGGAATAGCAGAAATGCTAGCATTACCCTTCAAAGACCTTCTTGTGATAGAGAAGACGGTTGAAGAGTTTGTTCCAGACAAATTACCTGAAGAGGAAGGAGAGATAACAATGTAGTATGTTCCAGCGTCAGTAGGATTAGCGATAACATCTCCAGTTGCGGAGCCTTTTTTGAATGAAATAGAGAAATCTGCGACAGGGATAGCCTTGGATTTAGCACTATCGAAGAACACCGTAACACTTGGAGTATAAGCCTCCCCATTATATTCTCCGCCGAGATTAGTAGCATTTATGTAAGCATTAGCCAAACTGAAAGCCTTAATTGTGAAAGTCAAATCTTTTGTGCCAGAATAATTTCCCGTTCCCTCAACAGAGACGGTTGCTTTTGTGCCAACATTAGTATTGTTTGAATAAGACACAGAGAAATCAGAAGTTCCAAGTTTTGTTGTTCCGTCTTGCACGGTAACGGTAGGAGATTTTGCAGTGCCATCATAAACATATTCATCAACACTCAGCGAGAAAGTCAATCCAGAAATGTTTTTTGGCAGAATAGTAAAGTTTATAACTTTGCTTCCGTTATAATTTCCACTACCTGAGACAGTGATTGTTGCAGTTCCAGCAGCAGTATTGCTTGAATAACTCAGTGAATAATCAGTTGACGAAGAAAGGGTGACATTTCTTGTCGTATCCTTAACAGTAAGCGATGGTTTAATTTGACTTCCAGTGTAGGTTTGGTCGGAGATTGAAGAATAAGATATGTCAGAAGAAGCAATGCTTTTTGCAACAATGGAATAACTCTGAGTCATAGAGCCAGTCCAAGAGCCAATAGCCTTAATGGTGATAACCTTGCTTCCAACATCAACAACATTGCTAGAGTAAGACAAAGTATAGTCAGTATCTTTTGTCAAAGTGTTTGAACCATTTTTAACAACAGGTTCAGGCTTAATTGCACTGCCAGTGTAAGTATAGGAAGATTGACTGAGCGACACAGTCCAACTATAATCACTAATGTTTCTTGCAACGATATTGAAATTTGCTGACAGACTGCCAGAATAGTTTCCAGTTCCAGTTATTGTCACGGATGCAGTTCCAACAGCGGTATTTTTTGAATAAGAAGCAGTATAGTCCTTCGTTGCTTGCAAAGTAATATCACCCCACTTGACAGTCAAATTTGGTTTAATTTGACTTCCAGTATAGGTCTGGTCTGAAATTTTTGAAATAGTGACATCAGATTCAATTGATTTTGGCGAAATTGTAAACGAACCAGTTTTAGTTCCAGTGAAATTTCCGCTTCCAGTGATAGTGTAAGAAGCATTTCCTGCATTTGTGTTGTTAGAGAAAGAAACGGAATAATAACTTGATGAAACAGAACTTCCGTTGAAAGTCAAAGACAAAGTTGGCGTTATTGCACTGCCAGTATATGGATAACTTGAAATGCTCCCAACAGTCACACTTGACATGCTTGCTGGATTAATAGTAAAAGTTCTTGAAATTCTGTTTCCAGCAAACAGTCCAATTCCCACAACAGTAATTGTTGCTTTTCCAGCATCTGTATTGTTGGAGATAGAAACCTGATAGTGAGAATTTTTTCCCAAAACACGACCTTTATATTTGACACTGGTCACTTTTGGAGAAGTAATTGCACTCCCAGTGTAGGTATAACTTGAATTCATATCAAAAGTCACATCTTCTTCATCCAAAGCCAGTCCATTGCTAGAGTTGATAGCAAACACAATATCTGCAGGGATAACCATGCCACCAGAAATAGTATCAATAGTATTTTTCCATGCATTATCCTGTAAAAGGTTCATGTAATTACTAGCCACAGGACTGTTAATATAAGTTATTAACGAATCAATATTATTCCAAAAAGTTGAATAGCAAAGTTCTCCCGAAGGAAAGAAATCGCCATCATGGTCAAAAAACATCCTGTCATAGACATCATGTGGACGAACAAGTTCAGGAAGCAAAGAACATCCAGAAGCAGGGTCATTAAATTCATCTTTTGACACTTCAGTCCAAGTATATTCGTCATGTCTTGAATCAAACTTTTTATACATTAAATTATCTGTACTATCTAAAGCACCTAAATCTCCACTTGCAAAAGTCACTGTATCAAAAATTTGGAAATTTCCTTGATAACGATCAATCAAATAATCATTTATATGTGTCAAACCACTTGGGTCTAAATTTGGCAATGATTCATAGGCGAATCGTGGCTGATTATTTTCATCATAGACACGATTTCCATCACTATCATATAATGGTCTCCTCCCATTGTCTAAATATTCCATATCAATTCCGTATGACAAGCTCACTTCCCAGAATATAGGATTACCCTTACTTTTGGAATTATTAACAAAACGACTCCAATCAGTCGAATTTGAATATAAATAAGACAAAGCATTTATACTATCAAAAAACACACCATTTGGAAAATAATTGGCTGTATATTTATCTAAAAATTGCCATAATAACGAATTTGAGGATGACGGAACACTGGTAAAATTATCACCAAGAATGCATAAACTTCGACACATATCAGGCATTCTCGAAAAAAAATTTGAGGTTGTTGTTTGTGTATTAATATTTATTGCTATTTTATTTATAACACCACCAATTTGCAGAGAGCCATTGATTTCATCACAATCAATAGTTAAATAAGCTTGCTCAAGATAGCCAGGTAATGCTGCTTCTAGAAGAATCTTTTTTCCAGTAAATTTTAAAATTATGCCCATAGTAAGATTACTGCCAGACAAATTGAAAGCACCTGATTTAACAGTCAACAAAGAGTCAATATCTGGCCGGAATGCTCGACCAAAATATCCCATTTCATAAAATTGATTATCTATTTCAGCATCATATCCGTTAAGATGAATTTTTTCAAATATACTACTTGACCCACTCACAAATGCATTTGCACCAACATACCTAAATCCAACCCCACCTTCTTCGCAAACAATAGAAATCACTTTTGGACAATAACTTGTACTGATTGAAAAATTAAATGTGTTATTTCCAATTTCAACAACGGATTTTGGTATAACAACTTTTGTTGGAATAGGATAAGCATAAAGAAAATTACCAACACGTGAACTATTAAAAAAATTTGAAGAACTAGGTGCACAAACAATTCTCACAGGAACATTGCTATAACCCACAACAGCTTTTGGAACAAATTCAGGCAGTCTGATTGTTATTCCATTTTTTAGCAATTCATCCATTTTAGCAGAATCACTTACAAAAGTCGAAAATAAAGAATTAAGATATGTTGAGCCATAAGACGAAAAAGTAATAACAACTCCTGAATATGTTGAATTCATCCAATCGTTTGATGAACTAAGACTTCCGGATGAAGAAACAGAGCCATATGCAAAAATAGTATTTGAAGAAGATGTAATTTCTCCCTGCATTCCCTCATATATTTCAAACGCTTCACTGCTTGTTGTTTCTTGAGCACTTGTGCTGACATCTTCGGAAGAATCTTTTACAGATGTTAGAGCATAAATTGACGCACCACTAATAATCATGGTTAAAGATAAAAACATTGAAATAATTATTGCTCGAACTTTCATATTTTTTCTCCTTCAATTTTCTTAAAAATCAAATGGATTTATTTATATTAAAATACCAATTTTAACAAAAATTAGTCAAGCATTTTATTATTATACACATTGAATCAATAAAAATTATTATATATCACTTTATCTTTCAACGAAGCCGATTTGTCAAAATCAATTTCGGAACAATTCCAATTCAAATGACAAAAATCAATTCCAAATTCAAATTTAATTGCACATTTTAAATTTAATATAAACACTCCATCGTTTTGATAAGAAGTAATCTTTAAAAATCAACAGCCGTTTTCAAATTGTGACTTTAAATTTTAGTCTTTGTTACATAATCTAAGTTACACAATCTAATAAAGATTTTATCAAATTTGTTTGATTTTGTAAAGTAATACAACAAAATTTATTTCAGTTTCAATATCAATTTCTTTACTCTAAAATGTGATTTCATTTCGTTTCAAATTCTTTGTGATTTCATTTTTGTTTTAATATCAATTTTCTTGATTTTATTCGTTTAAATATCAAATTTTCTTGATTTTATGCATTTCAAAATCAAATTCTTTGTGATTTCATTTTATTTATGCTAAAATTTTGAAAAGGAGTTTCTATGAAAGGATTTGGTATTTTATGCCCTGTTTCTGCCCTACCAGCAAAACACGGTGTTGGAGATTTTGGAGAAGAAGCATACAAGTTTGTTGACTTACTTGAAAAAAATAAAATTGATTTCTGGCAAATTTTACCACTAACAAAAACTAATGAATTCAACTGCCCTTATGGTTGTTACAGCACACATACTATTGATGAGATGTATGTTGACTTGAACGATTTAGTAAAAATCGGCATTTTACAAGAAAAACAAACAAAAAATTTAGAAAAATATAAAAAAAATAAAAAAATTGACTATAAAAACGTCAAAAAAGAAAAATTACACCTTTTTGAAGAAGCATATAAAAATGCAGACAAAACTTTAATCAGCAAATCTATAAAATTTTTAAAACAAAAACCATACATTGAAAATTATGCGTATTTTGAAACTCTGCTTGAAGTGTTTAATCAACATGATTGGAGAAATATCGATAAAAAATATTGGAAATCAAATTCCTTAGTTGGAAAGGATTTTATCAAAAAAAATAAAAAAATATATGAAAAATACATTTTTTTTCAATATATTTTGTTTTTTCAGTGGAAAAAATTAAAAAATTATGCAAATAGTAAAGGAATTAAAATCTTAGGTGATTTACCAATTTATTGCGAAAAAGAAAGTTTGGAAGTTTTCAGTAATCCAAAATATTTCAAACTTGATGAAAACCTTATGCCTCTTGCAACAGGTGGATGCCCTCCTGATTGCTTTACCGACAAAGGACAAGATTGGGGAACTTGCATCTTTAATTGGAAAGAAATAAAAAAAGACAATTATAAATATTTTATTGAAAGAATTAAAAACCAATTGGACAAATTTGATTATTTAAGGCTAGACCACTTTATTGGCTATGTCGAACATTATGAAAATTCAAAACAGGAAAATGTCCCTTCCGCATGGCACAAGGAAGGCGGTGACGACTTGTTTAAAGAAATTAAAAATAAAATTGGCTTCGAAAAATTGTTTATTGAAGACTTGGGGACTTTAAGCGAAGAATGTCTAAAAGTAAGAGATAAATACAATCTCAAGGGTATGTCTATCTTGCAATTCGCTTTTGACAGCGATGAAAAAAATCCTTATCTTCCATACAATACAAGAAAAAATTGTATCTATTATTTAGGAAACCATGACAACAATACTTTTATGGGTTTTTTGCAGAGTCTGTCTAAAGAAAAATTGGAAAAAGTTAAAAAACTTTTAAAAAGCAGTGCTAAAAATCTAAAAAAGCTCCATTTTGATGCCATTTCCGCTTTATTTAACAGCAATGTCGATGTTGTTATTCTACAAACTCAAGATGTTTTGCTTCAGGACTCAAGTGCAAGAATAAATTATCCAGGCAGGCTTGAAGATTGCTGGGATTATAAAATGCCTTCAAATTATTCAAAAATATTTAGCAAAAATATGAAAAAAATTTTGAAATTAAAAAAATGAATGATTTTTTCGCAAATTTACATAAAAAACACGATATCTTTTAAATTTTTTCTAAAAATCACTCATTTTTTTGGAATTTTCATACAACTTAAATTAACTTTTTTTTCAAAATATACTTACATAACTAATGGAAAAGATTTTCATTCTTTTCTTCTATTGTTCATTTGAAGTTTTTTGATGATTCCTTGATATATTCCTATTCATCCAAAATTCTTGACATTTATTTATATTTTTCCATTTTGGATTTTTTAAAAATTCTTTTAAAGAAGTGCTTAAGCCTTCTTCTGCACTTTTAAACTTAAAATCATTGCCCATAATCTCTGCTATCTTTGAATTGTCAAAAATTCTGTCATAAAGCCTGTCATATTTGATTTGTGCTGAGTTACTGAATTTTTGAAGTCCTTTAGAGTTTTCAATAAATTGCACAGGCAACTGCTTTTTTGTTTCCTCAAAGAAAGCTTGTTGATAAATTTTCAAAACATCTTTCCACAATATTTTCTCGCCGTTTGTGATATTGAAGGATTGTCCAAGTGCATTCTTGTTTCCTATAAGTTGCACCAAACACTTTGCAACATCCTCTCCACAAGTCATAGTAGTGTAGTGTTGAGCAATATCATTTGGCATGACAACAGGTTTTCCTTTCATTGCTCTTAAAAGCCAATTTTCTTTTTCAAACACACCAAGTTGCATTCTGTAAGTATTGTAAGTTATATATGGCCTTATGATTGTCCAGTTTTTAGACTTACTTTTAAAGAACAAATTTTCTTCTCTTGCTTTTTCAAGAGCATATTCAAATGTCATTTTATACATTTTACTTGGACAATCATCTAAGAGCCTAACAGAATCTTCCACAATTTTAGAATCAGAATTTGCAAAAACTCTGCATGAACTAAAAAATATATATTGTTTTGTGTTTTCTAAAAATAAAGGAAGCCTTCTCCTAAACTTAATTGAAGAATAAACCATAAAGTCAACAATAGCATCAAATTTTGTTTCTTTAAGAAGAGATTTTATAAAAGAAGCGTTTTGTGCATTACCCTTTATATATTGAACATTCTTTGATGATTGATGTTCTTTTCTGCTTGTGACAACCAATTCCCCTCCCCGTTCACTAAGCAGTTTTATTAAAGGGGTTCCCATTGCTCCAGTGCCACCTAAAACCAGAATTTTCATTTTCACTCCTCAATTATTTCTTCTTGTTTTTGTTTAATTCTTTTTGTCATCATTGTCTTTGGAATATGTTTCAAAGAAATAAAATTCATCAGTTTCAAAGCATCACTTTCGTCCTTAGAATCAGTAAAGACTTCAAACAAAATTGGTTTGTTTAGGATTTTTGGCTCAACAAATCTCTTAACATTTTTGTTAAATTCTTCCTTATTGTTTGCTGACAAATATTCAAAACCCAAATCCTGTGCATAATGCTTAACCAATTCCCTTGATTGATTTCCATTGTGTCCTTTTGCAGAGATAAAACTGTCAGTGTCTCCAACAAACCTAGTCGCAAAGTGAGTATAATTTTTGAACTCTGTTCCACATCCATTATTTATCAACAAGATTCTGACATTGTTTCCAACATTTTTGTTTGCAACAGAATTCAAATCATAGAAAAACGCAAGGTCGCCAACAACTACAAAATGCAGTTTTTGTGGATTTACAAGTGCTGAACCTATCAATGTTGAAACCAATCCATCAATTCCAAAACCACCAGTGTTGCAATAACACGAAATAGATTTGTCAGTTTCAAACAAATTCCAACATCTAAGTGTGTTTAAAATCCCAAGATGCAAAACTGAGTCCTTTGGTAAAAGTGGGGTTGTTGTTTTTGCAACCCAAGCATTTGAAAATGGAAGTTCTGGAATACAACTTCTCACTTTAGTGTCAACACTTTTGTATTTTTCAAAATTGCTTAACATTTTTTTATTATTTTCAGTCATCTGGTTGATTTTTTTAAAGAAAGCAAGTTCGCTCATTTCAAAAACATGAGATAGTGTATGGAAACGGTCTCTAATTTCCCCATCTGAATTGACACGCCACACTTTTTTTGGCTTTAAAAACATATATGCACCAGAAACTTCGCCAATATCAATCAAGACATCAATCATAAATAATGTCCAATGGACAAATTGTCCACCGACTAAATTAAACAAAACTCCATATTTGCCTGTATAATTGCTCGTGTGATCACATAACACAACAGCATTATATTTTTCACAGAATTCATCAACTGCTTGTGTTAATTCCTTGCTCCACTCCGCGTGTGCACCAACAAAAATCGCGATTTTGTTTCCTTTAAGTTTTGGCATTTCATCTTCAAGTGTAATTCTTTCAATGACACGACAAGAAGGAAGCTTTTTGACACTAAAGTCTTTGGTGTAACTTGTTGCCAAATTTATATGAACTGGGCCACCACCTCTGTGCTTCAATGCAAGCAAAGCTTTGTTCAATTTTGTGTTGCAATCCCATTTTTCTTCTTTATTATGTGGAATTGGAATATCAACACTCATCACAGCAATATCTTTTTGAATTTGAAATCTATCAATAACTTGTGGAACAAGATTTCCAATTCTCCCCGTAAATTGAGTGCTTGTGACAGCAAGAACAGGCAATTTTCGATAATATGCTTCTGTCAGCCCAGAGATATAATTTCTAGATGCTGTTGCTCCTGTGCAAGTCAAAACAACAGGCTCGCCACTTTCTGCAGCAATACCACAAGCCATATATGCAGCAGAACGCTCATCTACGGCTGAATAAATTTCAAAAAATGGGTCAATTTGCAAACTTGCAACAAAAGTAATGTTTGTTGCTCCAGGACTTGCAACAACCTTCTTTATGTTGTGCTTTTTCAAAAGGTAAATCAGCATTTGAGCATTAACTTCTTTCGTATAATAATTTTTCATTTCTTTCTCCTATTATTTTTGCATGGCTTCTTCAGGAAAACATTAAATCATTCTCATTTTATTTTTTTCTTGAAATTGATTTTGATTTCACTTTAATTCTATATTTATTATCTCCAAGTCACAAATTGAGATTTTATCAAAATGCAAAGAAATTGTCCAAGCATCTTTACCAAGCCAAGAAACATTTCCGTATGTTGATGAAAGTGTGACAGTTCCTTCCGTTTCTGTGTTTGATTCTTCCACATTCAAGTCTTCTTGAAAAGTTATTGTGATTGTTTTGCCTTTGGCATAGGTGACTGTCAAAACCTTTGACTTGACATCATCAATATTAAACCTTTCTTCGTCATCAACGACATAAGAATAATCAAAAGAGCCGTCTTTCAAAACATACATTTTGTTAATATTTTCGTCATTGACAATAATATTGTTTGAACCATCTCTATCATACAGTGAAATTGAGCTTCCATTGTAGTCGACAGAATTCACGCTTGGAGCAATCATCAGCCCATCAAGATTTGCAATTTCGCTGAACACTGGTGTTATTAAAAACACAAAGTCATCGCCTGTTTTGAATGGATTTGTGATGTTTCCAACAGAATAAACAGCATTTCCGTCAGTTTCACTTTCTTCTTTTGTCAATTTCAAATCCTTTTGATTGAGAAATTGGAAATTTGCACTTTCTTCAGCCAAATAATTCAAAATAGAATATTCTTTTGTGCTTTCAAATTTGATTGTCAATTCTTCGTCACAGTGAGCTTTTAAGTCACTGAACGATGTGATTTCTTGTTGGCCTGCAAAAACTTTGTTTGAAACAGTGTTGTCACTTGCGTTGCCAAAAAGATAATCAGATGTTTCAGAGTTTTCACAAAGTGACAATGAAATTTGGCTGTTGCTGTCAAACCACTCTTTTGAAGCATCAGGCAGTTCAACCGTGATATTTTCAGAAATTTTGTCAATCAACAATGTTGTTTTGACAACTTCATTTTCATAGCGATAAGAATGCTGGCTTGTTGAAGATTGGCCATTCATTTCAATTGCTTTGAGAGAGTTTGCAGTGTCTGTTGCCCATGCAACAATTTCAAAGTCTTTGTTTTTTGGAGTTTCAAACCCATCTTCACCGAACAATGTTTTGAGTTGTTCAAAAGTCAACTCAGTTGTCGTTTCAGGTTCTTCGTCTGTGGCAGGCTCTTTTGCAACCTCCACAAGTTCTCCATTGCTCTTCACATTGAAACGAAGATTTTCTGTTGAAAGTGTTGTGTAAGAATCTTGCAAAGTCAACTTAACCGTCACCATTTCAAATTCAGCCTTGCCTGAAAAACTCAATTCAATTTTTTCATAGGTGTCAATGGCACTTGCTGGAAGTTCGTAAGAAAAACGAGAATCGTCTTCTTTCTTGATGTCACCCTCATCCTTTGTGCCATTTTCTAAAATGTTTTCTTTTGTTTCATCAGATTTTATTCCCTTGACAGTCAGGCTCAGGCTTCCCCAACCCTTACACCCTTCATCCATGGTGAAATATATCTTTCGATAGGTTTTTGTTGCAATAGGTGAACTTTCATAACTTGCATCTGTGGAAATCGAAGCAACACCATCTGGCAAACCGCCTTCAATGGTAATTGCAACCTGTTTTTCTTTGCCACAAGCCGTCAAAAGAAGTCCGCCACTTGTCAGCACAAGCATTAAAACCGCAATCAATGTGAAAAATTTTCTCATTTCAAACTCTCCTTTATTAAAAGTTATTATAAATGATTTCCAAAGAAATAACAACTTTTTTACAGCAATTCACACCGTCTGCAATGTTTTTTTGAAACAAATGATAATTTAAAAATGAGAAATACAAAAAAAACGACAAATTATGTAAAAATAACAAAAAGTAAATTGTTAAGTCACAGAATAGGACTACAAAATCAAAATCCTTGTAAAAAAACAGACAAGTCTTAACATGGTAGATTCCCAAACATTACTTATCTGTTCGCTTTATATTTACATTAGATACTTGGAAGAAATCAATATATTTTTGACAAAAAATTAAAAACCAAATAAAAAGTTTTTAATTTTGAAAAAGAAATCCATAGTTGGTTCTATGGATTAAGCTTTTGTTTTATCTTTCTTTGTTGATGTTTTTAAACTAGAGTTCTTTTCGGAAGATTCATTAAAGAAAACAGAATCTATTAATTTATTAAATTGTGAAATAACCCTTTCCATTATTGATATATCTTCTTTCTTCAATTCTGGATACAAAATAGGGAGAATTCTTTTATAGGCATCACAAAATTTTTGTGCAGAAATAGGTTTTCCTTGTGTATTCTTCACGTAGTCCATAATTTCATCGGATTTTTTCAAATACTCACTATACTCAATGCCATCAATACTTTTGATAAATTGTTCTTTCCCATTAAGTAGTTGATACTGAACATTATAAGTCTCATTTTCATTATATGGAAAAATTTTATAATCAGGAAGCAAAGTTTTAAATTCAGTTAAGTTTCTTAAAAATAAAGGATTGAAAGGAAGAACACTTGGCAATCCAACAACAGCCATTTGGTTTTCTAGTTGTTTCAAATGTGAATTAAAAATGTTTGCTAAATTCACGTCACAAAAATAGTCACCCATTATATCATATTTTTTATCCTCAATATAAATTTGGCTTTCGCAGTGGTTTGGGACACAAAATCCCTTTTCATTTTTAGCGGTTGTGCAACAGATTTTAAGGGTATCTAAAATTCCTGCATCAGGATATTCTTTTAAATCCAAATAATTAAAATTGACAGAGCCTAAAACCGCATTAACGAATTCAGCAAAACCAACACACCTTAATTTTTTTGTAACAGCAGCAGAGACGATTGTGTTGTTTAATTCATCGTCATTGCAGCCATTGTTGTAGGTTAAATGGATTGAACTCCAAGCACAAACAAAAAGGACAGCTTCAAAAGGTGAAAGTTTATTTTCTTTGATTGTATTTGCCAATTCATCAATTTGGTTGTTAGCGGCAATAAGTTGATTTGTAGTCCATTTAGTTTTTGAATTTTGGCCTATTTCAGAGAAGTAAAGGTTGCCGCCAAATTTCCTAACAATCTCATCTAAATCTTTCATATGTCTCAAAGTGTGTTCTGTGTGTAAATAACGCGTATTCCAATCTTCGGATTTTTCTTGTCCGAAAGAAACAGTCACATCACCCAACTTATATTCTCCCGCCACATCAGTTTTTAATGCAAACAGGATTTGATTCATATCGTTTTTAATATTGTTTAAATCGCACCTTGCAAAAGGGATTGTGATAAACACATTAGATTTTCCTTGCAACCATTTTTTCACATTGTAAAGGCTGGCTGAGATATTGTCTGTTATTTCATAAGAACCACTTTTTGCAATTTGTTCAGAGGATATTTTGTTGAAAACAAAGTCTTGCAAATTAAATTTAACAGTATAAGTTAGCAAAGGTTCATTTTTACCTTCAATCAAAGATTGATTAAGGGTTACAAGTGGAGATTTAGAGAATCTGCCTCTGCGTATGCTAATTTTGTTGTCATAAAAGTAAGGATCATAAATTAAATTTAAGACCAAAGATTGCACACACTCTTCTAGTTCCTTTTGATTTTTGGGATAAATAAAGATATTGGAGTTAAACAAATTTGTAACCATTTCTTTTAGATAATCATAATCCACATCAATATCTTTTGGAGGGACAAGAGATGCAATTATATCATCAGATTTAGGATTCATTTTTTTTTGATTTTCTCTTGCAGCAATTTTTTTTAACTCATCAACAAAAACTTGTTGAATTTGATCAATAGTAACCACCATATTACCCCTATAAAAATAGGATAACATATTTTTTAATAAAAAACAATCCTTATTTGATACATTTTTTAAAAATATTCTTATATTATTTTGTTAGCCCAAGATATAATTTGATAATTTTTCAAAAAGCATTCTGGGCTCTACATTAAAAATTTTTTTGTGCTATAATGAAAATAGTTTAAGGAGGCATATTATGCAAAAAACAAAAAAAATTAATTTAAAAAATTTAAAAGGAGCGGAATTTGAAGTTGTTGATAAACAAACTTTACCATTTAAGACAAAAGGAGAAAGCAATGACATAATCCTGCTTAAAAGAAAAGGAACAAAAAACTTTTTTGTCTTTGAAAAATCTCAACTTGACAGCAAAATAAAGGATTTTTTGAGCTTTTGTGTGGGTGAAGTCCATCCAATGTTTTATAAGTTCAAATATGGTGACGATTTTTTTAAAGATGCGAAAGAATTTCATGATGATGTTGAATTGGATAGATATATAAATGAATGTTCGTCAAAGACTTTTGGCGAAGACTTTAATTATTTTAAACTTTTAAGTGAAGAAAATTTTAAATATAGTTTAGGTGAAAACAAACTGTACCCTGCCATCGTGCTTGAAAAAGATAGTGAAAGATGGAAACAATATGAAGATTTCCTATCAAACAAATTGCCAAACAATGAAAATTTTCTTATCTCTTCAATTTTAAGAAATCACGAAACAGCAGTTTTTGGTTTGAATAAAGATGGCACATTGGAACTTTTGAAACATTACACAAATGACCTGTCTTATAATATTTTGCGAGGCAGAGGCACAATTGGAAACTTGATTGAAATAAACTATGGCACAATAAATGTGTTGTTGGACTGCGGAAAGGAGTTAGATGAAGACTTGTCAAAAGAAAGTGAAATTGAAAAACAAATCATTTCCAATGGCTATGATGGCATTTTGATAAGCCATTATCATCTTGACCATGCTGGACTGATTGATAAAGTCAAAAGTCCAATTTATATGGGCAAAGGTTGTTATGATGTGCTGAATTCACAAGCAAAATATAAAAATGGACAAGAACTTGAAAATATAAATTGCTTTAAGCCAAACGCAGAATTTTCCATAAAAAAAGGAAAATATGAAATAAAAATCAAGCCAATTTTGGTTGACCACTCTGCGTATGACAGTTATATGTTTTTGATAACGGCTGGCGAAAAAAAATGCTATACACTGGCGATTTTCGTGCAAATGGAAGAAAATCTTTCTCTGAAACGCTTAAAAATTTGCCAAATAAAATAGATTTCTTGATATGTGAAGCAACAAATTTGTTTTCAAATAAGGAAAACGTTTCTGAAAAACAAATTGAAGAGCAAGCCACAGAAATTATGGCAAAATATAAACATGTTTTTGTCTTTCAAGCAGGAACTAACATTGACAGGCTTGTTTCATTCTATAAGGCAAGCAAAAAAAATAAAAAAGTGTTCTTGATTGACACTTATGTTGCAGGGATAACAGAAAATTTGCCTAATATTCCAAATATAAAAACTTTCAAAGATGTTTATTCCTTTTGGATTCTGCCAAAAAATGATAGAAATTTTGTGAAAAAATGCGAATCCGCTTGGAACTTGAGAAAATATCAAAAATGCCTAGGTTATTGTGAAATTGGAAGCCCCAAAAATGGTCGTGGAGTTGATTTATCAAATTTCACTATGCTTGTTCGGTCATCAATGTTAAACTATTTAAAACGCATTGATGATGACAAAAAAATCCGTTTCAACACATCTATTTTTGAAAATTCAGTGCTTATTTATTCGCTTTGGAAAGGATATAAAGAGAATGAAGATGTGAAAAATTTTTTGAAAGAAATGCAAAATTTAGGTGTCGAAATTTTTAATTTGCACACAAGCGGTCATGCCGAGAAACAAACAATTGACAGACTTATCAAAAAAGTTAATCCAAACCACATTGAATATGTGCATTATATTGAAGAAAGTGATAAAAAATCTTAATTAAAAAGAAATAAGAAAATCGTTTGATTAATGACTTAAAAGTTTATATAATTTGAAAAAGGAGAAAAAATATGAAAAAAGTTTTTGAAGATATCACTGGCGGAATTGTTTTGACAGAAAAAGAATTGGAAAAAAGAGTGAATAATATTCTTGAAAAAGAACCAGAAACACTATATCGGGATTGCGTTGTGTGTAAAGACCAATGGGTTAAAGATACAAACTCAACAGGTCGTTTTAACAATCATACATACACAACTTCTGACACAAACCGAATTTTTCTCGATGTAATCACAGAAAATGTATGCAAAAGAGAAAATTTGGGTGTAAAAAAGGTTAATTCAGAAAAAATCAAAGATTTGCCTGTTGCAACATATAATTCAGGTTCACGAGAAACAACTATAAAACATCTTCCAAAAGACAAAGATTTTATTGGCAAAACTTTGCTGGAAAAATTTAAAAACTACTGTAAACACGGCAAAGAAGACTCTTCTTCCACAAGTGAAACACGACTTGTTCAATGTTTGTGCTATAATTCAAAACAAAACAAAGGTGAAATAGAAATAATTGACTACCAAATTCCAACAACAAACGGACAGAAAGATAATATTGACCTTTTTGTTCGAAAGGGTGAAAATTTTTACATAACCGAAGTTAAAACTTTTGGAAGCAACGAGAGCATTTTACGTTGCGTTTTGGAAATTGAAACCTATTATGAAAAACTCAACGACAACTTTTTGACTAAATATAAAATTAAGTCTTGGAAAAATGTCAAAAAAGCTATTCTAATTGACAAAACATCAAAATCTTGGGAACAAAAAGACCAAGCTTGGGCAAAGAATCTTCTGAAAAAATTCAATATCAAAGTTTTTGAGCTTAAACAAGATTTCACAATAAGCGAATGATAAAAAAAGAGCCAAAATCGGCTCTTTTTTTATCACTCTATGCTCCTCACTTTTTTTGTGCCTTGATTTTGTTAATTATAAAATTGAAAAGTATATATTGAAATTTTTACTACCATAAAACTATCATCATGATTTAAAATAAAGAAAAAAATTAAAATTATGAATTTTATTTGACTTTATTTTATTTGTATTTATAATTTTCTTTGAGGTTATAATGTCTTATCAATATAATATACAAACAAGTAAAAAAGATTTACGTTCAAGTATTTGTTTATTTATCGACCACAAACTTGCAACTATTGTGAAGCTTTTTCTTTCAACATTTTTGGTCGCTTATATTTACAGCTTTTCTGAAAACATATTTAACTACATTTTAAATGTTGGACTTTATGAAATAGCAAGTTACACAACTATGCTGATATCTTATTTTGTGGTAGCATATTTTGTTGACAAAACAAATCGCGTCTGGATTTATAGAATTGGCGTAATATTAAGAGCAGTTTTTGTTGTTTTTGCAATTTTTTATGGCAAAGACCTCTCAAAACTTATTCTTCTTGCAGGTTTTTTAAACGGCTTTTCGCAAGGAGTATATTACTCCGCTTTCAATACAATCCAACAGGAAATGGTCAGCAGAAAAAGTGTCAAGTCCTTTATGCTACTAAGCAATATTACCGCTAAAGTTGTCGATGTGGTGTTTCCTCTTATTCTTGGTGCATTGATTGAAATTTCAACATTCGCACAGGTTGCAATCTATGTTTTTATATTGTGCATTATTCAAATTGGCATATCCTTTGGCATTAGAGCTAAAAAACCTGACAATAGTTTCTTTAGTATAAAGCAGTATCTAAAAGACCTGAAAGAAAATGAAAATACTTATGCAAAAATGAAAGTAATATATCTCACTTGCTTTGTCTATGGTTTTACAACTATCATAACAACCATTGTGAATATTTGTATTATGATTGAATTCAACTCCAACTTAAGTTTGGGTGTGTTTACCAGCATTTTCGCCTTTATTGCAATCGTTACTATTATGATAGTAAACAAATTTGCTCATATTGGCAAAAGAACCAATTTATTTCTATTTATTGCTGTATTCCAATTAGCGTTTACCGCTCTTTTTAGCATAATTCCAAATATTTATACTCTGATTTTGTTTAACTTGGCAAATGCTGTTGGGTATATTATTTACAGAACAATCTTGGACATTCATAGAAATGCAAATTTAAAAGAAAGTGGACTTTATGGAGGTATTACAGAACACCAAGTTATTATGGAAATAATGTTTGATATATCTCGTGTAATATCTTATGGGGCTTTGATATTATTAGGAAACTTCCATTCTCTGATTGCTTTCAAAATTTTCTTAGTGTTAATGAGCATTTCCGCATCAATGGTGTTGGTTCTCCTAGCAATTTATGAAAGAAAATTTTATTCAAATATTTCCAACGATGAAAAAGCCTACAAAATTATAAAAAAATGTCTCCTAAACAAATAAAATAAATTATTTTTTGAATTTCATTTTATTTTTATCTATTTTAAATTTTATGATATAATAATTGAAAAGGATAATAATATGAAAAAATTAGTTGCTTATTTTAGTGCCAGTGGCACAACAAAAAGAGTTGCAGAACATCTCTCAAAGGTTGCAGAAGCAGAACTTTTTGAAATCACACCTAAAACATCTTACACAGATGCAGATTTAAATTGGATGGACAAACAATCACGTTCAAGTTTGGAAATGGCGGACAAAAGTTCTCGCCCAGAAATTGTATGCAAAAGTTTGGACACATCAAAATATGATGTCATCTTTTTGGGATTTCCAATTTGGTGGTATGTTGCCCCTACAATCATAAACACATTTTTGGAAAGTTATGATTTTTCTAATAAAACAATAATTTTATTTGCCACATCTGGCGGAAGTGGATTTGGTCAAACAGTTAAGTTTTTGCAAACAAGTGCACCAAAAGCCACAATCAAAGAAGGTAAACTTTTAAATGGCAATCCAAATGATGCGACTCTTTCTGCATGGGTTAAAAGTCTAAATTTATAACCAAATTTAGAAAATGATTTTGTTCCCTTTATACAAAATTTTCAATTCACAATTCTAATTTTCTTAATTTAAAAAAACAGTTGAAATTAACTGTTTTTTATTCTGTCTTTAATCATCTTAATTTTATTTGCTTTTTTCTGCATTTGAAAGGATTTCAAGAGTTTGTTTGTTTTCAGTTAAGTCTTTAGCCGATAATAAAAATCCCAATTTTTTCGGGCTTTTAAATATAAAATTGAAAACTTTATCTGTTTAATATTGTTTGAATAAATTCATGCAAGTCTTTTGGTTTTAAAGCATACACAAAATGAGCATCTCTTGTTGACATACAAAGTTGGTAGGTGTGTGAAAATTCAAAGAGTTCATTTGTATAAAATTCCTTAGTGCCATCTGTCTTTTGAACCATTCCTACAAAATTACAGTCACATTCGTTTTTTGAATCAGGTAGTTCGACAGCTATTGCAAATTTATCATCATTTTTTTCAAATAGCACATTTAATTTTTCATATCCATTTGGAACTTTTTTTCTAAGCATCTTTGCAATTTCAAACAACAAACTTTGTACACTCTCTTTGTTTCCATATAAGTTTGTTATATTTATTTTATCGCTAAAGAAAACACGTTTTAAAGACATAAAAACAAATTGGTAATTAAAAGATAGACCTTTATTAAACTCGCCACCTTGTCTAACTTGATTTGACTTTTTCCCATTTTGAAAAAAACTAAAAAATCCCATTTTTTTCTCCTTACTAAATTTTTATCTAGTTGGATTTGAGTGAACTCAAACCACCAGCCCACTTTATCAAGGTAAGAATCTGACAAAATCGGTGATGATACGACCACTTAAACCACCTATGATGAAATAAGTATAGCACACTTAAAATTTATTTGCAACAAAATGTTTTGTAAATTAATGTTGAAAATTTTAACAAATATGATTAACAATGCATTTTATCACGCAAAATTACATTTTGATCGATTAAAAAACATAAATCTGGAGCTTATAGAGAACTTCTTTTGAAAAAAAATTTTTAAATTTAAAAAAATTTGATACAAAACAAGAAATTTTGTGATATAATCAAAGCATTCACAAATCCGATTTGCGTATAACATTGGAAACAGCAAGCGTGATTAAAAACTTGCTGTTTTTTTAGAAACGCAAGAACAACGATGAGTATACAAGGCGTTTTCTTATACAGCAAAAAGGAGAAAATTATGGAAAAACAAAACACAGACAACAAATTTTTGGGAACGGAAAAAATTGGAAAACTTTTGAAAATGTTTTCAATCCCTTGCGTGCTTTCACTTATCATACAGGCACTTTACAATCTTGTTGACCAAATTTTTATTGGAAATTCAAATCTTGGGCAGCTTGGCAACACGGCAACAGGAATTGTTTATCCACTCACAGTGATTGCTCTTGCACTTGGACTTTTTATTGGTGATGGAAGTGCTGCTTGCATAAGCATAAATCAAGGACGAAATCAAACAAAAGACACGCACAAAACAATAGGCACTGGCATAACTATTGGGTTGATTGTAAGTGTTGTTCTTGTGGCAATAAGTTTTATATTTAGAAAAGGTATTTTGGTTGGTTTTGGTGCAAAAGAGTCGTCAGTTTTGCAATATTCAATGGAATACTCAACATGGATAATAATTGGTTTTCCTTTATTCTTGCTGGCATGCGTGCTAAATCCAATTATTCGTGCGGACGGAAGCCCTAAATTTGCTATGTTCTCAATGGCAATTGGTGCAGTCACAAACATCGCCCTTGACCCACTGTTTATCTATGCTTTCAACATGGGTATGAATGGTGCTGCTCTCGCAACCTTTATTGGACAACTTGTGACATTTGTTTTAAGTGTGGTATATTTTTTCAAATCCAAAAACTTTAAACTGTCACTAAAAAGTTTTATCCCAGATTTTAAACTTTTGTGGCTGAGTCTTAAACTTGGCATATCAAGTTTTCTTACACAGATTTCAATTGTCATCATCTCAATCGTCACAAACAACATTTTGAATATTTATCTTCCTGGAGATACTTCAGCAATTGGACTTTTGACAATCGCATTCAAAGTCTTTGGCATTGTTGTCAGTATTGCAGTGGGAATCGCTTCTGGTGGACAGCCAATACTTGGCTACAACTATGGTGCAAAAAAATATGACAGAGTAAAACAAGCCTTTAAATATATCATTTTCACAACATTTATTGTTGGTATTGTTTCGACAATCCTATTTGAAGCCTGCCCGCAATACATTTTGGCTATTTTTGGATATTCAGAAGTGCCAGAATTTGGAATGTTAATTTTCCGCATTTATCTTGGCTTTATTTTGCTCACTTGCCTTACAAAAGTTGTGTCAATTTTATTTCAAGCCATTGGCTGCCCTATAAAATCAACCCTTATTGCCATGCTACGCGACCTTATTTTCCTTGTTCCACTGACTATATTGCTCCCACTGACGACAAAAACGATTTATCCATTTTATTGGGCAGCACCTATTAGCGATTTTTTGACAATGGTAGTTTCTGTCGTGCTTTTAATAGTTTTGTTCAAACAGATGGCAAAAGAACAATCACCAAAAACCGAAAACAGCATTTCAATTTTGCCTTCGCATAAAGGTGTTATTATAACAATTTCAAGACAACATGGTGCCGGCGGACGAGAAATTGGACAGAAACTTGCAAAGAAACTTGGTGTGCCATTTTATGACAAAGAACTCACGGCACTCGCCGCACAGGAAAGTGGACTTGCACAAGAGTATATTGAAAAAATTGAAGAAAAGAATTCTATTTTGTATGACTTGTATCTTTCCACAGAGGCCAACCAAACCGCAATAAAAGCTCAAGAGAATGTTCTCAAAGAAATTGCAGAAAAAGGTTCGTGTGTTATTGTTGGGCGTGCTGCTGACTATGTTTTGAAAGACTATAAACCTTTCAAAGTTTTCATCTACGCCCCAAACGAATTTAAACAGAAAAGAATAATGACAAACTATGGCGATAATGAGGATTTGGCTAAAATAAATATGGAAAAGGCGGACAAACGCAGAGCAAAATTCTATGAAAATATTACAGGCTTAGTTTGGGGAAATGCAAAAAACTACAACTTGTCTATTGACAGTTCTGTTGGAGTAGATAAAGTTGTTGAACAGATTTTTATGGCAGTTCCAAACGATAAGAACAAGCAAAAAAATTAAAAAGTCGAACTTGACTTTTAGTAAAAAAAATGATAATATATTTTATATCGACAGCAAATAAGGAGCGTATAATTCGATGAGTTATATGCTCCTTATTTTGTTAAAAAAATAAAATTAAAGGGAGAAAATCATGTTAAAAAACAATAACAATTTTTATTATGAACAAGAACTAGTGGCACTTATCAAATCTGGTGTTGAACCTGCGGAGGCAAAAAAAATTGCAGACGCCCATTTAGCTGCTGGCAATTATGATAAAATTATTGAACAAGTTGCAAAAGAGAGAAAAGAGGAAAAAGAACTTCAAGCCTATGCAAGGACATTGTCAGCTCGCATAAAAGCTGGCGAAAATCCACAAGATGTTGTAAATGATATGAAGAATAATGAACGCGAAAGATAACTGGCTTTCTTTTGATATATCATAATGAAGGATTGATTATTTCAATCTTTTTTATCAAAAACAACTATTATTGCAAATATGGCGTTTTTGCGTAAAAAATGGTGATTTTTTTTTACAATCTAAAACTACCTAAAACGAAAAAAGTTTGACATGGAGATTCGCTAATCTTTTTATTTGGCAATGAAGAAAAGTTTTCTAAATTTTGATACAAATTCACTGCGAGTATGCTATCATATAAATAAGGGAGATTTGAGATGTTAAAAACAGAGGTGTATAGTTATTTAGAATATATCAAAAAACAGCCCAAAACAGACATTCATAATCATGCACTATCTTCATGCAGATTTCAATTTTTAAAACAAAATGGCGTGAACTTGCCAGATAACAACAAAATGAAAGGTATTGCAAGCCTTATAGATTTTAGCCGCAAATATCTTACACCTTTGGAAAACGAAATAGAAACTTTAAAACTTCTGCTTGAAGGCAATTTCTTAAATTGTATTGAAACGGGCGTAAAAATTGTTTGCCCTTCCATTGACTATAAAGTTTGTTTAAGAACTTTTTTGGGAAATGTGCAAGCGTTCATATCTTTTTTGCAACAATTTCAATATGATAATTTAAAAATATTCTGGGATTTGTCTATCAGCAGAGATAGTTTTGTTGAAGAACATAGACAACTTTTTCTTGACCTTTTGCAAGTTTTTTAACGGAATAGATTTAGTATCAACTGAAAATATAAAGCCAAATTCAATGCCGAAATAATTGGCATATTCATCGTGCAAAAAGTGGTGGTGGACAAATTCTTATTTGTGTTGGCGGTAGAGGATATTATCAAGAGTTTGGCAAAAAGGCTATTGAATTAAAACCAGGAGATTGTGTAAATATTCCAGCAAATGTCAAACATTGGCATGGTGCAGCAAAAGACAGTTGGTTTTCGCATCTTGCAATCGAGGTGCCGGGAGTTAAAACTTCAAACGAGTGGCTCGAGCCTGTTGACAATAAAGAATATAACAAATTAAAATAAATTAAAAAGGAAAGAATTTATGGAAGAATTAAAAATTACAAAAGTATGGGATAAAACATTCCCAAAAAGTGAAAAAGTTAGCAACAAAAAAGTGCAGTTTGTCAACAGGTTTGGCATAACTTTGGTTGCAGATATGTATAAGCCTAAAAAAGCAAATGGGCTATTGCCTGCTATTGCAGTTTGTGGACCTTTTGGTGCGGTTAAAGAACAAGCATCTGGCCTTTATGCACAAACCATGGCAGAAAATGGTTTTTTGACTATTGCCTTCGATCCGTCTTTCACAGGCGAAAGTGGTGGTCAACCAAGATATGTTGCAAGCCCAGACATCAACACAGAGGATTTTCAAGCGGCTGTTGACTTTTTGTCCGTTCAAAAAGATGTTGACAAAGACAAAATTGGCATAATTGGTATTTGCGGTTGGGGCGGAATGGCTTTAAATTCTGCCGCCATTGATACAAGAATTAAGGCAACCGTTGTTTCAACAATGTATGACATGAGCCGAGTTAATGCTTATGGCTATTTTGACAGCGTTGACGAAAATGGCAGATATGAAATGAAAAAAGCCCTAAACGAACAACGCATTAAAGATTTTGAAAGCGGAAGATATGAACTTGCTGGCGGTGTTGTTGATCCACTGCCAAAGGACTCCCCTTTCTATGTCAAAGACTATTATGATTATTACAAAACAAAGCGTGGCTACCATAAGCGTTCACTAAATTCAAATGGCGGTTGGAACAAAACATCTGCTCTTTCGTTCATCAACACAAAAAGTTTGTCATATTCAAACGAAATTCGCAGTGCGGTGCTGATTATTCATGGCGAAAAAGCCCACTCCTGCTATTTTGGCAAAGATGCCTATGCAAATATGACAAAAAATAGTAAATACAAGAAAAATAAAGAACTTTTGATCATTCCAAACGCAGTCCACACCGACCTTTATGATAGAGTTGATATAATACCTTTTGCAAAAATTGTTGAGTTTTTCAATAAAAATTTAAAGTGATCAGAAAACGAAAAAGACAACAAATTTATAAGAAAATAAGAGTCTAATGAGAAAGACTTACAATTCACAAGCCTTTTTTAATTTGTCTAGTTTGTTTTTAAATCAACATTTTTAATAATTTTTGTTGTGTAAATTGAAAAATCTCTTTGCTATAATGAAAGTGAAATTCATTAAAAGGAGGTAAAAAATGAACACAGACAAAATTTATGCAGAGCATATTGCAAACGAATATGCACCAAAGGACACAACAAAGGTCAAACAATTAAGAAAACTTGACAACAAAGCTAAATTGCCAGCAATCATCTTTGGATACACTTTCGGAATTGTAAGTGCACTTGTGCTTGGAGTTGGAATGTGCCTTGCCATGAAAGTTATTGGCAGTGGAATTGGTGCTTTTATTGCAGGAATTGTTGTTGGCGTGCTTGGAATTGTAGGCTGTGCAGTAAATTATCCAATTTACAATAAATTGCTTGCAAAAGGAAAAGCAAAATATGGCTCTGACATTATGAAGTTGGCAAAAGAAATAAGTGACGAAGAATAAAAATAAAGGAGAAGTGCTATGAACAAATCGGAAAGCAAATATTACAACACATCACGACTTTTTAATCAAGCACTTATTGAACTCCTAAACAAAAAAAGTTTTGAGTTTATCACAATCAAAGAAATTTGCAAAAAGGCAGGTGTCAACCGTTCAACCTTTTACTTGCACTATGACAACACCACCGATTTGCTGTATGAAACGATTGATAATCTAAACAAAGACTTTTTCTCTTGCTTTGCCGAAGAAGACAAAGACATTGACAAAAAAATTGCAGGCAAGAAAAAGGAAGAGTTGGTTTTGATTACTCCAAAATATCTTATGCCATATCTAAATCATGTCAAAAACAATAAACTTGTATATCAAGTTTCTGCAAAATATCCCGCTTTGATGAAATCAAATGAGAGATACAAGGATATGCAAAACAAAATTCTATTTCCAATATTAAAAAATTTTGGCGTAGATGACATAGAAGGCAAATACATTTCGGCTTATTATATCAATGGAACTTACGCTATTATAGATGAGTGGATAAAAAATGGTTGCCGTGAAGAAGTGGCTGATATTTGTGACCTTATCATCAAATGCGTAAGACCTTTTAATTAAAAAACAAAAAGGAGAAAGAAAAAATGAAAAATGAAGAAAAGAAAGAAAACTTTATGAAAAAAGCTTTCAGAGATATGAAAGAAAATGCAAAAGCACAGCATGAAGTTGACAAAGCAAACTTTGCCGCAGCAAAGGCTGAAAGCAGAGCAAACTTTGAAGAAAATCGTGGCAAAAACACTTT
>CANQDK010000005.1 GCA_947591785.1 uncultured Clostridia bacterium | reverse complement strand
CATAGGATAGATGTTTTTGTGAAAATCACAACTTGTCAACTTTGTTTTGATGGCAAAGTTATAGATGAGATGAAACCCTTTTTTAAATTTGCGGTTTCTCTTAGTGCAAAGGTTGGAGATATCGAAATAAAAACTCGAATCGGAAAAGGTTGGGTAACGCCGAAGGTTAGAACAATCATCAACAATCAACTTATTGAAAATGGCAAGAGATATTTTAAATAATTATTGATTTTCAAATTTGGTTTTTGAGCAGTTGCCTTTCTGATTACAAAAATTATAATTAAGTTTCTTTCATTTAAGTTTTTAAGGGCAAATCATAGGCTTTAAGAGTTCAAAACAGGGGGTTGTGCAGTTGAAAAAAAATGATGTTGATTATGCAAAATTTGTTATGGACGGGTTGGACATTATGGTGCCAGAACCAAGATGTGAACTTGAACATAGAACACCTTTTGAACTGCTTGTTGCTGTGATTTTATCCGCACAATGCACCGATAAACGCGTGAATCAGGTGACACAAGAACTCTTTAAAACTCACAACACACCAAAAGATTTTGCTCAGATTCCTTTGCAAGAATTAGAAGAAAAAATCCATTCATGTGGATTTTACCATAACAAAGCGAAGGCAATAAAGTCTGCAAGTCAGGATATATTGAATAGATTTCACGGAGAAGTGCCAGATAATTTTGATGACTTGTTGACATTGGCAGGAGTTGGAAGAAAAACCGCGAATGTGGTTATGGCGGTTGCATTTGGTGGAGATGCCCTTGCTGTGGACACGCATGTTGCTAGAGTTTCAAATCGTCTTGGGCTGGTTAAGACAAGTGAACCTTTGAAAATCGAATTGGAATTATGTAAGATTTTCCCAAAGAACAAATGGTCAAAATTACATTATCAAATGGTTCTTTTTGGAAGATACACTTGTAAGGCTATGAAACCTGATTGCGAAAATTGTGTTTTTAACAGAACTTGTCCATCAAGTAGAATATAAAGTTTATATTTCTTGCATTAATTAAATAAATTTTTTTATAGAAAGAAAAACAGGGGATTGGATAATCTCCTTTTTAATATATGATTTTTAATTGCTTTTATAAAATCATTTTATACATTATCTATTTATAATAGATTAACCATTTAGGCCGTTTGATTGGCGTTCCATATTTTCAACGACTATATCTTGTATGTCACCAAGGCTGTCACAATATTCGAGAACTTTCCATGGTGTGTTTGTGTGAAAATGAAGACGAATCATTTCGTCATCACCAACAACAAGCAAACAATCTCCTTTTATATTGTTTGTTATGTAGTCACGAATTTTGTCATCACTTAAATTTTTCCCCTCTATAAGAAGTTGTGTGTCAAATTTAAATTCAATCATTTTTTTATCCTCTCAATTTTTATTTTATTTTATTTTGAAATTTATTTGATTTTACTTTTTTTAATTGTTGTCGTTATAGAAATCAAAAGCTTTCATGATTTCTTCCAAATCATCGGTTGGATTTAAAGCTTCTTCAAAGTTGAATCCGCTTTCGCTTTCTGGAAAATCTTTTAATGATTTTCTTGTTGTTGTTATGTGCATTTCTTTGCTTGGTTCTTGCTTTTTATAGTCTTGCATCTTGTTAAGCAGAATACGCATACTGTCGTTATTTGAGTATATTGGGCTGGTTATATTATTCATTTTTTCCAAGTTATCGCGATAGTTTTTTATAAGTTTGTTGAATTCTCCCATAATATCTTCAAAGTTTTGATCACGCATAAATTGTGGAAATTTGACATTAAGTTCTTTAACTAAAAGTTCCAACTTGTTGACGATGAGAGAACTTAAACTCTTTGAGCCTTCTTCTTGAAATTTCTTGGCTTTTTCAATTACAGAAAGAGCATTGAGAATGTTTTTTTCCTTATTCTCAATTTCTGTTCTGTCATTTTTCAAATCAAGCATTCTTTTTTCGCTCTCAAGGGCTTTAAGTTTTTCACCCATTAATTTTGCTTCATATTCAGTTTTTAGTTGCTGAATATATTTGTCAACTTCTCTGCGATTATAACCATTTATTTCTTGTGAAAACATAGCCACAAAATCTCCACAATTAATAATAACAAAAATGGAACTAAAAAAGCAATTAAAATTGGTAGATTTATCAAATTAATTACATATAAAATTGCGTAAATACTTACGAAAAATATCGAAAAAGCAATGATAAGATGAAATCTTTGCCCACAGAAAATAAAAGTGAAGATTGAGGCCAAAATGAAAGAAATCGCAATGTAGAATGCTGAATACGGTTCCGTGTTTGTGTATGTGAAGATAAATCCAGAAATTCCAATACACAAAAGAAGTGTTCCAAGATAGACAGAACTGTCAAATTTGAACAAAAATGCTTTAAGAAGTTCAAATAAACCAACAAAAACACAAAATGCATAAAACCAAAGTGTAGGACTTTTGAAAAGGAAGATTGAGATGAAAACAAAAGATAAAAAACCTAAGAAACAAGCTATTGCAATTGTCCTTAGAATGTATGTCTTTTTTATTCCTAAAAATTTTCCGTTAGCCACAAATAAATTATATCAAAATATTAATATTTTAAACTTACCAAGAAACATATTTGACTAGCAAACGAAAGATTTTTGTAGTTTGGTTTCTTATTTTTCTATCTGAAAATTTTTTCTATATGAGAATTTTTTATTTATGAAAGTTCAATTTATAAAATTTTTATTATGAAAAATTAAAAATATGAATCTTATAAGTCTTTTCTTAGGACTTGCATAATCTTGTCAAAAGATGAAGCATTTTTTTTGTTTAGGTAACTCTTAATTGCGTAAAACAAAAGATATGATGCACCGACAACGACAAAAATAATACTTAAAAGTTGGGAAACACGCAACGAACCGATATATAAACTGTCAGTGCGTAGCCCTTCAAAAATTGCCCTTCCGATTCCATATATGACAAGATATGAAAATGCAATGACTCCGTTGTGCTTAAAATTTATACGATAAAGCATTATTAAAAGCAGGGTGAAGCCAATCACATTCCACAAAAATTCGTAGAAAAAAGTTGCCAAATGCCAACCGCTTCCAGCACATGTGCAATCCGCCATTGAACAGTTGTCGATGAATACTGCAAAAGGAAACCATTGCATAGATGGGTTGGTGACAGGATAACCATACGCTTCCTGATTGAAGAAGTTTCCCCAGCGGCCAATTCCTTGACACAAAATAAGTGCTGGCATCATAATGTCCGCAAGAGCAAAGAAATTTTTTTTATGGATAAGGCAATAAATTAAAACACCAATTCCACCACCAATCAATCCGCCATAAAAACCAAGTCCGCCTTCCCAGATTTTGAAAATATCCCAAAAGTTTTTATAACTGTCAAGTCGGAAAAGAACATAATAAATTCTTGCACCAATCACACATAAAGGGATAACATAGATGGCAAGGAGTAAGATGTCTTCCGCTTTAAATCCTCTTTTTTTTGCGAATTTCATGACAAGAATCACGCCTAGAAGATAAGAGAAAGCACTGATTATCCCATAAAAGTTTATTTTTAATCCAAAAAGATAGAAACCATTTGTAATGCCTAAAAAAAGATTGTTCATAATGATATTATACTTTTATTAAGCTATCTAAGTCAATTATTATTGAAAAATTATTAACAAAAATAAAATAAATAGTTCTTAAAAATTCAATTTCTTACAAATTTTGTAAACATCAGAAAGATATAGAGAATCAATAGTGTCAATATCGTCAAAAGTTGTGATAAGGGTGATGTTTTGATTGTTTTTTCCAGCCTTAGCAAGCATAAAGATTTTTTTTATAATATTACTTGCAGCTTCAGTATGTCCAACTGTTGATTTTGTGTTGTTTTTAAAGGCAAAATCAATATAATTTGCAAGAGAAACCACATCTTCGACAAAAATAACTAAAGACAGTCCAACTTCTTGAAGATGTTTGATATGTTCAATAAAAATATTGAGTGTTTCATTTACGGAAAAAGCACTATCTTCATATAAGATTTTAAACAAATTGTCAAAACCAAGGCCTTGAAGGAGAATTTCGTCTTCAGGCATTACATTTGGGATTAGGGCAATTGTTACAATTCCATTTTCTTTGAATTTTTTGATTAAGTTTTTAATTCCTTGATATTCTGTAAATTTCGGTGTTTTTAAAACATATCTTGTGCCAAGCAAAAAGGATTTGCCATCATATTCAAGAGTCTTTTCGGGAATAATTTGTTCAAACTCCACTTTTTTTCTTTGATAAGTTTTCAAATTTTGAAAATTGATTGTTTCAACAGTGTCAAGAATATATTCCTTATTTGAGTTCATAACAACAGCGGTTCCAGTGATGAAATCATAGGTGTCAAGGCTAGGGAAGTCGTCTTTCTTAACTAAAACAGACTTCTTTGCACCATTTTGATTTACTAAAAACATTTCCTTTTCACTTTTTTCACAAAGAACGCCGCAGACTTTTATTGGATTGATTTTTTTGCTGTATATTTCATTATCAACCTGTTTAAAATGCACAACTTTATTAATATGTGTTTGAGAAGACACATTTGTTTGAGTTAAGGAGTAGTCCTTGCCAGTGAGATGGGAAAGTTCTGTCAAAATTCCTTCTATATTTGAAAGTTCTTTATAAGGGCGTCCTTGCCTTAGAGGAATAGGTTTAATATCTTCACCAGAAAGAATTTTGTTCATAACAAAAGCAATATGTTCATTTCTTTTTATTGTTGTTGGAGCATTATCACCAAAAACACGTGCAAGAGCACGAAGTTCATAAATTCCAAGTGATTCAATAAGGGAAAGGCAGTTCTGTTGCGATTTTGTCAAATTTTTATAGTCATATTCTGTTTTCTTTTCCATTTTAAACTCCTTTAAATGAATGCAAAATATCAATTAAGAATATAATATCATATTTCGACATCTATCTCCAAATAAAAGTGTAAAAATTTGTAAAAAATGTTATAACCAATGATTTTATCACAAACTTCTTCTTTAATGTATAAGTGATTTTATAATAAAATTTTTCACTCCATTTTAATATATAATTTTTATCCAATCTTGCTATCAAATACAATTTTATTATAATCTTATTTATTAAAATTTTATCCAATCTTGCTTATCCAATCTTGAAAAATGTTGGAGATTAAGCAAAGTGCAATTGTAAAAAAAGAAAAGAGATGTTATATTTGTTCTTCATGAACTGACAATCTCTTTTCGTTTTTAAGTTAAGATTTTTGCCACTTGGCAGTCACTTAACTTACTCTTATAATGTGAAGAAATTTTTTTAATATTCATCAAATTCAAAAAAATTTTAAAAATTTTTATTTGTTGATAAACTTACTAAGTTTAAATTCTTTTTACAAACATAAAAACTATTTTGAGTAATGTCTATAAAGGAACTTCTTAATGTAGTAATTAACAGGGAAGCATAGGAGCATTGCATAGATTGGAATAATCAGCGAAGTCACATAAGGCAACATATTTTCATATTGCATTCCACACAAAATATTTATAACGACGACAACGACAACTGAAAGCACAAATATTGCCCAACTTACAACACTGTTATACATAAAGACTGCTTTTTTGCTTGTGCAGAATTTATAGCGAATTAAAGTGAAAATTGTGTAAACGAAAAACAAAATTGGGAGAGTGTAGAACATAAAATTTGTGCTTACATTCAAAAATTTTGTCGAATAACCAATTCCATAAACAATAGAAACTCCAATTCCAGACAAAAGCAAAAGGACTATTGAACTTATGAAAACAAGAAAATTTGTGTTGTGATTCATTTCAACTTTTGAAGATTGATATTCTTTAAATTCTATTCCGTGACCGTTATAATATTTCCTTAAAGAATTGTAATCCGCAAAATTCTCAACTTGCAAATTTGTTTCTGTCTGAGGGAGTGTTTGAGTGCTTTGTGCTTGTGTTTGAGAAATCGCCTGTTTTTTTGTTGAGTTTTGTTTTTCTTGTTCTTTTTCTTTCTTTCGTTCAAAGAGTTTCGACATCATATCTTTATAGGTTGGTTCAAGATTTGAATTTCTCTTTGGTGCAGGCAAATTCTCTGTTGTGACACTTATTTCAATGTCAGGGGGAGTTATTTTCTTTTGAACTGGCACTTCGTCATATCTTGAAGTGATGAACACTGCATCATCGTTTGGTTCTTCTTGTGAAATTATAGGTTCTTGTGAAATTCTGGAATTTTGAATGTTGTCTGAAGCAAAAGTTGGCTTAGGTGAATTTTCACTATAAAAAACATTCTCTTTTGGGGGATTTTCTTGAGTTGAGAAGCCTTTATTCCTTGCAGAAAGCAGAGAAGCTTTTAATTCTTGTATTCTTGCCTTTTGAATTTCTTGTTCTTCCTCTGTTTCGTAAACAACATTCATTTCAATTTGATTCTCAGCAAAACTTTTACGCTTACGGAATTTTTTAAGTTCACTTGAAGTGTCGAAAATCCGTTTATTTTCACTTTCTTCTTTTGGTGTCAGACGCTCGTTTTCAGAAAGAAGAACTGCATCGTCATGTTTTTGCTCTCCTTCCAAAATTGTTTGATAATAAGCCATTTTATCTTGGCTGCTTTCAACAGATGATGTGTTTGAAAGAACATTTGTTGTGTATTGTGATGTGGTTTGTTCTTGAATAGCATCTTTTTCTTTTGAAGTATTGTCCTGACTCGATTGTTCAGGTTGAAGAGGGATTGAGAAAATATCCATCTGATTTTCAACAATATTTGGTTCGGTTTCCTTTACAGTCTTTTCTTTTGTTGAAGAAGATTCAGTTTTGTCATTCACAAGATTAAAAATATTGTCTTGTTGCATAACAGTTGGAGAAGAAACACGTTCTTCAATAAAAACAGCATCATCTTTTTGGACAGGTTCTTCATTTGTTTCATCATTATCAAAAGATGCATTTTGAAAATCAAGAGAAAGTTGAGCGTATTCGCGTTTTCCTTCGGCTGTTATGGTGTAATAGTGGCGTTTTCCACCCATATCACTTTCACCCCAATATGATGAAGAAACAAGTCCTTTCTTTTCCATACGGGTGAGGCAGGAATAAAGTGTTGGTTTTTTCATAATGTAAGAACCATTGGTTCTTTTAAAAATATGTTCAATAATTTCAAGGCCATATTTTGAGCCATCAGCAAGACTATCCAAAATAAGATAAGAACTTTCACTTGTTGAATTGTATGCCATAAAAACTCCTTTCAAAAAAGTTTTGATGATAGAAACGCAAAATTGAAACGCAAAAGACTTAATTAAAATAATTCTATATGTATTTTAAACTTATAAAATAAATTTGTCAAATTTTTTTGAGGTATTATGCAATTTTTTTTAATTTGCATACTACAACAAAATATAATGTGTTATGCATATAACAAGCACAATATATTGTGGTATTATGCAAGTATTTGTATTGAATCTTTTTTTGTTGCAAAAAATTTTTTTATGTGATATAATGAAAAAATGAAAATTAATATTATAAGAGAAAAACGTAAAACAATGGTTTTGAAAATCGTTGACAGTGAAAATGCAGTTTTAAAAGCACCTACAAACTTTTCTCAGAAAAAAATTGATGATTTCATTGAAAGCAAAAGCAAGTGGTTGGAGAAAAATTCAATAAAAATGAAAGAAAAAGAAAATTTATCTCACAGTTTTGATTTTGAGACTTATCTTTATCTAAATGGAAAAATCTTTTCTTCCACAGCTGAACTTGCTTTTGATTTTAATGCCTTAACCCAAGAAAAGAAGAAAAAGCTTATAAAAAAATTTTATTTAGCAAATTTTGAACGTCTTGAAACTCTTGCAAAGGAAATTTCTGACAAAACAGGATTGAAGTTTAAAGAAATAAAACCAACCACATCTGTTAGGATTTGGGGAAGTTATAACATTTCAAAAGTTATGAAGTTGAATTGGAAACTTCTTATTTTACCTAAGGAATTGAGTGAATATGTGATTTATCATGAACTTTGTCACAGTGTTCACATGAATCACAAACCAAAATTTTGGAAGTCGGTTGAAAAATTTTGTCCAAACTATAAGCAACTTAAAAAAGAACTTTCTTTTTATTCGTTTGTTTTAAAGGCGGATTTCTAATTTTTGATTTATTGAAATTATTGATTTGTTAGTTGAATATTTGATTTAAAACTACAAAAACTAAGAAAGAAATGAAAAAAAATTATTACAAGTTTCTTTCTATTGTTTTTGTTTTTATTTTTGTTCTGTCAATCATTGTTCCTTTGAGAGAAGTTTTTACATTTAATGATGGATTTTTAGCAAGTTATGAAGACGTTGAAATTGCAAACGAGGATAGAAAGTTTGGCAGTTTTATAAACACTCAAATTGAAGAAAAAGAAATGCAGGTTGATGGACAAAAACGCAAGAAAAACGAAATCGTTTTCAAACTTTTTGGATTTATTCCAATAAGGCGTGTAAGTGTCAACCTTTGTGAGCAAGAAGAATTTTATCTTGGAGGAATGCCGATTGGACTTTCGATTTGTTCAGATGGGGCAATTGTGGTAAGTAATGATGGCAATTCTTCTCTTGAAGAAGGGGATATCATCACTCATATTGCTGGACAAAAAATTGAAAGTTTAGAGCAAATTCCAAACTTATTAAATGATTCAAGTAGTGAAGAAGTTGAAGTTGAATATTTGCACAAAAACAAGGCTTTTAAATCTCTCATTAAAACGACAAAAGATGAAGATAAACATGTAAAATTGGGTTTGTGGGTTAAAGATGATATAAACGGTGTTGGCACTTTGACTTTTGTAAACAAAAAAACACATAAATATGGTGCTCTTGGACATCCAATTGTCGAGGCAAACAGTGGAAATATCATTCCTGTTTCAACAGGGAAAATTGTTCCATGCAATTTGATTGGAATAAATAAAGGCAGAAAAAATGCACCAGGAGAGCTAAGATGTATTTTTGCGACAAATTCAAAATCAAAAGGAAGTATTGAAAACAACTATAAATTTGGTATAAATGGTGTCATAACAGATTTAAATGGACTTGTTGATGAAAATCTGACAGTTAAAGTTGGTGGCAGGCTGGGTGTAAGGCTTGGAAAAGCAAAAATTGTTTCAAGTGTAAGTGGAATAACAGAAGAATATGATATTGAAATTATTAAGGCTAATTATCAAAAAAATGCAAGTGACAAAAGTTTAGTCTTTCGTGTTAAAGATAAGAGATTGCTTAATTTGACTGGTGGAATTGTGCAGGGTATGAGTGGTTCGCCAATAATTCAAGATGGAAAACTTATTGGAGCTGTCACACATGTTTTCTTAAATGATCCAACAAAAGGTTTTGGAGTCTATGCGGATTTTATGCTTCAATAAAAAACACTAGAATTTTTGATGTCAAAATGGTTAAATATAAAACTAATATAGACTGATATGGAATTTTATTAATTTAAAAAGATATTGTATAATATTTATTAATTTAATTTGAAAGATATCAAGAAAGCTTGTATATAAAAGCAGGTTTGTAAATAAAATAAATTGTAAAAAAGATTGTAAACAAAAAATAGACTTGTAAATATAAATTGGTTTATAAATAAAAGAGCAGATTGGTAAATACAAAAAAGCAGGCTTAAATCAGTCTGCTCTATGTATTTTAATTTTTCCAGCAACGCTTTTTCTCATATCTTCACTTATTGCAGCATAATGACGCTTGGTTGTGTTGACATCTTTATGCCCAAGAACATCCGCAACAATATAAATGTCTTTTGTTTCGCGGTATAAGTTTGTGCCAAAGGTTGAACGAAGTTTGTGTGGAGATATTTTCTTTAAAGGGGTGGATTCTTTTGCAAATTTTTTTACAAGATTTTCAACTGCTCTCACACAGATTCTTTTATTTTGCAGTGACACAAACATCGCATTTTCATCAGGGTCAAGTTTCAAGGTTTTACGTTTTTCGAGCCATTCTTCAAGTGCTGTTTTAACTTCCAATGAAAAATATAATATTGTTTGATTTCCACCTTTTCTTGTCACTTTAAAAGCATTTTGTGAAAAATCAAAATCTTCAATATTAAGTCCTACAAGTTCTGAAATACGAATTCCTGTTCCAAGAAAAAGTGTTACAATTGCATTATCTCTTTCCTGTGTGTGTTTGTTATAATTTTTTTGACGCTTTGAAAAAGTGGTTGGACTTTGAACTGCATCTAGCATACGTTCAACTTCGTCTTCCTCAAGTCTAATGATTTCTTTATTATGAAGTTTTGGGGTTCTTATTTTGCTTGCAACATTACTTGACAACATATCATGGTCAAACAAATATTTAAAAAAACTCCTTACTGATGCAAGTTTTCGGGCTTTCCCTCGTTCTGTGTTTCTTTGCATTTTGTCATTTATCTCATAATAGGAGAGATAGGAAAGGTAGTTTTCAATGTTTCGAGCTTCCAATTTTTCTAAGTCCGCAAGAGTGATTTCAGCTTTTGGTTTTTTAATAACATATTTTTCAAGGTAATCAAAAAAAACAGCCAAATCCATAGCGTAATTGACTCGAGTTAGGGTTGAGGTGTTGTTTTCAATTCCTGTGAAGAAATCATAGCAAAAATCTGGTAGATTTTGGAGATAAGAACCTATTTTTTGCATATTTTTCAAGTCACGTTTGGCATAGTAGGAAAGATTTTTCATATTTTCATTATATCATTCAAAAATTTTTTTTCAAAAGATTTAAGCATATTTTTTAATTTTTTTGTTAAAAAAAGTATTGACATTCTTATATCTTTTGGAAATAATAATAATGAAGATTGAGTTATCTTCTAACAGGCTCATGGGCAAATCCGAAGGATTTGGGTTGTGGGTGCCCGCTCGGATTGTCGAGCATTGAGTAGGGTGGATTTAATCCCTACTTTTTTTATTTATAAATATTTCACAAATTTTACTAATAAGTGAAAAGTTTTCAACAACAAACTTTGTATTTATTTGGACTACTTAAATAAAACAAATTAAATAAAACAAAAGTAAAGAAAAAAACGAGGGATAACCTCGTTTTTATCATTTCTGGGCGGTTGTTTTGTTGCAATCTGACCGACTGCCTTGAAAATTCTAAACTCCACCAAAGTTTCCTCATGGCACATCAACAGGTCTTCTTAGTGATGCTTCCGTCAGGATCTGACACGGTTCAAAGGAGTTAATTGCATAAGACCTTGATTTCAACGTTCAAAGTTGACACACATATTCAACCAAACTGCACCGAGACAACTGTTCAATCCTGCTGTAGCGGATTGCAGGTTACAGGGCACCGCTATCTCCCCATCTAGCCCAGTGTTATCATTATACGCACGCGAATAAATTTTGTCAAGTATTTTTCTAAAAAGATGAAATCTTTCCAAAATCAATCAAATGCTTTCGACAAAATTGAGCTTTTTTTGATAATAAATTTCGACTTAATAAGTCCGTAGGTTCTCATAGAATAAGGCAAAGGAGAAATTATGCTTGAAAAAATATTACCAGACAAAATTTATAGAGTGCTGACTGAAAAGGTTAATTTTAAGGCGGTGAATGAAATTCGTTTACGTGCTGAAAAGCCCATTGTTGTCAACATAAATGGGAAGATGTTTTTTCTTAGTGAAAATGGTGTGACAAGCAGTTTAAAAAATTCATTATATGCCAGCAAAATTATGATTGAAGATGTGATTTTTCGTGCAAGTGAATGTTCAATTTATACTGTTAATGAACAAATTAAGAAGGGTTTTATTGTCACAGATGAAGCAGTTCGTATTGGAATAGGCGGAAATTTGGTGGAAGAAAACGGACACATAAAAACGATGACAAATTTTTGTTCATGCAATATTCGAGTTCCGCATATCATTAAAAATTGCAGTCTGTCAGCATATCCCTTTATTGTTGGAGAAAACGGAGTTGAGAATACTCTTGTGATAAGTCCTCCAGGGTGTGGAAAAACAACTTTCTTGCGTGATTTTGTCTATCAACTTTCAGAGAGAAATTTGCCTTACAACATTTTGCTCCTTGATGAAAGGGGAGAACTTGATTCAGGAATAAATTCGTTGTTTACAGACAAAATTGCTTTTTCAAGTAAGAGAAATGGATTTGAAAATGGCATTAGGGCATTATCACCAGACATCATTATAACTGACGAGCTTGGACAAGAAGAGGATATTGAAGCTGTTCGATATGCAAGTTCATGTGGAGTTAAAGTTTTTGCTTCAACTCACTCAGATAATATGGAAACCTTTTGTAAAAAACCGCTTTTTACGCAATTATTAAAAGAAAAAATATTTAGAAGATTTGTGCTTCTATCAAAAAGAAATGGGCCAGGAACATTTGAGGGAGTGTATAACGAAAATTTGGCACGAATTTATATGCCTGGACAAAACTAAAAGAGAAAATCTAAACACTTTTAAGGAGTTTTTATGAAGTATATTTTGATTGTTGTTGTTTTTGTGTTGTGTTGTGCTGTTGGATTTATCTCATCGACAAAATATTTACGCAGAAAGAAATTCTTTTCTTCATTGATTGCGTTGGCTGACAAATTGTCACTTGAAATAAATTTTTCACGGGAAAGACTTAAAGTTTTGTTAGAAAATTTTGATGCAGGTGCAAGAAAGAATTTGCTTGGTGTTGATGAAAATTTCATTGCATACCTTGATAAAAAAATTGAATTAACAACAGAAGAAATCTTTAAAAAATGTGATTGCTTAAAAACGGAAGAGAAAGAAACAGTCTTGTTATTTTTAAAAAATTTAGGCAGGAGCGATGTTGAAAATCAAACAAAAGAAATTCAATCGTTTATTTCAAGATTTTCTGAGATAAAAGTTAAATGCGACGAAGAGCAGAAAAAATATGGAAATTTGGCGATTAAACTTGGAATTGTTGCTGGTTTGTTCTTTGCAATTATTATTCTGTGATAATTTGCAATAGAAATGATGCAAAGGCATCTTTGGGAGGTGGATTTGAGTGTCGACATAATATTTAAAATTGGTGCTATTGGAATATTGACTGCGGTTGTAAGCCAGATTTTGAAAAACAGTGGAAAGGAAGATATTTCCACTTTGGCGACTCTTGCAGGGGTTATTGTTGTGCTTTTTATGGTTTTGTCATTGATTGGAGAATTGTTTTCTTCCATAAAAACTATGTTTGATTTTTCTATTCTTCCTTTTTTGTAAATTTTTTTGTGATTGTTATTTCAAAAAAATTAAAGCATTGCAATTAAAGCTTAACTTATTTTTATAAGGATATGTTGACAAAGAGAATGCATAATACCACATTATATAGTGTATTATGCAGTGCATAACACAACAATATATTGATTTTGCTATTATAAAATTTTACCAAATTCTGTTTTCAAAGGAGAGCAAAAATGGACACCTTTTATAAGATTATTGCCATTGCAATTGTCACTTGTGTGACTTGTCTTATTGTTAAGCCTGTCCGTCCAGACTTTGCAATTTTTATTTCAATTGTGGGTGGAATAATAATAATATTTTACATGCTCTCATTCCTTTCCAATATTTTTAATGTTTTTGATAATATTTTTACAACATCAGGTGTTAATTCATCTCTTTATGCAATTATTTTTAAAATCATTGGAATTGGTTATTTGACAGAATTTACTGCCTCAATCTGCGGAGATACAGGAAATCAAAGTCTGGCAGATAAGGTTCTTCTCGGTGGAAAAATTTTGATTTTGGTTATGGCCCTTCCTATTGTAACCAGCATTCTTGACATTGTCATGCAACTCCTTCCTAAATGATTTTTTTATTATTTCTTTTTTGTTTTTTTACTTTGAAAAAGAGGGGCTTTTCATTGAAAAAAAACAGAAAAATTTTCAATTTTAAAATTGACTCAAAAGATAGAAATAAAAGCCAAAGCGTGAAGTATTTATCACATTACACCAAAATCAAAACAATCCAATCAAAGCAAAAAAGATTTTGGGCTGTTGTTGCAGTTATTTTCATTTTTATAACTTGTTTCTATGGAAGATTTGATATTTCAAGTGGTTTTATTCCAAATGTTTATGCAGAAAGCGAAGAAATTGAAGATATTGAAAAAGAACTCCAAGATGAAGTTGACAATCAACTCTCAAATTTGGATATGAGCGGACTTGAAAGTGTTCTTGCAAGTTTATCTGAGCGTGCTAAAATGCTTTTTAATTCAAATTCTTTCATGGACAAACTTAGAGCAGTTATTTTGGGTGAATATACTGACAATTCTCAAAATTTCTTTGTTGGTGTTATGTCAATATTTTGGGAGAGTTTGAAAGCATTTTTGCCAATGATTGCAAGCATAATCTCAATTTCTATTTTGGGTGGTATGGTTGCAAATTTAAAACCTATGACAAACGGAAAATCTATTGGTAACATTGTCCATTTTGTCACTTACGGAATTGTTATTGTTTTTCTTGGAAGTTCGCTTGTTCAACTTATAAAAGTCACAACTGAAACTCTGACAGTGTTGAAAACTATGTTTGATGCAATCTTTCCAATTCTTTTGACACTTCTAACTGCTATAGGCGGAACAGTTTCGGTTGGAATTTATCAACCTGCAATCGCACTTTTATCAAACATTTTTGTTTCTCTAATCACATACATTTTGTTACCATTATTCATTTTTGCAATCGTGTTTTCAATTGTTGGCAATCTGTCAAATAATGTTAAACTTGACAAATTTGTGTCATTCCTTCAAGGAGCTTTCAAGTGGATTATTGGACTATGTTTTACGGTTTTTCTTGGTTTTGTTTCGATTCAAGGAATTATGGCAGGTGCGGTTGATGGACTTTCAATTAGAACAGCAAAATATGCAATAAAAAGCTATATTCCAATTGTTGGAGGATATGTTTCCGATGGACTTTCAATCATAATGGCAAGCAGTATGCTCATAAAAAATGCTGTGGGCGGAGTTGGGCTTTTTCTTCTTTTTGCAACAGTTATGTCACCAATAATAAACCTTGTGCTTTTCATTTTATCACTTAAATTTATGGCTGGAATTATTGAACCAATTGGTGACAGTAAAATTGCAAATTTTGTTTCTGACATTTCTAAGACAATGAGCCTTCTTGTTGCACTTTTGGTTGCTGTTTCGTTTATGTACTTTATAGTGACAGGGCTTGTGATGTGTTCAGCAAATTTAGTTTGAAATTTGTATAAAAAACTCTTGAAAAAAATTGTTAAGGAGAAGATTTGATGTCCACTGTATCATCTTGGTTGCTTTCTATTGCTTGTGTAGTGATTTTAAGCGTTCTTGCAGAATTTATCCTTCCTGAAGGGCAAATCAACAAATATATTAAAGTCATCTTTTCATTTGTTATTATGCTTGTCATTATAATGCCACTTCCAAAATTGTTTGGAAAAGATATAAACTTTTCTCAATTGTTAGGCAATTATGACAGCGAGTTGCAGGAAGATTATTTATATCAACTCAACCTTGACAAAGTTACAGCAATAACTGATGAACTCAATAGCAAAGTTGAAAAGGAAGGAATGTTGAATGTCCGCATCCGAATAAATGCAAATGTTCTCACAACAGACTTGGAAATTTATGGAGTTTTTGTCGATTTGTGCGATATTGAATATACTGCTAAATTTGGGAGTAAAGATATTGTGAAAGCAAAATTAAAAATTGTTGATATAACAAAAGAGTTTGAACTTTTAAGAAATGTGAAAGTTGAGTTCTTGGAATAAACTAATTTTACTCAATTGTGAAGTTTAATTTTTTGGAATAATGTGAAGTTTAATTTCTGGAATAAGCCGATTTATTAAATTGAAAGTTTAATTTTGGGAATAAGCCGATTTGATTTAATGATTAAATGAATCTATGGAGCAAAATAGTTAATGGAACTAAAAGGCTGAGTTTGAATTGGAGGTTTTTATGAATAAATTTAAAGAAGCATGGAAAAAAATCAGGCACAAAGAGTTTGTTTTGGCATGTTTGATTGCCGTTTTGTTATGCGTTTTTTATTTTACATTCTTCAATAACAAAAAAACTGACAAAACAGAGCAAATTTCGACTAATTCCTTTTCATCTGCTGAGGAATATGTGGATTGGATTGAGAATAAATTGAATAATGTCTTGTCACAGATTTCTGGAGCTGGAAAAACATCTGTGCTTGTCACCCTTGAAAGCGGATTTTCATACGACTACGCTAAGGAAGTTGAAAGTCGGACAAGTAATGGTGGCGATGTTGTCATAACAAGCGAAACTGTCATTTTGGTGAATGGTGAACCTGTTGTTGTCAAAGAATGGTATCCTGTCATTAAAGGAGTGGTTGTCGTTTCCGCTGGGGCAAAGGATTTTACTGTAAAGATGAAACTGCTTGAAGCAGTTGAAACACTATTGGAGGTTGAAGAAAAACAAATAAAAATTCTTTCGTGACGATTTTTGAAGATGTTTTTTAGGCACAAACGCAAACCATGTTTTTCTATGCAAATACAAAAAGAAGAATTTCAACAATTCATTCAAAGTTTGAAACAAATTGAATCAATGCTTGGATATGAAACAAAAATTTATTTGAACTTTATATGCAACGAAACTTCTTTGAATATGAATTTGAAATGAAACTTATTTGAACAGGAAAACAGAACCAAACATTAAAGATAAACATAAAACACAAAAGATTGGTTATAAAAATTTGTGAAATAAAGGAGTAGGAAAATGAAAAAGAGAACTAAAATTATCATTCTTTCACTTATGATTGTGCTTTTAGGGGTGACTGGCTATCTCAACATCGTGCTTAACAACTCAATTAAGGAAACAAATGTAACTGTGACTGCTGGAAGTTATTTTTCTTCTTATCGCAATGACAGGACAAGCACTCGCGACCAAGAACTTCTTTACTACGATGCTATTATTGAAAGTGGAGAACCAACAGATGCAGATGTTATTGCTGCAAAACAAGCAAAACTTGACCTTGTTGCTAAAATGGATGAAGAACTGACAATAGAAGGACTTATCAAAGCACAAGGTTTCTCTGATTGCGTTATTGCAATAACAAAAAGCAAAGTTAACATTGTTGTGCAAGCAGAAAGTTTGACAGATTTGGAAGTTGCACGTATTTGTTCAACTGTCACAAGAGAACTTGAATGTCCTATAAGAAATATTATAATTTTCTATGCTGAATAAGGCTCTGATTGTCCAATAAAATATTTTCAAAGATTTTGCGTTGAATAATTTGCAAATTGTCTTTTGAATATGTTATCATAGATATGAAAATTTAATTTTTGTGTGTTTTGAAATTTAAACGAAAAATTCAAAGCATAAAACAAGGAGCTTTTATGACAACAAAAAAACAAGAGGGCAGTGGAAAAATTACTCTTGACAGAAAAATCTTATCTTCAATAATCAATTTGGCAGCAAAAGAAATAAATGGTGTTGAAAGCGTCACAAACTCTTCAAGGCCATGGTATAAAAAAATGCTAAACAAATATGATGATGGCGTTGAAATTAAATTTGAAAAAAATGGTGCACTCACTGTTGATGTCTTTATAAACATCTATGTTGGGTTCAGTGTGCCTGACATCGCATATCGTGTTCAAGAAAACGTTAGAAACTCTCTGGCAACAATGGTTGCTCTAAAACCGCTTAAGATTAATATTCATGTTCTCAATGTTGAATGTGATAAAGAGGTTGAAAATGCGTAAAACAGCCAGAGAAAATGCATTTAAACTTGTTTTTGAAAGTCTTTTTCATGAACCAGATGAACTTTTATCCAGTGAGAATCTTGAGAAACTGAAACCAGAAGAACAAAAATTTTTTGAACAAATTATTAATGCTTTTCGTAACCACAAAGATGAATTAAAAGAAAAAATTGAAAAACACTTGAAAAATTTTTCTTATGATAGGTTGTTCAAAATTGACCTTGCACTTGTCTATGTTGCACTGTGCGAAATATTGTATTGTGAAACACCAAGTGCAGTTGCAATCAATGAAGCAATCGAACTTGCAAAAATTTACAGCACACAGAAATCTCATAAATTTATAAATGGCTTGATTTCTGCAATAATTAAAGAAGAATGAACACATTAACCGTCACAAAATTTAATAACTATGTTAAAAACATATTTAACGCAGAAGAACTTCTCCACAACATTCAAATCGTTGGAGAAGTTTTTGGCGTTTCTATTTCAAAAAGTGCAGTCTATTTTTCCATTAAAGACGAAGAGAGTTCTTTGCCATGTGTTTGTTTCTATACTGAAATAACAGAAAACTTAAAAGAAGGAGATTCAGTTGTTGTGACTGGTTCTCCAAATTTTTATACAAAAAGTGGCAGATTTAATTTTGTTGTTTCAAAAATTGAACCCTATGGGCAAGGTGTTCTTTTTCAAAGGTTTCTCGAACTTAAAGAAAAACTCCAAAAGGAAGGACTGTTTGAACAATCTCATAAAAAACAAATGCCGAAAAGCATAAAAAGAATCGGCGTTGTGACATCAAAAGACGGTGCAGTGATTCAGGATATCAAAAATGTTGCATGGCGAAGAAATCCTTCAGTTGATATTGTCCTTTATGACTGTAAGGTGCAAGGAAATGGTGCAGAAAGTGAAATTGCAGAAGGAATCAGATTTTTTTCAAACTATGATGGAGTTGATGTTGTTGTCGTGGCACGTGGTGGAGGAAGTCTTGATGATTTGTGGGCATACAACACAGAAATTGTTGCAAAAGAAACCTACAACTGTGAAAAACCAATTGTATCTGCTGTTGGGCATGAAGTTGACTTCACAATAATTGATTTTGTCAGTGACTTAAGAGCTCCAACTCCAAGTGCTGCTGCAGAACTTTTGACAAATGACACAAAAAACTTACAGCAAACTTTTAAAAGAGAAATAGGAAGATTAAACAGAATTTTAGACAGCATAATAGCAGAAAAAACGATGTTGTATCAAGGCACAAAAAACATTGTTCTTGAACTTTACGAAGAAAAAATTGAGGACTGCAAGGCAAAGTTAAAGAAACTGACACAAACTCTTTCAACAAAACTACACACAATGCTTGTTGAGAAGGATTATGGTTTGAAATTGAAATTGGCAACATTAAATAAACATAATCCGCTTGACATTTTGGCACAGGGATATGTTAAAATAGAACAACAAGGCAAAAATATTGCAAAGCTTTCACAACTTGACACAGCAAGATGTTTTGATGTTGTCTTTATAGATGGAAAGTTGATTGCTGAGAAAAAAAATGAAAATAAGACTCAAAAAGGAGTGTAATATGACTTTTGAAGATGCAATTAAGGAAATTGAAGAAATAATTCAAAAACTTGAAAATGAAAATCTACCTTTGAATACTGCACAAGAACTTTTTGAACGTGCATCAACTCTTGCAAAATTTTCACAAGAGGAACTTGCAAAAAGTTCTGGCAAATTATTACAAGTCAAAAAAGAACTTGATAAAATTGTTGAGGAGGAGATATGAAACTGTCCAGACTTGTTGGTGAAAGAATTAAAGATGTTCCAAGTGGTGCAACACTAAGAAGCCATATTTATTTACTTCGTGCGGGCTACATAAAACAAGTGAGTGCAGGAATTTTTTCATTACTTCCACCTGCACAAAGAGTTAATTTAAAAATTCAAAACATCATTAGAGAAGAAATGAATTCTGTTGGTGGCCAAGAAGTGCTTTTTCCTGTTGTTATGCCACGTGAACTGTGGGAAATGAGTGGGCGTTACTCTTCAATCAAAGACGAAATGATAAGATTTAAAGACAGAACACAACATGATATGGTTCTTGGAATGACACATGAGGAGGCGGCTGTTCATTTGGCTCTAAACACAATCAAAAGTTATGACCAACTTCCATTTATGGTGTTCCAACTTCAAACAAAATTCCGTGATGAAGCAAGACCACGTGGTGGGCTTATTCGTGCAAGAGAATTCACAATGAAAGATGCATATTCTTTCCATGCAACTCAGGAAGATTTGGCAAATTATTATCAAAAAGTTTTTGATGCATATATGCGTATTTTCAAGCGTATAGGGTTTAAAAACTTTGTGGCTGTTGAAGGCGATAACGGTATGATGGGCGGCAAAGTTTCTCATGAATTTATGGCTGTCACGGAAGCGGGTGAGGACCGTCTTGTGATATGTAAGCATTGTGGCTATTCAAGTAATATGGAAGTTGCGGTGTCTGTTAAAGACGAAAATGACAGCACTGTCAAAGGTGAAATTGAAGAAGTCTTCACAGGAAATGCTCATACAATTGAAGATGTTTGTAATTTTCTTGAAATTGATGCTAAGCACACAGCAAAAGCGGTATGTTATAAGACAACAGATGGCAGACTTGTTGTTGCTTTTCTTCGTGGCGACCATGAAGTCAACGAATCTAAACTTCAAAAAATTGCAAGAAGCGAACTTGTCCCTGTCGATGTTGAAGAATTTGGTTTGTTTGCAGGAAACATTGGCTGTCTAAATTTAAATGCTCCAAGTGGGAGTGTGATTGCTTATGATAAAAGTTTACAAAATCTTGAAAACTTTGTGACAGGTGCAAACAAGAAAGACTTCCACATCAAAAATGTTTCGGCTTCACGCGACCTTGCTGATGTTGAGTTTGTTGATATAGCACTTGTGAAAGAAGGTGAGAGATGTGTTCATTGCGGTGAAGAACTTTCCTTTACAAGAGGAATTGAAATTGGAAATATTTTCCAACTTGGGACACGTTACACCAAAGAGATGGGAATGAAAGTGACAATGCCAGATGGCAGTGTGAAAGAACCTATTATGGGGTGCTATGGAATTGGAGTTGGACGAAGTTTGGAAAGCATTATTGAAGAAAAAGCAGATGACAAAGGGCTTGTTTGGCCTATGAGCATAGCACCATGGCAAGTTCATTTTTGTCCATTGCGTCTTGATGACGAGAATGTTGGGGTTCTTGCAGAGGAACTTTATCGTGACATGGAAAAAGCAGGAATTGAAGTGCTTTATGATGACAGAAACTTATCAGCAGGAGTGAAACTTACAGACAGCGAACTTATGGGTGTTCCAATCAGAGTGATAATCAGTCCAAAAACAATCGTGAATGGCCAAGCCGAAGTGACAATAAGAGAAACAGGAGAAAAACTTTTCATCAATTTTGCCGACTTAATTTCTGAACTTAAAGAAATGATTAAGGGCGATTTGGAAGAACTCATGTAATAAAAATAGAACAAGAACATTATTAGAAACAAAGCAATAATCATAACATAAAAATCAAGGACTTAAAAAAAGTCCTTTTTTTATTTTGTTTTCAACTTAAATAAAATTTCCAAAATTTGCAAAATATTTTCTTGCTTTTTATTGATTTTTAAATGATATTGTGCTAAAATATAACGCACTATTTTAAGGAGAAAATATGATTGATAAGGAAGAAATACTAAAAATATCACAGGAAAACAAACTTGATTATGATTTCGTTGAACTTTATTTTGAAGAACTTGAAAAAATTTTCAAAACCAGCTTCTGTTTCACAGAAAAAAAACTGTTGGAAAATGTTACAAAAATATTCAAATCGAATAATGAAGAAGCGGTGATGTATTTCTATGAAATATTCCAAAAATATAGCACACTGCTCACTTCTTCAAAGGATTTAACTGAAACTGAAAAAATTTACAGAAAACAATCCGCAGAGAAGATTGTGACTAAGGCACTTGAACTTTATAAAAACGACAACAAAAGAATCAGGCAGGAGTTTTTTGATGCTCTTAAAGAAGCAGAAAGTTATGGAATTGACCCATACAAAATTTCGAACAAAACAACTTTCAAAAATTTGACAGTTGAGTCTTTTAAAAAGAGCCTATATGCACTTGTTGAAGAAACTTATATTGACACAAACACAAACAAAGAATTTAGGCTTTTTGAAGAAATGGAAGATGTGAAAGCCATGTTTGAAGAATGCAGTTCAGAAGCTTGCAAGTTTAACGCAGAGGCAATTCAAAATGTTTTGGAACTTTTAAGCAATTTCACTTATGATAAAGAGCATAATGTTTTCTATGGAAATGTCAACTATGTCAATATGATAAGAAAATGTAAAGGAATATTAACGCAGCCTTTGTCAAAATTAGAAGATACAATGGCTTTTTTGGAACTCTATTTTGTTGATGAGAAAGACCCATCAAGCAAAATTGATTTACTTAAAAAGATTGATGAAGACCCTGCAATTTTATTACTTTCGCCTGATAAGGTTACTGATTTAGAGAAAAAACTTATTTCTCTTGGACTAAGTGAAGAGAAAGCAAAAGCATTTTGCTTTAATAAAGACAATTTGATTCAAATTAATGGTATTTCACAACAAAATATGTCAAATCTTGGACTTGTTAAAGACACTCTTGAAAAATATTTGGACAAGGAGAGTGTGCTTGATGCATTGACAAGATTTGAGTATATCAAAACAAATCCAGTTGTTCTTGACATTATCTTCAAAAGAGCGATTGAGGAAGGGGTTTATGCAAATTTGTTGCAAAAACCTTCTGCCTTGACAACATTCGCTGGTGAAAGCAAACTTCCTTCAACAACTCCTTTTGAAAATCATAATTCAAGAAGAAAAAGCAATCTAACTTTAAAATCTTTGAAAGATAGAATAAATTTGACAGATGATGAAAAGATGATTTTACAAAAACAGATGTCAAGACTGTCTGAAAAAGATAAAGAATATGTTGAAAGCGTCATTAATAAGCTTAAAAATAAAGATGAATCCAAAACGACATCAGAGCAGACTATTTCAAGAAAGAGAGGAACTGCAACAGAGAACACAAATAAAGACTCAAATGGCAATTCATCAAACAAAACAAAGACAAGCAGATTCAAATATATTGATGATGAACTTCTTCAAAACATTTCTAAAATCGAATCAAATCAAGAGATGTCATCGGCACAAAAGATTTTGGATATTTCTGAATTATGTCTTGATAAAGTGTATGGCAATGGTTTCAGCAGAAGATTTTTAAAATCTGATGAACTAAGAAAGAACATTGAAAGACAGATTAAATGTGAAGAAATGGCAAAATTAATTGCTGACGACGAGTCTTTGCTAAGTTCGTTCAATGAAATTGTATCACACATCACAAAAATAATGACTAACAACTTTCCTATTGAATTGTATGAAACAGCAGATATTCAAAAATATGTTCTACCAGACAACTATTTGATGTCAGTTGCAAAAGCAGAAACCACTGCAAAATTATGTGAAGAAATTTCAAGCCTTGCAAATCAAATAAGCAGATATAATGATAAAATTCTTCACAGTAAATATGAATTGTATAAAACTAAAAATGATAAGAACAATTTGTTTTTCAAATTTAACCAAATTTTCTTTAATGAAGCAAACATTAATTTGCAATTACTTGAATTTGTTTCGCAAGTTAGAAAAGCGTTCAAGAATCATACTGACGAGATTCTTAATCCTGAACTTTTAAAAGAAATTTCTGAAAAGATGTTCAATCCAATAATTCCAGTCACATTATTTATTGCAACTAAAGAAATGAGAGACCTTTCAGAAAATGAAATTTATTTCTTGAAATCAGATGAGTTTGGATTGAAAAACAGTTTAATGAAAAAGACTCCACTCTCAACACTTGATACTTTAAATATTGGTAAGAGAAGTTTACATGACGATTCTCCTTACTCCACACAAAACCAAAGTATGTTGAAACACGAAGCATTGAAATGTTGTTTTTTGGTGGCTCAAGATAGCGGAACTGGAAAATGGAAATTTGATAAAAAAGTGAACAACACCATTCTTGATATAACAGGTGTTGAATATGATGATAAAGGAATTTATGTAAAATTCAAAAAAGGTTTCACTCTTTTATATCCTCAAACTCCAGACAAAGAATTTGTTGAAAAGATGAAACTAAAGCCAGCATCTCAGGGAACAAAAGAACTTCCTTGCATAAAAATGAAGCAAGACACTGTTTATGACGACCTTGAAAAAAATGGAACAAAAACTTTTAAGAAGTAAAATATTGAAAAAATTGAGAAGTAAACAACTAAAATATTGAATAGATTGAGAAGAAAACTATTGATAGGGCAGAGCATTTGTTTTGTCCTATTTTTTCTTGTAATTCAATATAATATCAATATGAAAAGAAAAAATTTGAGTTGGGCAATAAAAACTTTTGTGCTATCATTTTTTTTATCTGTTTTTTTTAGTGTTATTTCACAAAGCATTTTTCCAACCTTGCCAGTTTTTTTGTCACTTTTTGTGATTGTGTTTTTCATTTCTTTTGCATCGCTATTTGACATGATAGGCGTTGCAGTCACATCAACTTCCCTTGAAAGAATTCAAACAAAAGAGGGGCAGAGGGGTTTTCAAACGGCAAAAAAACTATGTCAAAATCGAGAAAAAGTTTCATCTTTTTGTGGAGATGTTGTTGGAGATATTTGTGGAATATTAAGCGGAGCAGGTGGGGTGAGTCTTGTGTTGTCAATGCACATAAATGAAGCAAGCATATATTTTTTAGTTACTTGTTTTATCAGTTCCATGATTGCAGGACTAACAATCTTTTGCAAAGCAATATTAAAGGGATATGCAGTTGACAACTGCGATAGAATTGTCATGACAACTGGAAAATTTCTAGAATTTTCCCTTTTTGATTTTATAAAAACAAAAGTAAGAAGAAGGAGAAAAATAAAAAAGGAATAAAAATATATAGAAATTATTAAAAATGTTAAAAACACTAAAACTGAACTATTAAAATGTAAAATTATAAAAAATATTAAAATAATTATAAAAAATATTAATATAAAAATTTAAACCTATTTTCTTTCTAATTAAATGAAATAAAAAATCAAGGCATAAACAGATTGTATTATCTTATAAAAAATTATTTTCAAATTAAAAATAAAAAAAGAAAAAAATTTTTAAAAAATAGTTGACATACAAATTCTTTTGTGATAATATTAACGATGTAAGAAAGCAGAAGATTCCCTTCTCACCCATTGAATTTTGTTTTAATGTGGTATTAAAATTGAATTATTAAGATTTGTCAATATGACAGATTTGATTATTCTTAGGGGATTCTGCAATTTTGCAGAATTTTTTTTAAAGGAGATTACGACAATTTTTAAAGAACTTCAAATCAACGACCAAATCTATGCAAAAGAAGTTAGACTTATCGGCGAGGAAGGAGAGCAACTTGGAGTGCTTTCCAAAGCATCAGCACAGGAAAAGGCAGATGCATTAGGGCTTGACCTTGTGCTTATGTCACCAAATGCAAATCCACCTGTATGCAAGCTTATGGATTATGGAAAATATAAGTTTGATGCAATGAAAAAAGAAAAAGAACTTCGCAAAAATCAAAAAATAAGCGAAATCAAAGAAATTCAACTTTCAATGCGTATTGATGACTACCACACCAGTTTTAAAATCAAAAACGCTCAAAAGATTTTGCAAGATGGCGATAAGGTAAAAGTTTCATTACGTATGCGTGGGCGTGAACAAGCCTATGTTAATAATGCAGTGGAAGATGTCAAAAAATTTGTTGCAGGGCTTGCCGACTATGGCACTGCTGACAAAGAGCCAGTTGTTATGGGGAGAAATGTTTCAGTTGTAATCAGTCCAAAAAAGGGTTAAAAGGAGAAAAGTAAAATGCCTAAACAAAAAACACATAGTGGCGTAAAAAAGAGATTTTCACTGACAGCCACAGGAAAAGTTAAGTTTGCAAGACCAGGAAAAGGGCACTTCTTAACAGTGAAAACTAAAAGTCGTAAAAGAAAACTTCGCAAAGGTTCATACATTGCTGGAAAAAACAGCCAAAACATTAAGACCTTGCTTGCAAAGTAATAATGGAGGACAGTTATGAGAATTAAAAGAGGCGTAAATGCAGTAAAGAAACGCAGAAAAATCCTTAAACAAGCAAAAGGATATTTTGGAGCAAAAAGCAAACTCTATCGCACAGCACGTGAACAAGTGATGAAGAGTGGACAATATGCATACGTTGGAAGAAAACTTAAGAAAAGAAACTTCCGCTCACTTTGGATAACAAGAATAAATGCTGGTTGCCACCAGAATGATATTTCTTATTCAAGATTTATCAGTGGGTTGAAAAAAGCCAATGTAAACCTCAACAGAAAAGTTCTTGCAGATATGGCAGTCAAAGAACCACAAGCATTTGCAGAACTTGTTGCTGTTGCAAAGAAGGCATAATTTGGAAAGGGCGAGCAAAAACTTTATAATAGAACTTAAAAAGCAAAAACGAGAAAACAAGTCTTTGCTTTTTTTGGATAATATTAAAATAATAAAAGATGCAATTTCAAATGGCGATATTGATGTAAAATATATTCTCACAAGTTTGAGTGAAGAGGAATTTGAAAAAACACATCTTGAAAAAATTTTAATTGATTTTCAATCTCAAAAAACAAATATAGATATAGATGAAAATCAAAACAAGAATAGTAATTTTGAAATTAAAATTTTTAAAGTTGAAGAAAAAACTTTGGAACAACTTGCAACCACAAAAACACCACAGAAAGTATTATGCATTGCATACCACCAACAATATGTTGTGGAATCTCCAAAAACAAATTTTCTTGTTTTAGACGGACTTCAAGACCCAGGAAATGTTGGAACATTGATTAGAACAGCAAAAGCAACAGGTTTTGAAACTGTTTTTCTGATTGATAGTGTGAAAAGGACAAATGAAAAACTTATTCGCAGTTCAGTCGGTGCTGTTTTATCAAATAAGGTTTATGAAATGACAAGACAAGAATTTGTTTCCTATGCAAAAACAAACAAATTCAATCTTCTGTGTTGTGATATGAAAGGTGAAAATATTTTTACATACAAAACAACCGAGGCAATAGTTGGTGTTGTGATTGGCAATGAAGGACAAGGTGTGAGTGACGAATTGCGAAAAATATGTTGCAAAACAATCAAAATTCCAATGAAAGAGGGGATTGAAAGTTTAAATGCAGGTGTGAGCGGCAGTTTGATTATGTATGAACTTGCAAAAAAACAATTTGTTTAATTAATAAAATCTAAATTTTAAGTTTGAAATTAAAAAGTTTTATGTTAATATATAAATATAAAATAAAAGGAGAAAACTATGTCTGGACATTCAAAATGGCATAATATTCAAGCAAAAAAAGGAAAAACTGATGCAGCAAGAGGAAAAATTTTCACAAAAATTGGGCGTGAAATTGCTGTATGTGTTAAGGCAGGCGGAAGTGACCCAAATGTGAACAGCAAGCTCAAAGATATTATTGCAAAGGCAAAACAAAACAATATGCCAAGTGATAATATTGAGCGTTCCATAAAAAAAGCAGCTGGAGAACTTGGTGGAGTAAACTATGAAGCAATCACTTATGAAGGATATGGCGTTGGTGGTTCTGCTGTCATAGTTGAGTGCTTAACAGACAATAAAAACAGGACTGCAGGTGATGTTAGACATGCCTTTGACAAACATGGTGGAAGTTTGGGAAGTAATGGTTGCGTTTCCTATCTTTTTAAGAGAAAAGGTATTGTGATTGTTGTTGATGTCAAAGATAGTGAAGCTTTAATGCTTGATGCAATTGAACTTGGTGCAGTTGATGTGCAAGAAGATGAAGATAGCGTTGAAATCATAACAGAACCAAATGAACACGGAAAAATGCAAGAAGGACTTGAAAAGAAGGGCTACAATGTTGTTTCAAGCGAAACAGCTTTAGTTCCAGATTTATATGTTGATTTGAATGCAGAACAACAAGCAAAATTTCAAAGAATGATTGATTCCTTAGAGGACCTTGATGATGTTCAAGAAGTTTATCATAATGTCAATTTAGATGAAGAAGAATAATAATAAAATTAAAGAATAAGTGTGCTAAAATTAAATATTTATCATTTCAATTTGTTCATTATTAATTTTAACAAAAATAATTTAATAAATTAAACAAAATAAAACATATAATAACACCCATTTTTGTTTGACAAATAAGGGTGTTTTTTATTAGAATTAAGTTATGAGAATTTTAGGAATTGACCCAGGATATGGAATAGTTGGTTACGGAATTATAGACACACACAGAAACAATGCTGTTGTCGATTATGGAGTCATCGAAACACCAAAAGAAGAAAGTTTTCCTGTTCGACTCATGCGTATTGAAGAAAGTTTAAGAGTTCTTTTTGAAAGATATAAACCAGATGAAGTCGCGATTGAAGAGCTTTTCTATTTTAGGAATCAGACAACTGTTATTCCAGTTGCTGAAGCAAGGGGAGTGATTGTTCTAACTGCCATGAAACATTGTGAACGCATTTTTGAATACACGCCAATGCAAATAAAACAAGCACTAACAGGAAATGGAAGAGCTGAAAAAAAACAAATGCAATTCATGGTTAAAGCGGTGCTTGGACTTGAAAAAATTCCTAAACCAGATGATGCAGCAGATGCACTTGCGGTTGCCTTGTGTCACAGCCAAATAAATCCAAGATTAAACAACAATATGATTTAATTTTACATTAAATTTAAATGATTTTTGATTTATCATTTATAAGAAAAAAATTAAAGATAGAAAATACATAAATTTCATTTTCAAATTAGAACCTTAAAGAATTAAACCAAAAATAAAAAATTAAAATATAAAAATTTAAAGTATGGAGTAAGAAATGATTGCTTATTTAGTTGGAACAATTGAAGAAAAGCGAGAAAATGTGCTTGTCATCGATGTAAATGGTGTTGGTTATGAATTGACAATATCAAACAATACTCTTGCCAGTTTGCCTATGGAGGGTGAAACAGCAAAAGTTTTAACATATTTGCAAGTAAGTGAGAACACAGGTGTTTGTCTTTATGGTTTTGCAACTGCTGAAGAAAAAATGATGTTTGAAAAACTTATCACTGTTTCAGGAATTGGACCAAAAAGTGCCATTACCGTCCTTTCAGGAGTGAAGTTGTCTGAACTTATGACAGCAATTGCAAGTGGCGACAGTTCTATGCTTTCAAAAGTTAAAGGTTTGGGAAAGAAAAGTGCTGAGCGTATTTGTCTTGAACTTAAGGATAAAATCAATGCAGTTTCTCTTGGAAATATCAATGAAAATCTACCACTTTTTGAAAACATTAATGAAGATGTTTTAAACGATGCTGTTTCAACACTTATCAATTTGGGAGTAAACAAAAACGAAGCATACAGGCTTGCTCGCTCAAAATTTACAGAAGGAGCAACAGCAGAAGAAATAATTTTGAAAGTTTTAAAAGAATATGGAAAATAAATAAATGTTGTGTAGTATGCATGCATAATACAACAATATATTGAAAAAAGGATAGAATATGGAAGATAGGTTTATAACAAGTAGCAAAAATTGGACAGACGCAGAGATTGAAAATTCTCTAAGGCCGACTGCACTTTCACAGTATGTTGGACAAGAAAAAGTTAAAGAGAGTTTAAAAGTTTATATTCAAGCAGCAAAATCGCGAAAAGATGCTCTTGATCATGTTTTACTTTATGGCCCACCAGGGCTTGGGAAAACCACACTTTCTCATATTATCGCAAACGAACTTGGTTCTCAATTTAAAGTTACATCTGGGCCTGCAATTGAGCATGCTGCAGATTTAGCCGCAATATTAACAAATCTGGGAAAAAATGATGTCCTTTTTATAGATGAAATACATCGTTTAAATAAAAGTGTGGAAGAAATTTTATATCCAGCAATGGAAGATTTTGCGTTAGATTTTATTGTTGGTAAAGGCCCATCTGCAAAAAATATGCGTTTAAAAATTCAACCTTTCACTTTAATTGGTGCAACAACAAAAGCTGGAATGCTCACAGGCCCTCTTCGTGATAGATTTGGTGTGATTTGCAGACTTGAACTTTATGAACCAGCAGAACTTCAAGAAATTATAAAACGTTCAGCAGGGATATTGAATATTGATATTGACCCGCAGGCAAGTTTGGATATTGCAAAGCGTTCTCGTGGCACACCAAGAATTGCGAATAGACTTCTTAAACGAGTGCGTGACTATGCTGAAGTTATGGGTAGTGGCAAAATCACAAAAGAAATCACTGACCAAGCACTTGCAAAGATGGAAATAGACGAACTTGGACTTGATTTTATAGACAGAAAAATTTTGGATAGCATTATTCATAAATTTGGCGGAGGACCAGTAGGACTTGAAACTCTTTCTGCAACAATTTGCGAAGATGCAGGAACAATTGAAGATGTTTATGAGCCATATCTTCTTCAACTTGGTTTTATTGCACGAACTCCTCGTGGACGTGTTGCTCTTGAAAATGCCTATAAACATCTTGGATTGCCATATCCAGAAATAAAATAAAGGATAATTTATTTGATTCAAAATCAATCTTTATTAAAATATTAAAATAGAAATAAAAATCAAAATGGAAATAAAAAATGGATAAAACAGAAATTAGTGAAAAAAATTTGTTGAGAAAAACATACCACTATGATTTACCGCCAGAGCTTATTGCTCAAACACCAATCGAACCTCGCGACCACTCCAGACTTTTGTGCTATGATTGTGACAAAGATAAAATTACAAACAAACATTTTTATGATATACTTGATTACTTGCAAAAGGGTGATGTCCTTGTTATAAATAATACAAAAGTTCTGCCTGCACGATTGTTTGGATATAAAGCAACAACAGGGGCAAAAATTGAAATTCTATTACAAAAACGTATTGACCTTAAACAGTGGGAAGTTATCTGCAAACCTGCTAAAAGACTTGATAAAGGAACCGAAGTTGTTTTCAATGAAAATATAAAGTGTCAAGTGATTGAAAAAGGTGAGTATGGTTCATGTAAAGTTTGCTTTGATTTTTCACCACAAAAGACATTTGAGGAACACTTAATGGAAATTGGAACAATGCCTCTTCCACCATATATCAAAGAAAAACTAAAAGATAAGAATCGTTATCAGACTGTTTATGCAAAGTTTGATGGTTCGAGTGCAGCTCCAACAGCAGGATTACATTTCACACCACAACTTCTTGAAAAAATTCGACAAAAAGGCGTTGAAATCTTGGAAGTTTTGCTTCATGTTGGTTTAGGGACATTTAGACCTGTTAAGGAAGACAATATTCAAAATCATGACATGCATAGCGAATATTTTGAAATATCTTCAGAAGTTGCAGATAAAATTAATCGTGCAAAAGAAGAAGGCAGAAGAATTATTGCTGTTGGAACAACATCTGTAAGGGTGCTGGAAAGTGGTGTTAATGATGAAGGGAAACTCGTTCCACAAAAACGTGAAACAAAAATTTTCATTTATCCTCCATATAAATTCAAAATTGTCGATGCATTGATAACAAACTTTCACTTGCCAGAAAGCACACTAATTATGCTAATTTGTGCATTTGTTGGTGACATTGACAAAACTCTTGCAATATATAAACAGGCAGTAAAAGAAAAATATCGTTTTTTCAGTTTTGGTGATGCAATGTTTTTGTATGATAAAAAACTTTAATAAATAAAGAAATTTTTAACCAAAAAAGTTGATGGAAGAAATTGGGGAGGGGAGCAAAGAAACAAAGAATAAAATGTAATTTGAAAATTATGCAGAAAAATCACTTTTGCAAATATTCAAATTTATGTTGAGAGAATTAGAATCGAGGGAAAAATTAGGTTGATGGAAAGTGTTTGCAAGAAAAATGCTGAAAATGTTTGCGAAGTAGTTTTGCAAATATTAAAAAAAGAGAATATTTTATTTTCAAAAATCAATAAATCATCATCTGGTTTCACAAATGATGTTTTTCTTGTTGACAAAAGTTACGTGATTAAACTGACAAAAGATGAAAACAAAAAAGATAGTTTGAAAAAAGAAACAAATATTTATAAGTCTCTCTCTTTTAATTTCATTCCACAACTGATTGCAAGTGGCGAATTTGATGGTTGGACTTATTTGATTATTTCACAAATAAATGGGGAGAGCCTATATTCAATATGGCACAAACTTGACGACATAAAGCGAAGAGATATTGTTAAACAAATGGCAAACATCTTAATGAAAATTCATCAATCAAAAGTGACTAAATTACCTCAAAAAGACATCTTTGACGATTGGAAATCGCACTGGAAGGCTCAAATTGACGACATAATAAACTGCCTTGAAAAACTTAGAATAAACAATACAAAGGCAATAAACAAACTTAAAAATACTTTGCAATTCTTGGACAAAAACGAATATAGTTTGGTTTATAATGATGCACATTTTGACAATTTCATCTATGACAAAGGCAAATTGTTTTTGATTGATTTTGACAGAGTATTGTTCTGTCCAATTGACTATGAATTGATGATTATCAAATCAATGTGCGATCAACCTTGGAAATTTGCCAACGAAGAGGACGAAAAGAATGTCAAGAAAGAGGACTATCAAAATGTGCTTGGCTGGCTAGAAGAATTTTATCCAAAGTTGTTTGATATTCCATTTTTAAAAGAAAGAATTGAACTTTATCAATTCGCCTATTATTTTGAGCAAGCTTACAAAAAAATGGACAGAACTTGGCTGAAAGATTTACTTAACGATTTTGCAAAATAGATTTCAAAAGCGAGGTGCTTAAGTTGAAAGAAAACAAACAAATTGTTTTGTATGAGCCAAAACTTGATGATTTGTGGTTTAGGCAGGAATGCAATCAAGACCCAAACACAATGTCATACAATGCTGGCTACGACCTATATTGCGATGGTTATCATTTTGAAACTGGATGCATTGATTTTCCAAAAGCGATGTGGAACGTTTGGATTGAAAAGATAAAAAATCCAAATATGTTTTTTGCCTATATTCAAGATGAAAAAACCAAAAAATTTGTCGGCTATGTAAACTTCAGAAAGGATGAAAAAAGCAACAGTGCAAGTGTTGGAATTTTAATCAAAAACGAATTTCGAGGACAGGGATATATGCGACCAGCGATGCAAAAACTAATTGAAAAAGCAAGATTTCAACGAATCGATGCTCTGACGGACAATGTTCCAGAAAACCGAGAAAATGCTCTGAAAGTTTTTTATGATTTGGGATTTAGAAAAATTGAGGAATTTTCACAACTCAAATTTGGTAAGAAAGAGTTGGTTGCAAAAATAAGTTTGCAACTCTGATAAAAAAGGAGAGAAATATGAAACAAGATATTGAAATAGGAGCAACATATAAACATTATAAAGGGAATCAATACAAAGTTCTTGCACTTGCAAAACACAGCGAAACATTAGAAGATATGGTTGTTTATATTGCACTTTATGGCAATGGACAAGTTTGGGTAAGGCCAAAATCAATGTGGAATGAAGAGATTGAAAAAGATGGCAAAAGAATGCTGAGATTCACAAAAATTAAAAATGAGGACTAATTCGTTAAGAATTTATGTGATTAAAAATTAGTTTTTAAATTATTTATTTAAAAATAAGAAAAATTCAAAAATTTATTAAAAGGTAGTAATTATTTAAAAATGGACTCAAGCAAATTTAGTTTTGAATTATTAAAAGTTTGCCCAAAAACAGGAGCAAGGGCAGGAATTTTCCATACACCACATGGTGATATTAAAACACCAGTATATATGCCAGTTGGAACTCAAGCAACAGTAAAGGGGCTTAGACCTGAAGATTTGCATGAAATGAATGCTCAAATCATATTGTCAAACACCTATCATCTTTTTTTGCGTCCAGGCCATGACATAATCGAAAAAGCGGGCGGTTTGCACAAATTTATGAATTGGAATAAACCAATCTTAACTGATAGTGGTGGATTTCAAGTTTTTTCGTTGGCAAAGCTTCGCAAAGTAAGTGAAGAAGGAGTTGAATTTTCTTCACATTTAAGCGGACAAAAATTTCTTATGACACCTGAACTTTGTATGGATATTCAGCATTCTCTTGGAAGCGATATAAATATGGCTCTAGACCAATGCACAGAAGCAGGGGCAACTTATGCTGAAGCGGAAAAAGCAAACGAATTGACTAAAATTTGGCTTGAAAAATGCTTCAAGTCACACCAAGGCGGAAATCAGATTTTATTTCCAATTGTGCAGGGAAATATGTTTAAAGATTTGAGAAAAAAATCAGTTGAATATTGCACACCATACGCAAAATGCGGAATTGCAATAGGTGGACTTTCGGTTGGCGAAGAAAAAAGTGTGATGTATGATATGTTAGATTTTCTAAATCCACTTTTACCATCACAGATGCCTCGATATTTGATGGGGGTTGGAAGTCCAGATTGCCTAATTGAAGGTTTTTCACGTGGAGTTGATATGATGGATTGTGTTCTTGGAACAAGAATTGCAAGAAATGGAACAGCTTTTTCAAAGAAAGGCAAACTAGTGATAAAAAATTCCAGTTTTAAAGAAGATTTTAAGCCTATCGAAGAAGATTGTGACTGTTACACTTGCAGACACTTCAGCAGAGCATATATAAGACATCTAATAAATGCAGGGGAGATGCTTGGTGCTGAACTTTTGTCAATACACAATCTTAGATTTCTTATAAGATTAGCAGAAGAATCAAGAGAGGCAATTCTTGGTGATTATTTTGCAGAATATAAAGAAGAGTTTCTGAAAAATTATAAGATTTAATAAAACAAATTTACAAAAACATCTAAAACATCAACATAAAATGTCATCAAAGAAAAGGGAGAGGTAAAAATGTCAATTGAAACATTAAAAAAGAAGGCCTTGCAAAACGGACTTGCCGCATATATTGTTGGCAGAAGTTACTACAGTCAAGAAAACGGATGTAAACAGGATTATGAAACATCGTTCAAGTGATATAAATATGGCTATATGGTTTTGAAAGACCCAAGATGTGAATATGGCTATGCGATGTTTCTTTATGATGATGGCGAAAGTGAGCCAGAGGGCGTGATAGAGAAAGACAACAAACTTGCAAACAAACTTTTTGCGGAGGCATATCCAAAACTGAAAAAACTTGCAGAGGAAGGGGATATGTATTCCCATTTCATTCTGGGAGCATATCACAACTATGGCATAGGTGGAGTAAAAAGAGATTTTTCGCAAGCAATTCAATATATTGAAAAAAGTGCAGAACTTGGACACTATGGTGCTTGCTTCGATATGGGAAAGTTCTATCTCGAAGGCAAGGGAGTTGAGAAGAATAACGAAAAAGCGAGGGAATATTTTGAAAAAGCCCAAAAGGGTGGAAGTGTTCGTGCAAAAGAGATGTTGAAAGAACTTCAATAAAGAACGATTTCTTATAAAAGAGAAAACTTCTTTCCTTAATGAAAAATCCTTTGAGATGTCATTTTTGATGGAATAACAATTCCAAAAAGGGAAATGTTTTCAACTACAATTTAAGAATATATTTTTGGTGCTTTTCAATTAGTTACACCGAAAAATTTTTGAGGGGAGATGAAAATTTTTGATTGTTTCATAATTCAAATCTATTCGCAAAAGACAGGTTTTACGAATAGTTAGGTTAGATATAGTGTATTATGCAACATAATTCATACAATATTTTGTTTTTTTTATTTGTTGTATAAATTGTAATTTTCAACATAATTTTCAAGAATTTTTCTAACAATTTCGCTTTTTTTTCTATTTTTTTGTTTAGCGATTGTTTCAATTCCTTGCACTATATCTTCGTCAAGTCTAACTTGGTAAAGAACCTTTGTCATTTTTTCACCTCCTTTTATTGATATAAATTTGTATTTATTTTTGTAATACATTTTGTATTATAATTATGTTATTTTTGTTTGTCAACTAATTTTGCCAAAAAAAGTTAAATATTTTTTTCTTTTGATTGTTCTGTGCTGACGAGCTAACGGAAACTGCCCGCTCGCACTAGCCGGGCCGACAATGAGGCCGACAGCCTGCACACTCAGGCTTCCCGCCTAGGGAGAACGAGCAAAATAGAGATTTGTGACAAATGTCGTAATTTTGCGGAGCCTTTTTGTTTCTTTTTGGAAAAAGAAAAAGCACAAGCTTAATAACCTGTGCTTTTAAATGTTCTTTGTTTGGCAGATTTTATTTTTTCTAGGAACAGTCTTTCATCATTTTCTCTTTGTGTTTCGATGTCAATTCCTGTTATGAATGCTCTTGTTTTTTCTCTGTCGCTAGCAAGTTGCATTCTTTCTTCTTTGATTTGTTTCAAAACATCTTCACCATAAATTTTTGCTATTCTTTGGTCAAAGTATTTGTTTACACCTATTGTTTTAAGCCCGTTTTCAGTGCCTACAAAGCACTTTCCTGTGTTTTTGTATAATTCTATCCTTTTTTCAAGAAAATCGCCCGCAAGGCCCTTTCTATTGCTTGACGTTACCTTTTCTGGTTCAATTCCAAGGTCTTTGTAATAACCTTTTGCTTCTTTTCCTTTGAATTTCTTCAAACAGTAATTAGCAACATACTGAATTGTTGCCGGTGTAACTTCTCCAATAGTGATGTTACCTTTGCCCCAAATTTTAGCAATTTCTTCACTACCCCATTCTTTTGAGCCTTTTAACGTGTAGCCATAAAATTTCTTGTCATGTGCTTCAAAGTTGAACATAATTAAGTGATAGTGTGGTCTTTGATATTTTTCACCATATTCACAAGCACATAGAAATCTTATTCCATTTGCATTATATTTTTGTTTCCACTGTTTCAAAAGTCTTTTTTTGAAGTCTTGAACGTCTTTATAATTTAACGTTGCTACTTCCGTTCCGTCTGGTCTTTTCTTTTTTGGTAGGTTTTCGTTGTTGTAAGTTAAGTTAATGACTTCGTTGTGTTCCCAACTCATTGCCTCTGCTATTGCTCTTTCTGCTTTTGCTTTTGCTTGGTTTGCTTTGCAAATTTCACAGTTCCCGCAGGGAATTTCAACATATTCTGTCAGCGTTACTTCAACATCTCCGCCTTTTGGAAGGTGGTGCATATATTTTAATTCTTCCGTGAATCTGTCTCGGAAAATCAATTTTTCACCACCCCCGGCGGTTTTCTCACCTGTGAAGAACGCGTGCATCGGTCTTGGACAACTTATCATTCTTCACTCCTTAAGAATCAACAAAATTTAATAAACGCTCTCGCGTGCGTGCGTGCACACGCAGGTTATTTATTAAATTAGCCATGTTTATATACTTGTTTATTTAGTGGCTAAGTGACACCAGCGTGTCACTTTTGTTGATTCTAGCTCATAAATTTTGCTAACATTTCTGCAATTCTTGCAGTTGTTCTATAAAGTCTTGAGACGTCATTTGATTTTATTTCGTCATGTTTTGTAATTGCATCGACTTTTCTCGCGTTTGTGATTGAGTTTACAAGGTTTGCAGTTTGTCCTATTAGGTTCATTGCAATTCCGCCTTTTTGGCCTGTTGCATTTGCTCCTGATGGTGTGCTTGCTCCTTGTCCACCGCTTTGATATAACATAGCAGGATTTAACCCGGCATTTTTCATATCTTCAACCGCACGCTGATATGCTGTGTTTGACATCTCCATTTCCCAATCTCTTTGGATTTGAGCTTGTCTTGCGTTAAAGTTGTTTGTTGCAGTTGCTCCTGTTATATCATTGAAGAAGCTTCCTATATTTGTTGTTATCCAGTTTTCTCTAACTGCTCCGTTTGGATTTTCCATACTTCACTCCTTAGAAACGTTTTAATCCTGGCACACTGTGTGGTGGCATAACTCTAGTTACTACTGCATTTAATGCGAATGCACATTGGAATTGGTCTGCTTCTTCACTCGAAACTGTTAATGCTCTGTCAAGGTTTGATTGCCCTTCTTTTATGAACTCTTCGCCATTTGTTGGAAGTTCTTTGAAGTCTCTTGCGATATGCCAATAATCGATTGATTGGTCATAGTTGCTTCTGAATTCTCCTGCAACTTCTTTTTCCAAATATCTATATTCTGCCCATGCTTCTTTGTAGCCGAATGCTTCATTATCTTTTGAATTGCCCTGTGCGTAAATTTCTTTATTCAAAATTGGTTGCATTCCAAGGTTTGCGAAAAGTGGGTCGTAATAGTCCGTTCTTTTGAATTTGCTGAATTTTGCAGGTAAGCCTTGTTGGTATATGTTTTCGCCTTTTATACAACAACATACATACAATATTCCGTGTTCTTCGAATGACTTCGTGAAATAGTGGTCTCCGTCAAAGCTTTGTGACATTCCTGCTAAGTTTCCTTGTGGTGTTGTTGCTGTTTCTGAATTTTGAATGACTTGTGTTACTGTGATTGGAACTTTCTTTCCGCCTAGATATTCACTTCTTTGAAGTCTTGCATCACTGCTTCTTACTCCAAAATGTGAGAATATGATTTCTGTGTATCTTGTGCCTGCAAGTGCATCGAGTTCATACATCTGTTGAAGTGCTATTGCAATTCTTAGGTCATTTACAGAGCTCCCTGTTGCTTGTGATAGGTCAGCAGTTCCTTCGCCTTTTCCTGTTATTCCGCTTTTTGTTGGTTCTTCTGTTAAACCTAATGATGCATTCGCTTTTCCGTGATTTGTTGCACTTGTCGTATCTCCAACATTTTTTCCGTATTTGGCATCTGATGGGAAAACTTTCATGTCGGTGCTTATGCCAAAGCCTAATTTATTGGTTCCATCTGTTAAGCCCATTGTTATTCCGTTTCCATAAATCATAAGGTCATTTACACTTACTGGTGCACTTGTTCCAAGTGGTAGCATAACAGTTGGGCCTTTTTGTGGTTCGATTGCAGAAGATGTAAATATGTCATGTGCTTTTGCAACAGGAAATAATGCCCCGCCAAGTTCAATGTCTGTCACATAGTTTTTTGTGTTTACACCTGTCAAATTTTTTTCGTCATCTGTTATGTGTGTGAAGTTCATTCTGTCTTCGTCTCTATACCAATCGTTGCAAATTTTTGCATAACCTTTTGTGTATAGCGAGTTGATTTCCAAGTTTGGAATTTTTGTTGGAACTCCGAGATAGTCCGCAAGTGTTTTTGGATTCCACCCACCTGCAGGTGCTGTTAATTTTGGCACTTCATAAGTTGCTTTATTTGTTATCCAAGGCCCTTGCTTATTTTCACCCATTACTTCTTCCCAGTGTTTATAGGTCAATCTGTTTGGAACGAAAAAGCATTGAATTTGTGCCCACATATTATTCATGATTGGTTTTATCATTGTTGTTGCACGTATTAATGCTTGAATATCAACTCTCCATGTATCCCCCGGTAAAACTTCGAGTGTGAAAATTGGATATAAATAACCTTTGTTCATGGTCATCAATTTTAGGCCACCGTTGTTTCCTGTCAAATTGAATTTTGTTCTTTGTTGTCTATTTATCAGTTGAGCTATATTCTCAACAAATTGTCTATTATCAGGCATACATTATTCCCCCTTGATTTTGATTTTGTGGTTGTTGCATTATTTGTTGTTGTGGTTGCATTTCTTGTTGTGGCATTTGTTGTTGCACTTGTTGTTGTGGCATTTGTTGTTGTGTTATTTTTCTTTTGCTTAGACTTTGAAGTTCACTTTGTAAAGTTCCTTTTTGAACACTTTGCAAAAACCCGGCAAAGTCTTTGAAGTGGTTTTTAATGTCCGCTGTTGTTTCATTGAACATTGTTTCAAGTTTCTTTGTCATTGCGTATGTTTCAATCAAATCTTCTGGAATTTGTGTCATATCAACAATTTCTTCTCTTATTTCTGTGATGTGATTTTCATTCAAATCAATGTTGTATCTCTTGATAATGTTTTCTAGCATTTGACTTTCTTTCATTTCTTGAATTTTTTCATAGAAGTTTTCTTCTTTGGTTTTCTTTGTTTCAACTTTTCCTGTTTTTTCGTTTATTATATCTTCATAAACGTCAACAGTTTCTTTGAAGCCACCTTCTGCAAATTTGTGTGGCTCGTGTAAATTTGTTAAGCTTTTGAAATTCATTTAAGCCTCCTTTTTTTCTTCTTTAAATTCAAGCCCACTGCATACGTATTCAACTTTTGGTGTTATTTCTCCTGTTATTGTGTCATACTCGCCAAGTTCGAAAAGTTGCATATCTTTCGCATATAAACAGATGTTATTATCTCTTCCAGAATTTACTGCTGTTGCAAAAGTTCTCTTTGCTTCTTCATTGTTTCTTAGCAAGAATGGGTTCATCATTTCACCTTGCACTGTGTCTTTAACTGCAAATAGTTTAAGTTTCATAATCTAATCCCCCCTTTTGATTGTGTTGTGTCAAGATTTTTTTTGTGAATTTTGTTGGCCGTGATTTCAAAGCACGCACGGTCACGTCTTTTATTTTTCATAACGGTTTTTTTCATTTTTGCTCCTTTTTTTTGATTTTTTATAGGTTTTTTATAATAAAATTTATAATTTTCCTATTATGCTCTATTTCAAGCTTAAGTTTGTCAATTTCCTTTTTAAGCATTTTTTTTGTCATTTAAGCCTTCTTTTCAGGTGTGCTTAATATGTTTTCAATTTCACCTTTGAATTGCTCTTCGTTGTATTCTACTTTATTTTTTAAACATTCTATTTGGACTTTGTTCAAAACGTATGTTAATTTAGCAGTTCCATTCCCGGATCCGAAAATTTTTTCAGCTTCAGCAATAAACTCAGGCAACTTTTGAACAATTTTAGCAAGCTCAACAAGCTTGCTAGCTTTATTTTTCTTCTTGTTGATAATGATAGTGATAACATACCCAACAATTCCAACTGCTGTAGAAGCAATCGTTGTCCAAAATGTGATGTCATTTTTCATATACCCCTCCTGGTTTAAGATCTCAAAAAATGTATACTTGCGTATATTTGCAATATTTTTGTATTACAAATTACATTACATACTCAAAAGACAGGTTTTACGCATAGTTAGTCTATATTTTGTATACAGTTTGCATAATACTATCAAAATATGGTATTATGCAAACTTTTTATAATTTTTGTTTACAATATTAAAATATAAAAAATCCTACAACAAATTATGTAGGATTTATAATTTTTTAATGTGACTTAAAATAAGATACTCTTAATAAAATGTCTGCAACATATTTAATTTTGTTTTTTTATCGTTTTTCAAAATTAAGTCAACATAGATTTTTTACATTATTATGAATATAAAATTCGCTATTACATCTCCATTTAGTTATTATACATTTAAAGATATTTGGTTATTAATATTTATCTATTCGCAAAATATTTTATTAAAAACTAAACATAGTTTATTGGTTTTTTTACAGATTTTTTAAGTTCTTTTTCTTTTCTTTCATAGTAGTTTTGAATGGCAGCTTTAATGCTTTCTTCTGCCAAAATTGAGCAATGAATTTTATGTGGTGGAAGTTCTCCCAATAAATCCAAAACTTGTTTGTTTGTCACTTTTAATGCTTCATCAATTGTTTTACCTTTTATAAGGTCACATGCCATATCTGTTGATGCAATTGCAGCACAGCAACCAAAAGTTTTGAATTTTGCGTTTTCAATAACTCCATTATCATCAATTTTGAGATACATTTTCATAATATCACCACATGCGGCATTTCCAACTTCTCCAATTGCATTTGCCCCATGCATTCCACCTGCATTACGTGGATTTTGAAATCTATCAATAACAGTTTTGCTATACATAATTAAATCCTCCCTGCTTGAATTGGTGAAATTGCTCTAAGTTTTGCAACCACCTTTTGAATTTCATCTGTGACATAATCAACATCAGATTTTGAAATATTTGTTCCAAAAGAGAAGCGTATCGAACCTTGTGCTATATCATCAGGAACACCCATCGCTTTCAAAACATGAGATGGCAAAAGCGATTTTGAAGTGCAAGCAGATGCTGTTGAAACACAAATTCCTGCAAGGTCAAGAAGCATTAATATGCTTTCACCTTCAATTCCATAAAATGAAACATTTAAAATAGCATTTGATTTTTGATGTGGATGGCCATTAACTTGGAAATATTCCACTTTTTCTTTTAGTTTTTCGAGGAAATAATCCCTAATTGAATGAAGTTTTTTATTTGTGATGATATAATTTTTTGTTGCAATTTCAATGGCCTTACCAAACCCAGCAATTGCTGGAATATTTTCTGTTCCTGAACGCTTTCCTCTTTCTTGACTTGTTCCGCCATAAGTGATTGGGTCGATTCTTATTCCATTTTTAACGTATAATGCCCCAACCCCTTTTGGTCCATGAATTTTATGAGCGGACATAGACATAAGGTCAATTTCCATATCTTGAACATCCATTTTAACATGTCCAATTGCTTGAACTGCATCAGTATGAAACAATATACCATAATCGTGAGCAATTTTAGCAATAGTTTTAATGTTTTGTATTGTTCCAACTTCATTATTGACTGTCATGACAGAAATCAATATAGTGTCTTTTCTAATAGCATGCAAAAGCTCTGGCATTTTAACAAGTCCATATTGGTCAACAGGCAAATATGTTATTTCAAATCCTTCTTTTTCAAGTTGTTCACAAGCATGCAAAACAGCATGATGTTCAATTGCACTTGTGATGATATGTTTTCCTTTATTTGCATTTGCATGAGCAACTCCAATTATTGCCCAGTTGTCAGCTTCAGTTCCACCACTAGTAAAGTAAATTTCATTCGCTTTATTTGCATTTATGGCATTTTTAACTCTATCACGAGCCCTATCCAAGATTGCGACAGCATCACGCCCAAAACTATGAAGGGAACCTGCGTTTCCATAAAGAGTATTGAAACAAGGTAGCATTTCTGCCATTACTTCATTGGAAACATAAGTTGTTGATGCATTGTCCAAATAAATTTTTCTTTCCATAACCTTTCCTTTTAAAATAAAATTCAAGAATATTTTAACACCAAAAAAAAGTAATGTCAATAGGAAAAAGTTTAAAATTTTTATATTATATAAAAATTATTTAGTTTTAAATTAATTTTTGCCAAATAAACACTAAATTTTGAAGTCAAATTTAAGGCAAATATTTGCTTACAGTGTCAATAACATCTTGCTTTGCCCAAAGTCCAACATGTTTTTCTTTTTTTTGGCCATTAACAAACAAAATCATAGTTGGAATGCTCATAATTCCAAAACTACAAGCAAGTTTTTCATCATTATCAACATCAACTTTATAGATTGTTAATTTATCTCCAATTTCTTTTTGAACATTTTCCAAGATTGGACTCATCATTTTGCAAGGCCCGCACCATGTGGCAAAAAAATCAATAAGGACAACACCATTTTTAGTTTTATCTTGGAATTCTTTTTCAGTTATTATTTCCATAATCTTCACCCCTTTATTTCATTACATATTTTATCAAATTCAAATAAAAAAATAAAGCAAAATAAGTTAAAATTTAAAGTTTCATTTAGTTTTGTTTTCTTCAGCAAGTAAATTTTCAATCACAAATCCTGCACAAACACAACCGCACATAGCAGGAAAATACGATATACTTCCCACTACGGATTTTCTTTCATCAAGTTTTAATTCACTTAAATCTTCATCAAATACATTGTTTTTTAAAGTTTGAGAATCACAAATAACAACATCAAGTGATTTAATATTTTTCTCACGCAATTTTTTTCGCATAACCTTTGCAAGCCCATCATTAGAAGTTTTGTATATATCCATTATCTTAAAACTTGGAATAGTTATACGATTTCCAGCACCCATAGCAGAAACAATACGAATCCCATGTTCCTTACAATAGGAAATTAAATCAACTTTATTTTGAACACTGTCTATGGCATCAACAACAAAATCAAATTTTTTCAATGTAAGAATTTTATCCATATTTTCATTTTCTAACCGCTCATTAACAACTAAACATTCACATTTTGGATTTATTTCTGCAATGATATCTTTCATAACATCTGTCTTAAACTTTCCAACAGTTTTTGTTGTTGCAACAATTTGTCTATTTATGTTTGTTTCGTCAACTCTATCAAAATCAACAAAAGTTAAACTTCCAATTCCCGCTCTAGCCAGAAGGTATGCAACATAACCACCAACGCCACCAATTCCAACAATACAAACATTGCTGTTTTCAAGCACATTTAACCCTCTATTTCCAATCAAAAGTTTTGTTCTATCATTCCACATTAAAAAACTCCAATTATTACGATTTTTATAAATAAACAATATTAATAAAAATTAAATATAAAGATTAAAAAACTATATTTAAAAAATCATGTATATTGTGGTGTTATGCAACAATACTACACAAAATTTTGTGTAGTATGCAATATAATAAAGACAAAGTTAGGATAATATTTAGTCCTAACTTCCCTTTCTTATAATACATACTTCTTCAAATCAAACTTTTGTGTTTTATCCTTAAAGACATTTTGAACATAAGTTCTGTCAATCACAACATCAAGCATTGGATGTTCGCCTGTTGCGTTAAAAGAAACATCTTCCAAAACACTTTCCATAATTGTATGCAATCTCCTTGCACCCAAATCTTCACTTGTTTCATTTTCTCGTTCTGCCATTTCTGCAATCTCATCAAGTGCATCATCTTTAAACACCAAATTGATGTTATCAACTTTAAGAAGATTTGAATATTGCAAAGTTACAGCATTCTTTGGAGTGGTTAAGATTTTCTTGAAATCTTCTTTTGTTAAACTTTCAAGTTCAACTCTAATTGGAAAACGCCCCTGAAGTTCTGGAATCATATCTTCCATTTTTGCAACATGAAAAGCTCCTGCAGCTATAAACAAAATAAAATCTGTTTTCACATTTCCATATTTTGTTGGAACGGTGCTTCCTTCAACAATTGGCAAAATATCTCTTTGAACCCCCTCTCTTGAAACATCAGCACTGTTTGTTGCTTGACTCTTTCCAATAATCTTATCAATTTCATCAATAAAGATAATCCCCTGTTCCTCAGCAAGTGCGATGGCCTCTTCGTTTACATTATCCATATCAATAATTTTGTCACTTTCTTCTTGTAAAAGTGCTTCTCTTGCATGACGAACTGACATTTTCTTTTTCTTATGTTTTGGTGGTGTCAACCCATCAAACATAGAACCCAAATTAATTTCGTTTCCACCAAAAGCCATCATAGGTTTTGGAGATTCCAATACAATAACTTCAACAACTTCATCTTCAACTTTTCCAGAATGCAATTCATCAAAAAGAGAATCTCTGTTGACGTCAACCATAGTTACGCGGCGGTTCTGAAAAAGAGCATCAACAAGTTTGTTTTCAACAATTGGCATAACTTTTGCTTCAACTTCTTTCTTTTTGTTGTCTTTAACCATTCTCACAGCAACTTCAACAAGATCACGCACCATACTTTCAACGTCACGCCCAACATAGCCAACTTCAGTATATTTTGTTGCTTCAACCTTAACAAAAGGAGAACCAACCAACTTTGCAAGTCTGCGAGCAATTTCTGTTTTACCAACACCTGTTGGCCCACTCATAACGATATTTTTTGGAGTGATTTCGTCTCTGGTTTCAGCAGGAAGACGACTGCGACGATATCTATTTCTAAGAGCAACAGCAACCGCACGTTTTGCCTTTGTCTGTCCGACAATATATTTATCAAGTTCAGCCACGATTTGTTTTGGTGTATAATTCATTTTAAAACTCCTTTAATAATTTATATAAGATTTCTTCTTGAATAATCATATTGTTGTCTTGCAATAATGCAACAAATATTTTATCAATTTCAAATTTTCAAATTTTAAAATTAACAAATTTCTAATTTTCACTTAAAGCAAAATTATAGTTCTTCAACAATAATGTTATCGTTTGTGAAAACGCATATTTCACTTGCAATTTTCAAAGATTTATAAGCAATTTCTTTTGCAGAAAAATCTGTGTTTTGAATTAAAGCACGTGCAGAAGCCAAAGCATAATTTCCACCTGAACCAATTGCACAAATTCCATCTTGTGGTTCGATAACATCACCAGTTCCAGACAAAATCAAAATTTGGTTTTTGTCAGCAACAATCATCATTGCGTCGAGTTGTCTTGATGCTTTATCTTCACGCCATAGTTGAGCAAGTTCAACTGCACTACGCATAAGATTTCCTGCGAATTTGTTGAGCATACCCTCAAATTTTTCAGATAGAGAAAAAGCATCAGCAACAGTTCCTGCAAATCCAATAACAACAGAATTATTGTATATTCTTCTAACTTTTTTTGCGTTGTTTTTAAAGATAATACTATTTGACATTGTAACTTGTCCATCACCCGCAACAGCAATTTTACCATCTTTCTTTACAGCACAAATTGTTGTGCCTCTAAACATACTTTCCATACAATCTCCTTAATTTCTAAGAAATTTAGTTGAACATGATTTTTACCTTAAATTTTCTTTGTCCAAATAAGACTAAATTTAAATAAATTTATTCATTTCAACAATCTTTACAAATCAATTATAACACAATTTTGAGTTCTTTAAAAACAAATTAAAGACATAAATAATTTTTTTTAACAAAATTGAATATAAAAAGACTCAAAATTAAAAACAATTCACTCTTTTGTTTCAATTGGCTGAACATAGTCACATTCAGAACACTTCACATTTTTACCTCTCTTTACAAGAGGTTTTTTACATTTTGGACACAACTCCCCTGTTGGAATATCCCAACTCATGAAATTGCAATGTTCTCTATCTTCGCAAGCATAGAAAAATTTTCCACGTTTTGTGCGAAGAGCATACACATCCTTTCCACAAAGAGGACACTTTGAAACAGATTTTTTCTCATGTTCTTCATAAGGGCGAACATTTCTGCACTTAGGAAAATTTGAACAACCCAAAAACTTCCCATATCTTCCCTCTCGAATCAACATTTTATGCCCACACTTCTCACATAAAATATCAGTTTCGATTGGATTGCTTTTCATAGTTAAACTGCTTGAGTCGGCATTTTTAAGCAAATCCTTAAATCCATTCCAAAAACTGTCAACAACACTATGCCACTCATCTTTATTTTCTGCAATATCGTCAAGTCGATTTTCCATGTGTGCAGTAAACTTAACATTAATAACACTATTGAAAAATTTTTCCAAATATTCAACCATCTTTCGTCCAAGTTCAGTTGGAACAAGTGCCTTGCCATCTTTAGAACAATAGTTTCTTGCAGTTAGAATCGTTATGGTTGCTGCATAAGTTGCAGGCCTGCCAATCCCTTTTTCTTCCATTGCCTTAACAAGACTGGCTTCGGTAAATCTTGCAGGTGGTTTTGTGAATTTTTGTTCTTCCTTAATTTCAAGTGCAGACAAAGTTTCTCCTTCACTAAGTTGAGGAATTTTATCTGAATTGTTTTTATTCAAATCTTTTTCTTCATCATTAAATTCTTTATAAACTGCTGTGTATCCAGCAAATTCAAGCGTTTTTCCAACAGTTTTAAATTCATATCCTTCGCAATTTAATGTCACATTAACATTTGAATATTCCGCTTCACTCATTTGACTTGCCATAAATCGCTCATATATAAGTTTATAAAGTCGATAATTGTCTTTTGAAAGACTGTCCTTAACCATCTCTGGTGTCATTTGCATATTGATTGGCCTTATTGCTTCGTGAGCATCTTGTGCGTTCTTTTTGCTTGCATAGATGTTTGGTTTTTCAGGAACATAATCTTTGCCATATTTTTCAACAATAAATTGACGACAAGCGTTTTGTGCATCAACAGAAACACGCGTGCTGTCAGTTCTAATATAAGTTATGAGTGCAATTTTACCTTCACCCTTAACTTCAACACCTTCATAAAGTTCTTGAGCTGATTGAGTTGTTTTTCGCAAACTCATTCCAAGCTTGTTTAAAGCATCTTGTTGCATAGTGCTTGTTGTGAAAGGAGCTTGTGCATGAGATTTTGTTCGCGATTTCTTAATTTCAACAACTTCAAAATTTTTTCCTTTAACAGCAGAAAGAACAACATCAACTTCGGCTCGATTTGCTGGTTTTATTTTCTTTTCTTTAAAGGAAGTCAAATTCGATTTAAATTTGAGTTTGTTCTTTTCATGCAATGCAGAAACAGTCCAATATTCTTCTGGCTTAAAATTTTCAATTTCTTTTTCTCTGTCAACAACAAGTTTAAGTGCAACAGACTGAACTCTGCCCGCAGAAAGTTTTGGTGCAATTTTACGTGATAGAATTGGTGAAAGCTTATAGCCCACAATTCTATCAAGAACACGCCTTGCCTGTTGAGCATTAACAAGATTAATGTCAATTGTTCGAGGTTCTGTCAATGCTTTGAGAACTGCTTTTTTTGAAATTTCATTAAATTGAATTCGGCATTTTGTCTTTGGATCAAGCCCAAGAACATAAGCAACATGCCAAGAAATCGCCTCTCCTTCTCTATCAGGGTCGGTTGCAATCAAGACTTCGTCAGCTCGCTTTGCTTTCTTTTTTAAATCTTCAATAAGAGCTTTTTTGTCTGGGTTAATTTCATAATGCGGTTCGTAATTGTTTGTTAAGTCAATTGCAAATGCCTTTGCAGGCAAATCTCTAATATGCCCTTTTGTTGCAAAGACTTCATAACCGTCACCAAGATATTTTTTTAAAGTGTCCCTTTTTGCTGGGGCTTCAATAACAACAAGTTTCAAAACAAACTCCTTTTTATTTTATATAAATTTAGCACCATATTGATATCTAAGTCAAACAAAATTTTTGTGCTGGTAACTTTTTTATTAAACCACGAATTTCCAATGTTGTCAAACAACTATTCAAAATATTAACAGGAATTTTAGTTTCTTTTGCAAGGAAATCGAAACTACGCTCCTCGTTTTTCAATAAATTGATAATCATTTGCTCATCAAAAGAAAGTTCAATATATTTATTTTGTTCAGGGCGTTTTTGACAGTTTAATCCATAAAATTCCAAGATATCATCAGCACTTAAAACGCACTCTGCTTGAGCGGTTTTGATAAGCATATTTGGAAGTTCACTTTTGTTACTCACAACATTTCCAGGAACAGCAAAAATATCCTTTCCATATTCAAGTGCATATTCCTTTGTATGCATAGTTCCACTTTTAATTCCAGCTTCTGGAATCAAAATGCCCATACTAACACCAGCAATAATTCTGTTTCTTCTTGGGAAAGTGTATTTTTTCGCAAGAAAAGATGGTGGATATTCACTTAAAATAAGTCCCTTTTCAGCAATTTGTTTTGCAAGATTTACATTTGTTGACGGATAAATATGCGAAAAACCACTTCCAATAATTGCAATTGTTTTTCCGCTCATTTCAAGAGTGGTGCGATGAGCAATTTCGTCAATTCCAAAACATAAACCACTTACAATTGTAAGCCCGCCCTGAACAAGTTTCTTAACGAATTTTTCAGTGATAATTTTTCCATAGGAAGTTGGCATACGCGTTCCAACAACACTGAAGCATTTTCCTTTTAAAAGAGAAACATCGCCTTTTGCATATAAAATAAGTGGCCTATCAGAAAGTCCATAAAGAGATTTTGGAAAATCCTCGGAAAACACCGTCAAAATTTTAATGCCAGAATTAAGCATATTTTCAATAGTGCCATCAAGTTGTTGCCCATCGTAGTTTTTTCTTAAAGTTTTAAGTTCATCTTCCAAAAATATTGAACTTAAATCCTCGTTAAAAAGCAGTTCATCAAGCGAAAAACTTTCGTCATTTTTATAAAATTGATTAATTAAAATCTCTTGTTTCTTATTTGGAATTTCATTCATAGACATAAACACTAAAAATCTATCTATTTGCGAAATCAAAACAAACCTCCAAATTTGACATAATACCAAATAATGTGTATTATGCATGCATACCACCACAATATAAGTTAAAATTTAAATACTCCAATATTTTCTGTCAAGCCCACGATAAGAAATTGCTTCAGCAATATGCTGTGGTTTAATATCAATTTCTCCATCTAAATCAGCAATAGTTCTTGCAACTTTCAAAATCCTATCATGTGCTCTTGCACTAAGTTTAAGGCTGTTAAACGCCTGCTCCATAAGTTGTGTGCAATCTGGAGAAAGTTGACAAAATTTCTTCATTTGAGGAACTGTCATTTTAGCATTAGAATAATTTTTTGAATTTTTGAAGCGTTCCAATTGGATTTTTCTTGCTTTGTTAACCCTCTTTTTGATTTCTACAGAGCTCTCTTCTTTTTCCGTGCTGTTTAGTTCAGAAAATTTAACATTGTCCACTTCAACTTGAATATCGATTCTGTCCATAATTGGCCCAGAAATCCTTGACAAATATTTATGTATCTGCACTGGCGAACATTTACATTCTCTATCAGTAGAACCATAATATCCGCATGGACAAGGATTCATGCTTGCAATCAATGTGAAATTTGATGGATAAGTTATCGTTTGATTCAATCTTGAAACGGTGATTTTTCCATCTTCAAGTGGTTGACGCAACGTTTCAATCATTTGTTTTGAATATTCTGGAAATTCATCTAAAAACAAAACACCATTATGTGCCATACTGAATTCTCCAGGTTTTGTCTTGTTTCCACCGCCTGTCATACTCACTGATGTTGTTGTGTGATGCGGAGAACGAAAAGGCCTTTTTGAAATAATGCCTTTTTTTAAATCCAATTCTCCTGCAACTGAATGAATTTTTGTAACTTCAAGAGCTTCTTCAAATGTTAAGTCTGGAAGGATTCCAGGAAAGCATTTTGCAAGCATGCTTTTTCCACTGCCAGGTGGCCCAATCATCAAAACATTATGCCCTCCTGCAGCTGCAATTTCCAAAGCCCTTTTTGCTTGAGCCTGCCCTTTAACATTCTCAAAATCAAGAGTGTTTTCTTCGGCATTAACAGCTTCATCAAAAGACTTGACTTCAAGCGGTTTAATTTCCTTTTCATCATTTAAAAAATCAACAGTATCTTTAAGATTTGACAATGCATAAATGTCAATTCCATCAATATATCTTGCCTCTTCCGCATTTTCTTCTGGAATGATAAATTTATTATACCCCATTGTTCTTGCCGAAATAAGCATTGGAAGAACACCTCTAACTTTCTTTAAACTCCCATCAAGAGAAAGTTCACCAATAAAAACAAAATTTTTATATTTTTTTATTTTAATTTGTTGTGAAGCAGACAAAATTCCAACAGCAATACCCAAATCAAAACATGGGCCTTCTTTCTTGACATCTGCTGGAGCAAGATTCACTGTATAATGTTTCACTGGAAATTCCAAACCAGAATTTCGTATTCCAGATTTGACACGTTCTTTTGCTTCTTTAACAGCGGTATCACCAAGTCCAACAATTTCGATATTTGGAATTCCACCTATCATATCAGTTTCAATTTGGACAGGAAAGCCATCAATACCTATAAGTCCAAAGCCTAGAACTTTTGATAACATTTTCACCTCACATAATAGATATTATATCAAATTCTCTTATCTTTTCAAAACAATTTATCTAATAACACACAAAATAACACAAATCAAAAAATAAGAAAAATTTCACACAAAAAAAGAAAAGCTTTGCACTTTTCTTTTTAGCAAAAACATTTCAAAAACATTTTTATTTTGCGATTTGTTTTAGAAATGAAATTAACTTTAATGAACAAATTTTTTCGTTTTTAATATAAAATCATTCCAACCAAAAATGCCACAGCAACAGCAAAACAGAAGATAACAATCCCCCACTTAACCAATTTGACTTTTAAAATTTTTCTGTTAAATTGTTTTTTATAGACGGGAATATTTGCATCAAATTGCTGTGCAGAAACTTCTTTGCTATTTATCGTATCAGCACGATATAGTTTAAAACTTTCATCAAGTTCTCTTTTAAATGTGGTAAAGTATTCAATTATAAGCCAAACTGCCCAAAATATTGACAACAACAAAAGAAAGGACAGGACAAAATATACAAACCCTGCCCAAACTCTATTTAATAATGCAAAAATTCCTGCCAAAACAATCAAAATTGCTGTGATTATATATGGTATATTTTTCATTTGCCCTTCCAAGTTTTCAAATAAAATCTTTTTAAAAAACAACAAAATTATAGATATAAAGTTTCAATTTAAAAACTTAAATCTTCACAATAGTGAAAATATAGAACACAATAATCAAAACAGTTGCAATAATCCATGCAACAAGCCACCAGACTGAGCGATTGTTCCAACCAGCCCCACGTTTACGCAAAGTCCAATAGAACGCCAACCAGATTAAGATGATATACGCCAAGCATTCTCCAACAGATTGAAATGCACTCGCAACTTGTGGACTGTTGTCTCTAAATATCAAGTGTAAAATCAAAGCAAGAGCAATAAACATGATTGCAAAATATGCTAAGCAATCCAAAATTTTTGTGCTTGACCAAGTCCTTACAGTTTTAGTTTTCTTTTCAGTCGTCTTTGTTTCATTTGTTTTAGTTTCTTTTTTTTCAGACATAACCCCTCCTTAAAAATATTATGAAACAAACATCATAAAAATGAGTTTGAAACACAACCAAATAAATAAGACATATATTCCAATTAATTTTATCAATTATTTTGCTGTTTCAGTATATCTGCTCTCTCTGATAACATTAACTTTTATCTGTCCTGGATATTGCATTTCTTTTTCAATCTTTTGAGCAATTTCTTTTGCCATAAACATTGCTTCACTATCAGAAACCTCTGTTGGTTTTACAATAATTCTTACTTCTCTTCCAGCCTGAACCGCATACGATTTGTCAACACCCTTAAAACCATTTGCAATTTCTTCGAGTTGTTGTAAACGTTTGATATAGTTTTCAAAACTATCTCTTCTTGCACCTGGCCTTGAACTTGAAATTGCATCTGCAACTTGAACAATAACAGCTTCAATACTTTTAAATTCAACATTAAAATGATGAGCTTCAATGCAGTGAACAACCGCTTCGCTTTCTCCACATTTTCTTGCAAGCTCAACACCGATTTGAACATGAGTTCCTTCTTGCTCATGGTCTAGAGCTTTTCCAATATCATGAAGAAGTCCTCCACGTTTTGCAACTTTAACATTTGCTCCCATTTCGCTTGCCAAAAGCCCTGCAATAATGGATGTTTCAATGGAATGTTTTAAAACATTTTGTCCATAACTTGTGCGGTATTTAAGTCTGCCAAGAGTTTTCAAAATTTCAGGATTAAGATTGAATATTCCCGTTTCATTACAAGCATCATCAGCTGCTTGTTTGACAATCTTATCCACTTCTTTCTGCATTTTTTCAACAATTTCTTCAACACGAGTTGGATGAATTCTTCCATCAGAAATAAGTTTTTCAAGTGATAATCTTGCAACTTCTCTTCTTATTGGGTCAAACCCAGAAATTGTGATTGTTTCTGGAGTGTCGTCAATAATAAGCTCAACCCCAGTTGCCGCTTCAATTGCTCTGATATTTCGCCCCTCTCTGCCAATAATTCTTCCTTTCATTTCGTCATTAGGAAGAGAAACAACAGAAACAGTCATTTCGCTTGTTGTTTCAGTTGCACATCTTTGCAAAGCTTGTCCAATAATCCAACGAGCCTTATTTTCTCCTTCTTCACGAGCATCATCTTCGATTTTCTTGACAATGCTTACTGCTTCTTTTTGTGCATCATTACGCATATTTTCAATAAGCATATCTTTTGCTTCTTGTTTTGAAAATTGTGCAGTTTTTTCAAGTTGTTCAACGATTTGTTCTTTTAAAGTTTCTTGTTCTTGCTTAATTTTTTCAAGCCCCTGTTTAGCATCTTGAACACTTTTTCTTTCTTCGTCAAGCAGTTCATTTTTTTTATCAACGGCTTGTTCTTTTTTCTCAATGTATTCTTCACGTTGAGAAAGTCTTTCTTCAAGTTTGGTTACTTCCAAACGCCTGTCGCGAATTTCGTTTTCAACTTCTTCCTTTAATTTTTGCGATTGTTCTTTACTTTCAATAATCGCTTCTTTTTTTATGGTTTTCGCCTCTGCATACGCATCTTCAATGATTTTAATGGCATTAGATTTGTTTTTTTGTAATTTTTTGTTGCTATAAAGTTTAAACACCAAAAGTCCAATGGCCAAACCAACCAAAAGACAAATGATGCCTGACACCACGCCCGACACGATAATCGCAGAGGAAGAACCAGCAAGTAGTAAATTTCTCATAATATCTCCTCTTCAAAAATCCTCTTTTCTTTTAAGACAAAGCCCCAAATGACGAAAAATAAAGGGCAAACTCTTAAATCAATTTAAGTTTACCCTTTTTTTTATTTTTTGTCAAACAAATTAAATAGAATTTGAAAATCTTTTTAATTATGGTATTAATTAAGATGTCTAACGAATTTATTATTCAAACGAAATCACACTCTCTACATAACAGATAAGTCAAACAATTCCAAAATTTAAGAGATTTCAGGCACTAAACTGCCTTTTTTTCTTCGGTTTTAGTTTCTCTTTTTATAAGAATTGGAGCACCATCATTTTCAATAAAATCACGTGTTATAACGATTTTTTCATACATTGCTGGATCTGGCAAATCAAACATAAGTTCCAACATTTTTGATTCCATAATTGTGCGAATTCCACGAGCACCAGTTTTTAAGTCGATTGCCTTTTGAGCAATGTAGGCAATAACATCATCATTAAACTCAATTTCGAGTCCATCAATTTTAAACATTTGTTTGTATTGTTTAATAAGAGAATTTTTAGGTTCAACCAAAATTCTTTGAAGTGCTTTTGCGTCAAGATTATCAAGTCCTGTTACAATTGGTAATCTTCCAACAAACTCTGGAATAAGTCCAAATTTAATGAGATCATCTGGCTGAACATCTTTAGAATAATCAACTTTTGCTTTTTCGGTTGAATTCTTAACATTAGCATTAAAACCAATTGATGATGAAGAAAGACGCTTATGAATAATATCATCAAGTCCAACAAAAGCCCCACCACAAATAAACAAAATGTTTGTTGTGTCGATTTGTAACATCTCTTGATGAGGATGTTTTCTACCACCCTGAGGTGGAACACTTGCAACAGTGCTTTCAATAATTTTTAAAAGTGCTTGTTGAACCCCTTCACCACCAACATCGCGTGTCAAAGAGCGATTTTCACTCTTGCGAGCAAGTTTGTCAATTTCATCAATATAAATAATTCCTCGTTGTGCTTTTTCAATATCATAGTCAGCATTTTGAATAAGTTTTAAAAGCACATTTTCAACATCTTCTCCCACATAACCAGCTTCAGTTAAAGTTGTTGCATCTGCACAAGCAAAAGGAACATCAAGAATCTTTGCCAAAGTCTTAACAAGAAGAGTTTTTCCAGAACCAGTTGGCCCAATCATAAGGACATTACTTTTTTCCAATTCAAGAGGAGATTTGTCTTGAACTCCCTCTTTATTTTTCTTTGCATTAACTTTATTGTGATAGTTGTAATTAATTCTTTTATAATGATTAAAAACAGCAACAGAAAGAACTTTTTTTGCCTGTTCCTGCCCAATGACATAATCGTCAAGCAGTTTTTTGATTTCTTTTGGATATGGCAAAACAAGGTCTTTAAGAGTCTTAACCTTTAAAGTTTCTTCATGAATTATGTCTGCACAAATTTTGATACAATCATCACAAATAAAGGCATCACCATTAGGACTTGCAATAAGTTTTTTAGCCATTTTTTGTGGACGCCCACAGAAAGTGCAATTACACATTTCAATATCTTTCATTTTCACTCCTAAATTATATAATACTATATTTTGTGTAGTATGCAAAGCATAATACACCTTATCTTGCGTTTATTTATCTTCCTTTTTAGATTTTCTTGTGATAAAGATATTGTCAATCAAACCATATTTCTTTGCTTCTTCTGGTGTCATATAGTTGTCACGATCCGTGTCTTTTTCAATTTCTTCCAATGTTTTGCCTGTGTTTTCACTTAATATCTTATTGAGCATATTTTTTGTTTTTTTCATGTGTTTTGCTTGAATTTCAATATCACTAGCTTGCCCTTGTGCCCCACCAAGTGGTTGGTGAATCATAATTTCGCTGTTTGGGAGTGCAAATCTTTTACCTTTTGTTCCACTTGAAAGAAGGAATGCTCCCATTGATGCTGCAAGGCCAATACATATTGTTGAAACATCACATTTAATATAGTTCATTGTGTCATAGATTGCGATACCTGCACTGACTGAACCGCCAGGACTGTTTATATAAAGATATATGTCTTTATCTGGGTTTTTGCCTTCAAGGTAAATTAATTGTGCAATAACAACATTTGCTGTTGCATCTGTTATTTCTCCACTAAGGAAAATAATTCTGTCTTCCAATAATCTTGAATAAATATCATAAGATCTTTCACTTCCACCTGTTTGATCAATAACCATTGGTATCATCATATAAATCACCTCCATTAACAAAAATTTAAGTTTGAATCAACATTTTTAAATGTTTAATAATTTTATACACTTTTGGTTTAAGTTAAAACTTTAAGGCAAAATTTGAAACAAATTTTTAGCACTCTTCGTTGCTTTCAGGAATAATAACCATATTATTGTTATCTTTCAAGAATTTATGAAGCTTTTGTAATGAAAGTTCGTTTTCAGTGCGAATTATGTCCTCACGGTTTGTCATTCCTTTAGTTGCTTCATTAAGTTCTTCTTGAGATATAACAATGTTTTCAAGTTCAATAATTTTGCGATAAATATATCTGGTTTTAATACTTTTCAAAGTTCTTTCTTTCATCATTTTTAAATAGTCTTCAAATGATGTTCCGCCTGTTCTTGAAATATACTCCTCAACACTCATATTGTATGGCTTTAACGCATCTTCCAAATTATGAATTTCTTGATGAACAAAGTTATCAACCATAATTTCTGGGATATCAATTTCTGTATTCTCCAAGAGATATTCGCGAATATTATATTCATACTCAGCATCTTGATCATTCTTCTTCATATCTTGAATATGAGCTGTTGTTGCTTTTCTATACTCATCTAGTGTTTCATATTCTGTCGCATCAGCAATAAATTTGTCGTCAAGAGTTGGAAGAGTTTTTTCTTTGACTTCATTAATCGTAACTTTGAAAGTTGCCTTTTTATCCTTAAATTCACTTGCTGGATAATTGCTTGGGAAAGTTACATTAACATCAACAGTTTCGCCTTTCTTATGTCCAATAAGTTGTTCTTCAAAATTATCAATAAAACTGTGAGAACCAATTTCTAATGAATAATTGTTTGCAGAGCCCCCTTCAAATTCAACATTGTCAATAAAACCAATAAAATCAATAACAGCAATATCTCCATTTTTTACAGCTCTATCAACAGTGTCAAATTTTGCATGTTCTTCAAGAAGATGATGTAATTCATGCTCAATATCATGTTCATTTACTTCAGCAGAATGAACTTTAATTTCATTTCCAGTATATTTACAAATTTTGAAATCAGGCACAATTTCAAATAATATTTTCATTTTGAGTCCATCTTGAGCAGTATAACTCTCAAATTTTGTTTTTGGCATAGCAACAGGTTCAAGTTCAGGATTTTTGTCCAAAATTTCATTCATAACTTTATTGACAAAAAAATCTACAGTATCCTCAAAAAAGATGCTGTCACCATAAGTTTTTTCAATAACTTTTCTTGGTGCATGCCCTTTTCTAAAACCTTCAACATTAAATTTTCCTTTTGAAGATTCGTAAACTTTTTGAACTCCCTCTTCCCATTCCTTGTTATCAATTGTCAAGTTTACTTCGACTTTAGTTTTGTTTTTTTCGATTGTGTACATAAAATTCCTCCGTGTATCATAGAAAATGTCGATTTAATAATAAAATCTTATAAATTCTATCATACAAAGATAAAAAAAGCAAGCATATTTGACATAATTTCATGTCTTATTTTGTCGAATAATAAAATTCGCTAAAAATAACTTTATGAAACTTGTATTTATAAACAAGAAATCTATATATGCATATCACCACAAGATTAAGTGTAGAATGTTGCATAATACACAACATATTCCATTTTAAATTTTATAATTATATTTATTTACAACACTTTAATTGATTTTTTCTTTTTATTTGACATTTATAAATAGAACTTTTTATTTTATTTGACATTCATATCTTCATTATTATATAATTTTAATGAACAAAAAATATATAAAAAATAAATGGAGAAAAGCCTATGCCATCAGGAAGTCATTTTGGAAGTTCTGGAAGTCACAGAAGTGGTGGAGCATCTCATGTAAAAACCTCTTCAAACAGAGTCAGTTCACACAGCAGGTATATTGGATTTCCCTTCTTCTCAACTATATTTATCAGTCGTGGAATAAGAACAAGTGTTCCCCAAAAATATAAATGGGCAAGCATACTATGTTCTTTCCTATTTATTATTGCAATCTTCACTCTTTTCTTCGCAATACTTTTTCTTACTCTCTCTTTAAACCTTAGCAAAATAGAACAAGATTACATGTATTATCAAGATATGATTTCTTATGCCGAAAATAATCCTGACAAGAATCTTATTAGAGAAGCCGTTGTCAAAGATTTTGCTTTAAATGAGGAATGTGGAAAGTATTATATAATTTACGAACTTGACACCGATGATGGCAGTGGAAAATTGGAAGGATATTCCTTTTCAGTTTACACTCTAACAACCGTTCCCCGAGTTGATGAGCATATTTCTGTTGCCGTGAATTCTTCAGAAGTAACAACAGAAACAGACTCTATCCCAATGGATTATAAAGATATGCCTCTCACCCAAGATGGAGAATGGATTGTTGCTAGAAAAAATGTCACAATCCGAAACATTCTGTTTATTGTAACTGCAACATGTTTTTTAAGTATAATCGTAATTTATATCTTTCTTCACATTAAAGTTAAGAAAAACTATAACGCAGAAAAGCAAAATGGTAAAGAATTTTCAAATAATAACCCACCACCAAAGAAAGAATTATCCCAAACAACATCACAAGAAACAAACTTTGATAACCCGTTTGAAAAAAACTATTTTAAATGTTCAAACTGCGGAGCAGATGTCCTTCCAGAGCAACGTTATTGTCCACTATGTGGTAAAAAAATAAAGAAATAATGAAAATGTTAAGAATAATAAAATAGCAATATAAAAATGCTTTAAAACTATCAAAATAAGAAAATGTAAGAATCCTTTAACTTTAAATTAATAAATAAATGTATAAATATTAAAGTAACTAATATAAGAATCAATGTAAGAATCTTTAAAGTATAAAAAATACAATTTAAAAGTCTTTAAAATATAAAAAAACACCTTTTCAGGTGTTTTTTGTTTGTTAGGTTTTATTTTGATGCAGATTTTTCTTGTTTCTTAGGTTTAATTTCTTTCTTAACAGAAGATTTTAGATTTTCAACTTCTTGTTTTACAGCCTTTTCACCCTTGTTGACAATTTTTTTTGCATCATCACAATGCTTATAGAGCAGCATACCTGTAATTAGCCCTGCACCAAACCCTACAATCATAAAAACTTCTTTCATTTTTCCTCCCTAAACTTATGATGAGTAAAAAGAGAAAAATTATACATAAAATAACATATAGCATAGATTTTATGCTAAGAATAAGTTTTAAAACACTCAAAAACAACAAAACATTTCTAATTTAGAGAGAAATTTTAATATTTATATTCGTCAAGCATATTAATTATTTTCCCAAATTCAACTTGTTTACCAGTATTAACAATAAGTCCATCTTCAAAAACAGACTTACTTGTGTCACTGATTGAAACAAAAGAATTTGGTTGTTTAAAACGAATATAGTTTGCAACATTAACAAAGGTTTTGTAAATATCATTCTTATCAAAAAGTATGTTAGGACAATTGAATAACAAACTTTCAAGCAAAACCTGATTTGGAATCTTGTTATATTTCTTCGAGTAGATTGAATTAAAGACTCTCAACATCTTTGTATAAACATCACCACAAACGGCCTTTTTATACTCCAAATTATCAAATCTATCACCAAAATTCACTATTTTAAATTTGTTTCTAGAGTTTGTGTACAACTTAAAATCGCCACTATGCATGTCGTATGCACATATATACAAATTAACTCGAACATTTGTTCCAAAATCATCTTTCCCAACAATAGAAATACTTCGATTATATTCATAAATAATAGAACTGCTTGTCAATAGTTCCGACAATTTTTCAACAATGTCATGCCTAAAATCACTGAGTTGATATTTTCCAACTGAAACCTCATGGATTTCTTCTTTTTTCTTTTTCTTATATTTCTTACGCCCTAATCTCCATGAAGCACGAAACTCTCTCCAAACAAATTTCCAAAAGTTTTTTCTAAGTTTTGTGTTCATTTCAATTTGAGGATTATCTATTCCAAGAAAGTAATCAAAAGTTGAAAGTTGAGTGAAGGCCCCTGTGTAAACTTCATTCACAGACAAAAGCACACACTTGTCAAGAACAACAAAAGGAGATTTTAAAGAAACATTTTCAACTGCAGTTGAAACAAGATTATAGACAAGTTCATTCACACTGTCTATAAACTTTTGATTAGCACTTTCGCTCAAACCTTCAATTAGTTCTTTGTTAAGCTCACTCTTCATGAGTTGTTACTCTCCTAAATTTTCATCTTTAAATATGTTATTTCTTAAAAAATATAATTTTCATGACTTAACATATTTTTGTTCAAATATACTTAATTTTTTGTTATAGATTTAAAAATGATTAAACCATATTTTACACATAACATCAAATTACTTTAGAAGTAAATTACTTCTTGTTAAACACATAAACGCATAGATCAACAAGTTTGTTTGAATACCCCCACTCGTTGTCATACCAAGCAACAAGTTTAACAAAAGTTGGAGAAAGCATAATGCCAGCACTAACATCAAAAATACATGTTCTTGAATCTCCAATAAAATCGCTTGAAACAACCGCTTCATCTGTAATGCCAACAATACCAGCCATTTCGTTCTTACTTGCCTTTTTAACAGCTTCAACAATCTTTTCATAGGTTGTTGCTTTTTTCAAGCGGCATGTTAAGTCAACAACACTGACATTCAAAGTTGGAACACGATAGCTCATTCCTGTCAACTTTCCTTTCAATTCAGGAATAACTTCACCAACAGCCTTGGCAGCACCAGTTGAAGATGGAATAATATTGTAAGACGCAGCACGTCCACCACGCCAATCTTTTTTGCTTGGGCCATCAACAGTGAGTTGTGTTGCTGTTGTGGAATGAATAGTGCTCATAAGCCCTTCTTCGATTCCAAACGCATTGTTGATTATTTTTGCAAGTGGAGCAAGACAGTTTGTTGTGCAGGAAGCATTTGAAACAATATCCATATCAGGTGTGTATGTTTCATGATTAACCCCCATAACAAACATTGGCATATTTTTTCCAGGTGCAGAAATAACAACCTTTTTAGCACCAGCAACAATATGAGCCTTTGCAGAATCATAAGAAGTGAATTTTCCTGTGCATTCGACAACAACATCAACCCCAGAATTTTTCCAAGGAATTTGTTCAGGTTGCATTTCTGTAAAGAAGTCAATTTTCATTTTACCAACACAGAGTTTTCCATCTTTAACAGAAACTTTTTCATCAAAATGTCCATGAATACTGTCATGTTCAAGCAAATATTTTGCGTAGTCAACTGTAAGGAACGGATCATTTATTGCAACAACCTCAACATCGTCACGTTTAGACACAATACGAAGTGTCAAGCGTCCAATTCTTCCAAAACCATTAATTCCAAGTTTTACTTTTTTCATTAAATATTCTCCTTTATTTTTAAATTTTTTATGTTTATTGGTTTGCACCATTTAACAGTAATTTGGTTTTAACATTCAACATACAGATGCAGAAATGACCTACTATTTTTGCTTATTAAATAATCTCACTCACCCTGCCATATCTAAGATTTCCAACAACAATAGTTCTAATAAAATTAAGAAGTGCAATAAACCATAAGAACAATGCTAAAACTATCCAAAAAACAACAGCTATAATTGTGAATGCTCTTAAAGGTGTGAAAATGCAAATCAAAACTCCACCTGCCACACTTCCCATAAAAAGCAAACAACTCAACATAAACAGCAAGGCGTTTTTCCATCTTGAATATTGTTTTTTCACTTGTTTTGTTTCAGTTTCAAATTCTTCAATTGAGATTCCAATATATCTATTCAATCTGCTTGTCATTGACAAGTTTGTGCAAACAGATATAAGTTCAAACAAATTTTCGTTATAGCATATTGCCGAAATATCCTCAAAAAATGTGAAAGAGAAAAATCTTTTAACAATTTTCTTTGCAAAATTTTTTATTGCCATGACAAACTTATTGTGTTTTGCTTTCAAAGTTGAAATGTCTTTTGTTGAATTTGTCAATTTTTCAAATTCCGCATTGCTAAGAGGACGCCTAACAATCAAAATCCTGCCTTTTTGCATTTTGCATGAATGCATTGAATTAAGGATTTCTTCAAGATTTGAGTTACTAGCAAATTTATGGATTTCAATTTGTTTCGATGAAATTTTAAAATTGTTTATAAGATTTTCTCTTATTCCGACAAAAATTTTGATGTCTTTTGTGTTAATTCTTTTAAGGAATTCGACATATTTTTCAGGTGATTCAACAATTGGAACAATGATGTTTATCACTTATCCGCACCTCCAGAAATCTTCTTAATTCTTCGAGCGTGCCTGCCTCCCTCAAAATTTGTTGTTAAAAAAGCCTTAACAATAGAAATTGCTTTTTTCTTTCTTAAAAAAGCTGGCAAGCATAAAACATTTGCATCATTATCTTTTCTTGCAAATATTGCCATTTTAGGATTAACACACAATGCTGCACGAATTTTAGGGTTTCTGTTTGCTGCCATACTCATTCCGTTGCCCATACCACAAATAAAAATTCCGATATTATTCTTATCTGCCAGAACTTTTTCCACACCAAGTTTTGCAAAATCAGGATAGTCAACAGGTTCTTTGCTGTAAGTTCCAACATCAATAGTGATGATATTTTCTTTATTAAAGAAAGTCTTTAAATCTTCCTTCATAGTGAATCCCCTATGATCACTTGCCATTATAATCATTTAACACCTCTCAAAAGATTAATTTTATCCAACAACATTTCAACATTTTTTTCAATTTGATGTGCTGATTTTTCGTAAATTTCCAAACTTTGTCCATAAGGATCACCAACAACACCTGCAAAATCTTCAAAGCTTAGAACTTTTTTCGAGTCAATGAAGCGTTTATGCTCATTTGTAACAGCGATATAAATTGTTTCAGGTTTAATTTTTTTCAGTTTAACACTCTTTCTTGCACGCCCATCATAGCCCAATTTTTTTAGAACAAGAGATGCGTTTTGAGAAATATTTTCGCCATTTGCATAAATTCCTGCTGAAGAAAATTTTACATCTTTAATTTTTCGTTGTTTCGCCATTTTTTTTGCGATACGCTCTGCCATAATAGAACGACAAGTGTTTCCAGTGCAAACAAAACATATTTCAATCATAGACACACCTTTCAAATAAAATAGGTTTTCTATACTAGTAAAAATTTTTGTCCTAATATGCTTATTGTAAACCAAATCGAAAAAAAATCAAAACAATTTTACAAGTTTGTTAAATAAAATTAAGAATAATAATATAAAGGGTTTTTGCTATCTCATTATTTTGAGTCCTAATATTGAAAACAAGCACTTAAATTAATAAAAAAAGGTTTTGTCATTTTCTCAAACAATTGACAGCATCACAGAAAGTGTTGGTTGTTGAAAATATCTTAGGGAAAAAGTTTTCTTCTTTTCGTTGAAAGTCTTAAATTGTTGGAGATATTCCTCAATATAATAAAAAAAATAAATAGATAACAATTAAAAACAAAAAAGTAAAACAACTAAAAACAAGAATTATAAAACAATAGAAAAGGAGAGTCAAACATCTCCTTAAAACAAGTAATTGTGGATTTTTAATTAGAATTTAAGAGAATCATTTAATGGTGATTTTCTTTGGTTTATACATTTTATCAAGATTATATTTTTCACGAACTTTTGGTAAGAATATATGAAGAGTTAGGTTTTGAAAATCAAAAACAATCCATTCACCTTTGAAATAGCCTTCGATTTTGTCTTGGTATCCATATTTCTCTGCAATTACATCTGCAACTTTTTTGCTGTCAGTCACTTTATTGGACGTGCAAAGCACAACAAACTTCTCCTCTCCCATTTCGGAAAGGTCATAAACAGAAATGTTTTTCATTTTGTTGTCTTGCAGTAATGTAACAAATTCTTTAAGATTCATATTAATATATTATCAACTTTTTTTTAATTTGTCAAACATTTTAATAGGATTATGTTTTAGTTTAATTATTGCTTAACTTAATTATTGTTTAGTTTAAATATATTTTAATTTTAATAATAAAACAATTAACTTGTATTCTTACTAATTTTCAATAATTCATTATGTATATAAAAACCAAAATTGTCAAAGATTGATTTATGAAAAAAATTAATTTCTATCTTCAAGAAGTTTTAAAATTTTTGTTAATTTTTCTTATTTCATTTGTTTGGTCAAAATATTTTTTCCATAAGTTATGGCTTGCAATTCTTATAAGTCTATCTTTAAGTGCAATAATCTATATAACAATTCTACTAATAACAAGAAAAAAAAGACAGAAAAACACTTTAAAATTAAAAGAAAAAGAAGATGCTGAAAATATGTTTCTTTCTCTTTCATGTAATGATAAGCCCATAGATTTTTTTGCTAAACTTGCACATAAAAAACACGAAAACATTATAAAACACAAGGACTATCTTGTGATTTCTCACGAGCAAGAAAATGTAAAAACAGTCTTGTTTGCAGATATGTCTTTTCAAAAGATGACTGTTGCAAGACTTATGGAAATTTATAATAAAGTTAAGAAAGAAAAAGCAACAAAGATTGTGATTTGTTGCAAAGAAATAAGTGATAAAGATGTGTCTGTTTTTTGCCAAAATTTTCAAGAAAAAATCATCATTCTTGACACCTATGAAACATATAAAAAACTTTTCAAATATTATGATTGTTTTCCAGAAATAACGCAAAAATATAACACAAAACACTCGCTTGCATTCAAGGATTTTATTGCATATTCTTTGAACAAAAACCGCACAAAAGGCTATCTTTTTTCAGCTTTTGTCTTAATTTTAAGTGGTTTGTTTGTCAGAATTAACATCTATTATTGTATAATTGCATCACTTCTTGTTGTTTGTGCAATCGTATCTCAATTCAACCCATATTTCAATATAAAAAATGAAAAAGAAATGCTTTAAACATTTCAAATTGGAAATTTAATAAAAAGCAATTTTATGGCAATTCAATGTGCTTAAAATTTTTGCGAGTAGATTTTTTATACAAAATCAAATTATTTCCTATAACCTGCACAACTTCAGCATTTAAAGAACTTGCAAGCTCTTCTGCGATTATGCGAGATTCTTCATCAGCATTTTTTAGCACTTTAATTTTGACAAGTTCTCTGGCTTCCAACAAAAGATTAACACTCTCAATAACATTATCGGTTAATCCTTCTTTTCCAACTTGCATAACAGGTTCAAGTGCATTTCCAAGTCCACGCAAAAACGCTCTTTGTTTTGTCGTTATCATAAACAATTTCTCCTATTTATATAAAATTTTTTTAATTATTTAATAGTTTTTTGACAAATCTAAACCATAATATTGAAATTTATAAATCAAAATATTGCGGTAGTATGCAAACTTTTAATAATATAATACACTAAATATTGTGGTAGTATGCATTATGTTATAAATCACAAGTTTTATTCAACATATTCAAAAGAAACGTCTTTAATGACAACAGTGTCTCCATTTTTAAGGCCTTTTTCTTTTAGCAAATCAATTATTCCCATTTCTTTAAGTCTTTTTTGAAAATAGGCAAATGAAACTTCATTTGAAAGGACAACTCCCCTAATTAAATTTTCAATTCTTCCACCAGAAAGTTCAAAACTTCCGTCATCAAGTCTGTTTATTTCAATACTTGAAACATCCTTCCTATCAAAATCAAAATCTTCCACTCTAAGTGCTGGTTTCTTAGGAATCTTCTTTAAATTTTCAAGAATTTTTCTTTTTAAATCTTCAATACCATCTCTAGAAAAAGAAGAAATTGTCATATATTCTTTCACTTTTGTTACTTTAACAAATTCCGAAATTTTCTTTTCAAGTTCGTCTTTCTCAAGCAAATCACATTTTGAAAAAACAAGAATTTGTTTTGTTTTCGACAAATCAGCATTATACTTTGCAAGTTCATCATTGATGATTCGATAATCCTCTTCAGGTTTTCTTCCTTCACTTGATGAAATATCAACCAGATGAACAATAAGTCGAACTCTCTCAACATGTTTTAAGAAGTAATGCCCAAGCCCAAGCCCCTCACTTGCTCCTTCAATAAGCCCTGGAATATCCGCAACAACAAACGTTTCACCCAAAACTTCACAAACCCCCAAATTTGGATAAATGGTTGTGAATGGATAGTTTGCAATTTTTGGATTTGCATTTGAAATAACAGACAAAAGAGTTGACTTTCCAACATTTGGAAATCCAACAAGTCCCACATCAGCAATCGTTTTTAGTTCAAGAATAATCTCTTTCAAATTTGTCACTTCACCTGTTTGTGAAAAACTTGGTGCTTGCTTTATTGATGAACGATAATACGCGTTTCCGTGTCCGCCTGCTCCACCCTTTAGTGCAACAAATTTCATTCCATTTTCACTTAAATCTGCGATAATTTTATTGTTGACTGGATTTATCAACACAGTTCCAACAGGGACTTCAATGATTTCATCTTTACCGCTTTTTCCTGTTTGATTCTTTTGATGTCCATCTTCACCATTTTCAGCAATAAATTTTTTCTTAAATCTAAAAGGATAGAGAGTGTTTAAGTTTTCTGTAGCAACAAAAACAATATCTCCTCCCTTTCCGCCATCACCACCATCTGGGCCACCATTTGCATTTAATTTTGTTCGCAAAAAAGAGGTAGAACCTTTTCCACCATTCCCCGCTTTTATTGAAATTTTCATTCTATCAAGAAACATAGTTTTCCCCTTTTAATAAAATGCCAACAAATTTAGTTTTTATTTTACTTTATTTAATTCAAAAAGTCAATCCAAATTTTTCTTCAAAAGCATATTTTAAAATGAAAGCATGTCCAAATCACAAATTGAATAGTAAATATCTTTCTCTGTGCGTGTAACAAAATCAGATAACGGAAGATTGTCCACTTTTATGAAACATTTTTTCAATAATTCATAAGTTAAAGCATAAATCTCCGCTTGAGTTTCATCATCTTGATTCAAACTTTCATCATTATCTGCGGATTCATTGCTCTCTTCTTTAATATAACGAACATATTCCCCATTCTCAGTTTTAGTCATCAAGATTTTTTCTCCTTCTGCATCAAGAAAAACACCATTTTCATCTGTTTTTTGATTAAAGAAAGCACTCTCGACAGAAAACATAAGTTGAAGTTTGTATGTTAAAGCAAAATCAATATTGTTTATAACATAAACCCTTGAATTTGTTGTGATTTTCAGCGATGTGTAAGTTTTGTCAAATTCATCAATATTTTCACCTAAAGAAATTTCTTTTATTTTTCCTTTTATTTCCGACAAATCACGGTTATTTTTTAGCATTGAAGAATAAAAATTTTTTATTCCAGTTTGTTTAATTTTTAAAAAATCCCCAACATTAAAATCCTCGGTTTCACAATCAAACTCAATGTTTTTCAATAGAATTGGCATAGATGTTTGGTTCTGTTGCTCGTCTTCAAACTCTTGCAACGACAAAACCTTTCTCAAAACTCTAAATTCGTGGTCACAAACAAGATATTCTGTTTTTGGAGCTTGTCCACCACCATCTGTTGTGTTTTCAAATGTATGTTCAACAGCAAAAAGTTCTTCCCTTTCGACAATATGAATTACAAACTTGTTTGGAAAGACAGTTTCAATGTTAATCACACGGATATATGCAAAATTTTCATTTTCTTTAACATGCTTGTTTATGTTTTCAATTGATTTGTTTTTGCCTTCAAAGAGAACTGATACTCCATAGTGAAATTTCCCAGATTCAACAATTTCTTTTTCAGTAGCATTGAGAAATATCCTGTTTGAATCAAATTGAACAGACACACTTGAAAGCCCAAAGAGAGTCCAAAAAAGAATAAGCATAGTCGCCAAAACGAGTCCAACAACACAGAGCGATATAACAACTTTTTTACTCAAATTTCTCTCCTTTTGATTTCTGCACCAAGATATCTTAATTTTTGTTCTATATCCTCATAGCCACGGTCAATATAGAAAGGATTATGTATTGTCGTGTAGCCTTCTGCTTTAAGCCCAGCTATAATCAAGCCTGCACCTGCACGAAGGTCTGTTGCAAAAACATCAGCTCCAAACAAATCTTCCACTCCTTGAATATAAGCAGTATTTCCATTAAGCACAATGTTTGCACCCATTTTGATAAGTTCTGGAACAATTCCAAATCTGCTTTCAAAGAGATTTTCTTTGAGAACACAATTTCCTTTGCAAACACTTTGTAAAACAAGCATTTGTGACTGCAAGTCTGTTGGAAAGTGAGGATATGGCATAGTTTGAATTTTATCGATTGAAGGCAATCTGTTTCCAACTCTTATTCTTATTTTATCATGCTCAATATCAATATTGCAAGCAGATTGTCTTAAAAAAGCAAGTAAAGTTTCATTATGTTCAGCAATAGCACCATCAATCAAAGCATCGCCACCACAAGTTGCGACAGCAAGAATATAAGTCCCTGCAACAACCCTGTCAGGCATAACAGAAAAGTCGCAACCGTGCAGTTTGTCAACTCCGTCAATAACAATACAATCTCCACCCGCACCACTAATTTTTGCACCCATTTTCTGTAAAAATTTTTCAAGGTCAACAATTTCTGGCTCTTTTGCAACATTCTTTAAAACACTTCTTCCTTTAAGCAAAACACAACACATCATTAAACTTTCAGTTGCCCCAACACTTGGAAAATCCAAAGTCACCTCGCCTGCCTTTAAATTTTCTCCGTTGCAGAAAAGATAGCCGTGTTTTTCAATAATTTTTGCACCAAGACTTTTAAAACTTTTGATATGTATGTCTATCGGCCTAGTTCCAATCTTACACCCACCAGGATATGCAATCACCGCAGAACGAAAGCGAGCAAGCATAGGCCCTAACAAAAAGATTGAAGCTCTCATTTTTTGTGTTAAAACATGCGACAACTTATTGTTTTGAAGTTTGGACATATCTAGAACAAGTTCTCGCCCCGAAAGGACAGATGAAACATTAAGTTGCCCCAAAATTTCTCTCATAAGAGCAAGGTCACTTATATGGACATAGTTTTTCAAGCAAACCTGTTCATCGCAAAGAATACACCCTGCCATAATAGGCAAAAAAGCGTTCTTAGAAGCATTAACAGACACTTCGCCAACAAGTTTTCTTCCACCATTTATAAAGATTGTTTCTTCCATATAATCATTGTATGTTAAATCAAATTGTTTGACATACAAAGAAACAAAATCCCTATTTCATATTTTTCTTTTATGCTTTTTAATAAGATAAAATAATGCACTAACAACAATCCAAACAGCAACCAGAATAAGAGAAATCACAAAAATATAAAAAGCCGAGTTATCAAAAATCAAGCAAACAGCAAGGACAATTCCACATGAAAAGATTTCACCAACAAGTATAGCCAAGAAAGCCTGCCAAACCTTAACATCTAAAAGCCCAGCGATAATTCCGCCCGTATAAACCCCAGTGAGCGGAAGCGGAATTGCCACAAAGGTTGATAAAGCCAAGCACTTTTTTAAAACCCCACTTTTCTTTTCAACCTTTTGAAGTTTGTTTTCATATCTGTTTTTCAATTTGCTCATAAATTTCTCATGAACAAATCCAGTTGTTCTCTTTTTTATAAATCTAACAATACAAATCACCAAAAATGCTGGCAGAACACTCCCCACAAATGCGGTAAAGAAAGCACCAACTGGCGACATAGTTGCTTCACCCCAAATTGAAGAAGAGAGAGCGAAAGGGATTGCAATCTTACTTTCAATCATAGGAAGCATTGCCATAAGAAGCACGGCAACAGGAACACAATTTGAAAAATTATCAACAAAAAAATCCACCATAGTAAGCCTCTAATAATATGCTATGGTAGATTTATATTTTTTAGAATTAGATTCACAAAACGATATATAGAAAAAAATATTATTTTGCAACAATAGAAATATATAAAATATTTAATTTTATAATACAAATATTTATATTAATATTCTATATAATTTATGTATAATTCTATTTTAAGCAATAATCACAATTAAAATCTTTACTCACATTAAAAATTTAATTTCCCACATTGAACTAATGTCATCTTTTTTCAATAAGTTTTTTTGCATGTTCTAAGGCAGTTGAAGAAACTTCTTTTCCACCATCAATCAATCTTGCAATCTCAACAACAGAATCTTTTTCTGTCAAATTTCTTGCTGTTGAGAAAGTTTGATTATCGACAACATTTTTTTCAACAAGAATAAAATTTTCAGCCTTTGATGCAACAACTGGAGTATGTGTTATGCAGATAATTTGCGTGAATTTGGAAATATTAACAAGCTTTTCAGCAACCTTACCAGCAGTAACCCCACTTATTCCAGAATCAATCTCATCAAAAACAACAGTTTGAACAAGTTCCTTACCAAGCATAACATTTTTAAATGCCAGCAATAATCTTGAAAGTTCACCACCAGAAGCGGTTTTATGTAAGTCCTTTAATTCCTGCCCACGATTTGCAGAAAACATAAACTTCACATTATCTGCACCTTTTGCTGAAAATCCACTTGGAGTGAATTCAACACAAAATTGAGTTCCTTTCATTTCGAGTTCCGAAAGTTGTTCCATAATCTTTGTTGAAAAATCACTTGCATACTTCTTTCTTAAATCAGTCAGTTTGTGGCATTCATCAGAAAGTTGATTTGAAAGTTTTTCTTCTTCCAACTGCAGTCTTGAGAGAGCTTCTTCACTTCTTTCAAGTTCATCAAGCCTATTTTGACAATCAGTTTGAAAATTTAAAATATCTTCAATTGTTCTGCCATATTTTTTCGACAAACTTTTAATCAAATCCAATCTTGCTTCAATGCGTTCAAGTTCCTGAGCATCAAAATCAGTGTCTTGTCTTATACTTTCCAACACATCTGCAATGTCTTTGATTTCATAATAAGCATTTTCAAGTCTATCTCTGCACTCATCAATTCCGCGAAATTTCGATATTCCAGAAAGAACATTCTTTGCCTCATACAAAACTGATGTCGCATTTTCACGTTGTTCTGTCAATTTTGAAAGCACCTCAGAAATTCCCTCAAATATCTTTTCAGATGAAGAAATAAATTCATATCTTTCCTTTAAATTTTCTTCTTCTGTAAGTTCAAGATGTGCATTTTCAATCTCATCAATTTGAAATTTTAACAAATCTTTCTGGCGAGCCCGTTCTGCATCACTTCCGCCAAGTGAAGAAATTTGAATTTTTACATCTTTTAAATTTTCATAAATTTTTGCAACAATATCTTTTTGCGTTTCTATTTCACCACCCGCAAACCTATCAAGAAGAGTCAAGTGATTTGCTGTATTAAGAAGCCCAACACTGTCGTGTTGCCCACAAAAGTCTGCCATTTTTATCGTAAGAGTTTGTAGCATTTTTAAAGTAACAGAAAATCCATTTATCCTTAGAGAAGACTTTCCATCTTGAGAAAGTGAACGAGAAATAACAATTTCATCATCACAATCAATTTCCCATTCACTGAGAAGATTTTTTCCATCTTGTGAAATGTTTGAAAAAACACCTTCAACACGCATTATATCTTCACCAGTTCTGATAAAGTTTTTATCTGACTTTGCTCCCAACAAAAAAGATAAAGCATCAATAATAATGCTCTTTCCAGCACCAGACTGCCCAAGCAAACAATTAAATCCACTCTTGAAATCAATTGTTTGTTTTTTAAACAAAGCAAAATTGGAAAGTGTTAAAGAGTTTATCATCTGTTCCTCACAAATAAGAAGTTAAGCAAACGGAAATATTGTTCAATCATTAGACATTATACAATAAACCAATAAATTAAGCAAGAAAAAACAAACTCCAAAAAGCAGATTTTCAAGAGTTTGTTAAATTCGCAAAACAAAAGAATCAATTTTAACATCAATTCATCATTTGAGTTAAAGTTGCAACAGCCTCACTGGCAAGAGTCGTTGTTGGAAAAACAAGCATAACAGTGTCATCACCATAGGTTGCACCAAGAAGTTCATTAAGATTCAGTTTGTCAATGAATGAGCAAACGCCAGAACCCATACCTTTAATCGTTCTAACAACAGCCAAATTTAATGCAGGCTTGACAGAAATAACACATTCACGGAAAATGTTTATGTATTTATTTGAAACAACCTGTTGATTGTCAGCACCCAAAATTGCGTATTTATATTTACCGCTTGGAGAAAGAATTTTGGTTAAACCAAGTTCTTTAATATCACGAGAAATGGTTGCTTGTGTGATTTCAAAATTGGCATTTTTTAATTCTCGTGCAAGTTCTTCTTGCGTTTCAATTTCTTTTGTCGAGATAAGTTCCAAAATTTTTGACTGTCTTGAACTTCTTGCCATATTAAATCTCCTTCAAACGCTACATACCCCTAAAATACGAATGTGTAGCGATTTTTGTATAAATATAAATTTATGTTTATTCATACAATTTTGATAATTATACAACAAAATTTATAAAAATGCAAGCGATTTTTGTATAAATATTCATGATTTTTTTATAAAAATTTGCTTTTTTGCAAAATTATAAAAACCAAATTTATAATTATAACCCTTTATACATTTTTATTTTTTCTTTCTTAAACACTCGCCCAGTCACAAAATCTAAACCAAATCAAAATCTTACAATTCGTTTTAAACAAAAAAAATAAAAATTAAAAACATCAAAAATTTTACAACAACAAAAAAGGCATATCAAGAAGATATGCCAAAATTTTTAAAACAAAAAGAAAAGTCTCACCCCACCTCAACTAAGACGGCCAAAAATTAAAATTCATCAATCTCCAAAATTTCTTCATTATTGATTGCCGTCTGAACCAAAGATTCTATATCAAGTTTATTTTCCAAAAATTCCGCCTTTTTTATTGTTGGTTTGATAACAGGATTTTTAGGAAGGAAAACAGTGCAACAATCTTCATAAGGAAGAATTGACGTTTCATAAGTTCCAATTTTTCGAGAAATATCCATAATCTCTTCTTTATCAAAAGCAATCAAAGGCCTAAAAACTGGAAGTGAAACCACAGAATTTGTGACATTCATACTTTGCATAGTTTGACTTGCAACCTGCCCCAGACTTTCTCCTGTCACAATAGCACCCAAACCATTATTGTTTGAAATTTTCTCAGCAATTCTCATCATTATCCTTCGCATAATCGTTATCATATAATCTGCATCACAATTTCTATGTATTTCCTCTTGAATCTCAGTGAAAGAAATGATATGGAGTTTAATCTTTCCACAATAAGCAGAAATCTCTTTTGCAAGTTGAATAACTTTTTCTTTTGCTTGCAAACTCGTATATGGATAAGAGTGGAAGTGAACAGCCTCAATTTCAAGCCCACGCTTTGACATAAGATAACCTGCAACAGGACTATCAATTCCACCAGAAAGAAGTAAAAGTCCCTTCCCAGCACTTCCAAGTGGTAAGCCACCAACACATGAAATCAACTTGTCATATATATAAGATTTTCCATTTGTTCTTAATTCAATATGAACAATTTTTTCTGGCGAATACAAATCAACCTTCAAATGTTTGTATTTTTCAAGAACGACTTCTCCAATATGTTTATCAACATCCATTGATGTCATAGGAAAATTCTTATCAGCTCTTTTAGTTTCTATTTTAAAAGTTTTAACATTTTCAAAATCCATTTGAAGGACATTTTTTTCGATATTATCCAAAGATGTTTCAATTTCAAAAGCACAAGCAATAGCGATAAGCCCAAAAACCTTTTGCAATCTTACAACAAATTCTTGCTCATACTCCTCATCAAACTCCGAAATAATCAATCGCCCCTGAGTTTCATCAAGTTTAAATTTTAAGTCCTTTAATTTTTTGCAGATATTTTTTTTAAGAAGATTTATAAACTCATGACGATTTCTTCCTTTTAAAAAAAGTTCGCCAAATTTTAAAAGAATAACTTTTCTTTTCATAATCTTTCACTCCCAACATAAGACAACATACTCATAACAAAAGCATCATAATCATTGCACTCTTCTTTTTATATCGGCATAACATTCAGCAATGATTTTTACAGCATTTTGAATCTCTTCCGTTGTCATATAAGCATTAAAACTCACACGAACACTTGATATGATAGTTTCTTTATCAATTCCAATTTGTTCCAAAACACGATTTCCAGCTTTTTTAGAGGAACAAGCACTTCCAAGCCCAACAATAACACCTGCACTATCGAGAGCATGAAGCATCGTTTCCCCTTTAACTCCAGAAAAAATCAGATTTTCAATATATGGCGAACCATGAAAATCATTAATTATAATTCCGCTAAAATTTTCGTGGTTTCCAACAAAATCGTGTAAAGTTAAAAGTTCATTTTCAGTCAATTTTACAGCACCCATTGAAATAAGGGCATCATTAAAGTTTTCTTTTAATTTTTTAACTTTCTCAAAATTTTCTTTTTCATTAATAAGTTCGACAGCCTTTTTCATTTGCATTATTCCCGAAACGTTTTCCGTTCCAGAGCGTAAGAGGTATTGTTGTCCACCACCATTAAACAATTCTTTTAAAGAATTTTTGTTTTTTACATACAACCCTGCAATTCCTTTTGGAGCATGAAATTTGTGTCCACTGAAAGAATATAAATCCACAGCCGTATCAGACAATACAAAAGGAATTTTCATAAAGCCTTGCACACCATCAACATGCAATAAAGCTCGAGGACAATATTTCATTTTCAAATCAGAAATTTTCTTCAAATCATTTATAGCACCTGTTTCATTGTTCACGTGCATAACACTTATCAACCTTGTTTTTTCATTTAGCACTTTTTCAAGTGCTTTCACATCAATTTGTCCATTTTTTTGAAGCGGAACAAAATGAACAACATAGCCATCTAGTTCAAGTTTCTTTGCAACATTGTAAACAGAAGGATGTTCACCAGCAGAAAAAACATATTCCCAATCACCAGAACGAACCGAACCTTTTATTGCCAAATTATTACTTTCAGTTGCACACCCAGTGAATAGAACATTGCCAACCCTTGCACCAAGACGATGCAAAAAATATTTTTCAGCATCAGCAATAAGTTTTGAAACTTCTAAAGAACTTCCCGACAAAGCGGAAGGATTAAAAAATCTATTGCATGAAAATTCTTTATGAATATCCACACACTCATCAAACATTTTTGTTGTGCTTGCATTGTCAAGATAAATCATTTCAAACCCTTCCATTTTTAAAAACTCAAATTTTTTCCAGAAATATATCAATATATTGTGTATTATGCATATAAATTGTTTGCATAATACCACAAAATACATTACATTTCTCTTAGTTTTGCACCAAATCTAAATTCCAAACTTTTCAAAACTTTTTTAATTATTCCTGCAACTTCATCTCCTGTCAAAGTCTTATCATCACTTCCAAGAACAATTCTGTATGCCATACTTTTTTTGTTGTCACCTAAATTTTGACTGCGATAAACATCAAACAACCTCGCTTCCAGAAAAACTTTACCACAAGAAGATTTAATTCCAGAAAGCAATTCTTCATTCGTAACGCTTTCATCAACAACCACAGCAATATCTCTCTCAACAGAAGGATATTTTGAAACTTCTTTTGTTTCATATTGTTTTTCAGGCAGAGATGCCAAAAAGTCTGTGTCAAGTTCACCATAAAAAACATCTTGAGAAATGTTGTAATTTTTTAAAACAGTTTTATGAATTTTTCCAAACCAGCCAACAACTTTGCCATCTTCAGACACAATGTCAGCACTTACCCAAGGGTGAAGATAAGGCTGATTACTTCTTTGGAGTTTGTAATTCAAAGAAAATCCAAGCAATAAGTTTTCAACAATTCCTTTAAAACGGAAGAAATCCCACCCATCTTCACAAACAGCAAAAGATAAGCGATTATTTTCAGTAGGCAGTTCTGTCACAGGAAGAGCTTTTGGCTGATATACCCTTCCAATTTCAAAAATACGCATTTCCTTGTTTCCAACCGACAAGTTATATCCAATATCAATCAAAAGTGCGTGAGCCATAACCGTTCTTACAGTTGACAAATCTTCACTGATAGGATTTGCAATAGGAATAACCTTTCTTCTCTCGTCATTTTGTGCAAGAAGAAGTTTGTCACAAGCAGATGCTGAATAGAGAGAATAATTCAAGGTTTCATAAAATCCCTCATCAACAAGAATGTTTTTAAGATTATTTTCCATTACCAATCGAGGTTCAAACTGCCCAACTGATTTTGCACAATTTTCAAAAGGAACGCCCTGCAAATCATTATAGACATCATACCCAAAAATTCTAATAACCTCTTCTGCAATATCATTTTCATTTTCAATATCTTCACGAATAATTGGCGGAACACAAACAAGAACATCTCCGTTAATCGACACTTCCATTCCAAGATTACTTAAAATTTGAGAAACTTTTTCTTTTGAAATATCAACACCAAGAATTTTAATGATTTTAGAGAATGAAAGAGTTAGTTTCCTTTTTTCATTAAGTTTTTTAGAGCAAACATCAATAATTCCTTCAACAATTTCACCACATTTAAGTTCAGAAACCAAGTGAAGAGCCCTTTTTAAAGCGGTTGTTGGACTGTTTATATTCACTCCTTTTTCATATCTTGCAGAGCTGTCCGTTCTAAGCCCAAACTTTTTTGCTGTCAAACGCACACTTTTTAAATCAAAAACAGCACATTCAAAAACAGTTTCAGTTGTATTTGGATTAATACACGAATTAACACCACCGATGACGCCTGCAATAACAACAGGTTTTCTTTCGTCAGCAATAACCATAACACTATCGTCAAGAGTATAGGTTTGTCCATTCAAAACAGAAATTGTTTCTTTGTTTTTAGCTTGGCGGACAACAATTTGACGTCCTTCAAGAAACTTATAGTCAAATGCATGCATAGGTTGTCCTTGTTCAACCAAAACATAGTTTGTAATGTCAACCATTGAGTTGATTGGCTTAATTCCACAAGCAAACAATCTGCTTCTAAGCCACAAAGGAGATTTTTTCAAATTAATATTTTTAATAAATGCACCAGCGTATCTTGAACAATTAGAAGATTCAACTCTAATTCTAAGATAATTGTTAATATTCTCTTTTACAGTTTTATATGACAAGTCACAATCTTTAAATTTTCTGCCAAATATAGCACAAATTTCATGAGCAATCCCCACAACACTGTTGCAATCAGGACGATTTGGAGTGACATCAACATCAAAAACGACATCATTAAGACATAAAGCATCTTCAATTTTTGTGCCAGGCACAAAGTCTGTTGGAAGAATCAATATACCATTGACACCAGCCCCATCAAAATAATTTTCATCTATACCAATTTCTTCACCAGAGCAAAACATTCCATCACTTCTAACACCTCGAAAATTGGAAGGTTTAATTTTCACTCCATTAACAAGATCTGCACCATCAAGTGAAACTGGAACAATCGCCCCCTCAAAAACATTCGTTGCGGAAGTGACAATTTGAACTGTTTTAAAACCAACATCAACTTTGCAAACAACAAGCCTGTCTGCTTCAGGATGTTTTTCGATTTTTAAAATACGTGAAACATAAACATCATGTAAATGTTCGTTCATATATTTAATTTCTTCAACTTCAAAACCAGATGAAGTTAATTTCTCCGCAACTTCCTTTGGAGAAATATCTTTAATATCAATAAAATCATTCAACCAATTATAAGAAATTTTCATAATAATTAAACTCCCATACTCACCAAAATTTTGATAATTTGATTAAACAAAATACATTTTTACAATTAATTTTTATTTTTTTATCAAAAAATCTGTCATATAATGTGTATTATGTTGCATACTACACATTATGTAGTGTAGTATGCAATTAAACATTATCTCATCTGTTTTAAAAATCTCATATCGTTTCTAAACAAATATTTTATATTTGGAATCTTATTTGTAACCATAACACTTCTGTCAATACCCGGCCCAAAAGCAAAACCAGAATACTTCTTGCTGTCAATCCCGCTCATTTCCAAAATTTTTGGATTGACAATTCCACCGCCAAAAAATTCTGAAAAACCAGTCCCTTTACAAAGAGCACACCCTTTTCCGTGACACATTTGACATGTTGCATCAATTTCAATTGAAGGTTCCGTGAACGGAAAGTATGCAGGACGAACTCTCATTTTCACATCTTTTCCATAGAGTCTAACAGCCATTTCACGAACCATTATCATAAAATCTTTCAAACTGACATTTTCATCAACGACAAGTGCTTCAAATTGATTAAAGATTGGAGAGTGAGAACTATCATCATCATTTCGATAAACTCTGCCAGGACAAACAATCTTGAAAGGTGGCTTAAATGTTTCCATTGCATGTACCTGTGCAGTTGAAGTGTGAGTTCTCATCAAAATTTTATCTGTGATGTAAAGACTGTCCTGCATATCTCTTGCTGGATGATTTTTGGGAACATTAAGTGCCTCGAAGTTGTAATAATCAGTTTCAATCTCTGGTGTTTGAATCACTGTAAACCCCATCTCTACACACAATTCCATAAACTTGTTATTAAATCTTGTTAATGGATGAAGAGCCCCTTTCTTTGTGCCAGTGCTTGGTTCAGTTATGTCAATTTTTTCTTTTTCCATGTCTGCAAGCAATTTTGCATTCTCTAGTTCCGAAAATTTTTGAGACAAACTTGTTTCAATTTTTTCTCTTAAAGAATTTGCAAGCATTCCTATTTCACGACGTTCCTCTGCAGGAATATCTTTCATACCACGCAAAATCATAGTCAACTCACCTGTTTTGCCCAAAAATTTCAATCTAACATCTTCAAGTTGTTTTAAGTCAACCGATTTTTCAATTTCGGTAAGGCTTTTTTTCAAAATTTCTTCAAGTTGTTGTTTCATAAACTCACATCTCCTTATTTTCATACTTAATTTTGTTCATAACTATAATTTGAGAACAATTTTAGTAACAAATATACTTTAAAAACAAAAAAGCCACCCTTTTATTAGGACGACTTATATCGTGTTACCACCTAACTTTATGTCAACATACTCTTTAATTAATCTAAAATTAAAAGAAAAAAATTGACACCTTATTTACACATTAACGCAGTATCACGACAATCTCTACACAATAAAATCTTCAAGATTGCAACTGATAAAAGCGAATTCGTTTTTGATTTTCAATTTGGATTCCAGCACCCCAAACTCTCTGTGTGAAAAGAACAAAAATTACTACTCTTTCGTCATCGTTTTTAGTATGTTTATATAATATCATATAAAAAACAAATTTGTCAAACAATTTTACAAAATTTTTCTTTTGTGATAATATAAACACATGGAACAAACAATTAATCATAGTAACAAACAAATTAATAAGCAAAAATTTAAACAAAAAACAATCAAAAATGAAAAATTATTATTGGCAAAATCAAATAAGGATTCAATAAACCATAAACACTCCACAAACAAAAATTCTAAAACAGATGAATTTGAAAGGTTTTATGTCAAAGACACCTCAAATTTAAAACAACCAACAATATATTATTTTCTCAAAGAGAATCATGTTAGCGAAACCCATATTAAAAATCTGAGAAAGAACCCAAATTCAATAAAACTTAACGGAATTAATGCAACAACAAGAGCAAAAATTAAATGTAACGACATAATCGACATTCTTTCAAATGGAAAAGAAGCAACAAAAACAAATTTATGCAATGGAAAATTACACATTCTTTTTGAAGATAAGGATTTTTTAATTGTAAATAAACCGCACAATCTTGCTTGCATTCCCAACCACTCTCATTACACAGACAATCTTGGCGGACAGGTTTGCAAATACATGCAATCAAAAGACAAAAACTTTGTTCTTAGAATATTAAACCGTTTGGATAAAGAAACTGCAGGAATTGTCGTTGTAGCGAAAAACACTTTTGCCTATAATAGTCTTGTTTCTGAGAACAATGAAGGTTTAGAAAAAACGCAGACAACTCACAAAATTTACAAAAAATATTTCGCCCTAGTAAGTGGAAATTTACATGGGAACGGCACAATAGATAAGCCAATTCTCACAGTCACAAAAGATGGAATAAACCAAATGAAAAGAGTTATTTCTTTTCAAGGCAAAAGTGCTGTAACACATTACGAAGTCATTGCAAATTATCCAGTTTCTGACGACAGTCAAACTGAATCATCACCAGATATGCAAAACAAAAATCAGAACAGTTGCCAGAGCGAGAATTTTATCACAAATAATTTTTCAAGCAAACAAACCAGCAATACAGACACAATCGAACCATTTTGTCTTATAAGCTTAACACTTGAAACAGGACGAACACATCAAATACGCGTTCACTTATCTTCGATAGGACACCCTCTCCTTGGTGACACAATATATGGTGACAAATCTGCATTGTCATTTAAAACAAATCATACAATGCTGGTTTTAAAATCTATTTCTTTCACGCACTTTCGCACAGGTGAAAAAATTAATATAGAAATTCCATTCCCACAAGAATGGCAATTATTCTTAAATCACATAAAATAGTCTAAGAGTCCTAAAAACAAAAAAATTTATAAACAAAAATCCTTAAAAATAATCCTTAAAAAATTTCTTATTAAATTCCAAATAAACAAAAATTTTAATTATAAAACAAACAAAAAACCCACGATAAAATTTCGTGAGTTTCTTGTTTTAGGGCTACTAAACTATTTGCAAGCCTTTGCAGATGAAGATTTTTTTCCGCAACAGTTTCCCTTAGCAGATGACTTTGCACTTGATTTAGCACTTGATGTCTTAGCTGCTTTGGAAGAAGTTGATTCAGCACTTGCTTCCATTTTTGAAGAAGCCTTGTTGCTTGCATTCTTTTTTCTACCGAACATAGTTTTCCCTCCCTTAAATTCAAGGCATATAAAACCTTGTATTAATATTGTGTCAAAGAATGTTAAAATTTATTCTCATTTCATGAACAATTTTATTAAATTTATTTTTAATATTTTTACATTTTCTCTTAAAAACATAAAAAAACAACAAGAAATAAGAGGTAGTAAACCACTTGCTTTCTTGTCGTAATAAAATCAAATGAAAAAACTTAATCAAATAAAGAATAAATTATTTTTTGCTGCTCTTTTTCTTTTTATTTTTTGCTTCTTCTTCGTCAAGAAGGTTGTAATATTCATCAAAAACGTCCATAGCAACTTTTTCGTCTGTTTCAACCATAAGAACTGGAGTTTTTCCTTCTTCTTCATGAACAAAGAAAACGATTGCTTCATCGTCTTGAACATTTTCAATTTTATCAATTGGCTTTAAAACGCAATAAAGTTTATCATTGTGAGGGATAACTGCAATCTGTTCAAAAGACAATTTTTTGCCTTTTCCATCAACAAGAGTGATTGGTTCTTTATTGTTTTCATCTAAAAGAACATCAATAATATCAAGAGCTTCTTCTTTAACTTTTTTTGAAGCTTCCTGAACTTTTTCAACTTTTTTCTTATCCATAATTTTTCTCCTTTACTTTTTTAAATGTTCGTCCATATAGTTTTGCAATATGATTTGTGCAGAAACCTTATCCAGAAGTTCTTTCCTTTTTTCCCACTTTATATGTGCTTCCTTAAGGAGTTCTTCCGCTTCAAACGATGTGAATCTTTCGTCTTGAAAAGCAACCTTCACTCCTGATGCATCAGCCAACAACTCACCAAATTTGCGAACCACTGCTGACATTTCACTTTCAGTGCCATCTGCGTTAAGTGGTAAACCTATAACAACCAAGGAAACAGATTTTTCTTTGATAAGTTTGGAAAAATAAGCAATATCACTCTCCTGTGACTGTGCCTTATAAATATGATCAGCAGTTGAAATTGTTGCAGACAAATCTGAAAACGCCACACCAATTCTTGCTTTACCATAATCAAGCCCCATAATTCTTGTGTTCTGCATATCTCACCATAATTATTTTATCTAAAAGAGAGAAAATAGTCAAACAAAATACAAAAAATTTTCTTTTTTTTAATAATTATTAAAATTTTTTAATGTAAGAACAAATAAAGTTCAAGTGTTTTAAACTTTTTTTCTTAACCTTTTATCTTAACTTTTTATTTTTAATGATAAAACTTGCTTGTTTAATAACAAAATTTACTTACATTCAAACAAATTGTTTCCATCAGACACAGACACAATAAGAGGTAGTTGAAAGTCACAAACGGTTTCCATTGTGTTCTTTAAAATTTGCTTAACTTTTTCAACCTCATTTGCTGGACTGTCAACAATAAGTTCATCATGAATTTGCAAAATAATATGACTTTGCATATTGTCTTGTTTGAGTTTTCTAAAGACTTCAATCATTGCTTTTTTAATAACATCACTTGCAGTCCCCTGCAAAGGCATATTCATTGCGACACGTTCACCAAATTTGCGAACTTGATAGTTGCCCGAATTCATCTCAGGAATATGCCTAATTCTTCCAAAGAAAGATTTAACATAGCCGTGTTCTTTCGCAAAATCAATATTTTTATCCATAAAAGTTTTGATAAGTGGATAGCGTTCAAAATAACTCTCTATATATTTTTTCGCTTTATTTCGTGAAGTTTTTATATTTTGAGAAAGTCCAAAATCACTTATCCCATAAATTATTCCAAAATTGACAGCTTTTGCATCTCTTCTTTGTTCTTTTGTGACTTCCTCCACAGGAACGCCAAAAATCTCACTGGCTGTCTTTGTATGAATATCAATTCCATGCTGATAAGCATCAATCATGCTTGTTTCATTTGCCAAATTTGCTAAAAGTCGAAGTTCAATTTGATTATAATCAGCAGAGATAATTTTTCCGCCTTCATATTTAGATATGAAAATTTTTCTTAAATTTCTTCCTTCTTCATCTCTGGTTGGAATATTCTGCATATTAGGTTCGCTGCTTGACAATCTCCCTGTTGATGTCAAAGTTTGGTTTAAAGTTGTGTGAACAACGGGGCCGTTCATCTCGCAAATTTTCTTATAGACATTCACATAAGTGCTGACAATCTTGCTCACCTTTCTGTATGCAATGATAAGCTCCACAATATCATGTTGCCAACAAATATCATCTAAAACAGCGAAGCTTGTGGACTGCTTTTTATTATTGAAACTTTTAAGTTTGAGTTTATCAAACAGAATGTATGCAACCTGCTTCGGTGAATTTATATTAAATTCTTCACCAGCCAATTCATAAATTTTAGTCGTCAACTCATCAAGTTCAGCGGAATATTTCTTTGCCAATTCATCTAACATTGTTTCATCAAGCTTAAAGCCCTCATTTTCCATATCCGCCAAAACAGGAACAAGTGGAATTTCCAAATCGGTGTAGATTGAAAGCACATTTTCCTCTTTCATTTTCTTTTCAAGTTCGCTTTTTAATCCAATAAACTCATAAGGCTTTGCAAGAGGAAGTTTCACAAGTCCAGCAAATAAAACATAACGAGCAATCTCCACATCAAAGAGATTTACAAGTTCGATTCCAAGAGTTTTTAAAATTTTCATATCGCTCTTCGCAGAATTTGTAATTTTTAAAACACTTGGATTCTCAAAAACATTTTTAAGAATTTTCAAAGCATCGTGGAATTCAATTGTTGGCGAGAAGAAATCAATTTCTTTTTTGATATAAAACACCTCATCACCAGAAATTGCAAACTCCATTTCAGCAAAATCATAGCAAAAAAATTGTTCAACATTTTTTGCCAAATCTTCGACTTGAGAAAGACTTGAAAGACATGTGCGTTTAACATCAGCAGATTTATTTCTGACGCCAATATCAAAAATTTCCTTTCTGTCAACAAGAGAACGGAAATCCCATTGTTCAAAGAAATCTCGAACTTCCTGCGAAAAAGGAAATTCATATCGACAATTCATTGGAGAGTAATCAAAATCACAATCAGTCTTAATTGTTGCAAGAGTTTTAGACATATAAGCATTATCTCGCCCTAAAGAAAGTTTTTCATTAAGTTTTCCAGTAATTTTGTCCAAATTTTGAAAAACCCCATCAAGAGATTTATACTCATGCAAAAGTGATAGAGCAGTCTTTTCACCCACTCCCAACACCCCTGGAATATTGTCGCTTGAATCACCCATTAGGCTTTTTAATTCAATAATGCCAGAAGGAGCAAGTCCAAATTTTTCAAAGAGAGCCGTTTCGTCATATTTTTCAATATCAGTCACACCCTTTCTTGTCAACCACACTTCAGTGTTTTCGTCGATAAGTTGTAATAAGTCACGATCCCCTGAAACAAGAATATTTTTTAGATTTGAATGTTTGGACAAAGTTCCAATAATATCATCAGCCTCAATTCCAGCATATTCAAACACCTTGATTCCCATCTTGTTAAGCATTTCTTTTATAACAGGAAATTGAGCCAAAAGATCAGGTGGCGTTTCTTTACGTTTAGCCTTATAATCTGCAAAAATTTCATTTCTAAAGGTTTTTCGAGCGTGGTCAAAAGCAACAGCCAAAAAATCAGGCTTTTGTTCGCTTATAAGTTTAACAAGAAGGTTTGCAAACCCAAACACAGCCCCAGAAGGTTGCTTGCTACGATTGGAAAGATAAGGCATCGCATAGAAAGCACGATTTGCCAAACTATTTCCATCAATAATAACAAATTTTTCCATAACAATATTTTAGCATAAATCAACATTAAACCAAAATGAATTTTATTGTTCAACTCATAAATTTATAAAATTTATCAATTAAAATCTTAAAAGTGTCTAACAAAATGCATTAATAAACAAGGAACACTTACTCTAAAAATTTTCACAATTTTGAAGATTCTTCACAATTTAATTTTGAACTTTAACACTTTTACACAACTTAATTTTTAATTTTCTAATACTTTTTTCTCATTATAATAAAAAACCGTAAGACATAAATCCTACGGTTTTTAATTATAAAATTTTGTATATTTATTCTATTTATTTAATGTTTATTCATTATCTATTTGTGAATTGTCATCTTCAATTTCATTCGTATCTTTTTGAGTTTGTTCCTTTTCTGAGCCATCTTCAATAGGTTCATCGCCTTTGTCGATATTTTCATTTTGAGAATCATTTTTATTGTTTTTCTTATCTTTATCGTTCATAGAAACAACTCCCAAAATCACTAAAAGGCTTGCAATTGACATAATCACATCTTCAACAATTTGGTTTTCAATTGAAAATCCAAAAGCTCTCCCAAGTGCGTTTAGAAGCACAATAATTCCAGCCGAAAGACTCACCCAAAAACCATAGGATTTGAATTTTTTGAAGAAGTTTTTCATAGTTCATCATCTTCCTTCAAAAATTCTTTGATTTCCGAAATGTCTTCTTTCATATCTTCCAAAATTTGCAAATTTGTAGTCAACTGCTCAATCGTTTGTTGATATTTTTCTTCTCGTTTTGAACTGTCTTTAAGTTGATAACAAAACAGCCAAACAAACAAAATAGCAAAGACTCCATTGCTGACAATAATGCTTATAATGTCATTCCAAATTTCCATTTTTATTCCTTTTTGAAAACATCATTTTTAATGTTTTAAAATCTCCTTGTTGTGAAAATTGACAAATATTTCTTCTATAAAAGAATTTTTTTAGTTCATTCATTTCACAACATCAAATGTCAACATTGGTTTTTTAACATCACAAAATGCATCATCTGTTTTGAAAGAAAATTCAAAAATATGCCCTAAAACACTGACGGTTAGCGATTGTTCGTTTTCCTTCCCTGCAAACTTAAATGTCTTAGTTTCAATATCGCTTTTGATTTCAATTTCAATATTGCCCAAAGTGATAAGTGAAATTTTTTTAATCTTCTTTTTCTTTGCTTGAAAGCCAAGATCAGTCGTAAAAGATTTCCAACATTTCTTGTTTACTATGTCAAAAGTCTGCCCAGAGAAAACTAATTCGCCCACTCTTTGCTTATTGTCAAAATTGAAACAAGCACAAAGTTTGCTCATATACGGATTGTCAATTGAAAGAACTTTCCTAATGTCAACGCCACGATAGATGTTTGCATTAAAAGTCAAAATATCAATCTCAAAGAGAACGTTATTTACATACTCTCCATTTTCACACCCAACAGATAGTCCATCATCAAAATTACATTTTGTTGCGATGTAATATTTTCCATTAAGGCAAGCAGACGAACAATTACGATTGTCAAATTTTTGAAAATATTTATCAAATTTTTCAGCAACTTTGTCGATTGAATTTCCATTAAAGGTGTAAAGTCCATCACGTGTTAAGAAAAAAACATTTTCACCACAAACACAGACAGAATTTTCAAATATTTTTGAAGTTGAAGTATAGAGATGTGTGAAAGCAAAATCATCGCGAGAAGTGTAAAGAGAGATTTTTGTAATTCCATATTCTCTGAATAAATATACATAATCATTAAAAGCAACAAGTTTACAAAACGAGCCTCTATTATCCAAAAATTCAATTGTCGAATTGTCACCTGCCGCCCATTCTTTCAGGTTTAGATTTTTTGTGTAAATAAGCGTGTTACGGTTTGTGTTTGTGATACCAAAAAAGTTATCATAGTGAACAACACATGAAATAAGTGGTGGAACATCTGGATAAATCCCTTCCCCGTCAGATTCAAAATATACCATTCCTTCATTTGTAAAAAATGCATTTGCATCTTTATTGTTGATGCGGTATGGACATTGAAAAAGTGGAAAACTTTTGAGTTTGATAGATTTTGGCCAAATAATTCCATCATATTCATCAATCAATGGAACAAGCCATAATTTATTGACAGAGTCTGTGAACAAAAGTTGATAATAATAACCTATTTCATCATTAAATTCTCTCGCCATCCAAATGCCTGTTATTTCATCAATTTTTGATGCAAAATTATAAGGATGTTGATTGTCAAGGTCATTTTTATCTGCAGGAACAGAAAAATCTTTAAAGCCAAGTCCAGTCTTTAACGCCCCATCTTCAACGCGTAGATTATAAAAATCCTTACATTCAGTTGGGTCAACAATGGAATCATCTTTTAATGAAACAACTCCGTTGCTGAAAATTGAAAACACAAGGTTTTTCTCTTCAGTATTCCTGTGTTTTTTTAGATTTTTATAAAAAATCAAAACCATCTCCGATTTGGTAAAATGTGTTCGTTTTTCTTTCGACTCAGGACAAAAAGGCTATCTTTAAATCGATTTTCCCAAATTTCAGCATCTTCACCAACGCCATCAATAAGCAAATATTCGCTCGCAACCCCATAAGCATAAACTCTTGCTGAAAGTCCACAATATTTTTCAACTGTATCATTCAGAGAAAGTTCGTCTGGAAGAAAACTGTAAACCACAGTTTTTGCTTTTCCAGAAATTTCCACAAAATTTGGAAAGAGTTTGAAATTCAAATTCATTCCAAACTTGTTTTTTATTTCATAGATGTTTATAACCACTTTTTTTAAATCTGAAAAGTTAAGGATTGAACCATTAATTTTCACTTCTTCACGTGCCAAAAATGGAAGATAATCGCTTGCAATTTCTTGATTCACAAGATTAAAGCATCTAACCATACAATCCAATTTTTCTTGTTCATGCTGATTCACTGACAAAACTTCCGCTTGCAATTTTGTCATAAGTTCTTTTTCTCCCACAAATTCACAAACCAATTTTAGAATTTCTTTAACAGTCATAAAAGCCCTCCTTGAAATCTTCCAAAATCTCTTTTATCTGCCTTTCATGAAGTTTTTTATTTTCTTCCTCTATGGATTTAAAAATTTCATCACTATTCTGCACTCTTGTTTTAAGAACATAGGAAACAGCACGTTCATCAAGTTCGTCAAATGGAAAAGTTAGGCAATACGTGTTTTTCTGTCCCCTGTGATGCAATTCAAATCTTTTTGTATCTGGGGCAAATTTGATAAAATAATCATCATCAATATCTTTTATCCGCCTTACAATTTCAAGGCAATCACTTTCAATTTCAAAAGATTTTCTCATAAAATATTCCTTTTAAGTTATGGTTCAAGGATAGTTGTTGGAATTCCATTACAATAAGCAACCCCTGATGGCTTCTGGCAAAGAAGTTCGGTATATTTAACCAAAGTTGCAGAATAAGCAGGTTTTGTTGGGTGTTGTTTCAATATTCTGCCACTTTCATCTTCAAGCCATTTCCAATCTCCAAGTTCATAGAAAGCAAAGTCATCAGTATTAAGGAAATAGCACTCACCGCCTGCCAAATGATTTGTTGGAACGATTGGTGTTCCAAGATGAGTGATAACCTTTGTTCCATCTTCAAGTGTGGTATATTCAATATTTTTCTTATAAATTGTCATGTATTTTTGATACAATCTTTTAAGGTCATAAGAACAGTTGATGAAATTGACTATTGTTCCGTCCATTTCCAAATCATCTATAATTGATTGAACATATTCCTCGTCAAAAGCAGATGTTGTTTGTGAAGCATATTTCTTTGCGTTCATAATTGGTTGGTCTGCCTTCTTAACACCATAAAGTTCTTCATTATTAACAATTCCTTTAAGTCCAATAATTTCATTGTCTTTGGAATTGTGAAGATACATTGTGTTGCCTGTTTCCAATGTGAGTGTTGAAACTTTTTTATCAAAAGTCACAACTTTTGTCTTTTTGTCAACAGAAACAACAGTTGCATTGCCTTTTAAAGTGCCTTCGTTATAGAAATCAACAATCATTCCTGGTGCAACCGCTTCAGTGTTGTCAACTTTTGCTTCTTCACCAGAAACTGTAAGATTTGCCAACAGTCCTGTTCCATCTCCATAAATCATTCTTGAAAGATTAAATATGCTTGCTTTAAGAAGCGAATCCATTCCATCTTGCAAAAGGTTTACAAAAGAGTTTACATCAGTTGAAGAGCATCTAACAGCCTTGTCACTAATTTCAAATCTACCATAAAGGTTTTTAAGTGGAGCAGTGAAAGAAAGATATGGTGTCAAAACGCCTTCTGGAAGGTCGCTTGTTTCTTCTCCTGCCATAATTCCACCATTAATACCAACAGGTGCAACAACCCTAACTTCTTTTCCAACAATATTGCGTGTTGAACGCTTAATTTTTGAAAAAAGTGGGTTTGTTTTTGTGTTTATTTGGTCAGCAATAACACCAAGATAAACATCTTTAAGCACATTTTCTGCACTAGATAAAGTTATCATAAATTTTTCTCCTTTTTTGATTATGAAAACAAATCAATCGCCATTTTTTTCGCACTTTCAAAAGAATCTGGTCTTTTTGGTGCAGGCTTTGTCAATTTTTCACCATTGTTTGACGCCATAACAATTGGTGTTTTTTGTCCTTGAATTTGTTTCACGTAATTTTTAACGACAAAATTTGTCAAATCGTCATCGCTCAAAACAAAGTTTTGAACAAGTGGGTCTTTTGCCTTATCTTTTGACGAAAGTTTTTCATAAAGAAGTTCCGCCCAAGCATTTTCAAAAGACTTTTCATCACAACCATTTTCTGTGTTTTTAACTCTAGATTTAAGTTCGTCTGCATAGAAAACAGCATTTTGATTTTTCAAAAGGAACGAGCGAAATGCTTCATTTTGCTTCTGCTCGGTTGAAGGTTCTTCGCTCGCTTTTTCTCTCTCCAAATCTGCCAATTTTTGGCTTTTTCTTGTAAATTCAGCTTGGAGATGCTCATAGGCATTAAGCAAATGCTCAACACTATCAAATTTTCCAATGGGAACGTCCCTTTCAGCTTCATTTGTATGCCCAATTTCAATCTCTACCGAATTGTTTGAGGAGTCAGCAGAATCTTCTTCAACTGAAGGTTGGATGCTTGCCGATTGTTCCTCAATATTTATATTTTCTTCCATAATTCACTCCTAATTTTTGATAATTTTAATTAAAATTTTTAAATTTTCTTATGCTTCGTCAAAAGTCTTCATCTTTTCACGATGCTTTCTTATATGAATCAAGAATTTCTCTTCCAATTTTTTGTCAACCTTGTCAACATACAATGTTTTAAGCATGTAAGCAATATGTTGATTGAGATGTAAGGCATGGTCATCAATTTCTTTAACTTCAAAAGTTTCACCTTTTGTCATTCGCAAATTTTCAGCATCGGCATTTTTCATTTGAAGGTCATTAAGGTCGGCACTGCCTTCCCAAACACCAAAACCGATATTCTCCAAGATTTTTGACTTCATAGCAGATGAAATTTTTCCATTTTCGTCTTCCAAAAGTCCTTTATCAAGCAAGTTGAAAATCATAGCACGCCTTTGAGAAATTGTGTCGTTGCTTTCATACTCCGTATCAAATTGAACGTCATCAGTTGATATATCACTGCCCTTGAAATAAAGCACATCAGTTTCGCCATTTTCTCCTGTGATACGAATAAGTCTTGGAAATGTTGCAAACTGTTTATAAAGTCTCAAAATGTGTTTTGCCATTGTTTTCATTGCAGATTTCATACTATCTGTTGTAAAAATAAGTCTTGTTTCGTTTTCATCAATCAAAAGTTCAAGTGCAACCCCAGAAAGTGAAGCTGAAACAGCCTCCATTGTGCCAATTTCACTTGTTCCGCTCAAAGTTGAAAATTCATCGAGAAGCATTTTTTCTTCTTTCTCAAAATCACTTGGAACTTGTTCTCCACCCAAATACGTTGGTGCAGTTGAGCCTTGACGATAAACCAAGATTTTGCCAGGTGCAAGTCCCTCTTCTTCCAAATTATCAATATCGACACTGCCATCTTCAACAGCAAGAACCCCAAGAGTCAAGCGATTGAGATATTCATGTTTTCTGTTTTTGACAGCATTATACGCACGCTGTATTGGAATAAGACGAGTTATCATTGAAACGCCCCAAAAACTTCCAACTTCTTCACTGCAAATTTGTCTGACAAAAGGGAAATCTCTCTTGCCATCAACACCATTAATATAAGGAAGTTCTCCATCAAAAACAAGAGTTTCGCCAGCAATAATAATCAATCTGCCGTTTGGATATTCTTCATTTGGACGGACATATTTTTCAAGCACAATTTCACTATTTGAGCGAGTTGTTTCAATAACAGAACTTGAAAGTCCAGCGTATCCAAGCCCGCCAAGTGAAGAATTTGTGCCGTCAAGAGAATAGACATTGATGTCACGCCCCTTAACTTCAATTCCATAATTTTCAAGGATTTCCTTTGTGCTGAGAACTTTTGCGTGTATAATGCTTTGACAATCTTCCAAATTTTCGCGAGTGCAACTGTCTGGATAGATTTCAAAAGGAGAACAGATGCTGACATCAACCTCTCCTGTTCTAATTTTTTTACCATCATCTTCAAGAGCAATAACCTGTCCAAGATTTGCATTCCAAGAGATTTTATAAAAACTTGTTCCACAGATTTCGCTCCATTTTGTCGCCTGATTGATTTTTGCAGTCAAATTAAATCTGTTTGACACAGAATCCAGAATTTTCTTACCAACTTTTGCTGTGTATTTATCCTGTTCTTCATTTGTTGCTGGCATAACCTGCATTTTAGGTTTAACCTTTGAAAGTTTTGAAAGTCTTAAATCAATAATTGGAGCAATATGATTGAACACTTCTCTTTCTTGCCAATAATATTCTTTTCCAGTGTCACGCACACTTCCGCCATAGCCCACTTCACAATATTGATTTCCCATATAGAAATTCATATTGAGTTGCCATTGACTGTCAAAAATTTTTCTTTCCCTAACTCTTTGTTCAAAGTCCTCCAAGGTTTCTTTGACAACATTTTCTTTTTTATCTTTAACTTTCATAATTTCTCCTCTTTAATTTATTTGTTTTGAATGGTGCATTGATTGCTTTTGGAACAAGTTCTTTTGAGAAGCAATCAAACATTTCTCTCATGCATTTTTCACAGAAAACAATTTCATGACGAACAAAACCTTTTGTGCTGAAGGAATATTTTCCAAAATTCTTACATCCTTCAAAATCGCATTTCAACTGTTTGTTACAAATTTGCATCTTCATTTTTTTCGCTCCTTTTTGTTTAAAGTTTCAAGTTCTTGCAAAAGACGAGTTTTTTCTGCAAGAAGTTGTCCATCTGTCATATTTGAAAAATCATCTTGCCTTTCTTCCATAAGGACTTTAAGAGCATTCAAATCTGGTGGATTAAACTTTTTTGTCACTTTTCTTTTTGAAAGAATTGATTTTCCTTGTTCATCAAACGAATATTCTTCCACCACTTCATCACAAGAAAAGCCAAGAGCCTTTTTTAGAAGTGCCGATTTTAAATCTTCTTGTTTCATAACCTCCCCTTTCACAATTTGCCAAAAGCATAAATCCTGTTAAGTCATAAATTCAAGACATTATGTCAAAATTTTTTAATTTTCCACCAAAAACAAAACATATCAAAACGATGTATTCCAAATTTTCCACGCACAAAAAAGTTGATGAAAAATAGAATGTTATTGTAAGAGGACAAAAATGAAAAACTTGTTAATTTATAAAGATGTCAACTTTTTTTATCAAACAAAAAACGATGAAATATTTGCGTTAAAAAAAATAAATTTTGAGATAGAAGAAGAATGTTTTGCATCACTTGTTGGACCAAGTGGCTGTGGAAAAACAACAATTCTATCACTGACAGCGGGATTGTTGAAACCAACTTCAGGAAAGATTATTTTTGATGAAAGTGAACAAATTGACACAAAAAAAATTGGATACATGTTTCAAAAAGACCACTTGTTTGAATGGCGAAGTGTATGGAAAAACATAACTCTTGGACTTGAAATCCAAAAGCCAACAGATCGTGAGAAAAAGATTGCATTGGCGGAAGAACTTTTAAAGAAATATGACCTGTTTTCATTTAAGGATAAAAAGCCACGTTCTTTGTCAGGAGGAATGCGTCAGCGTGTTGCTCTAATTCGCACACTTGTTTTAGAGCCGAAATTACTTCTTTTAGATGAGCCATTTTCAGCACTAGACTATCAAACACGTCTTTCCGTTTGTGATGATGTGCATGAAATCATCAAAAAAGAGAAAAAGACCGCTCTGCTTGTCACCCACGATATAGCCGAATCGCTAACAATGTCAGACAAAATTATAGTTTTGTCCTCTCGCCCCGCAACAGTAAAGGAAGAAATAGTTCCAAATCTTTGCGGAAAAACGCCATTTGAAAAACGAGAAGACAACGCAAGCTTCTCGCCACTTTTTGAAAAAATTTGGAGGCTACTTTCCAATGAAGAAAAACAAACAACCTAATTTTTCAAAGGCACACAGGGATTATGTAAAGAAACTCAAAAAAGACAAATTTTTTATAATATTTTTTAGGATTTTCATTCTAGTGGCATTTTTAGGACTATGGGAACTGCTCACATATTTCAAAGTTGTTGACCCATTTTTCATAAGTTCGCCATCAAGAATAGTTCTTCAAATTGTTGAGTTATGTAAGAACGGAACTTTATTGACGCACACTTGGGTGACGCTCTATGAAACGCTAATAGGATTTACAATCGCGACTGTGATTGGCTACGTTGTAGCCATTGCCCTTTGGTGCAATGAAAAACTGAGAAAAATTCTTGAGCCATATATTGTTGTTCTAAATTCACTCCCAAAAATTGCTCTTGGGCCAATAATCATTTTATGGGTTGGAGCAGGAACAAGTGCCATAGTTGTTATGTGTGTGCTAATATGTGTGATAATCACAACAATGAGTATGATGTCAGCATTTCTTTCAGTCGAAGAAGGGAAGATTTTGCTGTTAAAATCAATGCATGCAAACAAATTTCAAATTTTGTTTAAACTTGTTCTACCAAACAGTATGCCAGAGTTCATTTCTGTATTAAAAATCAATGTGGGAATGAGTTGGGTTGGAAGCATAATGGGTGAATACTTAACCAGCAAGGCAGGACTTGGTTATTTGATTGTTTATGGCGGACAGATATTTAGGATTGATCTTGTTATGGCGTCAACAATTATTCTTTGCATACTTGCATTTGGAATGTATTATATCGTCAGTCTTTTAGAGAAAAAGTTTTCTTCTTTTCGTGGAAAGTCTTAACGAGAAGGAAACCAAGCATAAAAATTCCCAAAACACTACAAATTGGATAAAGAAACGAAACTATCTGTGAAAAGCCCAGTTGACTTGCTATCAGTGGCATAAAAACTGAGAGTATAACGCAGGTTGTTTCGTTTTTTATTATTCTTGAAAGGCAGACTTTAAGCGTATAACACAAAGAGATAAGAGTTGTAAAACAACCACAAAAAATTATTAAAAATGCAACATAAAACATATTCTCATTTTTGCTTGCAAGAGAAAGGAATGGCATTTCACTAAAGAAACTTTCACTGTTATTCAACAAAACAAAATTTCCAAAAAGCAAAAGTCCAACAATAAGACAAGTCGCAAGAAGACATGAAAAACGTTTTTGTTTTTTACTCAACCCATCTCCTGCTCGCGAAATCACAAAACCACTCATACAAGTGTTTAATGCAACATATAACGGCCCATAAAAAGCTCCTGCCCAAGGTGAATTTGAAAATGAAAAATCTGAATGTTGCTGAACACAAAATCCCAAAACAAAAATAAAGCAAAGCATCGTTAAAGGCATAAGGACGAGATTGACTTTTTCAAGACTTCTTATCCCCTTTTTTGTCACCAAAAGACATAAAATTACGAGTGACACAAACGAAATAACAAAAAAAGGTGTTGAAAAATAAGAAAAAAGATTTTTAATCCCAGCAAACATTGATGAACAGAAAACAAGTGAAATAAAAAGCACCATAAAATTCAAAATTTTTGATTCTTCAAGTTTTTTTGAAATTTTGTTTCCATATTCAAGGAAAAAGAAGAAAACAGCATAAAACAAAAATCCAGCAACAAAAATATAAAGATATGAAGTGATGCCAAATTGAGAAAAGAAAACCATTATTTCTTTTCCGCTTGAAAAACCAGACCCAACCACAGTGCCAAAAATCAAAAAAACAACAGAGAAAATTTTCAGCATATTTTATGATATTAATAAAGTATTTTTAAAATTCATAAAAGAGTTTTAAACAAAAATAAAAACAAAAAATATGACAACAATAAAAATATGAATAAGGTTTTTACAATAATGTTAATTCTTGTAAGTATGACAATGTTTTCTGCGATATTTCCATACCCCGTTTTTTCCAATTTCACAAACATAACTGAGAAAGAAAATATCCAAATTCTTGACTATAACGAAACAGAAATTGAAGCAAAAACAAATGAAAATTCGAGAATTTTGGATTTAGAGTTTGATGAAATTGACACAATTTTGCCACAAAACAGTGTTTTTGAAATCATTGACATACAAACAGAAAAAAATTTTAATGTCTTTCGCACTGGAGGCTACTTTCATATTGATTTTGAGCCAAAATCTCCAGAGGATTATCAAACCTTCTATGAAATTTGTAATTATTCTTGGAGTTGGGAAAAACGCCCCGTTCTTATAAAAATAAATGAGAATTCATTTGTTCCCGCAAGTATGAGTTGCTATCCCCACGGTTACAGTAATAATCTCGGGCATTTCTGCCTGCATTTTAAATCATCAAAAACCGATGGAACAAAGACTAAAGATTATGAACATCAAAAAAACATAAAGAAAGCGTTAAAATTTGGAGCAATTTACATTAAAAACAAAAAATAAAAAAGAGAAAAATTTTCTCTTTTTTAATATCTAAAAATTAATAATACATTCCCTTATAAGACTTCTTTGTTGGAGCTTTGTATCCCCCAGAGCCACCACCCTTTCGTCTAACAAAGAAAATAATAAGAAAGACAACAAGTCCAATCACAATAAGTCCACCAAGCACTCCAAGTGTCCACCATAGCCAAGTGAGATTGTCAGTATGAAACTCTTCTGCTTTAACATTAATAGTAAACCCATCTTTAAAATCAGAAATAAGTTTTGTCATGTTTAATCTAAACACATAATATTTTTCATTATCTGTTTCAGAGGATTGCTCCAAAACGCAGAAACCACTTTCATTACTTCCGCCAGCGTAAATTGAAAGTTCTTCAATAAGTTTTTCAGTGTTGAAATCATATTTTTTATCAACATAAATTGTCATTGTTAAATCTGCGGTTTTTGAAACATAAATTTCTGTTTCAGCCTCATCAATCACTGTTCGTCCACTGTAAAGTTCAACCCTTTCAATACCGTTTCCAAGTTGGAAAGTAAGCTCGCAAGCATCATCAACATACTTTGCAACAATTGCTGAGATTTTTTTCTGTCCATTTTCTCCAGTAAATGCTTGTTTTGTGAAATCACCTTTACCAAACACAAAATCAAGTGCTCCTGTTGATTTGTTTGAGTCCAAATTTTTCAAAGAACCATCTTCGTAGAGGATGCACCAACCAAAATGAGTGTAGAGAGTGCCAGCTTTTCTTTCTGTGTCCAAAGTGTATGCTTTTAAATAAATCAAACCATTAAGACGTTGTATTGGATTTTTCGTCCCAGTTGGATTATATTCAAAAACATTTCCAGGTATAATTGGAACTTTCACATCAGCATTTTCGTCTTCATATTTAATGTCATCAGAATCTTCAGTTACAAAAAGTCTTGATGAAAGACTAACCACAAAATCTCTAGGCTGTATTGTCAAAGAATAGTTTCCAGACAAAGAATTGTTGATGGACAAAATTGTAATTGAAAAACCATTAATTTCATTTGCAATTGAAAACCTGTTTTCAAGTCCAGAGAAGGAATAAGAATAAGAGTTATCCTCTCCTATTTCAAAATTTATGCTAGCAATTTGACTGCCATTAAGTGACAAAGCTCTAATTTCATAATAATCAATCATATTTGTGCCATCTTCATTAATATTGAATGAAAAAGTTAAAGTCGCACTTTGTCCATATCTATATGTTGCATCATTAGCAGATGTGCAAGTCAAAATTGTAGGGTTTTGATTTTGAAATCCAACACGAAAATCCCCATAAAAACTTTGTAAAAAGATTTTTGAAGAGCCAACATAAAATTCCTTTTGGAAATCCCATTTATCTCTAAAAGGGTGCCATCTGTTTGCTTCAAAATAGGAATATCCATTCCCTGATGGAGTTAGAGAATTTAAATCCTGTAAAGACTGTTCAATATGTGCATTCTGTTGAACAAAATTATAATGTCCAAGTTCTCCAAAAATAGGAACATTGCTGTTCTGTTTATAATATATGTAGCACAAACTTCCATCATCTGAATCTATTAATTTTCCAACCACCTCACCCAAATCAATAGGATTGGTTGATTTATTTTCGATTGCATAATCGTTATCAATTGCGATATTGTCCATCTGCATCAAATTCAAACTTCCAGCCACACCACCAAGACTGATTTCTCCGCTAAATTCAGCGTTAATTTGCAAATCAAATTTAACATCAACAACAGAGAAAGTTATTGCACTATCTTCACAATATCCAAACAATCCTCCAAACATAAAGATTCTGCTATCTTTTTGCGTTATGTTCCAAAAACCAAACGAATCTGAACGGCAAATCACACCTCTAATATCACAACCGTTTGATATCATTCCAGCCACACCACCAAAAACAATATTTTTTGAGAAGTCGGTGTTAAAAGTGACATTGGCAGTCATTTGTATGTAACGAATTGTTGTGTTTTCTGCGTATCCAACGAGAGTTCCAACATAAGCTGTTGTGTCATAATCATCTAGAGTGATTTGAACATTTCCATCAAAACCGATGTTTTTTATAACAGCACTTTCGGAATTGCTTGCCCCCTTAACATAACCAAAAAGTCCAACATAGCGTTTTGTTTGATTTTCAGGGATTTGTTCCAAACCTTCAGGAATTGCTTGATAAATTTTAAGGTTTGAAATAATATATCCATTTCCATTAAAAGAACCCATAAAAGGATTTTCTTTAGTTCCAATTGTCCCATAAAGGATATGTTCACTCATATCAAGATTTTTGTCAAGTATGATATTATCTTTTGAGTTTTCTGCACCATACGAGTTTATATATAAAGCAAATTCAGTTGGATTATCAAAATGCTTTTCCTGTCCAACATTAGCAATAGAGGAAATTTCTTGTTCAGCAAAAGTTGTTGTGGAACTAAAACAAAAAGTTCCACAAAGTAAACTTGAAATCAAAAAACAAAACAGAAACAGAATAGGAATCTTTTTCATTTTTCACCTCATAGAATGATTTTAACACAATTAATAATATTTTTCCAAATAAATATAGAAAATATTTCGAATCTTAATATAATATTTAAACTTATATGCTTATCTCAATGTAAAATTTAAAACTTAATATTCTCCTATTAAGATACGAATTTGAAAAACAAATTAATATACGAAATTGAAAAACAAAAAAATTAATAGCTTACAAAGCACAAGAAAAATTATAACCTTTAAAAATATAAGAAAATAAAAATTAAAAACAAATTAAAAATATAATTAAAAACACAAAAAATAAAATTAAAAACTTATAAAAAAATAGAAAATAAAATTATTTAAAAATAAAAATTTGAATTAACAAAAAATGCTTATAATAAAAAATCTAAAAAATGTGTAAAAATAAAGAAAAACAAATTCGAAATTAAAAAAATTTTATTACATTTTAAAGCAATAAAAAAACCAAAAAATTATAAAAAATGTTAAAAAATTAAGGATTTTTTAATAAAAAATCAAATAAATCGCATATTTTTTAAATTTATTTTTTTAATAAATTTTGAATTTATTTTAAATTTTTTATAATTTATTTTGTATTTTTTTATGAATTATTTTTATTTTTTATTTTACTTTTTTTTCATATTTTTTATTTTTATGTTTTTATTTACAAATTATTTTTAAAATAAGACAATTTATTTAAAATTTAATTTTTTGATTTTGTAATTTTCTTGCCATTTTTTCTTTGTCCTTTTGTATTTCAGTTTTTGCAACAAATTCCTTTTTTATTGGTTTAGTCATTAAATAATATCGAAGTTCATCAAGAGCATGATCATCTTTTTTTATTGGAATATCATCATCTCCCCACCAATAACTTTTGATTTCTCTAATCAAATTCACACAAGTTTTAAATATAAAAAGACGTCGCCTTCCATCAGCTGTTTTTAGATATGACTTCACAACGGAAATTCCAGCAAACAAATCTTTGTTGACATTTGTATTGACAATAATTTGATTATCATAAAACAGTTCAACAACATTTTTTTGGCTTGCAAGAGTTCTTTGAAGTGCAGCGGAATCAATTATTGCATGCAAAAAACCTTTACTATCAGTTTTCCAATCCAGACGTTTTGCAATTTCCTTTATCTTGTTTGCATGGACATCAACAGTTTGTCCTGCTTCAAAATGCTCGGCAACAACATAAACATTTCCATCATAATCAACTGCATAAAAATGTGCAGAAAGCGGATTATGAAGCCCTGGATCAATAGAAATGTTATCTTGCCATTCTTTTGGAATTTTGAAAGGTTCAATAACATTCAACTCCTCATCAAATTCACTGTAAACAAGTCCCCCATTCTGCATAAATTTTCCATATCTTCGACTTTCAATTTCATCAGCAGGCAAAGTTTTTGTCAAAGCTTCAATTTCTTTTTTAGACAAAAAAGGATTGTCTGCCCATTCCATAGTTTCACACCAAACTTCGCTATCATTTTGTTCATTCAAATAGATTGTATTATACACCCATGTCAAACCCTTTAATGGAGTCATTGTTCCAAATATCTCTCCGCATTTGTCAAGAATACGCATCTTACATTCAAGGTATATATCAAAAGGTGGTTCTTCATCAAACCAAACATAATCCAGTGATGCTCCCTGAAACTTTTCTCTACCTTGATCACAGCTTCTAAAACCAATTTTACTAAATCCGCCAACTTCACTTTTAACAATAATAAAATCAATAATCCCATTTTCAGCATTATCTTTGCTTCCAGTCACCATAACAATATCGTGGATATATGAAAGCGGTAAATATTCCAAAATTTTCCGCTGAGCAACATCTCGTTGAACCTGTCTTGAAAGTGACACAACCCACCCCTCCGTCAACTTATTTTTCTTATAGGGATGAAGTCCACAAGCAAGATAAACGGTTTCAACCGCTCCACATTCGGTTTTGCCTGAGCGATTACCCCCAAAAACCCAGCGATTGCGTTTTTTACACTTATGAAATTTTATTTGTTTTTTATGAACTTTTCCAGATTTATTATAATAATTAAGCTTGTTTGAATCAAATCTATATTGAATCTCTTTCTCAAGTTTCAAAATTTTACCAATAATTTCTTTTTCCATAAAACACCTATTTAATGAGTTTGAATTTTAAATTAACAACAAATATCGCACAAAAAATTGCAGATGCGACAAAAAAGTGTAATTCACCTTTCAAAAAGAAGAGTTAGAATTGAAATATGAAAAAAATTATTAATTTTCTTTTTAGTTTTTCTTTTAAAAACTCTTTCATATCATTTTTTCTTTTATTAATATCAACTTTCATAGCAACAACTTTTATTAATTCAACGCCAAACATTTGTTTTGCAGATAGCGGCTCATATTTTGCCCAAGTCAAAACAGATGGAGTGTATTTTTGTTCATCAACAGATGACAAAACAGCACTATTTGAAATTCCATGCACCTATTTTGTCGAAGTGAAAGGAGTGTTTGGAAACTATTACAACGTCAAATATAAAAACAAAGAAGGATATGTTAGAAAAGACGGTGTTCAACTAAAAAAGGAAACTCCTCAAACACCATACTTAAATGTAACCCTGAATGTTTTTGACCCAAACTATCTCTACACAACACCTCGACGCACAGAGAGTTCAAAGCGAATAACGGAAAGCACATTGTTGACATATTATGGCACTATAAACGGAGAAGAAATCCAAACTTCAAAGTCAAAATGGTTTTATGTCAGTGCGGTTATTGAAAATAAAATTGAGTATGGATATGTTTTTGAGACATTTCTGGATCAAAAGCCTATTTATTCACCAAGCACAGAAAATAATTTAACAAATGTTGGAGAAGAAGTTTTAAATCAATACAACACTGCATCTGAAGGATTATCCACGGGAACAAAAATAATTTTGATTATTGCAATAAGCATACCAAGTATATTAATTTTATATTTTCTTGTAAAACCAACACGAATTTTGCAAAACAGTAAACAACGAAAGAATGTTAAACACACAAAGAGAGTGCATAGACATGGTGACTACTTTGAATTTGATGAGGGTGAATTATAACATAGTTTACGACACAGCCTTGACAAGATGAATTTTTGATAAAACAATTTCATCTTCTTTTCCATTTGCAAAAGTTCTGTAAACATTTAAAATCCATTCTTCATTTTTAAGCATAGTTGTAAGATAAAAATTATTATACCCCTTTTTAATAAGACAACTTGCAAAAGACTTAAGAGCCGTATCAAGTTTGCGGAACACAGTTCTCATGCTTATGTTGTGCCTTTCCATAAGTTCCTTAGATTTAACTCCATCAAGATATTTTTCAATTAAGAATTCTGCATACTCTTGGTTAATAGATTTTAAAGTTTCATCAACTAAAATTTTAAGATTAATCAAAGTAACTTTTCTTTCTGAAAGTTCGATAATCTTTTGCGTTATCGCTCTGGTGTTGTTATGATAGAAGTTTTGTCCACAAATGTTTAAAGAATTAATTCCACTTTTAAGAATAATTTTGTCTATAGCTCCTGCAATGCGTTCAAGATAACGATAAACTGAAAGTAAAGTCTTGGACCAAACAAAATCATTTTTCATAAAATCTCCTTATTTGAAAAATTGAAATAGATTTAATTAATCAATTCATTAAATCAATTCACGGAAATTATAAAAAATAAGAAAAATTATAGTCAAGAAATAGTGTCACGAAATTTTTAAAGATTTACAATATTTTACAATATGTTTAAAAAGTGACATCTTTTTGACATCACCCTAAATAAAAAAAACAATTTTACAAGACATTTTTAACAAAAATTTAATTTAACAAAAAAACGCACATTTAAAATTTTTTGTGCATTTTTTTATTTTTTCTATCATTTTTTAATTTTTTGTCAAAAAATATTGACTTTTTATATCTTTTGGATATAAAATAATTGAAGATAGGATACAGAGCGGATTTGTGAAATACATTTCCTTGACATCCCATCTTTTATTTTATTTAAGACTCGTTTTATATGATGTTATATTATTAAAAATAAAAGTTTTACCACATCATTTTTTTGATTTTTTGTTCTCTTTCTTTGCTTTTTTAGCATCTTTTTTAGCCTGTTTTTTGTCGGCTTTTTGTTTTCTTTTTAATTCTTTTCCAGACAATTCTGGCTCAGGCAATCTTTCTTTCAAAAGTTGTGGATTTTCCAAAAAGCTATTCAACAACTTCAAACTGTTTGAATAGTAAAGTCCATCACAAACACGTTCATCGAGTGAGAATTTCAATTTCATACTCTTTTGTGCTTTAACCTCGCCCTCACGATTTGCAACTGGAGCATAATAAATTTTCCCCATTGTAGCAAAAATTGTGGTATTCCCAAAATTATATAGATGATGGTTGACAGCATCAAGTTTTATTGAACGCAAGTCTGCCACATATATACTTGTATGAAAAGGGCTGACATCAAGCAATTTTCTTGGAAGCATACCATGATTGTCTCCAAATCTCAAAATTGACATAGCCAATTTAAAACACCAATTTGGCAATTTGCATAAAAGTCCAGCCGTTTTGGTTGTTCCATGAACTTCGTCTGCGTTTAAATTTTTTTCAACTTCTTTTTCAAAAATTCTCTTAACGTCATCAAGACTTTCTCTTCCTGTAAAAAACATTTTAAGAGTCACTTCTTCTCCGTCATCAGTAAGTTTTTTCTTAATGCTTATTGAAACTGAAATATACTTTCTTTGAAAAACCTGACAATTCGTTATAAAACGATTTGTTTTTGGGCGTTGATATAACATTCTAATACATGCTGCCATCATTATTTCTGTGTATGAATAATGCACACCATTGTTCTTTTTTTCTTTCAGTATAAATTTATCCATTGCATCGCAACCCACAATTTGTTCATAGAGGTTGACAGCATCTATTCTCATCGGCATGAAATAAGGCATAGCTTTGTCAATGATTTGCATTCCTTTAACTTTCACACCATCTGCTCTTCTTCCAAACATTTACAATCTCCTATAAAATTTATTTTACTCTTTTTTATTCTCATTTCAAAACAAATAAAAGAATTTTTATAAATTTTATAATAAAAAACGAAAGAAAAAACGGAAAGATTATCCCTTCCGCTTTTTTATATGTGATTTTTCCACTTGTTACGTTTATGCCTTAAAATTGTATAAACAACATATCCAATAAGCAAAATTGCAATAGGAATGACAATAACAAGCCAATCCAAACTATTTATCCCATTCTGTGTTTCAATAACAATTGTAAAGTCAACTTCTTTTGAGATATAGTTGTTTGCATCATCACCGACATATATTGCCACTGCCAACATTTTGTCTGATGTAATCTCCAAATCACCATCTTTCCAAACAAATCCATCAGGAAGTTTTATCTCTGACAACTTTGTGACTTTATGCTCAATTCGAATCAAATTATTTTTCACAGTTGGTTTTTCTGCCTTTGAGATTGTGAAAAGAAGTTCTGTTGTTCCTTCGTAATCATTTTTGAAAGTCACGATTGCTTTGCCCTGTCCAGCATTTTTGTTGTCTTGATATTCGACATCGTAGTCCTCGCCCAAAACAAGCAAAATATCGTCGTCTTTTGCAACTACATTAGGCTTTCTTTCAGTCCCGTTATAGACAAAAGATTTGACATCAAGAACAACGCTTAACAACGAAACATCCTTAGGATCAGCTTTTGTCAACGTGATTTGAACTGTATAATTCACATAGTTTTCTTTGTCAAAATAAACTGCTTTGGCAGTCAAAGTTTTGCCCGTAATTTTTGTGCTTGGAGTTTCCCACTCCCAACCTTCAGCATTAAGCTCAACATCTTGCAAAGTCTTTGCCTTTCGGCTGATTGTCAGTTCCGTTCTTGGCGTATTTGACGGATTGTCTGCCTTTGAAATAGTAAACTGTGTTATATTTTCAGCGGCATTATAGTTTCGTGACGCATCAATCACTGCCTTTATCCAGTAAGAGCCAGCGTTTTTCGGCTTTTCAGTTGAATAACTGCCATCTCGACTAGTGGAATATGAATAAGTCACTTTTGCGTTTTCGACATATCCTTCGATGCTTGGCTCTTGAGCAGTCTGCCCATAAGTCCACCCTTCCAAAATAACCTTAAAATCATCTCTATCTGCTCGTGCAATGTTGAAAGTGAGAGTTGTCGAGCCTGTGTAACTATTTATGCCTGTGATAACGACACTTGCCTGACCGGCTTCCGTGTTGTCTTGATATTGCACATTAAAATCTGTGCCTTTTGAAAGTTCAATCTCCCCATCCCATGCAATAACATTCGGCATCCATGCCTGTCCGCTATAAACATACTCAGTTCGCTCAAGCCTCAACTCTGAAATCTTGGCAATATTCTTTTGCCCTGTTTCACTTTCACGGATAATCGTGACAATCATTTTTGTATTAGCATAATTGCTTGCTCCCGTTCCAGTGTAGATGGCTGTAGCCTGAACTTCATCGCTTGTTAATTCAAAGTGTTTTTGCCAAGTCCAACCCGGACAGTCTAGTGAAATTTGACTTAAATTTTTTGTATCCTTGTCAACATATATTATGCTCTTTGGTCGCTTATTTGGCCATTTTGCCTTTCGTATTTGAAATTCTTTTGTCACTTGCCCAGTGTAAGCACCCTGGCCGGTTATTATAATTTTTGCAGTGCCGTAATCTGTGTTGTTTTGATATTGCACAGTGTAATCACTGCCAAATTTTAACTCGTGTCCTTTGCAAACAACCCACACATCTGGCTGAATCTCAGAGCCTGTGTATGAATATTTGCCATTAATTGTGACCGTTGAGCCCTCTAAGTTGACTTGTAAAGGTCTAGGCGTGCTATTCTTATAAATTTTGACACTGTAAGTAAGTTTTTGATAAAATTGTGCATCATTGCCTATATATTTCAGCTGATAACCCCAGTCAGATAATCCTGTTTTGAGCGTTATATCTTGAGTTTCTCCCCATTTCCATCCATCTGGAACAGGAACTTGGTATAGGCTGTTTGTGTTGCTGTAAATTTCAATTTGTCCACCCGTTATCATGCCTGGAGGATATTCAGGTTTTGCTATTTCAAAAGTGGTTGATTTCTCGCCATGATAATCGCCAATTCCATTTATCGTTACTGTTGCAATTCCGGGCTCTGAATTGTTAAGGTAATCGACTTCATAATCCTCGTCCTCCTGTAAAATTCTATTTCCAATATACACCATAAACGTTGACGTTTGAGATTTTCCCTTTTCATAATAGACGAGCCTGCTGTCAAGTTCAATTCTCGCTTGCGACAAATCGTTATCATAAGAGTTAGAAGTTTTGACAACGTTTGTTATTGCCCGAAGCCTAACGCATGAGCCTGCAGTTTTTCCAGGATAACTGTCTTTATATCCCTTAAAACTGGTCCACTCGTTGCCATATTTCATGTAGGTCATATCATTTATGGAGTCGATATAATCCTGTGCAAAATATGGATGTAGATAGCCATTGTTCGAGTCTCTTCCGCTAATAACAATTGAAAAAATTTCGCCACATTGTAGGTCTATAGGAACATCAAAGTCAACCGTATAAAATCCGTCATCTTCAAAGTAAACATCATGTTTATATCCAATCAATTGTCCAGAGTCAGGCTTGTTGATTTCGGAGTTAACATTGGCAAAATTTACCTCTTCCAATTTGTAAACATCAATATTGACGGTTGCTTTGTTATTCCAAATGCCAAAAGAAACGGCAGTGAGTTTCTCTTGCTGATTGGCAGAAGTGAGTTTTGCCTCATAAATTGCACCGTAAGCATCGGCAGTATATTGCATCGTGTTATCGCTTATAGAGCCGTCATAATAATAAATATTTTGATAATCCTCTCGCAAGCCCATGTCAACAACATAGAGATTGTCAGTCATATAAGCATCATAGGAAAGATAAAAACAGTGAGTGCCATTCACACCAGCGTCGCCACCAGGTCCCCAACTGTTTTTGACAATCCATGCACCATTGGATGACGCTTTATCTGGCCAAAATAAAGTACTGGAGAGGCTGTCATCCCAGCCAATGATAAGAGATGCATGACCAGCCTTTGTATCAACATGATTTACATATTGTTGACTCATAGTTTCCGGGGCCTTATACTCCATCGTAACACTGCCATATTCAAGTATTGCACGCTTGATAGCCTCTTCGGTGTGATCAATTTGTTTAAATCCCTGAACGAAATATTTTGATTGCGAAAGTCCACGCTTGTAAGCACTTTCTGTCCACCACTCACTTGAAACTTGATCAACAAGCAAAAAGCCCTGTGTCATTGCCATAAATGCATTATGAGCAAAATCGCCACTACTTTTCCAAGTATCGCTTCTGTATGTGTCATTTGTTGTAAGATAAAGCGGGTCGTTCTCTCCATCACGATTAAAACGCCCATAAGCCGCAATCATTTCATCTAAATCAAGCGTGGTTTTGTCAACTTCCGGATCAACACTGTCACGCAGAATATTTGCTTCCACTGCTCCAACAGCTGCATATGCCCAGCAAATTCCCATACCGCCCTGGTTTTTTTCAGAAGTTATGTAATCAAATTCTCTCCCATCAAATTTGTCAAGGTTTGTTGCCCAATATTCAAGTTGTCCGTCACTTGCTGTTTGAAGCTCAATAAGGTTTTCCGGAGCTTCGTCTTTGTAAACCTCAATTTCCTGGGCAGATGCACTTGCAAATAAATTTGCTTGATAATTCAAAGAAAAAACACCCACTCCTAGTGAGAGAAGAATCACCGAACAAAAAATCATAATGGATAAAAAGTGTTTTTTCATAAGTTCCATTATGATTTTACAAAACTTTCAGTCAAAAGTCAAACACAAAGTGCATAAATAATTTTTTTTGAGATATTTTACAGCCCTTTCCACTTTTTGTTTTTCTTGCGACTTACAAGTGCATGAACAAGCCAACCAACAAGCAATGCACCAACAGGCACGGCAATTGCAAGCCATATCAAATTGTTTGTTTCGGGCTTGTTTTGTGGCATTTCAATAACAATTTCAAAATAAATTTCCTTGGTTACATAATTCTCTGCATCGTCACCGACATAAATTGCCTTTGCTCTTACTCTATCTGAAGTTATTTCCATTGTTCCATCCGCCCAAACAAAGTCGCTTGGAGGCTGGATATCTGACAATTTTGTCGCTTCTTGATTTACACGGATTGTTGTGTCGACATTTGGCTTTTCTGCCCTTTGTATCACAAATATTTGACTCGCCTGACCACAGTAGTGGTCAATCCCGTTGACAAAAACTGTGGCATTGCCTGCATTTATGTTGCTTTGGCAGTCTAAGGTGTAGTCAATGCCTTGATATAACTCGACATTTTCAAGCCTAACCTTCACCTCTGGCACAATCGGCTTGCCAGTGTAAAAATAACTCCCAACAACCTCAACCTGTGCCGCCGAAATATCTACCTCTTTTGATGGAGTTTGGTCAACCTTGTAAATTTGAAGGCTGCAGGTCGTGGTCTGATAAAATTCTTTATCCTCTCCAATGTAGGTCATTGTCACCTGAGTATATCCATTTTGAAGTGGTTGATTTTCATTTTCCCACTTCCAGTCTGTTGGCGGCGGAATATCTTTCAAATATTTTTTGTCGCTGTAGACATTTATCGTGTCGCTTGTCGCACCTGGTGGATATTTTGCCTTTGCAACCTCAAAATAAGTTGTCCTTGTTCCACTATAATAACCACTGCCTTGAATTCTTATTTCAGCCATTCCAGGTGCAGCGATTTTTTCAATCTTTACACTATAATCCTCTCCATTTGTAAGCGGCTGCCCATCTAAAATGACATCGATTTCTTCTGGAATTAAGTCCTTGCCTTTTTCATAATAAACCAGTCGATTTGGGATTTCAACTCTGGCATATTGCAAGTCATTTTTAGATTGAGTTGTGCGTTCAATGATGTTTGTTATCGCCCTAATTTTGGCGGTTTTGTTGCCGGTCGAACTATCGGCATAGTTACTGCTGCTTTTAAAACTTATCCACTGACCATTTTCTAAATAATAGGTCATATCATTGATTGAACTATTGCTATCAACCGCACATTTGACAGAAGCTGAAGAGCCATTATTCCTCTTGCATCTTATCACTATCGAAAAGTATTCGCCTTGCTCAAGATCTATTAGTTTTGGCAAGTCTATGGTGTGCATACCACTTTCCATTATTTGTGCGTTAAAATCTAGGGCTGGCGATAATTGCTCAGGATTATTGATCTTGTCATTAACATTGCCGGGATTTGCCTTCAAATTTTTGTATATCTTGACATTTACATTCAAATTCCCCTCTGGCACATATATCATAACGGCTTTTAACTGCTCTTGCTTTGTAGGGCTTGAAAGTTTTGCCTCATATATCGCCGCTTGGGCATCGCCAGCCTGCTTTGCCATATTAACTGTTACATTGCCGTCATAATAATAGATATTTTGATAATCAGTTGCCATTGCTATATCGATGGCATATAGTCCGCCTATTGGCTGCTCGTAGGAGATATAATAAAAGCCGTGATCACCCTTATATTCACCCCAACTATTTTTTATTATCCACCCTCCATCATTTTCAGGATGCGACGGGCTGAAATCTGTGGTCTTTATATTGTCATCCCAGCCGACAATAAGTGAAGTGTGGTCTGACTGCTTGTTTTTGCTAAAAAACTTTGTTGAAGTGGGAGAAGCATAGTTAAAAGTAACCGCCCCATACTTCAATATTGCACGTTTGATAGAGTTTTTATCAAATTCAAAACCTTGATAACTTTTTACATAATATTTAGATGGTTGAAGTGCATCTTTAATTTTGCTCACATCGTCATAAGGGCTGAAATGATGTTCGCTTAAAAGTGTGTAACCCTGCGTCATCATTGAAAACGCGTTTACTGAGCCAGTATCACCTTGATTCCAAGTTCCATAATCATATGTGTCGTTTGTGGTCAAATGCAACGGGTCTTGGCTTCCATCGCGGGTGTGGCGATTGAATGAAGTGATTACTTCGTCAAGGTCAAGGTTTTCTTTTGTGACGCTTGGGTCTATGCCATTTCGCAAAATGCTTGCCTCTGCTGCCCCGACCGCCGCATAAGCCCAGCAAATAAGTCTTTGATATTGGTCTCTTGCAGGAGTGATGTAATTATAATCTCTTCCGTCAAAAGTGCTAAGCTTTTCAGCCCAATAGTCAAGTTGACCATCACTTGCTTCTTGAAGTTCTTGAAGATTTTCCGGAGCCGTATCTTTGAAAACCTCTACTTCCTGTGCAGATGCACTCGCAAATAAATTTGCTTGATAATTAAAAGAAAAAACACCCACGCCTAGCGAGAGAAAAATCACAGAACAAAAAATCATAATGGATAAAAAGTATTTTTTCATGTGTTCCATTATGATTTTACAAAACTTTCAGTCAAAAGTCAAACGCATCAAGTGTTATTCAAAAACTCAACCCTTTTTTCAATGGAATTTTGTGTTGTTGGTGATTTAAGTTTAATGTCAAAGCCGTGCATCGTGCCTTTTGTTTCGTTAAGCACACATTTTACACCTGCTTTTGAAAGTTTATTGTAAAAATTGACACCCTCATCATGCAAACAATCAAATTGTGCCGTTTCGATATAAGTTTCAGGGAATCCGCTTAAATCTGCTTGATTCGGATTAAACACTTCATTTTCTTTGGAATAGATTTGCCACATTTTTTTGTTTAATTTGCTGTTCCACATCGGCGTATCTGAGAACTTTTTCATTGAATCGCTTTGCATTAAAGGATTAATCACAGGATAAACAAGCATAATTCGTGTTGGCAAAGTCATTTTCTCTTTTTTACACCTGTCATAAAGTGCTAGTGCCAAATATGCCCCTGCCGAATCACCTACAAAACAAATTTTATTCTCATCAATGCCAAATTTTTGTTTATTTACAAGAAAATATTTATAAGCATCAACGCAATCATCAAGTGGATGTCCATATTTTTCAAAAGCCAAAGAATAATCGACAAAAATCACATTAGACTGCGATTTTAACGCATAGGTTTTTGCAAGTTTGTAATGATATTTTGCTCCTTTAAAAACAAAGCCACCACCATGCATATAAAAAATAGTCTGTTTTGCATTTAACTTAGGTTTAATAACATAAGCATTAAAGTTTTTGTCTTTAATTTTTTCAATTTGAAGTTCTTTTGATGAGTGCATTCCCTTCGGCATTGCAGACAAAAAGAATTTTGCCAAATGCAAAACTGCTTTGTTAAGCGGAAATCTTAAAAATTTATATATTCCAAATTCTTTTTTTATTGCATACTTCATCGATTTTGATTCTTTTAGTCTGTTGAAATTATTTTTATAATGCATTCATTTAAATTTTTATTTTAGCATAAAACGCAACGCCGATTGCATTAGGCCCAACATGAGTTCCAATTGTGCTACCAATCATATATGAAGGGATTGTGTTGACATCACCAACATGCTCTCGCCACAATATTTCACTATCTTGCAAATATTT